>NZ_JANAVE010000030.1:0-544 GCF_024213315.1 Paenibacillus sp. A3M_27_13
CTTTCCTTCGGGACAGAGGAGACAGGTGGTGCATGGTTGTCGTCAGCTCGTGTCGTGAGATGTTGGGTTAAGTCCCGCAACGAGCGCAACCCTTATGCTTAGTTGCCAGCAGGTCAAGCTGGGCACTCTAAGCAGACTGCCGGTGACAAACCGGAGGAAGGTGGGGATGACGTCAAATCATCATGCCCCTTATGACCTGGGCTACACACGTACTACAATGGCCGGTACAACGGGAAGCGAAATCGCGAGGTGGAGCCAATCCTAGAAAAGCCGGTCTCAGTTCGGATTGTAGGCTGCAACTCGCCTACATGAAGTCGGAATTGCTAGTAATCGCGGATCAGCATGCCGCGGTGAATACGTTCCCGGGTCTTGTACACACCGCCCGTCACACCACGAGAGTTTACAACACCCGAAGTCGGTGGGGTAACCCGCAAGGGAGCCAGCCGCCGAAGGTGGGGTAGATGATTGGGGTGAAGTCGTAACAAGGTAGCCGTATCGGAAGGTGCGGCTGGATCACCTCCTTTCTATGGAGAATCGTTTCCTG
>NZ_JANAVE010000003.1:0-756813 GCF_024213315.1 Paenibacillus sp. A3M_27_13
GCCGCCAGCGTTCGTCCTGAGCCAGGATCAAACTCTCCATTAAAGACCAACCGAAGTTGGTTTATAGAAAGAGCGATGAGCTCATTTTGAAACTGACGAGATAAAATATCTCTTGTTTGATTTTGCGAACAAAATCGTTTTACTCACTCGTTGTTCAGTTTTCAAAGATCAAACATTCAATGTCCGCATCGGCGTTTCTTTCAACCCCTCAGCAACTTTTATAGTGTATCATATTTCCTAGAGTTATGTCAACACTTTTTTCAAAAGTGTTTTTCGCTCTTCTTGATAACACTTGAAGCGACAAGAAATAATATATCATACTTTCTTTATATTGTGCAACTGTTATTTTAAAAATACTTAGTTAAGTAACAATACACTCGATATAAAGCTCTCTTTGCAGCATTAAGTTAATGATTTCCCCATCTACTTGAATCAACGGCCGAGTCGGATGATCTCGATCAGCGAAAATAATTTCCCCTGTACGGTTATCATTGAGGCGCACCTTGGTTCCATTATTGAATTGGGTTAACTTATGAATAAAAACTTGTACGACACTTGGGTCCAGCTTTCCAAATGATTCTGACTTGATTTGCTCTAGAACCAGATACGGTGATTGGGCAGGTCGGTATGTTTTCTCTAGAGTCATAGCATGGAATACATCAGCCACTCCAACGATTTTAGCGTAGATGTGGATTTGTTCCCCTTTAAGACGCAGTGGATATCCAGTACCGTCCACTTTCTCATGATGCTGAAGAGCTGCCAAACGCACACCTTCGTTAATAGCTTTCACATTTTTAAGCAACTGGTATCCTAGTGATGTATGGCGACGTATTTCTTCTTGCTCTTCCCACGTTAGTTTGGAGGGCTTATACAGAATGACCGGGTCCATTTTAGCGTTCCCTATGTCATGAAGCAATCCAGCAAAAGCCACTTGCATCCAATCCTTTTGAGGTAATCCGATCCATTGTGCAATGGAATAGGAAGTAAGGGAGGTTAGCACGGCGTTGTGAAAAATATAGTCCACTTCGATCATGGCGGGCGGAGTATAGGTCATTACATTATAGCGCTGAATGTGCACCAGTAAGGACTCCAATTGTCCTCGCAGTTCATATATAGATAAATTAGAGACGAGCACCGATTGAAATGCATTCTTAACGAGCATCACCATTTTGTCATACTCATCCTGAAATTGTTCAGATTCATCTCGTCCATCTAACGAAGGTCCTTGCGATTCAGATGTTCCAGATCGAACAGTCGTAGACTCGCTACTGGATTTTGTAAGATCATCCGTCCCTACCTCAACTTGCTGGATCAGGAACGCCTGTAAAATCTCCAAGTCACGCGGTAGCAGAATGCGCCCTTTCGGTAGCAGCAAGCTGCCCATTTCTGTAAATACATCGCTTTGCAATCTAAGTCCTGCTTTTAATTCGGATACGGGTACAGTTGTCATGGTCAACCTCTCTGTTCTCACAACAGCTGCTCCAGCTGCCAGTTATGATGTCATTATATTACTTGGGAATGATCCTGTACATTCATTTTATGCCATTTAAAGCATACTTGTCTGAATTCGTTAGCCAGAAAAAGAAAAAGACTCCCCGACCAAATAGTCAGAGAGTCTGTTCCATCTGAAATTTAATAACTACTGTTGTTTCCATATTCAGGCTCTTATTCGCCCTCAGAAGATTCTGGGTCGTTACCTTCCGCACCTTCTGTATTCGTTTCGAGAGTTGGTTCAACAAATGATAGAGATGAGCCCTCTCCAGCTTCCCCACCCTCTAATAATTCTTCAAGCAGTTCATCCTGCTCCTCATTCTTGTTCGCTCGACAAACAGTTGCAACCGAATCATCATCGCGAATATTAATCAGCCTTACCCCTTGTGTATTCCGACCCATCGTGGAGATTTCCCCCATGCTAGTCCGAATCAAGGTGCCACTAGCTGTAATGATCATCAGATCCTCTTCGGTTTTTACAACCTTGAGACCGACAACCGGACCATTTTTATCCGTAACATTAATCGTCTTGATCCCCTTACCTCCACGGCTTTGGATACGATAATCCACAACAGGGGTACGCTTGCCATAACCTTTGGCCGTTACAATCAGGATATCCAGGCTGGTATCTACGATGTCCATACCAATTACAGCATCACTCTCATCAAGGTTGATCCCTTTAACCCCTGTAGCGCTACGGCCCATAGACCGTACATCACTTTCAGGGAAACGGATAGACATGCCTTGTGCTGTACCAATAATCATTTCCTGTTGTCCGTCCGTCAGCTTCACTTCGATCAGGGCGTCATCTTCACGCAAGTTAATGGCAATCAAGCCACCTTTGCGGATATTTGCATAGTCGTCAAGTGGTGTCTTCTTTATGATTCCATGCTGGGTCGCAAAGAATAGATAGCTATCCTCCACAAATTCCTCGATTGGAATTACCGCATTGATCGACTCACCCTGTTCAATCTGAATCAGGTTAATAATCGGTGTTCCCCGGGCTGTCCGGCTAAGGTCAGGAATCTCATAGGCCTTAATCCGATATACCTTGCCCTTGTCGGTAAAGAATAACAAATGATGATGTGAATTCGTAATGAACAGATGCTCTACGAAATCCTCATCTTTGGTATCCATACCCACTACACCACGACCACCGCGTTTTTGACTGCGATAGGTAGTAACAGGAAGGCGTTTGATATATCCCGTATGGGTTACAGTAATAATAACATCTTCACGCGGAATGAGATCCTCATCCAGAATACTCTCTTCACCCACTGTAATTTCAGTGCGACGGTCATCAGCGAAGCGTTCCTTAAGTTCATTCAGCTCTTCGCTAATGATGTTGAGTACCAGATGCTCGTTCGCCAAAATCTCACGGTATTCCGCAATCTTTTGTATTAGCTCGTTATATTCGTTCTCGATCTTCTCACGTTCCAAACCGGTTAAGCGTTGCAGACGCATATCGAGAATAGCCTGAGACTGCTCAAGAGTGAGCGAGAAACGCTCAATCAGTCCTTCACGAGCTGCTTCTGCAGTTTGGGAAGAACGAATCAAAGCAATAACTTCGTCCAGATGGTCAAGGGCAATGCGCAAGCCTTCCAGAATGTGTGCTCTGGCTTCGGCTTTTTTCAGATCAAATTCTGTCCGGCGACGAATAACCTCGACCTGATGTTTGAGATAATGATACAAGACATCCTTCAGGTTCAAAATCTTCGGTTCGTTGTTTACAATGGCAAGCATATTAATACCGAAATTCGACTGCATAGCCGTATGTTTAAACAAATTATTCAGAACGACGTTCGGGTTCACGTCCCTACGCAACTCGATAACGACACGCATACCTGTACGGTCCGATTCATCCCGAAGATCCGTAATGCCTTCAATACGTTTGTCACGTACTAATTCGGCAATTTTCTCAACCAGACGAGCCTTATTCACTTGGTAAGGCAACTCATGCACGATAATCCGTGCTTTATTGCCAATCTCTTCTATGGTGGTCTTCGCACGCATGGTCACAGATCCGCGGCCAGTCTGGTACGCCTGACGGATACCAGAGCGTCCTAAAATATAACCTGCTGTCGGGAAATCGGGCCCTTGAATATAATCCATAAGTTCCATCGGCGTAATGTCGGGGTTTTCGATCAATGCTTGTACACCATCGATAACCTCTCCCAAGTTATGCGGAGGAATATTGGTAGCCATTCCGACTGCAATTCCGCCGACACCATTCACCAGCAAGTTAGGATAACGTGCAGGTAATACGACGGGCTCGCTCTCTTCACCATCGTAGTTCGGCATAAAATCAACGGTCTCTTTGTTCAAATCACGTAGCATTTCCATGGCAATCTTGGACAACCGTGCTTCGGTGTAACGCATCGCAGCCGCCATATCTCCATCCACGGAGCCAAAGTTACCGTGTCCATCCACCAACATATAACGCAAAGAAAAATCCTGCGCCATCCGCACCATCGTATCATATACAGCCGTATCACCATGAGGGTGATATTTACCGATAACTTCGCCGACGATTCTTGCCGATTTTTTGTAAGGCTTATCTGGCGACATGCCCAGCTCGGACATCGCGTACAAAATACGACGGTGTACCGGCTTCAGTCCGTCCCGCACATCAGGCAAGGCACGGCTAACAATAATACTCATGGCATAATCCATAAAGGATTCGCGCATTTCCACTCCGATATCCCTATTGATGATTTGCGAGTTATTTTGATCCGCCATGCTGGTCCTCCTTCTTATCCTTCAATACAATGCTCTCTATGTGAAAAGCCTAACAAGATACTGCCTATACACTCCGCTCTCTGCGCAGGATTTTGGCTGAAATCCTCATCTGTATAATTATATTACTTTCACAAAAAGAGCACAATTAAACACATCTGTCCTCTTTACAGCGTAAATCCCTCGTCATTCTCTCTCTGCCTGTAGCAGATCGCTATTCTCTTGTACAACTCACAAGCCCTGATTATAACAAATTCCCCAGAGCTGGGGATTAGCCCCCACCCTAAGGGCCTTTTCCACATACAATACGTATACGGTCAGGGTTCACTTAGCAAAATTCCGAAAAACGCCGTATTTCTCTATTATATCATTGTTTTACGCACTTGTCCTTTAGTTTCCCTTGTTTTGTCAAAGTGTTGCGGATTCCAAGTACATGACTCATATTTCGAAAAGAAAGGGATGAGATTACTTGTCTATTCAGCGAGTATCCAGTAAGTGGAACAAAACAAATGCCATTCTCCCCAATCCGACATTGGCCGCTTATGTACCGGAAACACGGTTGTACACATTTGATCACTTGAACGAAATGTTGGCCGTGTATGGTACTGTCTATATTAAGCCTGATAACGGTACTTATGGAAAAGGGGTTATGCGGGCAGAGAGGCTGACAGAACCGCTTCCGCCGACAGAAGAAGGAATCATCGAAGAGAGAACTTGGTATGTGCTTCGCTATGAAGTAGATACCTTCACCTTCGAAAGTCTAGAAGATCTGCATAGAGTGGTTTCTTCCCGCATACGAAAACGTCCATATCTGATCCAGCGTGGAATTCCACTTCTTCAGCATGAAGCACGCCCTTTCGATCTGAGGGTATTAACCCAGATGAACTTAAGACACCAATGGGAAACAACGCTTATTGTAGGACGCGTAGCTGCTCCTGACAAAGTCGTCACCAATCATCACAGCGGTGGGACAACGCGCTTTTTCAATGAGCTGGTCGCTCCATACATGGATGTAAAGGAATCTGTACGACTGGAGCAAAAATTATCAAAAATGGGCGAACGGGTAGCCTGGCAGTTGCAAAAAAGATACCCACGTTTAAGGGAAATAGGATTAGATGTGGGACTGGATCAGCAAAATTATCCGTGGATTCTGGAGGTTAACACGAGACCAGCAATCAAGGTGTTCTCTTCCCTTCCAAACAAAAGCCTCTATCATAAAATATTCAGATATGCAGTAGGCTACGGACGGTACTCTCCATCCACGGGTAAAGCCGTACGCTCTAAGAAAAAAGCCTAAAACAATGAGATTAAATATTCAAATACACCCGGGCTGGTTAATGACAAGAAAAGGGACGCCCCTTTGGGCGCCCCTTGTGAACTCCTACAAAATACTACCTAATGAGCACGTAATACAGCCACTAGGAAAGAACATCACACATTAAAAATCGAGATTTTTCACGTACTTCGCATGTTCTTGGATAAAGTCACGACGAGGTTCTACATTATCACCCATCAAGGTATTGAACAGTGTATCAGCCAGCATCGCGTCACTGACAGTTACCTGAAGCATGGTACGACTCTCAGGGTCCATCGTAGTTTCCCAAAGTTGGGTCGCATTCATCTCACCCAAACCTTTATAGCGCTGTACATTGTACTTCGCGTTTTCTCCAAATTCCCTGATGATCTCATCACGTTCCGCCTCGGAGTTCGCATAACGTACAACTTTGTTACGCTCTACTTTGAATAGTGGTGGCTGAGCAATATAAATATAGCCTGCATCAATGATTTTACGCATGTACCGATAGAAGAACGTCAGCAACAACGTACGAATATGGGCACCATCGACATCCGCATCTGTCATGATAATGACCTTGTGATAACGGGCTTTGGCGATGTCAAAGTCGTCTCCGATCCCTGTGCCCATTGCTGTTACCATCGACCGGATTTCATCACTGGACAAAATACGGTCCAAGCGTGCCTTTTCGACATTCAGGATTTTACCGCGAATCGGCAAAATAGCTTGAAAGTGACGATCACGACCCTGCTTGGCCGAACCCCCTGCTGAGTCACCTTCGACGATGTACAGTTCACTAATCGAAGCATCCTTAGAGGAGCAATCTGCCAGCTTGCCTGGGAGCGAACTGATTTCCAGCGCACTTTTACGACGTGTAAGCTCACGCGCTTTACGCGCTGCTTCCCGGGCACGTGCTGCTTGTAATGATTTATCAACCACACGGCGGGAAACAGACGGATTTTCCTCTAGGAATTCCTGGAGTTTCTCTGCGAATAGGGATTCGACAATCCCTCGCACCTCACTGTTCCCCAGCTTTGTCTTGGTCTGACCCTCAAACTGTGGTTCTGGAATTTTGACGGAGATAATCGCCGTCAATCCTTCACGCACATCATCACCGGTCAAGTTGGCATTGTTGTCCTTAATCAAGCCATTTTTACGTGCATAATCGTTAATAATCCGGGTTAATGCACTCTTGAAGCCTGATTCGTGAGTTCCGCCCTCATGGGTATTGATGTTGTTAGCAAAAGAATAAATATTCTCGGTATAGCTGTCGTTATATTGCAAAGCAACTTCGACTTGAATCATATCACGCGAGCCTTCGACATAAATCGGCTGTTCATGTAACGCTTCTCTTTTTTGATTCAAGAATTGCACATATTCACTGATTCCGCCCTCGTAATGGAATGTATCGCTGGCTCCCGTCCGTTCATCAGTCAAGCTGATTGCAATGCCTTTGTTCAGGAAAGCCAACTCACGAATCCGCGTTTGGAGCGTATCATAATCATATACGGTCGTTTCTGTAAAGATTTGATCGTCCGGATAGAAGGTCGTTTGGGTACCCGTCTCGTCTGTATCACCGATGACTCTGACATCATACTGCGGAGCACCACGGTGATATTCCTGCTCATACAGATGTCCGTCCCGTTTAACATGAACGATCATTTTGCTGGAGAGAGCGTTCACTACCGATACACCAACCCCGTGCAGACCACCGGATACCTTGTACCCTCCGCCTCCGAATTTACCACCTGCGTGAAGTACAGTCATAACGACTTCCAGCGCAGATTTTTTCATTTTGGCGTGTTCGCTTACCGGAATACCGCGTCCGTTATCTGTAACGGTAACGCTGTTATCTTCGTGAACCACAACTTGAATGCTGTCACAATAACCCGCCAGCGCTTCGTCAATGCTGTTGTCCACAACTTCCCAGACCAGATGATGGAGACCTTTGGCGCTCGTGGAGCCAATATACATCCCGGGACGTTTCCGAACCGCTTCCAGGCCCTCGAGGACCTGAATCTCGCCCGCATCATAAGACGGTTGATTCATAGACATGCCTTTCACCTACTTCTATAGATTCTATGGTTAAGCATTGGCAACAAACTGGTTTGCCCGCTTTTTGAGTGTTGTTGAGGAGATGGGGGAATAATACACCGTATTCTGAGTCACTACGATGGACTTGGCTTCCTCTTCGCCAATCATCTCGACATGCTTTTGCTGTTGGGCGTGGTTCACGTATTGCTTGGAGATTTTAGAGGATTTTTCAATCGAGATATCGAAAATAGCCACAAGCTCTGACGAGCGGATGATTTTTTCTCCACCCAGATGAATATACATAGCGGTCACTCACTCCTTAGTGTTCCACATGCCCGTCGTGGACGTGATAAATATTGGCATCCTTGAGTCGTTCTGCGTTCAAAGTCTCAACCCCGGTTGCCGTGATAAAGGTCTGTACCTTGCTTTGGAAAGTCTCGATCAGCTGGGTCTGACGATAGGGGTCCAGCTCGGACAAAACATCATCCAGCAGCAAGACAGGATATTCACCAATTTCCTCATGAATTAACTCTATTTCGGCCAACTTCAAGGACAGGGCCGTCGTCCGCTGCTGCCCCTGAGAGCCATACGTATGCACTTCTCTGCCGTTAATGGCAAAGGCCAAATCGTCACGATGGGGTCCCGCCAAAGTCATGCCACGGCGGATTTCCTGTTCCCTCATTTGGGATAACTTTATCATAAATCGCTCCAATAAGACAGCTTCATCTTCTTCCTCTGGCTCACTGAAGGAGGGAACATAGGTTAATTTTAACTCTTCAGTCCCACCTGCGATCCCTTCATGAATGGCCTGAGCCCACTTTTGTAGCTTTGTTATAAATTGTTTCCGCTTTTTAACAATTTTAACACCATGCTCAACAAGTTGCTCATTCCATACCTCCAGCATCAGCTGCACTGACGCCATATCCTTACCCCAAGCTTGCTTGAGCAAGTTGTTTCGCTGAACCAATACTTTCTGATATTGCTGCAAATGATACAGATATCCTGGCGCAACCTGTCCGATTTCCATGTCAAGAAACCGGCGGCGAACCCCCGGTGTCCCTTTCACAATTTCCAGATCCTCAGGTGCAAACATGACCACATTTAACGAACCGATAAAATCGCTCAGTTTTCGCTGCTCCAGTCCGTTGATCTTTGCTTTTTTGCCTTGTGTGGATAACGCGAGATCCAGTCTGATTTTCCCGTATTTTTTATCCACATCCGCAGCTAGGTGAGTGGAAGTAGCCCCGAAAGAGATTAACTCCTTGTCGCGGGACGTTCGATGACTTTTGGTTAAAGCCAGTACAAAAATCGCCTCTACCAGATTCGTTTTGCCCTGCGCATTTTGTCCGATCAGCAAATTAACGGGCCCAAATTCATTCAGCTCCAGCTGTTCATAGTTCCGGTACTGCTGCAAAACAATGTTGTTCACAAACACATAGGGTCCCCCTTGTTACTCCGTACCTAAAAGGAGTCCTTGCCACCCAGGCGATCATGCTCCTGCTGTAACTTCGAAACTTCCGTTGTCCTCTACTTCTACGGTATCACCCGGGTACAGTTTTCTTCCACGACGTTCTTCCGGTTCACCATTCACACGGACTTGTCCCTCTTGCAGCAGGGCTTTAGCCATGCCTCCTGTGGATACACAATCGGCTAATTTTAAAAATTGATCGAGCTTAATGTATTCGGTTTGTATAGATATCTGTTTCAAGGCTTGTTCATCCTTTCGCTTGTCCTCGGGTGGGTTAACGCTAAACGTCAGTTGGTTGTGCGATATGGCAGGATGATATACAGCGCATTGCTGGAATCAGCCGGTTTTAAAATAATGGGGCTCATAATGCCGGTAAAAGCAATCGTCAGCTGCTCGCTGTCAATCACCTTCAGCACGTCGAGCATGTATTTAGAGTTGAACGAAATTTTGAGCGGCTCTCCCTCAAATTTGGACACAGTTACTTCCTCACGCACTTTGCCAAGCTCAGAGGAACTAGAGGAAATCTCCAAACCGCCATTTTCCAGCGACTGCATTTTTACAATATTCGTTTTTTCCTCACGGGACAGCAAATAAGCACGGTCAATTGACTCACTTAAACTTTTTGTATCCACAATCAGTTCTGTTTTGTAGGAGGTCGGAATAATTCTAGAAGTATCAGGATAGGTGCCGTCCAAGATGCGGGAATAAAATAGCACCCGATCTACTTTGAATAATACCTGATTGTCCGCTACTACGATATCCACAAGCATATTTTGATCTGGAATAATTCTGCTCAGCTCATTCAGCGTTTTGCCCGCAATGACAACATTGCTAAAACGCAAGCCTTCAGACGTCTCCAAATGAGCGCTACGGGTGGCAAGGCGGTGGCGGTCCGTTGCCACAAACTTCAATTCACCCTCAGCCAGATTCCACAACACGCCAGTTAAAATCGGTGTCGTTTCGTGGGTGGAGATGGAGAATACCGTCTGTTTAATCATATTTTTAAGTAAATCTCCTGGTACAGAGATGACTTGATTTTCTTCAATGTTGGGAAGCACCGGGAATTCTTCAGGGTCCAAGCCAACAATCTGAATTTCAGTTGCGCCGGACGAGATAAAGGTTTGGAATTGGTCTTTTACCTCCATATGGATCTCCTGCGACGGCAACTTTTTGATAATTTCGACAAAGAATTTGGCAGGCAGCACAACACTGCCGGGTTGTTCGACCTGAACAACAGTTTGGTCACCATCCTCCATCGGAATAAAGGATTGAATGGAGATGTCTGTATCGCTGGCGGTCAGCGTTACTCCCTGGTGATTCACATCCAACTTAATACCACTCAGAATTGGAATCGTAGTCCGACTTGATATCGCTTTGGATACATGTTGTATAGCCTCGTTCAAAACGTTTTTCAGAATGCTGATCTTCATAAGTTCCTCCTACGGGTTTTAATCCTTCAAGCACGCGTTGACGCGGGCCTTATTTAGGTGATGTATATCTTTAAAATATATTAGTAATAGTAATAGGCGCACTGAATATGTGGATAAGTCACTGTAACCCTAATAAAATCAAGCCTATCCACATGTGTATAAATTGTGTATAGGCTCTGAACTTATTCAGGTTGGATTTTTGATTTTTTCTATTAGGCTGTTGATAACTTTAAACAGATCCTGATCCACTTGAATGGATTTGGAGATTTTTTCGTGCGCATGAATGACAGTCGTATGATCACGCCCACCGAAGGCTTCGCCGATTTTTGGCAAAGAATAGTCGGTTAGCTCACGAGACAGGTACATGGCAATCTGTCGTGGAAAAGCTACAGCCTTCGTCCGCTTACGCGCTTTAAAATCCTCCAGCCGTAGATTGTAAAATTCCCCGACTTGATGCTGTATATCCTGAATCGTGATCATTTTTGGACGACTGGACGGGATAATATCTTTCAACGCCTCAGCCGCGAGATGACTTGTGACATCCTGATTGGTTAAGGAGGAATAAGCGACAACGCGAATAAGCGCCCCTTCCAGCTCACGGATGTTTGTATCAATTTGATTAGCGATATACATCATGGCCTCATTAGGAATATCCAGGTTCTCCGCCCGCGCCTTTTTCCGAAGAATAGCAATTCTCGTCTCCAGATCCGGCGGTTGAATATCCGTAATAAGTCCCCACTCAAAGCGAGAGCGCAGCCGTTCTTCCAGCGTTGGAATTTCTTTAGGCGGCCGATCGCTTGAGATTATAATCTGCTTGCGTTCCTCATGAAGGGCGTTGAACGTGTGGAAAAATTCCTCCTGCGTCGATTCCTTGCCCGCAATGAATTGAATATCATCAATGAGCAAAATATCAATGTTGCGATATTTATTCCGGAAACTTTCCCCGCGGTTGTCCCGAATGGCATTAATGAATTCATTCGTAAACTTCTCCGACGATAAATAAACGACCTTGCTGGTCGGATTGTGCTCCAAAATATAGTGTCCGATAGCGTGCATCAGATGCGTTTTCCCCAGCCCCACACCACCGTATAAAAACAGCGGATTGTAAGCTTTTGCCGGCGCCTCGGCGACGGCCAGCGATGCCGCATGGGCAAAACGGTTCCCCGATCCGATGACGAATGTATCGAATGTATATTTGGGATTCAGCATATGGGACACAGCTTCTTCATGAACGACCGGCTGCTGCTGAGGTTGTTGCTGAAGGTCGACCTCGGCGGGCTTGTTCTCTTCAATAACGAACTTGACCTCTAGTTGTTTGCCCAAAATTTCATAAACCGTTGCTCCGACTAGCTTGGTATAGCGGCTTTCAAGCCATTCCACGGCAAAAGTTGTCGGTGCAGAAATCACAATGGAGTGGTCATTTAGTTTCGCTGCCTTGGTAGCCTTAAACCAAGTGTCGTAACTCGGCTTACTCAGCTTGGTTTGTATGATGGATAGAATTTGCTGCCATAGTTCAGAGGTATGGCTGTCCACAGACGTCACTCCTTTTAAATCCTGACATTTTACCGAATTAAGCTGCAGAGAGCTGCTCTCGGCGCTTCGGCAAAACGCCTAAATCCCAAAAATGTTGTTGAAGGCCATAAAAAGACATACCGCCGCCTAAATCATGCGGCAGTGTGGTGAGAGAACGCAGCACAAAATGACCCTGAAAAATAGCTAATGGAAATTCCGCTGCTGATCAGCAGAAGAAAGGCGATATTTCTCAGGAGGGAATGTGCGGCACGATCCGTTCTCTTGATCCCGCAGGCCAAAACGGGACTGCAATATGTCGAAATCAAATGAAAAATGTAGAATATATCCCCAGAATCCCGAATCCGCACAAAAATAAAAAGATGGATAAATTGAACTTGTTCACAACTTTATCCACAGGGTGTTGATAATATGGAGGGTAAAACAACATATTCACATTCAAAAGTAATATCATCATAGCAAAAGAAGCCTTGTATTTCAATGACTGGTGGTTATTTATCCACAAATTCAATCTGTTGTGTACAATTTTTATTCACAACACAAGATATTGTTTATAATTTGTTCAGTTTTCGACAATAACTCTTTTTTACTCTAAAATGTTATGCACAGGTTATGACCATTTAAATCACAATTCAGTTCTTTTTGTGGATCTGTGTATAACAGCCGTTGCCTTTTGGTCACAGAGGCTTATTTTTCTGTTGAAAATTTCCGGTAACGTTTCCGACATTATTTTTGAACGAACCTGATAACGTCGATCTGAAAATAGGATGGATTCAAGTTACAGAATGAATAAATGTAAAAAACCGTTTTTTGGAGGAGCGAAAACTACAAATAGAATGCTGATGATGGAGGGAGAGGTGAAAGAAGTTTTATGAAGTAAGGGGATAAAAGAGTAAAGTGTGAGCGGGAGGAAGGGGAGGAGGCTTCCTGAATGCGAAAAAGAGGGAGAGGATTCACAAGTACATTGACTTTGGCCGCTATTTGTGGTTAAATGTACAAAGGTGTTTTTTGTGGAGATTGCTACGTTAGGTATATTCCATATAAAACGTATTCCTTGTAAGGAGGTGCAGCACAATGAGACCGACTTTCAGACCGAATGTCAGCAAACGTAAAAAAGTTCACGGCTTCCGTAAAAGAATGAGCACGAAGAATGGCCGTAAAGTTTTGGCAGCTCGTCGCCAAAAAGGTAGAAAAGTATTGAGTGCGTAATGCGTGCATAAAGACCACTACGGTGGTCTTTTTTTTTCATAATTGAGGTATTCAGGGATCGGATTCCTTCTTTTATTGTTGTAAAAAATGTAGTGAAAGAAGAGGGAGAAGTCCAGCATCCTGTCCTATATTAGATGAAGCTTTTGAAAATGGATATAAAATAAGCGAGATTACCATGTTGGAATGTTGTCCATACTTCTTACTATATAAAAGGTAAAGGTTAGCTTACCGACATGTGTAAAAGAGATGAGCAAGGAGAAGCGCCGTGCAAAAAAAATTGCGTCTACGAAACCGGGCGGACTTTGGGCGCGTATACCGCCATGGCAAATCTTTTGCCAACCATCAGTTTGTGGTGTACTGGTTCCGCCGCAGAGAGGTAGAGCAGTTCCGCGTCGGAATTTCGGCCAGCAAGAAGATCGGCAACGCAGTAGTTCGCAACCGGATGCGCAGAATCGTTAAGGAAATTGTGCGCCATCATGAGCATGAATTGGTGGAGCAGATTGACCTGATTTTTATCGTTCGTAAGGGTGCGGTTACAATGTCGTATCAAGAGCTGGAGAAAAGCGTGCTGCACGTTCTACGCAAAGCCTCGCTGCTCAAGTCTTCACGCCGATAGTCAGTATCTTTGTCCTACAGGATATGGTATGATTTACGTTGGAATGGATTGGTTAAGAAAGGGGTTATGAAGTGTCGCGTTTGAAGACTCAACGAGGAAAATGGTTCCTCCTGATTGCCTTATTGGCACTTGTTGCTGTGCTGTCCGGATGTGCTCAGACGGCCCACAATTCTTACACGACGGCAGACTTGGCCAATGGATCGTTTTGGCAAAGATATGTCGTTTACTGGTTTTCGTATGCGTTAGATACATTTGCCCAATGGTTCTCTGGAGAGTATGGCCTGGCCGTACTGATTCTGGTGATTATCGTGCGAACCATTATTTTGCCGCTTACACTCAAGCAAGTACGTAGTTCCAAAGCTATGCAGGCCATTCAGCCGCAATTAAAAGAAATTCAAGCGAAGTACAAGGATACGCCTGAAAAAGTCCAGCAAGAGACGATGAAGTTGTTCCAGGAAAATAAGGTCAACCCGATGGCTGGCTGTCTTCCTTTGGTAGTACAGATGCCAATTTTCATCGCGCTTTATAATGCCATTTATTATAACTCGGCATTGCGGGATCATGACTTCTTGTGGCTCCAGTTAGGTAAACCGGATCACTTGTTTATCTTGCCGATTTTGGCAGCGATTACGACTTTTGTCCAAACCTGGATGATGATGAAAATGAATCCGACGCCGCAGCAGGGACCAATGCAATTTTTGCTGTACGTCTATCCGGTGCTGATTCTGTTCATGTCGTACAACTTCCCATCCGCTTTGCCGTTGTACTGGTTCTACAGTAATATTTACACGATCATTCAAAACTATTTCCTTTATCGGAATAAGGATAAAGAAGCAACACTAGCGAATGTGAAAACAGCCAGTCTCGCGAAAACAGGTTCCTCCAATAGTAAGAGAAAAAGTGGCAAAAACACGAAGGGGGCTAAAAAGTCGAGATGACCAAAGTCGTGACATCAGGAAAAACCGTTGAAGATGCTGTAAGACAAGGACTCTCCCAGCTGGGAGTAAGCCGTGAACGGGTAACCGTAAGCGTGTTGGAACAGCCGTCAAAAGGATTCCTGGGGTGGCTCGGGGTCAAGAAGGCGAAGGTGGAGCTTACGCTGCTCTCTGAGCCGTCTCCTGAAACCACACACGCGGCTGAACCTCATGTATCGGCTCAAGCACCTTCTAGCGTGGGACTGGCTTTATCAGAAGAAACTGGGCCTGTTGCACAGGAAGCACAGATGAACATGGGAGCACCTTCGGGACATATAGATCCTTATGAAGAGGCGGTGCGTTTCATCCGTGAAACAGCAGCAGGAATGGGATTGGACGTTAAAGTTGATGTCCGCCACCGCAAGGATGAAAGTACACTGGATATCTCCGGTCCGTCACTCGGTATGTTGATCGGCCGCAGAGGACAGACATTGGATGCATTACAGTACCTGACGAATATCGTTGCCAACCGTCATTCTGACAAATTCATCCGAATTGTGCTGGATGCCGAGCAATTTCGTGCACGTCGGCAAAAAACGCTGGAGGATTTGGCAGATCGGTTGGCAAACCAGGCTATTCGTTATGGCAAGGAAGTGGTACTGGAGCCAATGCCGTCACAGGAGCGGAAGCTGATTCACGCCAAGCTCCAACAGCATGCGCTGGTTAGAACATACAGCAAGGGGGACGAGCCCAATCGGCGCGTCGTCATTGCTAAAAAATAATCCGACGCAATGGCTCTCTGCAAGATGCAGAAGCCATTGCTTTTTTTCTTATATTTCTCGCTGAAACGGCTGCCGTCCTTGATGAAGGACGGCAATGTCGTTTCTACTTGATAGGAGGTAGAAACTTTATGCTGAGCGATACTATAGCTGCCATTGCAACGGCTGTCGGCGAGGGCGGCATTGCGGTTGTACGGATCAGCGGTCCAGAAGCGGTCACGGAAGTGGAGGCTTTGTTCCGTAGTAAAACGCCTCTAAGCAAGGCTCCAACTCACACGGTACATTATGGACATATAATAGATCCTCAAAGCCAGGAAAAGGTGGAGGAAGTTTTAGTTACAGTGATGCGGGCTCCACGCTCTTTTACGACAGAAGATGTCGTAGAAATCAGCACTCATGGCGGGGTCGTAGCCGTCAAACGGGTGATGGATTTACTATTGCTGCAAAATATACGTCTGGCTGAGCCAGGTGAATTTACGAAACGTGCTTTTTTGAATGGTCGTATTGACCTGAGTCAGGCGGAGGGTGTCATTGACTTGATTCGTTCCAAATCAGATAAAGCTTTTTCGGTGGCTTTGAAGCAGGTGGATGGACAACTGTCCCAGAATATTCGTCGCTTGCGTCATGTTTTGGTGGAGACACTTGCTCATATTGAAGTGAACATTGATTATCCTGAGCATGATGTTGAATCTTTTACATCTGACTTAATCAAGGATAAAAGCAGTCAGGTCATGACGGAAATTGATCGGCTGTTGCATACGGCGGAGCAGGGAAAGATTTTACGTGAAGGGCTGACCACAGCGATTGTTGGAAGACCAAATGTGGGAAAATCATCACTGCTGAACACATTGGCTCAGGGCGAGCGGGCAATTGTGACCGATATTCCGGGTACAACCCGTGACGTTATTGAGGAATATGTGACGATTAATAGTATTCCGCTCAAGCTGCTGGATACAGCCGGGATTCGTGAAACGATGGATGTAGTGGAACGGATCGGAGTAGAACGTTCGAGAACGGCGGTTAGTGAAGCGGATCTGCTGCTCATCGTCATTAACGCCAACGAACCACTGCATGAGGATGAAATGGCATTAATGGAACAAATCCGCGGTAGACAAGCGATTGTCATTATGAATAAAATGGACTTACCGGCCCAAGTAGACCGGGATTTGTTGCTGCGTTATGTTCCCGAAGAGCTTATCGTACCGATGTCTGTGAAGGAAAATGAGGGAGCGGACCGACTGGAGCAGGCTATATCGAATTTATTCTTTAGCGGCAAGCTGGAATCAGCGGATATGACATATGTCAGCAACGTACGGCATATTGCTTTGTTGAAGAAGGCGCGGCAATCGCTGGTAGATGCCTATGAAGCCGCTGATCAATTTGTTCCGATCGACATGATCCAGATTGATGTAAGGCTGGCATGGGAGCATTTGGGTGAGATTGTAGGCGATACTGCGCATGATGCGCTAATAGATCAAATATTTTCACAATTTTGTCTGGGCAAATAGAACTTTCAAGCATGGCTGATATAAGCCTACTATCGTTATATATACAAGAGCATATTCGGCGTGAAGACCGGAATGTATAAGGAGGTAAGAAAGGTATGGGTTACCAAGGAGGCGACTATGACGTAATTGTCGTAGGCGCGGGCCATGCGGGCGTAGAATCAGCCTTGGCAGCAGCACGGATGGGCTGTCGCACGTTGATGATCACAATTAACCTGGATATGGTCGCTTTCATGCCCTGCAACCCGTCTATTGGCGGTCCTGCAAAAGGGCATGTGGTGCGAGAAATTGATGCACTGGGCGGCGAAATGGGTCGGAATATCGATAAGACGTTTATCCAAATGAGAATGTTGAATACTGGTAAAGGTCCCGCGGTTCATGCATTGCGTGCACAAGCAGACAAGTTCTCTTATCAGCATACGATGAAGGAAACGATGGAAAAGGAACCGAATCTGACCTTACGCCAAGGTATGGTTGAAGAGCTGATTATGGAAGACGACCATTGCGTAGGTGTAATTACGAAGACGGGCACAGAGTATCGAAGTAAAGCAGTTGTCCTGACCACAGGCACTTATCTGCGCGGAAAAATCATTATGGGCGAGCTGATGTACGAGAGTGGTCCAAATAATCAACAGCCTTCGTTGAGATTGTCTGAGCATTTGAGAGAGCTGGGTTTTGATCTAGTTCGATTTAAGACAGGAACGCCGCCACGTGTGCATAAGGACACGATTGATTTTAGCAAAACGGAAATACAACCGGGTGATGATCAACCGAAGTTCTTTTCCTATGAAACGAAGTCATCGGATAATGAACAGCTTCCTTGCTGGCTGACATATACTTCAATAGAAACGCATCAGATTATTAATGATAATTTGCACCGTGCACCCATGTTCTCTGGTCTGATTGAAGGAACGGGACCACGTTATTGCCCATCTATTGAAGATAAGGTGGTACGTTTCAGTGATAAGCCTAAGCACCAAATCTTTTTGGAGCCTGAAGGTAAAAACACATCTGAATACTATGTTCAGGGCTTGTCCACCAGCTTGCCAGAGGATGTGCAATTAGCTGTGCTTCGTTCGATTCCGGGGATGGAAAAGGTAGAGATGATGCGCAATGGCTATGCTATTGAGTATGATGCAATGGTACCTACGCAGTTATGGCCTACTTTGGAAACGAAGAAAGTCCCGGGCTTGTTCACAGCAGGTCAGATTAACGGTACCTCCGGTTACGAAGAAGCTGCAGGTCAAGGGATTATGGCAGGTATTAACGCAGCTCGCAAGGTGCAGGGCAAAGAGCCTGTCGTATTGGACCGTTCGCAAGGCTATATTGGGGTTCTGATTGACGATCTCGTGACGAAGGGTACGAATGAGCCGTATCGCTTGCTGACGTCACGTGCAGAATATCGTCTGTTGTTGCGTCATGATAACGCCGACCTGCGATTGACTCCGATCGGGCATGATATTGGCCTAATTACGGATGAACGATACGAGCGCTTTTTGGATAAAAAGCAAAAGGTAGAGCAAGAGATTGAACGTTTACGCTTGGCGAAGGTTCGTCCGGTTGATATAAATGAGATGCTGGAGCAAGGTGGATCTGCACCAATACAGGATGGAAGTAATTTGTTAACGGTGCTGCGTCGACCAGAGATCAGTTATGCGCAAGTAGCACAAATCTCACCTTCACCTATAGCTCTTACTGAGGAAGAACAGGAGCAGGTGGAAATCCAAATTAAGTATGCGGGCTACATTGAAAAGCAATTGATGCATGTTGAGCGTCTGCAAAAGATGGAGAAGAAGAAGCTCCCAGAGGATATTGTATACAGTGAAGTTCAAGGACTGGCCATTGAAGCCAAGCAAAAACTTGAAAAGATCCGTCCGATGTCGATTGGCCAAGCATCCCGTATTTCGGGTGTAACTCCTGCGGATATTTCCATTTTGCTGGTTTATCTGGAGCATTATAACCGCGTAACGGCAGCAAGGGGATCATAATGGACGCGATACAACAGCAATTTAAGCAGCGGCTGGCAGAGCATAGTATTGTGATTAATGACAGTCAGTTAGAGCAGTTTGAAACATATTACCGTGTGCTGGTTGAGTGGAATGAAAAAATGAACCTGACGGGTATTACTGAGCGTGATGCAGTGTACACCAAGCATTTTTATGATTCTCTTTCCCTGGCCTTTTATGTACCGTTAAAAGATGTGGAAAGCCTAGCTGATATTGGATCAGGTGCAGGTTTTCCGGGCATTCCTTTGAAAATATGCTTTCCGCAGATTCAGTTGACTATTGTAGACTCGTTGAATAAACGTATACAATTCTTGGCACATGTGGTAGAACAGTTGGGTTTGGAAAATGTTGAACTGATTCATAGCAGGGCAGAGGAATTGGGACGTAAACCAGGATACCGCGATAGCTATGATCTAGTGACAGCCAGAGCGGTTGCTCGTCTCGCAGTATTGAATGAATTTTGTTTGCCGTTTGTCCGTGAAGGAGGACACTTTGCCGCGATGAAGGGCAGTGATCCTACAGAGGAAATCAAGGAAGCTTCCTACAGCTTGAAAGAGCTAAAGGGAAAAATCAAACATGTTCAGGCCTTCCAGCTACCTGTTGAAGATGCAGCCAGACATATGATTATTATTGAGAAAAGAGCGGCGACACCACGAAAATATCCACGTAAGCCGGGTACTCCTTTGAAGACGCCGTTAGTGTAAATGTTTGAAAGAAAGTGAATGTTTCACGTGAAACATTCACTTTTTTTATGGCTGATAGACTCTTTACATAAAAGACTCTTTGCTAACATACGTTCTTGTTTACATTTGGGGAGGAGGATGGCTGATAGTTATCAAAGAGGATGCATAATTTATTCTCTTATCCTTCCGAAAAGCTGGTAGAGACGATAGGATTATGGCTGGAAAAGTGATAGAATAGAGATAATCGTTTTAATGTAAGTTGACTGCTCCTGTACCCATGAATTCAGATATACATATAGGGGAGTGGGACAACAAATGTCAGGGGAGTACGTGGAGTGTACCCGCTTACGGCGCTGTTTCATATAAAAGGGTCTACGATCCGCGTAAGGAACTGTTTTTCACGAAGCGCTGTTAGTATGGTGCTATTATGAAATTAGGTGGTATTATACGGAATGAAAGAACAATTTTCCAAGCTATTTGGTTTGACGGAGCGATCTACTGGGGACGAAATAAAACAAATTCCAGTTCGGGATATTGTCAGCAGTCCTTATCAGCCCCGTACCATATTTGACGACGAGAAGATTGATGAGCTATGCCAGACCATTAAGACGCATGGTGTAATTCAACCGATTGTCGTTCGTTTCCGTAATGGACAATATGAGATTATAGCAGGGGAACGTCGTTGGAGAGCTGTCACCAAGCTGGGTATGGAAACTATTCCAGCCATTGTTCGTGAGTTTAATGATTCACAAGCTGCATCCATCGCGTTGATTGAGAATCTTCAACGGGAAGGGTTAACTGCGATTGAAGAGGCTGTAGCTTACCAAAAGCTGATTGATCTACATCAGCTCACCCAGGAAAGCCTCGCTCAACGACTTGGTAAAAGCCAATCCACTATTGCTAACAAGATACGGCTGCTTCATCTGCCGGAGAGAGTGAAAGAGGCTCTAATGGAACGGAAGGTGTCCGAGCGTCATGCTCGTGCATTATTGTCATTAGAGACCGAAGAACTACAGTACAAGGTTTTAGATGAAGTCATTTCCAAAGAACTCAATGTGAAGCAGACAGAGGCACGAGTTGCCTTTTATAAACAAGTATCCACCAATAAGAAATCGAAGCGGATTTCCTTTACCAAGGATGTCCGGCTTGCGCTGAATACGATACGTCAATCCATTGATATGGTGTCTGGCTCAGGCTTGGATATCAAAACCAAGGAATCTGATCATGAGGATCACTATGAGATTGTCATTCAAATTCCCAAACGTAAGTAAGGGATGAAGCGTACAGGCGGCAGCAATTGCCGCTTTTTCTGTCTAACGCCGAATAAAACCGCAGCATACTCAATTCTATTCTGAAATTGCCGTTATCCGTAAGTTAAGGACTAAGTAACGTCTCCATAGAGCATTTTGCAATCATGGAGTGTAGCAGGATTCCGATTAAATTATGAGGTGAATGAAGTGTCAAAAATAATAGCCGTAGCCAATCAAAAGGGCGGAGTAGGCAAAACAACTACTTCCGTTAATTTGGGCGCCGGACTTGCTTCCCTCGGCAAAAGGGTATTGCTCGTGGATATCGACCCGCAAGGTAATACAACCAGCGGTGTGGGTATCAATAAGGCGGATGTGGCAAATTGCATTTATGATGTACTCATTAACGAGGTTGATCCTAGCGAAGCTATTGTCAGTACACAGGTTGAAGGACTAGATATTATTCCGGCAACCATTCAGTTAGCAGGCGCGGAAATTGAACTGGTGCCGACCATTTCTCGTGAATTGAGATTAAAAAGATCGCTTCAACTCGTTAAGCATAATTATGATTATATATTAATTGATTGCCCGCCATCGCTGGGTATTTTGACGCTCAATTCATTGACGGCTTCCGATTCAGTCATTATTCCAATCCAGTGTGAATATTACGCATTGGAAGGATTAAGTCAATTGTTGAATACCGTGCGATTAGTGCAAAAACATCTGAACACCTCATTGCAAATTGAAGGTGTGTTGTTAACCATGTTTGATGCCCGCACGAACTTGGGTATTCAGGTGATTGAAGAAGTGAAAAAGTATTTTCAAAGCAAGGTTTATCAGACGATTATTCCACGCAATGTGAGACTCAGCGAAGCACCATCACATGGCCAGTCCATTATTACGTATGATCCCCGTTCCCGTGGGGCAGAGGTATATATTGAGTTGGCAAAGGAAGTGGTATCTTATGAGTAAACGGTTGGGAAAAGGACTTGATGCACTCATTCCCTCCCTTACAGTCAATGAAGAGGATAAGGTTGTTGACATTCCGCTCAGCCAGTTGCGTGCGAATCCGTACCAGCCTCGAAAAACGTTTGATGAAGAGTCCATTAAGGAATTAGCCGAATCCATTCGTCAGCACGGTGTTATCCAACCTATTATTGCACGTAGTGTATTGCGAGGATATGAAATCATAGCCGGGGAAAGACGTTTTCGGGCTTCTCAATTTTGTGGGAATCCGACTATACCTGTAGTTGTTCGCAATTTTACGGATCAGCAGGTGATGGAGATTGCCCTGATTGAGAATTTACAGCGTGAGAATTTGAATGCAATGGAAGTGGCAGTAGCTTATCAGGGATTAATGGATCAGTTTTCTTTAACTCAGGAAGAGTTGTCCATGAAAGTGGGAAAATCACGTTCTCATATTGCCAATTTCCTTCGCTTGCTCGCATTGCCTGAAGAAGTTAAAGATCATGTTTCACGTGGAACATTGTCTATGGGACATGCTAGAGCTATTGTTGGGCTCAAAGATCCAGACATGGTGAAACAGTTAGCACAGCAATGTATTGAACAGCAGTGGAGTGTTCGCGAACTGGAGGAAGCTGTACAGCAGTTGGATCATAAGCCTGGTGAGGCGAAAGCCAAAACAAAGGTACGAAAAAAGGACCCCTATATTGACCATATGGAAGAGTCCCTGCGTGAACGCTTTAAAACAACTGTAAAGATCAAGCACAATAAGGATAAAGGCAAAATTGAATTGAATTATTACAGCCAGCAGGATTTGGAAAGATTACTGGAGCTATTACAGTAGTTTGTTGAAATATGGACATGTCTCCTTGAGCAAAATGGAAAGTGAGATATGTCTTTGCTTTGTCTGGAATTGCAGGAATTAGAATGGTTATGATGGATAAACTAATAGCCTTGTGTTATTTGTTTCGCTGTTCTCAAACGTATAAAATATAAGTATGCAGTAACATGATTTTTGAGGTAGAGGAGTAGAAGCAAGCATATGGCTGAATTGAATGGACTAATCATGGAACAGCTTGCCGGAATCGTTGCAGGGATCGTGCTTATTTTGCTCATCCTGTTGATTGTTATTATCGTGCAGGGTGCAAAGCTGAAGAAGATGCGGCGAAAGTATGAAACCATGATGGCAGGCAGCGGTGTCGAGAATTTGGAAACGCTGCTGATTGATTTGAAGGTACAGATGGATACGATTGAGGATGAGCAGGAAACCCATCGTGCAAGTATGAAATCATTACGTAGTAAACTGGCTGGCTTGAAGGGACATATAGGTATCAAACGCTATAATGCCTTTGGTGAGAGAGGAAGCGATTTAAGCTTTTCCCTGGCTATTGTAGACGACAATCAGGATGGTATGGTATTAACCGGCATTTATAACCGAGATGGCTCATATGTGTATGCCAAGCCTCTAGAAGCGGGACAATCCACCTATTCCTTATCACCTGAAGAAAAAGAAGCCGTTACTCTTGCGCAGCAAGCAGGACAGAACGGTAATGCCACTCCTTAATTGCGGAGTATAGGCTGCCAGCAATGATATCTGATAATTTCATTACCAAATTTAGTCTCGTATTTTGCAGCACGAAGTATTCCATGAAGCCGCCGACGTTAACGATACCAGTTAAATGGATATCGCCGACCGGCGGTAATTCTTTATTTACACCTGCTCCAGGCTTGAGAGGACCATCTGAAACCTGAATGCATCCAACGCTGGAGGTTTGTCCAAGACATGCATCTATACCAATGATATAAGGCTGTTCATATCGGGCTTGTATGCCATTCAGCGTCGTTTGCAGGTTCATAGCATGTACAGGCTCCTCTAATGTACCGTATAGGTTAAACAGAGGGCTTTTGTAGCGTGATAAATGCGTACCTACGAGCGGACCCAGGCAATCTCCAGTAGAACGGTCGGTGCCGATGCAAATAATGACGATATTTTGCAGACTCGGCGCCTGATGCAGATGGAACAGCAGACGATGGATGATGGCTGATTGGATCCCGGGGTCTGTGTGTGATATTTTTAAGCTTAGGGGTTCTTGCTCCGGAATGAAGTCAGATGGATGAGTCATGGAATCTTCCTTTCGCTCTGTAATGGAGTGTGAAGGTTGCGCTCGCTGTACCTTGGAGAATAACAATTAGCCTGCGGGTAACATTTATTCTCAAGATAGTAGCTAGTATATGGATAAACTTGTGCTTTTATACTCGAAGGAAGTAGATTATTCATAGCCATATGTTTGAAGTCAGTTGATAAGCTTATATAGTAGGAAATAGAATTCGGGAAGCAGGAAGAGTAGTTCCCTTATTTAAGGAGGAATACAGCATGACCTTTATACATTGGTTGGCCGGTAATTTAGAAACCGATGACGTAGTGAAAGGTGCGATTCACTGGAAGGATGTTGTATGGAAATGGCTTACCGATAGTGCGATGTGGTCGACCTTTTTGTTTGTAATTTTAAAAATCGCGATTATTTTTATCATCACGCGTATCTTTATTCGAGTTATTAATAAAATTATAGATAAGTCGATGCAACAAAAAGGAGATAACGGCAGATTCCGATTGAATACAAGGCGTTTAACGACTGTTGGGGAACTACTGAAAAATGTAACCAATATTGTATTTAATTTCATCTTAATTATGCTGGTGCTTTCGCAAATGGGTATTAATCTCGGCCCTCTGATTGCTGGAGCTGGAGTGCTTGGATTGGCCGTTGGTTTTGGGGCACAGAGCCTGGTTAAGGATGTAATTACCGGATTCTTTATTATTTTTGAGGATCAATTTGCCGTAGGAGACGTCATTCAGACAGGTACTTTCAAGGGTACAGTGGAAATGATCGGGCTGCGTACAACCAGACTGGTGAGCTGGAAAGGTGAGGTGTACATTTTACCAAACGGCTCAATTACAACGGTAACGAACTTCTCCATGTCCAACGCGTTGGCGGTAGTGGATGTGCCAATGAAGGCCGAGCGGAGCCTGGAGGAAGCAGTTAGTTTGGTAAAACAGGCAATCGAAGGCATTGAGGAGTCCAATGTACAGATACTTAATATACCAGATGTGTTAGGGGTTCAGTCCATGACCACCTCAGAGTATATTGTGCGTGTTGTGGCAGAATGTATGCCGAATACAGGGGCTGTGGTAGAGCGTGATATTCAGAATAACATCAAGAAGGCCCTAGAGGATGAGGAACATCGTCAGGCCGCCTTGGAGACGGCGATAACCCTAGAAAAAGAAGATGAGCAAGGAAGAAAAGGGGGAGAGAAGGGTGGAGCGTAAGTCATTTGAACTAGGGGACATTGTACAGATGAAGAAGCCTCATCCGTGTGGAACGAATGAAATGGAAATTATCCGCATGGGGATGGATATTCGAATCAAATGTGTCGGTTGCCAGCATAGTGTGCTGATTCCGCGTGCCAAGTTCGAAAAGAATATGAAGAAAGTGCTGCGATCAAAGGCCAACGCCGACGAGCAAAACACGGAAGCGAATTGAGCCAAGAAGGATGAATGGCGATGAACCAGAATCAGCTTGCGTCACAGTTGCAATGATGATATAATTATCCTTGCTGCGGAAAGGTACCCAAGAGGTCTAAGGGGGCTGACTCGAAATCAGTTAGGCGTCGCAAGGCGTGCGTGGGTTCGACTCCCACTCTTTCCGCCACTAACTTCATTTAATAAACCAATCTCTTACGTCTGTGACGTAGGGGATTTTTTGTTTGTGGGAGATATTTTGAAGGTATATATGCGGCTAACGTGTCCACGAAGTAAAGAACTTAGAAGGGATTTATGCCTTTTGGAAGGTAAGAATCATATTATTAAAAAAAGTACGCGCTATCCCAAAGTGGATTAGCGCGTATTTTCTGTGCTTTGAGGGACGTACTGAATGATATCTTCAATACCAAATGTTTGTTCCAAGCCGTGGCTACGGGCGATTTCGTTTATCGCATTTAAGATATTAACCAAGGTTTCCAGCTTAATGGTTTTTGTATCGCCACTTGCTAAATCAAGAATTGTAGCAGGTCTTGTTTTCGATTCCACCGCGATCTTGTTACGTGTAGTTCCAATCATTTCTAGTGTTTCACTCAATTTAAAATGAATTTGACTCACGTTAATGAGCCTCCTTAAGGAAATATTGTGGGTTACAAAATTACTAAATTAGTTATTTGTATTATATCCTACACTACATATATCGTAAAACTTTTTTCGTATATCCTATTGACATACTACTCACCGAGTAGTACTATTTTCTTAACATTATATTACTAATAAAGTAGTACTTATTAAGTTTTATTGGTTTTAGGTTTACATACTTTTGCTCCATATTACTTGGAAAGAAGGATAACTTTATTTTCATTAGGAAAGGGGAAACGATGTATGAGTAAATCGTTGGGATTGGAATGGGCTTCGATGGTATACGGGCCGTATGATTTGCCGCATATGTATGAGATATTCGAAGGGGTCTATATAAAGGATGCTACTTCTTCTATCTGGACAATGGTGTGCTATGTCTGCGTCAGGTACGCAATTTGGAGCAGCTGGAACACACACATTTGTTCATTGATGGTGACAGTGCAGGATTACAACTGGCAGAGGGGATTCGGCGTGATTTGATGGAGGTAGTATCGGACATCATCAGAAACTGGAGAGACAAAAGCGGACTTACTTTCCTGTTCGATGAATTGCTGTGTCTGCGAGAAAGGGGAGACGTACAGCTCGACCTTGTAAAAGACAAGGGTTAGTTTGTTCCTTCTGAGAGATATCGTTACAGCAAAAAATGCTCCTGACAGCAGAGAAACATTGCCGGTAGGAGCACTCTTTTGTTATAGCTGGTTAGGCGGGTAATGATAGCGTTTTGTTTTTTTTGAGCCAGAGATCATCAGAAGGATCGCTGCAATCAAATGGAGAGCCCAGCCTACAAAGGGTATCCAGGCCAGCAAAGAAGTGAGTACTCCCCATACAGAGCCGTAGATCGCCTCCTGATTGCGTAACGACAGGATAAGTGTTACTGCATGCAGGACAAGCATAAATCCCAGAGCCGAGTAGCCGGTCCCCATGACAATAGCTCCCCCCACAATCGGTACGGCAAGCACCAATTCGAATATACCTGATATCCACTTTAATATTCGAGAATAGCTCATCTTTAAACCTCCGTAGATAGTAGGTCTTTGTACTTGGATATATTCTAGCAGAAGGAGCTGAATTAATCTGCATTTTACCAGGATATGCAAAAAGTCCGATAATGCAACAAAGGAGGACCACAAAGGTCCTCCATCGTAGGCGATACATTTTTAACAGGATACGATCTGTCCAATCACATCATGAAACTCGGTGTACTGACCAGCAATACCAGTGTTGAAAAGACAGTGTCCTTTTACACAAACCTAACGCTTCTAATGCCCGGAATGGATCTCCTAACAGTTTGTCCGGCTACGTCGTCCAACGGAACCACACCTCTCTGTTGTACCGCCTAATCATAATATGGCCAGGATTCCGAGGAAATATACATTAGTGGACACGAGCTTTCGTTTTTTTCTTCCATTTGCGATTATGGTTGGCGGTTTTGGGAAAAGAATCGCCTCTTTCCAGCGTTACTTGCTGTGGGTTTTGGATTTCAGTATGGAAGCTCTTTTCTCCGACCTCCATGTATACGCCGTCGTTTGGGACCTTATCTCCTGGTTCGAACTCAGTCTTTTCACCCATACGGTGGTGCCTCCTTAGATAAATGAATTTGGACTGCAACGGTTATTGTGCGCTGTCTTGAACAGAAACATGCGAAACCGTGTATACAGATAGTGAGTGAATCAAATGATTTCCTTTATATATGCAAAATTTTTGATGTTCTATAAAATTGTATATAGCTAATGATATGCAGTGTTTTTAGCCGTTTTAGGCTTGTGTATTGAATTTGTAGGTTGCATTCAGTTGTTGGATTTGGTAAACTGTTTTAGTGCGAGCTTAGGCTCGTTCCTTGCTCTCAACTGAGATTGAGGGCCTTATGTCCATAAGGAGGTGTAAAGAATGCGCAAATATGAAGCGATGTATATTATTCGTCCTGACATTGAACAAGAAGCTGTTCAAGCGACAGTCGATAAATTCCAAGGTATCATCTCTAACGGCGGTGGCGAAATTACGAGTCACGATGTAACTAAACGCCGTCTTGCGTATGAGATCAAGAAATTCCGTGATGGTTCTTTCGTTCTGGTAAACTTCACAGCAGAACCTGCTGTTGTTACTGAGCTTGAGCGTATCATGAAAATTTCTGACGAAGTAATTCGTTATCTCATTACGAACGACGTAGCTTAATTATTGTACGTGATTATGTAATGAACAACGCTCAAAGGAGGGGATTGGATTGTTGAACCGTGTCATTCTGATCGGTCGTTTGACCAAAGATCCAGAGCTGCGCTATACACCGTCTGGTGTAGCAGTAACCCAGTTCACCCTGGCTGTAGACCGTCCGTTTACGAGTCAAGGCGGCGAACGGGAAGCGGATTTCTTGCCGATCGTAACCTGGCGTCAGCTTGCTGAAACATGCGCTAACTATCTTCGCAAAGGTCGTTTAACGGCTGTTGAAGGCCGTGTTCAGGTGCGTAATTATGAGAACAATGAAGGAAAACGTGTATACGTGACTGAAATTGTAGCTGATAATGTGCGTTTCTTGGAATCTAACCGCGATGGCGGTAACGGTGGCGGCAATAGCGGTGGAGCTGCGCGTGAGGAGTCTCCTTTCGGAGGCGGTAACAGCAATAGTGGACGCGGGAATAATAACTCGCGAAACAATCAGGATCCTTTTTCCGATGACGGAAAACCGATCGATATTTCGGATGATGATTTACCATTTTAATTGGGAAAGGACTGACAAAGAATGGGCTTCAGACAAAGAGAAGGCGGAGACGATAACAAAAGACCAGCTCGTCGTGGTGGTCGCAACAAACGTCGTAAAGTATGTTTCTTCACTGTGAACAAAATTACTCACATTGACTATAAAGATACAGACCTGCTTAAAAAATTCATTAGCGAACGTGGAAAAATTCTTCCTCGTCGTGTGACTGGAACAAGTGCGAAATATCAACGTATGTTGACAATCGCTGTTAAACGTTCCCGTCAAATCGCATTGCTTCCTTACACTACTGAATAGTAGTGGGTGGAAAAAAGAGACGTTCCCGATCCCGGGAGCGTCTTTTTTCGTGATTTTTTATATTGACAACAAGTGCCATCTATTGTAACTTACTAATAATACAATCCATGTTTACCCATAAACCATAGTATACCTTTTAATGGCTTGTGAAATTGCAAGCTCCCCAACTCGCCAGAGTAAACATTTCGGCCTTCTGAAATGTTATTTTATATTACATGAAATCCTGTTTTTTTGTCATTTTCCACAAGTAAAATTCATAAACTTTACATAAATAGATATTTTGCATTTTTATATTACATAAAAAAAGATATTGACGTGATATTATTTTACACTTAAGATAAACCTTAATAAAAATGTAATGGTTGTTAGCGCACGAAATTGACCAGAGGTCTAAAACACGTGTTTACGCTATTAAGACAGTAAGGAGGATGTGCAACTTCATTTTCAAACCTCAAGCTTTAATGAATCACCGCAGGAATGAGACAGGCTGTTAAATAAAGAACCGACTAAGGGGGATTAACAGGATGATGCAGACGAAGAAATGGGTTTCTTTGCTTATGATGCTTACGATCGTTGGTGTTCTGTTTGCAGGATGTAGCGGAGGTGCTAATGAGGCACAGCCACAGCAAGGCAATGCGGACAATAAAACAGAGGGAAATGAAGGAAGTGCACCTGTTACGGAGGGTGTTATTAAAGCGACTGATCTGACGCAAAATCCTCCGGGGGCGACTAATCGGAAAGATAACATTGTAGTAGGTATGACATCACCTAAAGGGGTATTTAACCCGCTATTCTGGCAAACGACTTACGATTTATATGTAGTCAGAACAGTATTTGATTCCTTCTTACAGGTGAAGGCGGATGGTACATATGAAAATAGTTTGGCTGACAAGGTAGATGTATCGCCGGATGGTCTAAAATATACATTCCATCTGAAACCAGGCGTGAAGTATAGTGACGGTACCCCAGTAACAGTGAAGGATTATGCTTTTGTCCTCAAGGTACTGCATGATCCAAATTATGACGGAGAAACAGATGTATTATCTTTTAAGATTAAAGGCGGTAAAGAGTATCACGATGGCAAGGCGAATGATATCTCTGGTATCAAAGTCATTGATGATAACACAGTAGAGGTAACCGTTACAGAAGCAACAGCGTATACAAAGGATTTTCTGGGTGAGCAATACTTCATGCCAGAAGCTTATTATGGAAAAGGATTCAAAAAGGGTAACCTGGACAGCATCAAGGCGCTTAATAATAAGCCAATCGGCTCTGGTCAGTATGTACTGAAGAGCTTCTCCCCGGGTCAACAAGTCGTATTTGATGCGAATCCAAACTACTTCAAAGGCGCACCAAAAGTGAAGTCAGTTATTTTCAAAACAACAACAGAAGAAACAAACCTGTCTATGCTGCAAACAGGTGAAACGGACATGGACAACATCACAGTTACTGAAGACAATGTAGAGGAATTAAAGGCGTTGGGCTTCTTGGACGTGAATATTATGCCGACAAACGGCTATGGATATATTGCGTTTAATCATAAGGAAAAGAAATTTAAGGACCCTAAAGTACGTCAGGCTCTAACGATTGGCTTAAACCGTAAGGAGATTGTGCAGGGCGTGTATGGTCCATATGCGAATGTTATTAACATTCCACAATCTACAGAATCTTGGTCTTATACGGATGAAGGTATCAACAAATATGAATTTGATACAGCTAAGGCGAAGGCTTTGCTGGATGAGGCAGGCTGGAAGGTTGGTGCTGACGGAATTCGCGAAAAGGACGGAGAAAAGTTGACCATTAACTTCTCTGCGACTGCTGATAACCCAGTAGTAGAGGCCTTGCTACCGATCATGTCCAATAACTATAAGGAGCTAGGCATCAAGCTGACTTCCGAAACTTTAGATTTTAACGCCATTATGGATAAAAAGGACACAGGCAAGTTTGATATGTTCTTCGCGGCTTGGGGCTTAACACCAGACCCGGATACAACGACTTTTATTTCGAATGGTGCACAAAATGATATCGGCTATTCCAATAAGAAGGTCGATGAACTAACGCTTGCTGGTAAGCATGAACTGGATCAAGAGAAACGCAAATTGATTTACAAACAGCTCTATCAAGAGCTGAACAAAGATCTACCAACTATTTTTATGTACCAACGCAGAGATATGTGGCCAGTTAATGGACGTGTATCTGGCTTAGAAATTACGCCATACAAAGATTTTGAGTTCACTCTGCATAACGCTCAGATCGCTCAATAAGGGTTGCCAATCGTATGCTCAGCTCTCACGAGCTGGGCATATCACTTTATTCGTCTGGAGGAATGAATATGAAGCAGTACATTATTCGAAGACTGCTGCAACTCATCCCCACACTTATTGGCATATCCATTATCGTATTTGCGATTTCAGCCATGGTGCCGGGTGATTATATTACAGCCAAGCAGAACCCGAATATGACGGCCGAAAAGGCGCAGCAGCTACGACATATCTACGGGCTGGATAAACCGGAGTACCAACGCTATTTTATATGGGCCGGTAATATGTTAAAGGGGAATATGGGGGATTCATTACAGCATAAGCAGCCGGTAACGAAGGTCATTGGCAATTATGTATGGAACTCATTTATTATCGCTTTTTTTAGTCTTATTTTTAGCTGGCTGATTGCGGTTATTGCAGGAGTATTTTCAGCCAAGTTTCAATATTCGTTATTCGATAAGTTTGTCACATTATTCATTTTCTTATGTATGTCGCTGCCTTCATTTTTTATTGGTCTATTGGTCATCAAAATATTTGCCCTAGAGTGGGGGATTCTCCCGGTTGGGGGCATGACCACAGCAGGGATGGAGCCAGGCTCGTGGGCTTATATGGTGGATGTTCTCAAGCATATGTTCCTGCCGACACTCGTACTTACGATGCTGAGCACAGGAAGTCTGACCCGGTATTTCCGTACAGGCATGTTGGAGGTCATTCGTCAGGATTATATTCGTACCGCACGCGCCAAAGGCTTGAAGGAACGTACGGTTATTTTCAAGCACGCACTGCGCAATGCACTGATTCCAGCCATCACACTACTCGGCTTCGAGCTTCCGGCCTTATTTGGTGGGGCGATGATTCTGGAGAAAGTATTTGTGTGGCCGGGTGTGGGTCAGGTCTATCTGGAGTCGATTAGTATGCGGGATTATCCGTTTATGTTGGGCTTCACGATTTTCTTAGCGTTACTTACGCTTATCGGTAATTTGCTCTCTGATGTATTGTATGGCATGGCAGATCCAAGAATTCGCTTGAAGTAGGAGGGATACTATTGTCCGCAGAAACAGTCACGATTGAAACGAATCAAAAGGCGGCGATCCGTCCTGAAGCGTCTCCATGGAGAATCGCCGTTCGCCGTTTTAACCAAAACCGTCTGGCTTTGGCTGGTCTCGTTATATTAATTCTGATGGTTATCATTTGTAGTTTTGGACCGATGATTTCACCTTATCATTTAGATGATTACAAGCTAGCTGACAAAAATTTATCGCCTAATGCTAAGTACTGGCTTGGTACAGATAAGTTTGGTAGAGATATTTTGTTGCGTACAATGCTGGCCGGCCGTATTTCCTTGACGGTGGGACTGGTTGCCACGTTTATTTCGGTCATGATCGGAGCAACGTTGGGTGCGCTGGCAGGGTTTTATCGTAAAGGCGTGGATACGGTTATTATGCGGATTGCCGATATTTTCATGGCACTCCCTACATTACCGCTGCTTATTATTTTAGGTGCTGTTCTGTCGGATTTGAAGGTCGATCCGTCGAATCGCATTTATTTTCTGATGCTCATTATCGGGGTCTTGAGCTGGACTAGCTTGTCCCGTCTGGTCAGGGGGCAAATTCTTACGCTGCGTGAACAGGAGTTCATGCAGGCGACGGAAGCGCTAGGCTTGAGAGACCGCCGCAAAATATTCCGACATTTGCTGCCGAACACGATTCCTACCATTATTGTTACGGCTACGCTTGGAGTGGCGGGTGCGATTATTACAGAATCTGCGCTCAGTTACCTGGGAATCGGCGTTGTGCCGCCCACACCTTCGTGGGGGAACATGATATCGGCTGCAAATAACCTAATTGACTTCCGCAAACGGCCTTGGATATGGGTCCCACCGGGAATGTGTATTCTAATTACAGTTGTAGCGATTAACCTGATTGGCGACGGTTTGCGTGATGCGCTGGACCCTAAAATGAAGAAGTAGGAGACGAACGTTTATGGAAAATGCTTTGATTGAATTTCGTAACCTGAAAACCCACTTTCATACCTCTAACGGAACTGTCAAAGCGGTCAATGACGTCAGTTTTAAAATTCGTGAGGGTGAAACGCTCTGTGTGGTAGGAGAATCTGGTTGCGGTAAGAGTGTAACTGCGATGACGATGATGAGGTTGATTGATTCTCCCCACACCTCAGACGGACAAATCTGGTTTGAGGGCAAGGACCTTCTAAAACTCAATAAAGGTCAAATGCAGCAAATTCGCGGCAATGACATCTCGATTATTTTTCAGGAGCCGATGTCTTCTCTGAATCCCGTGCTTACGATTGGGGAACAGATCACGGAGCCATTGCTGATGCATACATTAATGAGTAAAAAAGAAGCACATGCTCGGGCAATTGAGCTGATTAATTTGGTGGGGATTTCGCGGTCGGAAGAAATATTCCATTCCTATCCTCATGAATTGAGTGGCGGTATGCGCCAGCGGATCATGATTGCCATCGCATTAAGCTGTAATCCGAAGTTATTGATTGCGGATGAACCAACAACGGCACTGGATGTTACGATTCAGGCACAGATTCTGGATTTAATGCGGGATTTGAAGGATAAGCTTAAAACGTCCATTATGCTCATCACGCACGACTTGGGTGTCGTGGCAGAAATGGCTGATTATGTGGTCGTTATGTATGCTGGAAACGTCATTGAAGAGGCGCCTGTCATTGAGCTGTTTAAAAATCCGCAGCATCCATATACTCAAGGCTTATTAAAGGCGAAGCCCGTCATTAATCAGAAAATGGATCGACTGTATTCCATCCCAGGACAGGTTCCAAACCCAATTGAGTTGGGGGAAAATTGTCATTTCCATGATCGGTGCTCCCACTGTATGCAAATCTGCAAGGATCAGGCTCCTCCTTTGAATGAAAAGGAGAATGGTCATAAGGTTGCCTGCTGGCTATATGAGAAAGAAGGAGGGCAACGGATATGAGCGAGCCTTTGATTCAAGTGGAAGGGCTGAAAAAGTATTTCCCGATCACAGGCGGGATTTTTCAGCGTACTGTCGGACATGTGAAAGCAGTCGATGATGTATCCTTTAACATTCATAAGGGTGAATCCTTCGGTCTGGTAGGAGAATCGGGTTGTGGCAAAAGTACGATTGGACGCACGATTCTTAGATTGATGGATAAGACAGAGGGATCGGTACGATACAAAGGTGAAGACTTGCACGCGTTAAACAAAGAGCAGATTCGTGCGCTTCGTCCGAAGTTGCAAATCGTCTTTCAGGACCCTTTTAGCTCACTGAATCCGAGAATTAAGGTCGGTGAAGCCATTGGTGAGGCGTTGCTGGATCACGGGTTGATTGATCGTAGTGAGCTGCGGAAGAAGGTCAATGAAACGCTGAATATTTGTGGGCTATCCTCGTATCATTATGATCGGTATCCGCATGAGTTCTCTGGCGGCCAGCGTCAGCGGATCGGGATTGCAAGGGCTTTGATTTTGAATCCTGATTTTATTGTGGCTGATGAGCCGGTATCTGCTCTAGATGTGTCTATTCAGGCCCAGATTATTAACTTGTTAAGTGATTTGCAGCAGGAACGCCAATTGACCTATCTGTTCATCTCGCATGATCTAAGTGTAGTCGAGCATCTGTGTAGCCGGATTGGTGTGATGTATCTGGGTTCAATGGTAGAGCTTTCCTCCAAGGAGGAACTGTTCAGTAATCCGCTTCATCCGTACACAAAGGCGCTGCTATCGGCAGTACCGATTCCCGATCCCACGATCAAGAGACAACGGATTGTGTTGAAAGGAGACATCCCATCTCCGGCCAATCCGCCTTCAGGATGCAAGTTTCATACACGTTGTCCTATGGCAGAAGCACGTTGTAAAACAGAGATTCCGGTATACCGCGATGCGGGCGATCAGCATTTTGTAGCCTGTCACTTTGCCTAAAATATATAATTAGGAAGCAAAATATCCGTCATCCTGAAAGCAGAATTGACGGATATTTTGGCGTGGAATACAAAAGGTAAAAAAATTGTATCTTTTTTTCGAAAAATTGCAGACAAAATGGATTTTTCATCGTCTAATAAAGTATGGAGGTTATTACGATGATGAAAAAACATTGGTTACGTTGGGCTATTGTCGTCCCGGTACTTATTATATTGATTTTTATTACGCTTGGACCCCGCCTGTTGATCGGAAAGCCGAATGTGGATGCAGAGGCTGCGGTGCTGATGGACATGCATACTGGGGAATTACTGATGGATGTGAACGGCGATACGCCTATGCCTTCCGCAAATATGTCCAAGCTCATGACTGAGCTATTGGTGCTGGAGGATATTCGGGCCGGACGGTTAGGCTGGAATGATGAAGTGCGAATTAGCCGTTACGCGAGTACGGTGGGCGGTGTGAATTTGTCCCTCCGGTATGGTGAAAGGATGACCGTATCCGAATTGTTCCAGAGTATGGTTGTGTATTCAGCGAATGATGCCGCTGTCGCGTTAGCGGAGCGTTCAGCAGGGAATGAATCAGCTTTTGTGAAGCGTATGAATGGAAAAGCTGCCCAAATCGGGTTGTCATCCGATAGTCGCTTCAGCAATGCCTCTGGAGCAGGGCAGAGTGAATTGGGGCCGAATCACCCTGAGGATATTCGGGGAGAAACGAAAATGACAGCAAGCGACACGGCGAAGTTGGCCTCCTATTTGATTACGTCACACCCGGAGATTTTGAGAACGTCCAGCCGTACGCAGATGGAGTTGAAGGATAAAGGCATCTACATTAGTAATACGAACTGGATGCTGCCTTCCTTGGCTGGACCGTACTCTTACGCGGGAACGGACGGACTGAAAGCAGGATACACAAGCGATGCTGGATACTGCTTCACGGGTACAGCTGAGCAGCATGGAAGACGGCTAGTTGCTGTGGTGCTGGGTGCACCGAGCAAGGAGGAGCGTTTTGAGCAGACACGGAGGTTGTTCGATTATGGTTTTGCCCTGTCGACTTCTTTCCCGGTGCGACTGCAAAATTTGGTGAAACTGGCCCCGCATTAAGGGGGAAAATGATTTTGAAAGCTACATAGGATACGAATATAAACATGAATTGGGGCTTTGACCGTGAGGTCGAAGCCTTTTTTGGCATGAATTTGAGAAGCTGACCACGCCATGATACTTTTGACAACAGGGTAGCAGACCTTTTATGCTTTGAGGGGAAGTTTTCGCTTCATGTGGGACCAATTCGGTTTAATGAAGAGATGGGATTTGTGACGGAAAGAAGGAAGGTACCTGTTATGGAGAGAAGACATAAGAGAAGGACCAGTGGAAAGCCCAAAAAGAAAAAGAGGTTTACCGCTCTATATATTTCATGTATTGTTTTATTTTTGATTGCAGTGGGAGGCTACCTATTCCGCAAACAGCTGACACTGGTGGCTTTTGATTGGTTTGTATCACCGACGTTGGAGAGCAAGCTGGAGAAATCCTATCAGCCGCGACAATCCGGTGAACAGCAGCAGCAAGAGACAGTAGCTTACCGTAAGGAGCCCTTTTCGGTGCTGTTACTGGGTACAGATGAAAGGCCAAATGAAAAGGCGCGTGGTCGTTCGGATACGGTTATGTATGCAGTAGTACGGCCCGCAGAATCGCGTGTGCTTTTGATTTCCATTCCAAGGGATACGTACGTACAGATTGTCGGACATGATCCGAATCGCGATGGCGAGGATGATTTTGATAAGTTGGGGCATGCTTATGCGTTCGGAGGCGCAGATATGTCCATGGCTACAGTAGAGAAGTTGATGGAGCATAAGGCCGATTATTATGCTACGATTAATTTCCAGGGTATTCAGGAGGCGGTGAACGCAGTGGGTGGAGTTGTGCTTCCCATCGACAAGCCCATTGAGAATAAGAATCCGCTGCATATCAAGTTCCGTATTGAGGCGGGCAAGCCGCTTTATAATGGTGAGGAAGCCATGTATTATGTTAGATATCGGGAAGATAGCGACTTCAACCGTACAAAACGGCAGCAAATTTTCTTGAACGCTATGGCCGATAAGCTGCTGAATATCAACGGAATTACCAAAGTCCCGGAGCTGCTCGATATTATGGGAGCCAATTTCAAAACCGATATGGAACCTACTTTTATTACTGGGCTTGGCAAGCAGGCTATTTCGCAGGGGAATCCACAAATTTCAAGTTTTACGATTACGGGGGAAGGGTTCAAGAAGAAGGGCCTGTATTATGACCGGGCTAATGAACAGGAACTTGAATATGCCAGACTTATGATTGCGAACTGGCTAGATTCCGATACAACCCCGCAGACGCTGAGGCTTCCCGACAAGCAGGACATTCAGTGAATAATCAATTGATTTATATTTGATTTTGAGGGGGATTCGTTTCTCATGAACATCGCTTTTTTCTTGCTTCCCAAACAGGAAGTTGCTTGTGTAACGGCGGATGCTACTTTACGGCAAACGTTGGAACGGATGGAATATCACCGTTTTACAGCGGTTCCTATTTTGGATAAAGAAGGTAGATATACAGGTACAGTTACAGAAGGTGATCTGTTGTGGCATATGAAAGAGTCCGAGGGGAAAATCACCTTTGAAAACGCTTCTAAGTTTATGCTTAAGGACGTTCCGTTGCGGGTTACGATGAAGCCCGTATCCATTGACGCGAACATGGAGGATTTAATTAATTTGGCGAAGGTACAGAATTTTGTGCCCGTCGTAGATGATATGGAACGGTTTATTGGCATTGTACGTCGCAGCCAGATTATTGAGTATTGTGAAAAATTTGTGTCCAGGGAATCGCTTAATACTTCAAGCTAAAATAAGCAGCAAAGCTGGTCCGAAAATAACGATTTACCTTATGGGGTAACAGTTATTTTCAGAATAGGATATGCTATAATGGAGAATAAAGCTTTTTCAGAGGGGTGTGACTCTTCATCATATGCCTAAAGAAATGGATGTAGTTAAACGAGCCAAGGTTATTGAATGGCTTAAAACAGAGGTGCTTGACCAAGTCTCCCGTCTGTTTAAGGCGATGTGGGAAGGCAGTACAGCCCGCATTGGTGATTGTTTGGCGAGTTTGGTGATGAGCAGTTATATTTTGGGGAGGCGCCTTGGAGTGTCTTACCGTGAATTGGATGATCTACTCATCGACAAGCTAAGAAAGCACAGAAAAGAAGGACACCAGCTGGAGGATTGGTATCAGGACATTTCCGCACTGGAAGAACATATGCGTAAGAGGTGAAAACGTTGAAATTCCGCTTGGCAACTGTAGCATGGAGCGTCATTTATTTGCTTCTGCTGCTGACTCTATTGACACCATTAAGAATCATTACCGTATTTTTGCTGATTGTGCCTGGCGCTGTATTGTTTTCATCGCTGCCTTTCAAAGGATTTCTGGTCCACGTCATACCGGTGCTGTTAATTATAGCGCTACTCGATGTGTATTCGCTGCTCCCTGCGATTTATTTTCTGATTCCTTCAATAATGATGGGACGGATTTATAAAAAGGGAGGATCTGCTTTTCAGGCGTTGATGACCGGAATGGGCATTATTTTAGCCGAGTTGTTGGTTGTTCTGTTTATCGCTACGTATTCTTTTGGGTTTGATCTTTCGCAGTACCTTCGTGATCAGGCCGCGATATCGGCAAGTATAGTACAGCAGGTTTTGAGTGCTAATCCGATGTTTTCGAACATGAATTGGACAGCGGAGGATACGCAGAAACTCAGTACAATGCTGATTGGAAAAATTCCGTATGTGCTGATCATGACCTCGTTCATATTGGCGGTGATTACGCATGCTTTGGCACGTCCGGCATTGAGCAGTCTCGATGTACCGGTACGCAAAATGAAGCCTGCTCGCGAGTGGAGGCTACCGCGCGCGCTGATCTGGTATTATCTGCTGGCAATTGTAATTGAATGGATAGCAGGGTCTTCCGATAGCAGCTGGATTCAAATGGTTTCCATTAGTATGCTACCGCTGATTCATGCATGTTTTATTATCCAGACGATTGGTTTTGTATACTTCTGGACGCATAGCCGTAAAATGAGCCCGGTGATTGCGTTGCTGCTGTCGCTCGTCGTTCTGGTGTTCCAGCCGCTCCGCATTATAGGTATTATTGATTTGGCCTTTCCGCTGCGTGAAGCTATTACAAGATCAAAGAAATAGGGTGAACAGTCATGCCTAAATTTCTACAAAAACGCTGGCACGGCTATCAGACGGTCTGGGCGTTTTTACTGCTGCTGGTGCTTGTCATATGTATTTCCATGTACAACTGGGAACTGGGTGTGATAGGACTGCTGCTGTCATTCTTGCTCGGCGGGCTGATGCTGAAGACGGAATTGGATTTTCGTCGGGAACTGAATCAATATATCAGCGGTCTTTCCTTCCGGATCAAGCGGGTGGAAGGGGAAGCGATTAGTGCATTGCCGTTCGGCATCATTTTATACAGTGAAAATCGAACGGTAGAATGGCACAATCGGTTTGCCGGGGAGATGTTCGAGGAGCAATCACTGATTGGTGAGTCTCTTCAAGATTTGTTTCCTCAACTCGCAGGTGCTCTAAGCACCAAGAAGGAAACAAAGGAGCCTGCTCGTGAGCTGAAGGTGGAGCTACAGCATGATGAGCGTCATTATCAGTTTTTGATCGTGCCCGATGAGCGTCTGATATATTTGTATGAAGTCACGGAGTTGGCGGTGCTACGCAAGCAGTATGAAAACGAGCGGTTGGCGCTCGGTATCGTCATGCTCGATAATATGGACGAGGCTGCTCAGGGAATGGACGATCAGCAACGCACCGCGCTTATTGCAAAGGTGTCAAGCGAGATTACATCTTGGGCTAATCAGTACAATATTTATTTGCGTCGATTATCTTCTGAGCGTTATCTCATTATGCTAAATCATAAAGCGCTTCAGGAGCTGGAGCAAAGTCGATTCGTCATTCTGGATACCGTAAGGGAAATGACGGCGGATTTAAAAGTACCAATGACACTGAGTATTGGCTTGTCCTTCGGTGCAGAGAGCATCAAGGAGCTAGGCGAGCTGGCCCAATCCAGTCTAGATATGGCGCTTGGACGTGGGGGCGATCAGGCAGCAGTGAAGGCGGGACAGCGCCTGTCCTTTTATGGAGGCAAGTCCAATGCTGTCGAGAAGCGTACCAGGGTGCGTGCCCGAGTCATTGCACATGCGCTGCGTGACCTGATGCAGGAGAGCGACCGCGTCCTGATCATGGGACACAAAATACCGGACATGGATGCATTGGGAGCGGCCATCGGTGTGTGGAAGGCTGCGGCACTTTACAATGTAGAGGCACATATCGTACTGGATAAATCCAATCCGTCTATCGACCGAATGATGGAGCAGGTAAACAAGGATGAGAAGTTATCGCAAGCGCTCATGACGCCAGAGCAGTCGCTCCAGCTGATGACTGAGCACAGTCTGCTGGTCGTGGTGGACACGCATAAGGCCTCAATGACGATTGAGCCGCGTCTGGTGCAAACGGCCAGCCGGGTGGTGGTTGTCGACCATCATCGTCGGGGCGAGGAATTTATTAACGATTCGGTTCTGATCTACTTGGAGCCATATGCGTCATCGGCCTGTGAGCTGGTGACCGAGCTGCTACAATATATCCATGAGAAGGTCCAACTGACACCGCTGGAGGCAACATCACTGCTGGCGGGGATTACGGTGGATACCAAGCATTTTTCCCTGCATACAGGCTCGCGTACATTCGAGGCAGCCGGCTTTTTACGGCGTAGTGGGGCAGATACAGTAATGATCCAGCGCATGTTAAAAGAGGACCTGGATGAATATATTGCTAAGGCGGAAATTATTAAGCATGCTAAAATGATATATGGGCATATCGCAATTGCGGTAACTGAGCCCGGACAGAAAATACCGCAGCTCCTGATTGCTCAGGTGGCGGATTCATTACTCAATATGACGGATGTACTGGCCTCCTTTGTGGTCAGTGAACGTCCTGACGGCCTGGTGGGGATCAGCGCCCGTTCACTCGGACGCATGAACGTACAGGTCGTCATGGAACGGCTAGGCGGCGGAGGACATCTGACGAATGCGGCGGTTCAGCTGGATTGCCCGCTGGAGGAAGCTAAGCGCAGAGTGGTCGACGTGCTGGCCGAAATTGATGGGGAAGAGGGGTTATTTGAATGAAAGTGATATTCATTAAAGATATGAAGGGCCAAGGCAAGAAGGGGCAAATTAAGGAAGTGTCGGACGGTTATGCAGCGAATTTCCTGTTGCCGCGTGGTGTTGCCCGTCCAGCGACAGAAGGAAATATGAAGACGCTGGAAAATCAGAATGCTGCTGAGGAAAAGCGCAAGCAAGAGGAAAAGGAAGAGGCTCAAGCGCTCGGCAAAAAGCTGGAAGAGACAACGATTCAGCTCAAGGCGAAGGCTGGTGAAGGTGGACGGCTGTTCGGCGCGATTACAAGCAAGCAAATCGCGGAGGCAGTAGCTAAAACTGGCATCAAGCTGGACAAACGCAAAATTGAGCTGGAAGAACCGATTCGTACGTTGGGCGTGACTCAAATGACCGTTAAGCTTCATCCTGAGGTCAAAGCTACGCTGAAAGTACAGGTGACTGAAGAATAATTATGGGCGGCGAATTTTTTGATCGGATTCCTCCGCAAAATCTGGAGGCTGAACAGGCGGTTATCGGGTCTATTTTGCTCCAGTCTGAAGCACTGATTACCGCAATGGAGCGGGTGCAAACCGAGGACTTTTATGATAAGGCTCATCAGATGATTTACGAAGCAATGATTGAGCTGGGTGAATCCGGACAGCCGATTGACTTGGTTACGCTGACCTCGAAAATTCAGGACAAGGGACAGCTAGAGGATATCGGCGGTGTCAGTTATCTGGCGAAGCTGGCTCACGGGGTGCCAACAGCGGCTAACGTGGATTACTATGCCCAGATCATTGAAGAAAAAGCGATGCTTCGTCGCTTGATTCGTGCAGCTACACAGATTGTGAGCGAAGGCTATAGCAGTGGCGAAGATGTCGCTGGTATGCTGAGCGATGCTGAGCGCAAGATTATGGAGATATCCAACGGGCGCTCAGGTAGCGGCTTTATTGCCATCCGCGATGTCGTGATGGAAGTGTTTGACCGCGTTGAATTGCTGCATCAGAACAAGGGCAATACGACCGGGATTCCGTCCGGGTTTGTTGATTTGGACAAGATGACGGCGGGTTTCCAGCGCAATGACTTGATCATTGTGGCCGCCCGTCCATCCGTAGGTAAAACAGCGTTCGCTCTGAATATTGCGCAAAACGTTGCAGTTCGGGCAAAAGAGACAGTAGCCATCTTCAGTCTGGAGATGTCGGCCGCTCAGCTCGTGCAGCGGATGATTTGCGCCGAGGCCAATCTGGACGCGAACGTCATGCGGACAGGTGAATTTAAAGGCGACGACGATTGGGCGAAGCTGACGATGGGCATTGCAGCCTTGTCAGAGGCGGAAATCTATATCGATGATACGCCCGGCATCACTGTGGCTGATATCCGTGCCAAGTGCCGCCGTCTCAAGACGGAAAAGGGACTTGGCATGATCGTAATCGACTACTTGCAGCTTATTCACGGACGAGGCAAAGCAGGCGAGAACCGGCAACAGGAGGTATCCGAAATTTCACGGACATTGAAGCAAATCGCCCGTGAGCTTGAAGTGCCTGTAATTGCCCTCTCCCAGCTGAGTCGGGGTGTGGAGCAGCGTCAAGACAAGCGGCCGATGATGAGTGACTTGCGGGAATCGGGTTCTATCGAGCAGGATGCTGATATCGTGGCGTTTCTGTACCGGGATGATTACTATAATCAGGAAACAGAAAAGAAGAATATTATTGAGATTATCATTGCCAAGCAGCGTAACGGCCCGGTCGGTACGGTAGAATTGGTCTTTCTCAAAAATTATAATAAATTCGCTAATTACGAGCGTGCCCATTCGGATGCGTTCGCCGGATAACATATTAGTATCATAAGAAAAGGCTCTTTCGACGCGGATTTCGCGATCTCGAAAGGGTCCTTTTTTATAGGGTTCACGTATTTTCATATAAGGAATGAAACTCTCAATTACGAACAATACTATTTTCATGTAATATAATGTTCGCTTTTTATTTGACTTTAAAAAATGGTGCTGTTACACTTATAGTGCTGCTTCAACGCAGTGGGGAGAACAATACGCCCGGGGCTTTCCGAACCTACGGAATGTCTGCGACGGACGTTTTTTCCTGCTGTCCGAGAACGCTCCATATCTGCTCGCTCAGGCGATTGAAGTCGGATATGCGTAGTGTGTCAGCTCAAAATCAGAGTGTCTGTGGGCACTCCACGGAGGAATGAAACATGTCAACTGTAGTCGTTGTGGGAACACAATGGGGAGACGAAGGCAAAGGTAAAATCACGGACTATCTGGCGGAAAGCGCTGAAGTGGTGGCCCGTTACCAAGGCGGAAACAATGCTGGTCATACGATTCTCATTGACGGTAAAAAGTACAAGCTGAGCCTGATTCCATCCGGCGTTTTTTATGAAGATAAAAAGTGTGTTATTGGCAACGGCATGGTAGTAAATCCAGCCGCTCTTATTGAAGAAATTACTTACATTCATGATAATGGCTTTTCCACAAAAAATCTGGTCATTAGTGACCGTGCACATGTGATTATGCCGTACCATATGACGCTGGATGTGCTGGAAGAAGACCGCAAAGGTCCTAACAAAATTGGTACTACCCGTAAAGGGATCGGCCCTGCTTATATGGATAAAGCTGCACGTAACGGTATTCGTATTGCTGATTTGCTGGATGCAGAGGAATTCGAAAAGAAGCTGCGCCACCAAACGAAAGAAAAAAATCAAGTGATTGAACAAGTATACGGCGGCGAGCCATTGGACGTAGAAGAAATACTGAAACAGTATCTGGAGTATGCTGAATTTATCCGTCCTTATGTAGGAGATACGTCTGTCGTGTTGAATGATGCGATTGACGCAAATCAAAAGGTACTGTTCGAGGGTGCGCAAGGCGTTATGCTCGATATCGACCAAGGTACGTATCCGTACGTTACGTCCTCCAACCCGTCGGCTGGCGGCGTATGTATTGGTTCCGGTGTAGGCCCGTCCAAGATTCAACAAGTCATCGGTGTGGCTAAATCGTACACCACTCGTGTAGGTGATGGACCCTTCCCAACTGAGCTGAACGATGAAGTCGGCGATTACATTCGTGAAACAGGTCATGAGTACGGTACGGTTACAGGTCGTGCTCGTCGTGTTGGCTGGTTTGACAGCGTTGTTGTGCGTCATGCCCGTCGTGTCAGTGGGTTAACGGGTCTTTCCCTGAACTCGCTGGATGTATTGACTGGCCTGAAAACAGTGAAAATTTGTACAGGTTACAAGTACCGCGGTGAGGTGATTACGCATTATCCGGCTAGCCTAAAAATGCTGGCGGAATGCGAAGCGGTATATGAAGAAATGCCAGGTTGGAGCGAAGACATCACTGGTGTGAAAACGCTGGAGGAACTGCCTGAGACTACACGCAATTACGTACAACGCGTGTCTGATCTGACAGGTATCCCAATTGCTATTTTCTCGGTTGGGCGTAATCGCGATCAAACAAATCAGGTGCTTCCGATTTATTTGTAGGACAAGAATGATATAGCTATTGATACACGTTCAAAGAGAGAGGCTGTTAGCAGCCTCTCTCTTTTTTTATTCTGTGAAGTGTTAAATGGTATCTTCCCCTTTACATAATCTTATCTTCCTTGTCGATTTGTGATAACAAACCCTCTCTATAATCCAAATAGAAAAGAGATTCGGACGTCTAGACGTCTTGAGAGGGATGAATTATGAACTGGTATCTTCGCTCACTCGGCACACGCAAAATTGTGGAATTCATCGTGCTTGTCATTTTCGTCATTTTTTTCCTAGGGCCTCTGACCAATCTTCTCCTTTTGGCGGTTTCGGGAAAATGGCAGTATCCTGCACCGCTCCCGCAGAGCTTGTCACTGGAATGGTGGAAGTTTGTACTTACCCAGGATGATGTACTCAGCTCGATTTCCCTATCCTTCCTGATTGCGATTACCGTTACGGTCTGCTCCATTATCGTATGTATTCCTGCTGCTTATGCCTTTGCACGAATTTCTTTCCCGCTCAGTAAGTGGTTTCTTTTCTCATTCCTGCTTACGCATGCTTTTCCGAAAATGGGTTTGTATGTGTCCATTGCCGTACTATTCTACCAATTCGGGTTGATGAACACCTTTGCAGGCATTGTGCTTATCCATATGGTAAACACGCTCATGTATATGACCTGGATTCCTTCCTCTGCCTTCCGCAGCGTACATCGTGCACAGGAGGAGTCAGCGCGGGATGCCGGAGCCGGACCATTTCGGGTGTTTTGGAAAATCACCTTTCCTATGGCGCTGCCCGGCATTGTGGTCGCCTCCATCTTTACCTTTCTTGCTTCACTAGATGAAGCACAGGGGACACTCCTTGTCGGAACACCGGACTATAAAACAATGCCAGTCATCATGTATTCCATCATTGCTGATTATCCGAGCACAACGGGCGCTGTTTTCTCTGTCATTCTTACCCTGCCAACGATCATTCTGCTATTGGCAGCCAAGCGTTTTGTAAGTGCGGATGTACTGGCAGGCGGATTTCAGGTGAAATAACGTAATTGGTCAAAAGAGGAGTTTGCAAAATCCTGAAAAAGGAGCCTAAGCTAATGCCCATTCAATTATCCATTCAAGAGTTAACTAAGCGCTTCAAGACAGGAGACGGAGTCAAAGGCATTTCACTTGACGTGATGAAGGGAGAGCTGGTGACACTGCTGGGACCTTCCGGCTGTGGTAAAACAACCGTGCTTCGCTCCATTGGCGGCTTTTTGGACCCGGACAGTGGCGACATTCAGATTCAGGGTAAAAGCGTACTCAAACTGCCGCCCGAAAAGCGTCCGACGGCTATGGTGTTCCAAAGTTATAATTTGTGGCCGCATATGACCGTGTATGACAACCTGGCTTTCGGGTTGAAGATTCGAAAGGTGAAGAAGACAGAAATTGACCGTCAGGTGAAGGAAGCGCTAGCGCTGGTTCGGCTAGAGAGCGCAGAGCGTAAAACGCCGGGACAGCTCTCGGGCGGTCAGCAGCAGCGGGTAGCACTCGCTCGGGCTTTGCTGCTAAAGCCTGATGTATTGCTGCTGGACGAGCCTTTTTCCGCGCTTGATGCCAAATTGCGCATGGAGATGAGAGAGGAGCTGCGCGATATCCAGACCCAGACAGGGATGACGATGGTGTTCGTCACCCATGATCAGGAGGAGGCGCTGTCTATTTCTGACCGAATCGTCGTTATGAATGCGGGCCGAATTGAGCAGCTCTCTTCACCGCAGGAGATTTATGACAAGCCACAGTCACTTTTTGTAGCGGGTTTTATTGGCCGTATTAATTTATTAAAGGGGGTGAGCACAGGTCGCAGTGTCTCTGTGAGCGGAATACCGTTTGCACAAGAGCATGAATACACAGGTGAATCCATGGTTGGTGTAAGACCAGAGGATATTGTTCTGACGACGGAAGAAAATGGTTCTCTAGCCGGAACGATCAGACAAGTGATGATTCTCGGGCATTATGCGGAAGTTTCGCTGGATAGCGGTACCCATCATCTGAAAATGTTTGTGCCGCGTGAACGAGCGGCCGAGCTGCGCAGTGGAGAGCACATCAGCTTCAGCTTCAGTAAAATTGTTACTTTTCCATCAGCACAGTGAAGATTCACGATCAACCTCTATATCGCATCAATGTCCATCACGAACGCATCATCTGGTGATGCTGCGAACTTGTGCAACTATCTAAAGGAGGCAACAACGTGTTTGGGAAAAAGAATATGGGTCTGGTTTTGGCAGGGGTACTTAGTTTATCGTTGTTGGCTGGCTGTGGAAACGGCGGTAATGCCGCCACGGCTACAGGGGAAGCCAAGTCTACAAAAGCGGGAGCGGCTACGGGAACGACGGAAATTTCCTTGTACACTGGAGGGTCCCTGAACGTCAAAGAGCTGTGGGAAACGTTAATCAAGGACTTTGAAGCTAAAAATGATCACGTTAAGGTCAAACTGGTGTATTTGCCAGCAGGGACCGGAGGCGCATCTACACTGGATCGTCTGATCGCAGCCAAGAAAAGCGGACAAACCGATACAGATATCGACCTGTACGAAGGCAGTCTGGATGACATCACCAAAGGGGTAGGCGAGAAACTGTGGGAAACGGTGGATGCTGCCAAGGTTCCAAATTTGAAGAATGTTGATGAAACGTATCTCAAGCAAGTCAACAATCAGGCCATTCCATACCGTGCCTCTTCGGTTGTCCTTGCCTATAACAGTGCAAAAGTAGCAACACCTCCGAAAACAGCCGACGAGCTGTACACGTGGATTCGTCAGCATCCGGGTAAGTTTGCCTATAATGATCCGTCCACTGGTGGGTCAGGCAGCTCGTTTGTGAACACGGTTATCTATAATTTCCTTCCACCAGAGGCGATGAACAGTGATGATCCGGCAAATATGAAGAAATGGGATCAAGGCTTCTCACTGCTCAAGGAACTGGGCCCTTCAATGTACCAAAAAGGAGTCTATCCTAAGAAGAACCAAGGCACGCTTGATATTTTAGCAAGTGGAGAGGTTGACATGGTTCCAGCCTGGTCTGATATGGCGCTCGAGCAACTGGCTAAAGGGCTGCTTCCAGACACGGTGAAGCTGACACAGATCGACCCTGCCTTTACAGGTGGACCCTCTTATCTGATGGTTCCTTCGCTTTCCTCCAAAAAAGAAGCAACTCAGGAATTCTTGAATTATATACTGACGCCCGAAGCGCAAACGGTGGTTATTAATAAAATGTACGGCTATCCGGGGATTAAGTGGAATCTGATGCCAACGGAGCTGCAAGAGAAATTTAACAGTGTATCTTCTGGATACCGCAGCTTTAACAGCGGAGAGCTTCAGCAGGAAATCTACAAACGCTGGCAAAGTGAAGTAGCGGGCGGTTGATCATGAGTTCATTGTCCAAAAGGGGGATGCTGGGGCTTGCCCTGGTCATCCCGTCTTTTCTCATTTTGCTGGTCGTCGTTATTATTCCGATTCTCTATGCCGTAAAGGAAAGCTTGATTGATCAATATGGAACGGGCTACGGTCTGGCCAACTATATTCGGCTGTTCACGGAACCTGCCATGCGTAGAAATATCATGTATACCATTAATGTCACGTTAGTCTCGACGGCCCTTACTCTGGTCATCAGCTATGCTTTGGCGGTTTATCTGAGATTCGGTAAAGGGGTTGTCGTGAAGTGGATAGGTCGGTTGTATTTTATTCCGATGTTTGTTCCCGGTGTAATTGCAACGTATGCGATCATTACTATGTATGGTAATCACGGTTGGGCTACACGTCTTTTGCTGCCGCTTGGCATTGAGACGATTCCGAGGATTATTTATGACTACAAAGGGCTGGTGCTGGCTAATTTGTGGTTCAACATTCCGTTCGCAACCATGCTGCTCAGCTCGGCACTTGCCAGCATTCCAAACGCTGTCGTCGAAAGTGCCAGAGATGCCGGAGCCAGCACGATGCAGCTGTTTGGGCGCTTTATTTTACCCCTTTCCTACAAAACGATGTGGGTTGCGGTGACCTTCATTTTCATGGGAATCATGGGAAGCTTTACGGCTCCCTTCCTGATCGGTGCCAACTCACCACAAGTGCTGGGTGTTGCGATGCAGCAGGTGTTTTCCAGCTATCAGGAGACGCATACGGCCAGCGCAATGGCAGTGTTTATGTTTCTACTGTGTTCTTTTATGGGCTACTTTTATATTCGGACAATGGTGAAGGATGCGGATGCCAGCTAGACCGCCGTTATACACTAAGGAGGTTACAGGGATGAACAGCCAAGCAGAGGTGCAAATTACCGGGTTTAGTGGGCGAGTGTGGGAAAAGGATCTGCTGGATTGCGGTTATCGGATTGCCTTACACAAGGCGGAGGTTGAGCTCAGTCCGGGAAACGGATTCCGGTTTACATTTTCCATGCCAGAAGACGGATACGCGGAGCTTGATCTGTTCGCCAGATCAGACAGTGACTGGGCTGCGACAGATCGAGAATCTGCCTTCGTACGTCTCTACCTGAATGAAGCCTATAATCAAGATGTCATTTTGTACTATGGTAGCAGTCAGGGAGTGTACACCCGTTTGTTGGGATATCTAAAAGAAGGCGATTATGAGGTCTATGCCGAATTCCGCGAACTGGAATCGGCTCCGCTTGTATCTCGAGCATGGATCGACGGGGTTGAACTGCGCTGCGTGGCTGATTCCTCTCCAAGATCGCTGATTTATCGCCATACCCCGCTTTTATATGGCCGCAATCTGTCACATCCCTATGAGAATCGCTTTACAGATACACCGCTTGTTTTGTTCTATTCCATAGAAGTGAACGAGGGGAAGACGGTCATCGAATACCAGATGATGTTCAGCCATGAAGATGAGGGAACGCCCGCGCCGCTGCTTATGAGCAAATGGGGAAGAACCACCGATATCGAATGGATGTACCGCGTAGAGCTGGATGCAGGGGGCAATGTTCTGGAAGCTGTTTTCCAGGGGGCACATCATATTACGACTGCGTTTAATGGCAATTATGATCTGGGCGGGCATCCTGTTCTCCAATCCGCAACAACCAACGGAAACTTTAAGGATGACATTTCATCGGACTATCGTTTTATGCTGCCGCCTGCTTTCCATTGGAAACCAGAGGAAGAGCCGCGTGAGGCTGTCATGAGCCGTTTTCCTTTTGCCTATCAGGTCACTGGGTGGGAGATGGAACGTCAGCAGGAGCTGGAAATGCCATCACAAGCGTCTTCCATTACACTTGCACACCAGCGTAGCTATGTGTTTATCCAGACTTCAAAACGTCCCTTGCGGGATTCAGGCAGAGAATTGTCTCCAGGGTTCAAGCCTGGCTTCAATCGGCGTGAGGAGGATGCCTGTGTCGATGTTCAGCTTCGTCTTCACGGCTCGGAGCAGTGGTATTCATCGTGCCATCATGATCTGAGACTCGGGGATTTTAGAGCCGCTTATGAGGGGGCAGAGTCACACTTTTCCACCACGATCAAGCTGTCTGGAGAGGCTGTGCTTGAGGATATAGCTGAAATCAGAGCCGTATTGCTGGAAGGCGGTGCGGACAGCATGGAAGTGGTCGGACTGTGTGCTTTTACGTTAAACGAAGATAATCTCCCGCAGTTTCCAGGTATTCGTACAGACCGGGTGATTGAGCTGACGCGGCTTCAACCCGTGGGTGTTTTGTGGGCGGCAGACAAAGACATGTCGGGTGATGAAGTACATACTGTGAATGATATGGTGAGACATGTTGTGGATGAACCGTCTAGCCAGGATGGGGAGTCATGAGCAGACTACTGTATGTGGAAGGAACGGTCGACAGAACCTGCACCCAGAGCCATATTACGTACTCTTTTCATATTCCACAGCCGACTGAAACGATCCGTATTCACTTCTCTTACACGCCCAAGTTATTGGAGGATCAAGAGCAAGCACGAGAAATCATTGAGGAAAGCATGAGCAAATACGGATACGACGAGCCGGGGCATTCATCCGATCTATGGAAGAAGTATATACCGCTGCAAAATTTATTAACGCTGTCTGTCGATGATCCTCTCCGTCACCGCGGAAATGCGCACCGTCCCGAGATGCAGCAGGAGCATTGGCTCGGTTCGTCTGCGGCTTCCCCCGGATTCCTTGCAGGAGATCATCCGCCAGGCATGTGGCGGATTACGGTCAGTCTGCATGCCGTTGTGACCGAGACGCTTGCCTACCAAATTCATGTATTGGGGGAGGAAGCAGCATATGCTTAAATGGATTCCAGCTGAGCTTCACACCCATACGCTTCACAGCGACGGCAAGCAAACACTGGAGGAGCTGGCCCAAAGTGCAGCCAATCTCGGGCTTGAATGTATCGCTATGACGGATCACAACACGCAATCGGCACTTGCGGATCAGGAACGGGTTCAGCGGCAGTTCGGTCTCCCCATCATTTCAGGGATGGAGTGGACGACCTTTTACGGGCACATGCTGACGCTTGGGGTTGACCGCTTTATCGACTGGCGTGTGCTGGGACCAGATGACATCCATGAGGGGATTCGGCAGGTGCATGAGCAGGGAGGCATTGCAGGGATTGCCCATCCGTTCAGGATCGGAAGTCCGATCTGCACGGGGTGCTTTTGGGAATACACGATTCAGGATTGGCATGAGGTGGATTATATAGAGGTCTGGTCAACGCTTATGCCATCTATTAAGCGGGATAGCCAGCGGGCGTTTGCCATGTGGACCGATTTGTTGAATCAGGGGTATCGCATCACTGCGGTAAGCGGTCGGGACTGGCATGTATCTAAACCAGATGATGCGCTTCCGGCTGTTACGTATTTGGGTGTTCATGATGAAGCAGAAGAGCGAGAAGGTTTAGCAGGTCGGGCAGTTGATGCGATTCGCCACGGTTCAGTGTCAGTTACGATGGGACCGTTACTGACGATGTGGGCACAGATTAAGGGCAAAGAAAATCGTTATCACATCGGCGAATGTATAGAGCTGACTGTAGAGGATTCACTATCGGTGACGGTTCAATTGGATGTGGAAGCAAGAGCATCCCATTATAACCTCAAGCCTCAGAATCTTCGTCTTCTGCTGACAAGTAGTCATGGAATATGCTCCGAGATCCAGGTCCCTGCTCACACAGGAGAATATACGCTGTCATTGCAAGATCCGCTAGGAAAGGGCTGGATAAGAGCCGAGCTTTACGGCTGCATGGAAGACTGCGTGATGATGATTGCTTTTACGAATCCGATTTATATGGCTTAACACAATAGAAAGGCTGGGCTTCGGACGGTGTCAACAAAACAAGAGAACATAAAGCAGCTTATAGAAGAATATATGAAGGTTAATCAAATGGGTCCGGGGGATCGGCTGCCGTCGGAAACTGCACTTTCCCAATCGTTTCGTGTCTCGCGTACGACGCTAAGGGGAGCTATTCGCCAACTGGAATCGGAAGGTAAGCTACTAGTAAAACACGGGAGTGGCACGTTTGCTACTTGTCCGCTGCCGAGTATTCCAAGCTCGCTGGACCGCCTGTACAGCATCGGGGACATGATTCGTTCGGCAGGGTTACGGGAAGACGAGCAGCTGGAATCCATTCAGAGAATTTCGGTTTGCCCTCCTGATATTGCCGAACAGATGAGATTTTCCGAGAATGAGCCCATGATTGCTCTAGAGCGTACACGCACTGCCAACGGAGAGGCTGTAGCCCACTCTATAAACTGGATGCCAGAGAAATTAGCCGGACCCATTCTGGAAGATGACTCTTTTTCAGGCTCGCTTTTTCAGAGTCTTGAGTTCAAGGCGGGGGTGCGAATCGTCGGAGCATATTCCGAGCTTACCGTTCCCAACTATGACGACGCACATATGACACGTCTGCTGAAGCATCCGCAGGCTACGGTATTACTATTGAAGCAGCTTCACTATGATGAAATGAACAGGCAGGTGCTGTATTCTCTGGATTATGTCCGCAGTGACATTTTCCGTTTCTGGGTGCGTCGTACGCGCTGATTCAATCAGAATGTGGCATCTTCTATTGAATTGTGCTAGTTTTACATATTCCATGGGTTAAAAATCGTCATATCTCGTCAATACTGATCTATATGCACTTCATGATGATACACACATGGCAGGATGCGTATAAGGAGGTAACGGGATATGAGGTGGCTTGGATGGCTGCTCAAAAAAGGAATGACGGTGGTGTTGGTTAGCGCACTAACGCTGGCAGTGACAGGTGTAGTCGTTAATGCTTATGTTCAATCGCTGCTGCGGCAGTTTAACATTCAGCTCGATCATCAGCCCATATGGGGATTGGGTTGGCTAAAAGGCAGTGCGGGTACGGACCAAAGCACAAACACGGGGAAGAACAAGACGACGGGAAGTGGCTCGGGAAGTGTAACACCGCCTGATGATGCGTTGCCTGTCATGGGACAGGGCTTAGAAGAAAGCGGGAGTGAGGCTGGTGGCGTAGCCAGTGGCAAGGTATCTCAGGAGGGGGCCACGTCGGCCGGAACATCAGGCAACGAGTCACGGAAGCAGGCAGAAGGTACAGCTACACCCGGAACGAGTATTGAAGGCCATGATTTAGTGATTACGCCCGACCATTTGACGGAGAAGAAGAACAACTTACCGGCTGCACAGAAGCAGGAAATTTTTGCGATTCTGATGAATAAGCTGCCGCCGGAGGAGATGCAGAAAATATCAGCTGCGATGGAAGGCGGTCTCACCGAGCAGGAGCTTCAGGATATTCAGCAGGTGCTTGCGAAGTATTTGACCAAAGAGGAATATAACAAGCTGATGGATTTGCTTAAATGAGTATTTTGCAAAATCTTGAATAATAAACGATGAATTCATGGGAAATGTTTATGCTCAAAATAGGACTATAGAATCCGCGCCATGCGCGGATTTTTTTGCGTGTCAGGAAGGAATTGGAGTGTAGTTGAATTCTTTGTAAAGGCTATGTTAAAGTAAACAGTGTTGTGAAAAGGTTAAATTTTTGAAACCTTTTACGCAACTATGCAATGGTAGATAGCGACTAATATCATAGATGCTTGTGAATACGGGCTAGGTTCATAATGTGAAAGACCAATAACGAACGCATTTATATAGAGATAAGATATGCTGAAAAGGAGAGAGTCATGAAGGTTTTGAGGGAGCAGGATTCACCAGACAGCAGGAATGCAGACTCAAACGTTGCAGACAAGCCTGCTGTGGAAGCGGGGAAAATAGCAAAGTGGTGGAGCGGTCGGAGAAAATGGTTGAGCTGGACGGCAGGCGGTGTGGTGATTGCAGGCAGTCTTATTTTTGCGAGTAATCAGTATGTCGGGGCTAACACAGTTCCTTATTATAAAGTGTATGTAAAAGGCGTCGAGGTCGGGAATATCTTGAATGAGCAACAACTTAAACAGCTGTACGCAACGAAGAGCAAACAATATAAGGACAAGTATCCCGGCGTCGATATGGTGCTCAATACGAGCGCGGTAACGACAGGCATTGAGAAGGCATATAAGGCGGATATCGACAGCGCGGCCACGCTAAAGAAGCTGGACGGTATGCTGACAGCGTATGCCAAAGGGGTAGAAGTGAAGGTCAACGGTCAGACGGTTGGCATTGTAAAGGACAAAGCGACTGCACAAGCGGCTTTAAAGCAAGTACAGAAGAAGTACACACCTGTGGGTGAGGGTACATCTACAGGTATCAAGGGGCTGGTTCGCAAAACATCCGTGGGCAGCAGCCATGCGAGTGCTAGTACTAAAACCCCTAAAGCATGGCTGGAGTCTGCCGGTATCCGTGAGAAAATCGCGTACGAGCCTGTGAAAGCAGACCCGAACAAGGTGCTGACGGAGGCAGAAGCAGTCAAAGTGTTGACTGAGGGGCGTGAGGCTCCTATCACGTATACAGTGCAAGAAGGCGATTCTTTGTCGTCGATTGCAACTAAATTTAATATGACCGCTTGGGAGATTAAGCAGAACAATCCCGGCTCGCGTGAGCTGTATTTGCAAATTGGGGACGAATTGAAGCTTACTGCTCCGAAGGCTCCGGTTACGGTCCGAACAGTAGAGAAGGTCGTCGAACAGATTGCCATCGAGCCTGAGGTTGAGATTCGCCAGAGCGATGAACTGAAGGCAGGAGTTACCAAAGTGGTCAGACCGGGACAAGCAGGTCTTAAAGAGATGGACTATCGTTTGACCAAGGAGAACGGTGAGGTCGTGCAAGAGGAATGGCTCGGTCAAAAGGTGCTGCAGCCGTCTGTTACTGAGGTGGTTCTCAGAGGAACGAAGGTCGTGGGAGAAGGCTCAGGACAGTTCGCTTGGCCGGTGTCCGGCGCATCGATGTCGAGTAGCTTTGGCGCACGTTGGGGACGTATGCATGAGGGTGTGGACTTGGTCGGTAGTGCTGACATTCACGCATCAGATGAAGGCGTGGTATCATTTGCAGGTCAGCAGAATGGATACGGCAATGTTATTATGATCGATCATGGCAACGGCTACCAAACCGTGTACGGGCATTTGAGCAGCATTGGCGTTCATGTAGGACAGGTGGTTCAGCAAGGCGAGTCGATTGGGGTCATGGGGAACACAGGACGCTCGACCGGAACGCATCTGCATTTTGAAATTCGTAAAGATAATACGCCACGCAATCCAATGACGTATTTAAGATAGATTGGATATTTATAGCGAGAGTTACATGATTTATGAGAATCAAAGGGAAAGGCCATGTTTTTCTGCATGCTTAACATTAGGTGCAGGCATGGTTTTTTTCTGCGTAAAGAAAAGGGTCTAGAGAAGTAATGGAATGGCTCACGGGTATGATAGAATAGAATAAACATCTTATAGGTACTGACAAACGTAAGTTAATTATAAATTATGATCCGTGAAGAGAGGTGAACGCTATATGCAGGGAACGATTCTGGTAGTGGATGATGAACAGCCAATCGCTGATATTTTAAAATTTAATTTGGAAAAAGAGGGCTACCAGGTGATTTGCGCCTTCGATGGAATCAGCGCGGTGGATATCGCGGTCAAGCAGCAGCCTGACCTGATTCTGCTGGATCTGATGCTACCGGGCATGGATGGCATGGACGTATGCCGCGAGGTACGTGGGCATCAGCTCCAGACGCCGATTATTATGCTGACCGCTAAGGACGGCGAAATCGACAAAGTGCTGGGGCTGGAGCTGGGCGCGGACGATTATGTGACAAAGCCGTTCAGCACACGGGAATTGCTGGCACGGGTGAAGGCACAGATGCGCAGACAGCAACGCGGCGGGGCAGGCACGTCGGAAAGCCGACCGCAGGAGGATAAGCAGGGGCTGCGCGTGGGCGACCTCTTTTTTGATACGGATATGTATACAGCTTACAAAAACGGAACACCGCTTGACCTGACGCACCGTGAGTATGAGCTATTGCACTATATGGCGAAGAATGCTGGAAAAGTCATGACGCGGGAGCATTTGCTCCAGGCAGTATGGGGCTTCGAATACTACGGGGATGTGCGGACAGTAGATGTGACCATTCGGAGGTTGCGCGAGAAGATTGAGGAGAACCCGAGCAAGCCGGAGACCATCCTGACACGCCGTGGTCTTGGATATATCGTTAGCGGGGGCAAAGGTGGCCTGCGGGCATGAGATGGCTGTCTTTCTTTCGTACCATTCATGCAAAGCTGATTATTATCTATGTGTTGCTAATCTTGGTGGCTATGCAGCTGATTGGGGTCTACTTTGTCAGCTCGATGAAGAACTCTCTCACGAGTAATTTTACGCAGGATTTGCAAGCACGGGCGGAGATGCTGTCCGTGCTGGCGGAGCAGGATCTGAGTGGCAGTGACGGCAAAATGGAAGAAGACAGCGTGGAAAGCCTGCGTGCACGCGTGAATAATTTGTTTGATTTCAGCGGCGCGGAAATTCAGGTGCTGGATGCCAGCGGCAAAGTATTAATTACTTCTCAGGGTTCACACGCCGATTATGTCGGACGCAAAAATACGCAGACAGTGGTCAGCCGCGCACTCCAAGGTATCCGTGATAACGAGGAATACATGGTGGACGAGGATAATGTCCGCAAGAAGGTCGTCGCCAAACCTGTTATCAGCCAAGGCAAGATTGTCGGCGCGGTGTACATCGCCGCTTCGATGACCGAGCTCTACGATACGATGAAACGCATTAACAATGTGTTTCTTTCAGGTATGCTCATTGCGCTCGCGTTGACGGCTGTGCTGGGCGTGGTATTGGCCCACACGATTACGCACCCGATTAAGGTGATGACACGTCATGCAACGGAGGTTGCCGAGGGCAAATTCGACCAGCAGATGCCTGTATTTGGTGATGACGAGATCGGCAGGCTCAGCGTGGCCTTTAACTATATGACAGGCCGTCTGCGTGAGGCGCTGTCCCAAAATGAAGAGGAGAAGGAGAAGCTCTCCTCCATCTTGACCAATATGAGCGACGGTGTAGTCGCTACTGATGACAATGGCCGGGTCATTCTAGTCAACCGTCGGGCCAGCGCCATGCTGGGCGTAAACGAGAACGAAATGACTGGAAGGCATATCGCGGTACTGCTGGGGATCGACCCGGAGGAAACCGAGGCCCTGTATAGCGGCTCTTCGGCCTCCACGCTCTTGCAGCTGGAGCCAGCCGGTCAGGATGAACCCATTGTTATCCGTGTGACATTCACGCCGATTCATCGGCGGGAATTTGGCATTACGGGAACGATTGCCGTACTCCAAGACGTGACGGAGCAGGAGGAGATGGAGACGACACGGCGGGAATTCGTAGCGAATGTATCACATGAGCTGCGCACTCCGTTGACGACCATCCGCAGCTATGCTGAGGCGCTGGATGACGGCGCGATGGCTGAACCGCAGCTCGCGGAGCGTTTCGTGGGCGTGATCCGCAACGAGACAGAGCGTATGATCCGGTTGGTTACGGATTTGCTGCATCTGTCACGGCTCGATTCCAATGAGGCACCTTTGCGGATGCAGCCTGCAGATGTGATGGAGATGCTGGACGAGGTCGCAGATCGGTTTTCTTTTCAAATGAAGCAAAAGCACATTCGCTCAGGGATGTTCGTAGAGCAGGGAATCGGTAAAGTCGTGATCGACCGGGACCAAATTGAGCAGGTGTTGGACAACCTGATGTCCAATGCGCTGAAATATACGCCAGATGGCGGGAGTATTCGGATTGAAGCTCGCCGCAATAGTGAGGGGATGCTATCCATTTCGGTACAAGACACCGGAATTGGTATTCCCAAAAAAGACCTGGACCGGATTTTTGAACGGTTTTATCGTGTAGACAAGGCGAGATCGCGCAATATGGGCGGCACGGGACTGGGACTGTCGATTGCCCGGGAAATTGTAAAGGCGCATGGGGGCCAGATTTTTCTGGAGTCGGAATACGGTCAGGGAACCTGTACGACCTTTACGCTACCCATGTCGAGTGAAGGGAGGGAAGCACAGTGAAGGAACGTTTGAAGTCCTGGACGCTTATTTTGCTGGTTGCTTCCAGCCTGATACAGACTTATTTTTTGATTTACCGCCTTCCGGGCAGTGATTCTGTACTCACTTCAGAGACGAACTATGTCAAAACCGAAAGCATGGGGCAGGAGAAAAAGATTGAGAACCTCGTGTTTCCTGATAAAATGCTCATTCACCAAGGTGAGAAGAAGCATACCGTTTTTTATCCGGGTGTTACTTTTTACGATTTAATTTATACACGGCTGGAAAGCCGAAGCTTTAACAACTTTCAACGTCGAAGTATTCAATCGGCAGACTGGGCGCGGATTCGCAGCGAAAATGAAGGCATCGAATTATCTTTTTCAGGCGGAGTCCCGGTTTCATTACTGGAGCGGGTCATGCGTCTGACGCCGGATTCGGTGTTTCAGGGAGAGACGATTAACCGCATCTGGATCTATATAGATGAAAAGAATGCCAAGCCGCACGCGCTCTTTTTCAGTGCCAGAGGCGATGTGGTGTATGAGGCGAACCAGTTCGATATGACGGTAGAGGACATCCGACAGCATGTGAATTTCGGTAAAAATGCCCCGTTGTACGAGCTGGTGGATAATCAGTACTACATTCCCGTGAATGACCTGGAAACTACACAGCCTGTGGTATATGCCGGGTTGTTTACGACGGAGCAAATGCAGCGGAATTTGTTTTTCGATCCGGGGATTACGCGCAATATTCAGGAAAAGGACGGCTCCCAAATTTATACGGACAGCAAGCGTAGTCTGCAAATCAAGCAGGAGCAACGATGGATGAGCTATACCGATCCCAGTGCGCCGGGGGCGGGTGGAAGCAGTCCGATTAGGGATGTGCTGGCCGCGGTTGATTTTGTAAATCAGCATGGTGGTTGGGATGCTTCGTATCAGCTGAAATTGAAGAGCAGTGATGAAAATCGTACAACTGTGATGTTTCAGCAGTATTATGGTGCTTATCCAGTGCTGGACACACCATCGTTCCGCTTTGGTACGATTTCGCTGCAAATCCAGCAGGAAACGGCTTCTGTCTATGAACGTTCGTTGCTGTATCTCAAGGGAGGAGAACAATCCTCAAAGAAGGTTATGATGCCGGGCGGCGAGCCCTTGAAAAAGCAACTGGAGACTGTAGGCAAAGGGAAGACGATTAGAGAACTGACTCCTGTATATCAGCCGGAGCTGATTAATGATGGATTGAAGCTTTCTCCTGAGTGGCGCGTTACGCTCAGTGACGGTTCTGTTGCTGAGATTCATGCTGTCCCTGTAACGACAGCATCGAATACAACACAAACGCAGCCAGACCAAGAGACAAAGAGGTGACAGGAAGGGGGAACGGGAATGGATTGGAGCCGCGCCAAAAACGTACTGATCTGTACATTTTTGCTGCTCAATGTGGTATTGAGTTATCAACTGTGGCATGATGCGCAGGAAACGGTAGGGCCGAATTTGGATTTTACTTCATTGGATGAAAATACGCAGCGTTTAATGGAAGAGAAAAGCATTCAGGTGCTGGCTCCGATTCCCGGTGATACCCCGCAGCTGCCTAAACTTTCTTACACATACGTTCATAGTGGAGAAAAGGATGATCGTGTGCAGCTGGTGAAGCCGGTGGACAGCAAACTGGTATTCACCCATGACGCGCTAGTTGAGGCATTGGAGCCACAAATCAAGGATATCGATAACTTTCAGTATGATCCGCTGGATGTTCAGGAGGAGTTGGCATCCGGACAAGCAGATGCTTTTGTGCTCCATCCGTTGGTACAGGGCAAGTGGCCGCTATTTAATGTGAAGCTGGCTCTGTTTTACAGCAATCAGAAAATTACAGGGTATCGCAAAATTAAGGTCGATCTCCAGCCTTCGGATGAGGCAAAGAAAATGCTGCCTGCGTCCAAAGCACTGGCAAGGCTGATTGACGGTTATTTGCCGCGCGACTCGATTGTGAAGGATATCCGGCTCGGTTATTACGGACAGACCTTTAACTCCGATAGCCAGGTGGCTGCCCCCGTGTGGCGGTTTATGATGGATAACGGGAAAGGTGTGTACTATGTGCAGATGAACGGAGATGTCATTAGTCCAAAGACAGAACATACAGAAGGGTCTTGAACAGATATGGGGATTTCATTTACCGTGCTGTCGAGCGGTTCGACCGGCAACGCTACCGTTGTGCGGAACGAAGACACGACATTGCTCATCGACGCAGGTCTCAGCGCGAAGCGTATTGACGAATTGCTGAAAGAACGCGATCTGAGCGGAGAAGAGTTGGATGGTATTTTGGTCACGCATGAGCATTCCGATCATGTTAAAGGACTAGGCGCCATGGCGCGTAAATATAATTTACCTATATATGCTAACGAGAAGACATGGTTTGCCATCAGCAATGCTGTTGGGCAAATTGCAGACGATAACCGCAGAATATTGGAGACAGGCGCAACGCGGGAATTTGAGTCATTACGCGTGGAGTCTTTTGGCATATCCCATGATGCGGCTGAGCCTGTAGGATATAGCTTTTATGATGGGGCAGAGAAGCTCAGTGTAGCGACCGATCTTGGCTATGTCAGCGACAAAGTGAAACAGGCGATATCAGACGCGGATGTATTGGTACTGGAGTCTAATCATGATGTGGAAATGCTGCGTATGGGTCGTTATCCGTGGAACATCAAGCGCCGTATTCTCAGTGATATCGGTCATTTATCCAATGAGATGGCGGGCGCGATTCTTAGCGAGCTGTTGACAGGCCGTACGAAGCGAACGTATTTGGCACATTTGAGCCGCGACCACAATATGATGGAACTTGCGAAGTTGACTGTACGTGGGGCGATGGAAGACCGCGGCTGTTTTTACAAGGACAGTGAATTTCGATTGTGCGATACGTACTATGATCGTCCTACACCTTGGGATAAGGTAAGTGAGCCATAAAGCTGTCCAGCTCGGCGGCTTTGCGTTCTACCTCTTCACGGGTCACTACGCCTTTGTCCACCAGTAGTTCAATCAATGTACTTAGCGCCAGTGTATTGCGGTAATGCTCGTCTTTCAAATCCGCAAGCTTGGCAGCCATGTGAACTTCATCCATAGCCGAACGATGTGAATTCATCATATATTCCTCCTGTAAAAATATTTTAGAAATGGCGTGCAATGAGCTTGGTTCTGCCTGTGGTTTTGCCGGGTGCTGTGATACAATAAAGCTAACAACGGAAAGCTTTCTGAAGGAAGGCTCTCATCGAAAGTATAGGCAGCTTTAAGCGGACGGGAACAGGCCAGAACGTCTCTATGAGACGATCATTTTGTAATAGAATAGAAGACTTGTTACTATTGTAGTCCATTGGTTTGGAAATCATTCCTCTTTTTTCCTCTATTCGGGGTCAGATTCGGCGTGTATGCTAATTTATGAGATTCGGTTGCTTAGGAAGGCACCATTTGTGGTGATTAATAAGTAGGCCGGAACGATTGGTTGCTGGATTCCGATGATAAGGGATATTCAATCCATTTGAGATGTTCAACGGAGCAGGTTCTCTGTAGCATAGGTTGGCGCAAGCCCGAATAGCCCTAATTTTTTAGTGAGTGTCGGTGCATGACAACGAAGGGGAGAGGATTAGCATGGGCTTGTTTGAGGACGATTTTTATTCAACAAAGGTATCCACACGTGCGGCTAAAAAAATGGCATTTAAGGCGCGCCGTGGAGGACGTGGACGTTGGCCACACAGGAAGCGTGGAGTAAGTCCGGTGCAAGCTGCTGTCATTAGCGGTGCAGTCAGTGCAGTGGTTGCTGTGCTTCTGTTCAGCTTTATTACAGGCCTGCCCTCCACTACGGCGGTAACGGGAGCCAGTCACTATCCCTTGCGGCAAGCAGCGGGTGATCCGTATGATCGGATTGTGCAGGCGGCAGCCAAGGTGCGCCCAGCCGTCGTCAGCATCGTGAATCTGAAAGAGGAAGATGGTAAAAGCACGGAACAATCCGCGCTTGGATCGGGTGTCATTTTCCGAGTGAGTTCAGGCAAAGCCTTCATTATGACAAATAACCATGTGGTCGAAGGATCAGATGATCTGGATATTGTAACGGTAGACGGTGTCAGAAAAGAGGCAAAGCTGATCGGAAAGGATCGCATTAGTGATATCGCTGTACTCGCAGTTGACGATAAAGGCATTAGCACGGTAGCGGATATCGGCGACTCCAGTAAACTTCGTCTGGGTGAGACGGTCATTGCTATTGGCAATCCGCTTGGCCTGGGAGACACGCTTACCTCCGGTATTGTGAGTTATACGAATCGCATCATTCCGATTTCCATTAACCAGGATGGCGTATATGACTGGGAGCAGCATGTGATCCAGACCGATGCGGCGATTAATGAGGGAAACAGCGGCGGAGCGCTGGTCGATCTGGACGGACGTGTGATTGGCATCAATACGATGAAAATCGCTGATACTGGTGTTGAGGGACTTGGTTTCGCCATTCCCGCCAATGAGGTAATGAAGACGGTGAATGAACTGGTTGAGGACGGCAAGATCACCCGCCCTTATCTGGGGGTATACACGGTGGACCTCAACAATGAATATGCACCGCTGGATGAAACTCAGCGCAAGGAGCTCAAGTTGCCGGACAGCGTGAAAAATGGGGCAGTCGTTCTGGAGGCCCATGGTCCTGCCAAGGAGGGTGGCTTGAAGCTGAACGATGTCATTACAGCGTTTGATAGCGAACCGATTAACTCTACCCTTGATTTACGTCGCTACTTGTACGATAACAAGAAGATTGGCGATGAGCTGAAAGTTACTTTTTACCGGGCAGGCAAGGAAGAAACGGTGATGTTAAAATTAACAGATAAGCCGGAAGGCTAAGGTAACTTATAGGCTTAACTATAAAAAAAGGCGTTCACCGGCTCATTTCCGGGAACGCCTTTTTCGATCTTCTGCTGAGCCTTAGATTAGGATGTCGTTCCCGTTACACGGGTTCCACTCTTGGTGATCTTGTATGTCACCACATCGCCGCTCCAAAAATGGAACTTCAGCGTGACTTCACCATCTTTTACACTATTAAAAAATTCAGGTAGCAGCTTGATGACATTGGCATCATAGGCAGGGGCAAAAGTATTGCCAAACTCTTTATAAGGCGTCCAATCCTGTGGACCGGCATTGCCACCATTGGTATAAACGGCTTCCATCGTGGCGAGCTGGCTACCGTGGAATTCTGTTGGAATGGTAAAGGCTTGTGTAGTCCCTTCGACAGCGCTTAATTTTGGGGTATCATACACGACTACTTTGAAGTTCCAGTCTGCCCCCTTGTTAAATTTAGCGGTAATGACGGCATTCTCCCCATATTTACCGGAAGTGGTCAGGCTAGTGAGCAAGCTGGCCTTTAAGGTTAATGTGTCTCCGCTCAGCGCATAATCGGTGCCCTGTGTCAGTTGCTTGCCGCCCACACTGAGTGTTTTCAGCTGATTGCCGTTCAGGTTTAAAATGACCTTGGCATCCTGAGCAGGAGTGCCCTTCTTCAAGTGAATGAGGTCACTGGCTGCATTGGAGGAACGCCCTTTTAGACTGGCTTTAATAACATTAAAGAGCTCAGGATCAGACCATTTGTACGTTGTGCGGTTAAAATGCTGGCCGTTATCCCAGAGCATACCTGTTATTTTCTTCTCTTTCATGTAATAGGTTAAATACTCGAAGAATTTCAGCTTTTCGCCTTGTTCAATAACGCCTGTATTTTTATCGAAGCCGAGTAGACCGAATTCACCTACAATAACCGGAATACCTTTGGCTACAAAGGTGTTATAGACGTTATCAAAGGTTTGGATGATATCGTTTTTAGTATCTTTATCAAAAGTAGTATGGCCCGCAATATTTACACTGAAAGGCCAATAACCATAATAGTGGACGGTGGCAATCAGATTGGGATCATTCAGCTTGGTTATCGTGTTATACAGCTCGTTGATTTTGGCCTGAGCAGGTGAGGTGTCCAAGCCAGGCAGAACAAGGGGACGAGTGGCATTTTTACCGCCAGAGGCGCGGACAATTTTGTGGAAGGATACATTCAGTTCTTGGAGCATCTGATTCATTTTCGCTTCATCCGTAGTCCCTCCTTCGGAGAAACGGGGTTCGTTAATACTTTCGAACATCAGCTTGTTAGGCTGGTCTTTAAAGCGTGGGGCAATTTGTGTCCATAATGCGTTATAGCGAGCCAGCACCTCATCATGTTTGGGCTCCATATTGCTTACCCACGTCCATGAATCATGATGGACATTAATCATGACGTACAGATTGGCATCCAGTGCCCAGCGAACAACCTCTTCCACACGGTTCATGTAGGCAGACTCAACGGTATAGTTTGGTGCTGCTCCAATGTGCTTATCCCAGGTGACCGGGATGCGTATGCTTTTGTACCCTTGGGCAGCAATTTGCTGGATCAACGCCTGGGTAATGCGCGGATTGCCCCAGGCTGTTTCATCCGCCCCCACAGCATCCAGAGAATTTCCTAAATTCCATCCAGGCTGCATGGCTTCCACATACGATTGCATGCTGCTCGCAGCCGCAGCTTGTGGTGCTTGTCCGTCAGATTCGGCAGCAGCGGCAACGGATGCGAACGTAGATAACAACAGGGTAATGGCAAGCGTCAACGACAGCAATGAAACGGGTCTTCGTTTTAACATAACAGGCCCCTTTACAAAGTTATTTTTGAAAGCGCTTTCTAATAAAACACTACCACACTATTTGAATATGGAATACCTGTATAATTCATGTAAAAATCATGTGTTAATTAGATATTTTAATTTTGTAAGCGTTATTATTGAAAAAATACAGAAATGAGTGTAAAATCTATGGCCCTACGTGGATTGTAGTATAGCATCGGATTTGTAAATACAAAAGAAAGAAGGAGATGAATATGAATAAGTGGGACACGGAAGAGGCCATTCGACGCTGGAATATGCATGCAGAAAACTTTACTGCCAAGTACACGGAGGAAGGAGATCGATCTCGCGAAGTACTGCTGAATCCGGCATTGCAAGCCTGTCTGGGACCTCTCGGGGGCAAAAAAGTGCTGGATGCCGGCTGTGGCGAAGGCTATCTAAGCCGTAAAATGGCCAGAGCGGGTGCGTTGGTAGAGGCTGTCGATTACTCGACAGAGATGCTGAAGCTTGCAAGAGAGCGAACACCACCATCAATGGGAATTACATATCACCATGGCAATCTGGAGAGGCTTGAGATGTTCGGGGACCAGAGGTTTGATCTGATCGTGTCCAATATGGTCATACAGGACTTGGCCCATTATGAGCAGGCGATTGCCGAAATGCAGCGATTATTAGTTCCAGGAGGCCGCTTTATTTTTTCTATTCTGCATCCGTGCTTTCAGACACCGCAGAGTGGTTGGGTGAAGGATGAGACAGGGAAAAAGCTGTATTGGAAAGTGGATCAATATTTCAACGAAGGCCCTCTGGAGCAAGCGATTCCTTATGATCAGGAGGAAAAGCTTTTGTATTTTCACCGTACGCTGGGCAGCTATGTACAGACCATTGTTGAGGCGGGACTGTTGTTGGATGGAATGATCGAACCCAAGCCGTCTGCCGAAATGTTGGAGAAATATCCTCATTTTCACGAGGACTTGAATGTCACTAATTTTCTTATTTTTACAACCAGACGTTTGGGGTAAAAAGCAAGCCCTTTCCTTTCCCCGTCAAGTGTGGTAGAACAAAAGAAGGCAGTTTTGACACACCTACAACAGGAAGAGCTTCAAACGGAAAGGGATGCAACTGGAATGTACGTGGTATGTAAAGAGCATGTGGAACTGGCAATTGATATGTTCGTCGATGAATACGAGGATGCACCGGATGTCGTCGATCTTAAGGAAACGAAATTTTCGGATTGGGACCCTCCAGTGAAGTGCAAGGAATGTGAGAACAAAGCAGAGTTTTTGGTCGTCTAAAAAACAAGCACGGGCGTTTCGGGCAGAAACGTCCTTTTTGTATACCAGGATTTATTGCAAAAATACCCCATACATAGAGCTATATTTATTCCCACCACGTACTGAGACAGGAGTGAACGATAGATGGACCCTTTGCTGCATTCACTATTTCGTCCGCTTCAAGTCAATGGAAGTGATCTGTCCACGTATTATATCGAACAAAAGCCGTCTGCTGTGCTGAAAGCTTACGTGGCCTGTTATTGGGAGTCTGGTCCGGCTAATAGGGTGGTAGAAGAGAATCTAGCAGCTTCGTGCGAAGACACCGCTTTGTTAAGCTTGCCGCATGAAGAAACCATGGAGCGGGTTTTACCTGACGGCTGTACGGATATTCTATTTGAATACGACCCGGTGAGTAAGCGTCAGGAACTCTCGTACTGTGGGACATTTACACAACCGTTTGTGTCTGCCAGACAAGCAGGGTCCGAGACACGCATTTTTGCGGTGCGATTTTTTCCCGGTGGGGCACATTATTTTCACGGTATGCCGACTCATTTGTTTACAGGTGGTAATTATCGCTTGGAAGATCTCTGGCCCGAAAGCATCGCCGTCATAGGTGAGCGCATTATGGAAGCGCAGAATTTCAATGAACGGGTGCGCATCATGGATGAGTATCTTAACCAGCTTCTGCTGCGCCAACGCACGAACGATTGTGACCTGATGAAAAACTTGCTGCATCGCATCTTTGTGAGCGCTGGGAGTGTGGGGGTTAAGGAGCTTGCGGAGTGTGAGGCGATCAGTGAAAGACAGCTTAACCGCAAGTTCGGACAATGGATCGGAATCAGCCCCAAAAAGTTCAGTGAAGTCGTCCGCTTCCAGAGCGTTCTACACAGTATTCAAAGCGGCGGGGATCTGGATTGGACGGAGTTGGCATTGAAGCATAGCTTTTTCGACCAGGCGCATTTAATCCGCGATTTCCGCAGGTTTTATGGAGATTCTCCGCTTACTGCGGCTAAGGATTTACGGAAGTTGTCCGATTTTTACAATACACGCCCAGAGGCTTCGGCTATACTCAAAATATGAATAAGAATGGCAAAGGAGAGATGTGAATATGAGTGGAACGCTGCAAGTTCGCGATCATTTGCTGAATGAGCTGGAGACCGGAGTACGAACGGGGGAAGCCTTGATTCGTAAAATACGTCCAGAGGATTGGAGCTTTCGCCCACAGGGTAATTTCCGTTCGCTGCTGGAGTTAGTGCATCACTTTGTGCTTATTCCTGCTTCGGATCTTGCGATCATGCAGGAGAAGTCTGAGGGTGAAGTGGGAAGCATTGAAACCAGCCTGTCCGGGGTGGAAGATCCCGAGCGCTTGGCTGCGACTTTCAGGCAGAATTTTGAGGCTTATAAAGCTTACATTCTTTCGCTTAGCGAAGACGATTATCTGAACCGTTCGACGAAGGCCTTTTATATGGAGCATGGACATTTGCAGGTTCAATGGCAGATTGAGACCTTGACCCACGTATTCCATCATCGTTCGCAGATTTATAATTATTTGAAGCAACTGGGACATGAAGTGAGCTTTTTTATGCTGTACGCTTGAGTATTTTTATAAAAGGTTTGGAGGGCACCTGTGCGGTGCTCTTTTTTGGTTTTATTTATGGCTTTTATAGGGTGGCATGACTTACTTGAACGCCCGTGAAACTTCTTTACTAACGCGTCTGAGAATGCCGATTTGCTCCTCATTCAATCTGCTGGTCAACGCAACAAACTCATCTATCGCCTCTTGCCGAATAGTTTCGTCTTCAGTCATATGTTCTTTGGAAAACATTAATTCACTGATAGACACGTTTAAGGCAGTTAACACTTTCTCCAAGGTATCAATCGAAAAGTTTCTTTCGCCTCTTTCTAATGCACCAATATATCGATAGTCCAAGCTTGCGATGTCAGCCAGTTTTTGCTGTGTTAGTCCCTTTGCATTTCGAATAGCACGGATTCTTATACCCATTTGCTTGCGTAATTCTGTCATATAACCACCTCATAACAAGCTTATGGAAGATGAAGTATAAAAGTCAGGTCAAAATATATAGTAAAAATGGTTTATATTACGCATTTTAAGTAGTATAATTAATTTGTTTAGTCACTCCTCACGAGTGGTTAGCGACTCTAAATCGATAATGAGGATATACTAGAGGAGGTAATATTTTTGCAAGAGGACATTCTAAAATCACTCAAACCGGACATCATTGTTGAAATGTTAGAGATGGCTGTGGCTTTTGAAAACTGGAAAAAGGTGATGGAGACGGCGGATATTTTGTACCAATGTGTACAGCGTATCTATGAAGAACGGCAGTATCATAAAGCAATGAAATTATCCATCCCGCATGTCCATTTAGAACGTCCGTTGGTATATTATTTCGGGCTCAGTCACCTGATGTGTGGAATGGCTCACCAGAACCAGGGTACATATGAGCAGGCAAGGGAGTGCATCTATAAGTATGCTGAGCTGGGGTGGATGGAGGACCTGAAGGAAGAAGACAATCAGGTTGTCGAGGAATTCAGGTTTTTAGCCAAAACTAATTTATATGCAGTGGATATTTTGTCTGGAAATATAGAGCATGTCGAGGAATACGTAGCCTTTTTGCAGGATAATCTAGAGGAAATATTACCGGGGTTGAATACCATATTACAGGCAGCGCTTATGTACCATTTGGATGTGGCAGATATTTTACATACGTTTGCAGAGCAGATTGATGAATTCGGGAGTTATGAAGACGCGGAGAACGTATCTTACTATTATAGCTACTGCTATCACTTGGCTTTGTACTATCGGAAGTACGATAGATTACAGGATGCAGTGGGGCTTACTTTGCAGGCGATGCAACTAGCTGATCAGTCGGGTAACGATCGTAATTTCAAGAGATGTACGGCATTGTTCGAATCATTACGGGAGTCAGCGACAGCGGAACAAATCAGCCAATATCGACAGATGCTAATGCAGTGTGTTGATGAATATGAAATGGATAGGCATTTCATTGTAGAGGGCGTAAATGAATGATCCGCTATAATCTGAACAGGGAATAGGCTCGTAGTGGAGAGGAAATAGATAGGTAAGAGACGTTGCAGGTGCTAAAATAACTATGTTAAAGGTATTTTTTCATGTTAGGGATCGTAAATGCGATTTTACATTATCATTCGACATAGATAGGGGTATGGAATTTGTTTATTCAGCTTATAGGTGTGGGCAAGTTAAAAGAGAAGTATTTGGTCATGGGAATTCAGGAATACGTTAAACGGCTGGGCCCGTACATTAAGTTTCAAATGATCGAAGTAGCCGATGAAAAGGCTCCCGATACACTGAGCGAGGCGGAGGTTCGACAGGTCAAGGAGCGAGAGGGAGAGCGCATCCTTGCTCATGTGAAAAGCGAAGCACACATCATTGTACTCGCCATCGACGGCAAACTGTGGAGCTCGGAAGAACTCGCAGAGGAATTGGACAAGCTCGGCACCTACGGCACAAGCCATGTTGTCTTCGTCATTGGCGGAAGCCACGGTCTCTCTGACGAAGTCCTCCGTCGCGCCCAGCAGAAGCTGAGCTTCGGAAGAATGACCCTGCCTCACCAGCTGATGCGATTGGTGCTGGTAGAGCAGATTTATCGGGCGGTGAAGATTAATCGGGGGGAACCGTATCATAAGTAGCGGCAAGTTTTTAATATTCATATATAATTTAAGTATTATAAAGTTCATTACTATGAGTATTTTTAAATATTAATCGAATACCTTGTTTGCAAAATCATCACCGGTACGATAATGCTGATTAAACATAGGAGGGAAGATATGAAAAGACGTCATAGGGCAAATGAAGAAAATCTAAGAATGCTTGAACGTGCCATTGCTAACAAGGATCCTGGGGTGAAGTTTTTCCAATTGCAAAGTCGCTCTGTCTGTGATCTTTATAATGATGACGACCCCAGGGCAGAAGAGAAGAACTGGTTCTTATCATTTTGTAATAAAAATGAGGTGGAACGTATCTTTAACCCAACTAATGGGGCTGATTACTTATTGAAGCTAAGGGCGGAAGCATTGTTTGACAGTACCCGTTTAGAGAGAGTTATCCTTGCTAGAAAAAGATTATTAGGGGATAAATGGAGTTTTTCGAACCATTTTAGAACAAAGGAATTTAATAAATATATTCATTTGTTACCAAAAAAGGATCATGAAGTAGTAAAAAATGTCCCGATGGGTTTTATATTCACTTTTGAATCTAATGGTTACTGTATGAAAACAGATTTCGGGAATATTATTGTGGTGTCAGAAGCGCTTAGACATTTCTTTTATTATATGAATTTAGGATTTTTAAACTTTGGTGAAATTCCTTCAGATGTTAAGTCAAGTTCCAGAATGATTGCTATAAGGACAATGTTAGAGACTGAAGCTATGGATTTTGAACTTGATCCACGTGGTAAAGTTCCCAAGAATATACACAATCAATGTACAAACATTGCGAACAAACAAATTGAATTTATATTTGGGCATGAAATTGCGCATCATTTACTTAACCACCTGGATGAAAGTAACACGACCCTACGTCCACTAACAAGAAGATCATTGGAACAATACGGAGAGCAGAAAAATCACGTGTATTATAATTACATGCAGAAACAAGAGTTTGAGGCTGATCTCACTGCATTAGATAGACCGATATTTAAGAGTAAAATGGAATATCAATATTTAGTTCTTGCGGCTATTCTTTTTTTTCTATATTTAGATATCTTTGAAGCTGTTTCGAACTATATTTATCCTCCAATAAATTCTCAAAAAACGCACCCAAAACCCCTCGAGCGCTTTTGGAACGTTTATAACTCAACTAAGAAAGACTTTCACTTATTTAGTGAAGAACAAATTATGGAGTTTTTAAATATGACAACAGAATATAAAGAGTATTTAATTAGGGAGCATATTCCATACAACATTGATCTCTATGAAATGTATGGTTCAATCTATTTGGGTCAATGGCGAGGTGAAAAGTTAATTGATCGAGTTGATTATTAGTTCAATAATCAATTAGCTTGAGTCTTGATTATTTGAAGAGTATTACGGTATAGTCCAGAATATTGTGAGAGGAGAGCGAGTAGGCGGGGCTTTATTTAATGGAAACTCCTGTTGTCTTTAAGCACATACAAGTATTTCAACTAGCTACAGAATGGATTTCTAATATTATGAATTTAAGATTCTGATTAGATGAAAAATGATAACGACCCTTAGGATTTCAAGAACAAGGCCATCTTACGGGATGGTCTTAAAACTTGCCGTTATAGATAGTGCGGTGAACCGTATCATAAGTAGGGCGAAATATTTAGTCTTATTCCGGTCAATGAAGAGAAAGCCTCTTCAGCCCTGGCGCTGGTGTGGTGAGCAGTCAGCATTCCGAGCAATCGACGTAGGGGGTTAGGATGTTGTTGACTTCGGTGAGAGACAATACGGCACGGCGTTTTGGGGAAGAAATGTCCGTTGTTTAATGTAAGGTGGGAGAGAATTATTCAAAGAACCTCGTTAGCACTCCATAATATAGAGTGCTAACGAGATATAGGGAGATTTCATATGCAATAGATAAGATATTTGGGCAAATTCGGACAAAAAAAGACTAAAATCGCTGAATAACGACATTAGCTTTTTTGACTTTGTATATAGTAAGAATATACAATAATAATGGGACAGAAGTCTTCCGATGTCCGTTCGGTAGCTCTCTCAATGTGGGGACATTGAGAGAGGACATACTTAATATAACTATCCGTTTCCATTCACGATGAGTTTATACTAACAGATTTCAGTCATATTAGGCAAGAATAAAATAGTATCATTATAAAATGTTCATTTTATGTTCGCCTTTCGTTCGGAAATAAGAAACGGTTTTTATAAGATCGGCAAAAAGTTAAGGGGGTACATAGAGAGGATTTCTTCCTGTCCCAAGATATAAAATTTAGGAAGGAAGATTGTGATATATGTCTATCTATGAAGCGATTTATAAATCCGATGAGAACGAAGAGATGGTTACGGTTTTTAATATTGAACAACACGAAAATTTCACTGATGTTAAAAATAATTTGTACTGCACTTATCAAGGGTGCACCGCCAGGCTGTCCTATGTACCTAAAGGAAAAGTGAGGGCTTACTTCAAAACTTGGCCCAAAGAAGACCACACTCAAGATTGCGTGGACTATTTTGAGAGGGTGGCTACAGCAAACAAACAAAGATCTGTTGCTACATCTACTATGGAATTAAGCGAGAAACATGTTAAAAATGTACTTGATAATTTGAGGAAAAAGAGAAAAGAAGCAGCAGGAACGGGTAAACCTAAATCGGGCAACAAGAAAAAGCCAAGACCTACAGTAGACCCAGGCTCCGGTGAGAATACTACTCTGAACATTGTTCCCACCACAGGTCCAAATGCTGATTTAGCAAGTGGAGAGGATAATGTGAGAGAACCCTCTGTCAGAAATAGGTCCCTAATCAACTTGACTGTTGATGATTTGAATTGGACTAGAAGCATAGAAGGTTATATTCAAAATGTTGAAGTGGGCGACAAAAGAGCAGTGCTTCAGCTACAAGATGGTAGTAACTCCTTTCTAATATATTTCGAGGAATATTTCTTTGATAACGCCGCAGTTAACTTTGGTCGTTACTTTCAAGATCTACAAAATTTGGCCAATGAACATCAAGGGTATTTGTTCTCTGGTGTTGGTCTAATTGAGCAACGAAACAATCAATTTTGTATGTTAGTTAATCGTGGAAATGATTTTCGTATTGATGACCAATATATTGCTGTATTTCTCGCTAATCTTTCAGCATAATTAAAATGACCATGATAGAGCCGTCCAGTGCTGGACGGCTCTAAAACTTGCCGTACAACCTAGCGCGAAGCGTACGACAAATAGGATAAAGTTTTAGTCTAAACCTATAGGAGCATTTCACGTTAGTCTAATATTTCGGGAAGTGGTCTTGCTTGGTGCATCGGGTCCTTAACTTTTAACCAAAGACAATAGCTTCTTTCTTAGTTTAGGGTCTGCAGTGTAAATATAGAGTCCATGGATACCGCGCTTCATCAACACATTAATTGAATTTAAAATGATATCTTGTTTAGCTTGTTGTATTTCCTGCGCAGAGAGATCACTTCGTGAGTTAAAGGCGCCGACATCCTTATATTTAGTTGTATCAATAAGGATTTGGTCCGTATGTTCATCATACCCGACTGAAGGACCTAGTATGACACCTACATAATTTAAATCAAAGCCTTGGATGGTATAGATAGAACCTACTTCATGAATCGTATCCTCTTTCTCCGCCCAGGTCGTGCCGCTAACTGGAATATTCCAAGGCATTTTCAATCCGTCTGTCTCAACGTAGTATACCTGTCCGTCCTTTTTGTGTTCATAATCAAAGGTCGCAACTATTCGGGACAAGCCAAACTTTTTGTTTTTGTCCTCAATCGCTTTCTTCATTTCAAGAGCATTGCTGAAAATCTGCAAGTCATATGTATTTTGACTTACTTGTGGCATGTTAATCAGCTTCTTTGATACAAAGCTGTCAATCCAGTTAACAAACTCAGGCTTGGCATTCATTCGGAATTGATCTTCTAAACGAAAGGTTTTAGAATGATATTTTTCAGTAATTTCTTTTAACATTTTTTTGTTCCAGTAGCTTTTGATTCTTAGAACCTGTTTCGGGTCAAAAATGACGATCGTTATTTTGCTTTTCTTGATAATTTCCTCGAGATGATTATTCCCTTTGAAGTTGTTATATCGATCTTCCTTAGTTAGAAGCAAATGGGCTTCGTCTACTAAGACAATATTTGCTGACGTTATTTTTTGATCATTAATGAATGTAGTGGGCTTCATAACTTTGTTCTTTTTTATATTAGGAAGGCTTTTAGCCAGACTATGATAAGTCTTTAGCATCTCGCTATGGTTCACTAATAAGTAATTATTTGTACCGTAGAGAACAGAGTCACTGTCATTGGCATAGTCCTGAATAGTATTAAATAGAGAACTTATTAGCACACTTTTTCCGGTTCCTGCTTCCCCTTCAATAGTTAATACTTGCGACTCCGTTTTTTGAATATTTTTCTTGCAGAAATTAAGGATTTGATTCTTAATCTCAAACTGCTGATCGGATAGTTCTTTAAAGGGCGAGAGCTTATAGGTATCCCTATTCTTTAATTTTTCAATAGGTTCTTTTACAATTTCTTCATCTCTGAGTTTTTCCCATATTTCTGTGAAAACACCTTCATTGTAGTAATGCTTTCGATAGTAATTGTGTACCTCACTTTTTACCGTCTGGCTGACATTCTGAAGCCTGTATCGATTTTCTGCGATCAAATAGTTAATTAAATTAGTCTCAATATTATAGGTCGCAGACTGGTGGAATCGTTTATGTCCAATAAGTATGGTTTGCTTAAGGCCCTTGCGCTGGGGATTACCCAAATGCTTTTTTAAGCGCCGTTTAAATTGAACCGTTTCGCCAACATAAGCCTGGAGCGAGTGTTGATTATAAAGAATGTAGATAATGGGATGGTTGGTTAGCAAATCTTCCTCTATTTGTTGTGCGTCATGTGAAGAAAAGCCTATTTTTTTAAAAATAAGTTTATTAGTCATGTTAGCCACCTGTAGAATCTAGGAAATTAGTAAAGACTACTTCAGTATACTACAATTAAATGCTCTGTAAGATGTGCAGCTCTTAAATAGTTAAGGGGTATGCGTGGCAGCGAAAATGATCCTAAGTTTATCTACGCAATTTATGAAAAAAGACCCCCTCTCAAAACCAACTCCTACCCACTCTCCCGATTTCTATGCTTTAATAAAATGAGCAGTATCAACAAGAAGCGTTGAAAGTGGGATTCTATGAAGCGACTAACGATTGGCCTGTTCGCCCATGTGGATGCAGGTAAGACAACTTTTGCGGAACAGCTGCTGTACCATACGCACAGTATCCGGTCGCGGGGGCGGGTGGATCATCAGGATGCGTTTCTGGACAGCCACGACATCGAGCGGGCAAGGGGTATTACGGTGTTCGCAGATCAGGCGGTAATAGAATATAAAGGAGACAGCTATTTCTTAATAGACACGCCCGGACACGTCGATTTCTCCCCGGAGATGGAGCGGGCGATTCAGGTCATTGATTATGCCATCCTGATTGTAAGCGCAGTTGAAGGTGTCCAGGGCCATACGGAGACGGTCTGGCAGCTGCTGCGCAAGCATCGGATTCCGACGTTCTTCTTTATCAACAAGACGGATCGGATCGGCGCGGATGTAGGCAGAACCGAGGCGGATATCCGTCAGCAGTTGACGGGGGAAGTATGCTGCATTACACAGAGCTTCGCTGACGGCATAGTCGGCGAGCCGCTGCGGGAGGCCATGGCGGAGCGGGACGAAGCTTTGCTGGAAGCATTCCTAGAGGGGAGAGAGGATTGCGGCTTCTGGCTGGAGGCTTTGCAGAGGATGATAGCGGCAGGTCTTCTCTTCCCCTGTGCTTACGGCTCTGCGCTTCAGGATGCAGGCGTCATTGAATTTCTGGATCAGCTGCATCTGCTGACGACAACCACTTATGACGAGAATGCTTCGTTCCAGGGGCGGGTTTATAAAATTCGGCACGATGCAGGCGGAGCGAGACTCACGTTCATTAAGGCGCTGGGTGGTCGGCTAAAGGTGAGAGAACAGCTTAGTTACGAGAGCGGCGGGGTTCAATATGACGAAAAAGTTACGCGGCTCTTCTTGTTTAACGGCCTTAAATCGCAGCCGGTGGAACAAGTGGAAGCTGGCGATTTGTTTGCGGCTGCCGGCTTGTCCGCCGCCGAAGCTGGACAAGGCCTGGGGTCGATATCGGACAAGTTAGCTTACGAGTCGGAGCCGACGTTACAATCGAAGGTATTATTCGACAATTCGATACATGTACAGAAGGTGCTCGGTGCTTTTCGCACGCTGGAGGCAGAGGAGCCTTCTCTGAACGTCGTTTGGGATGAGAAATTGCAGGAGATTTCTATCCGCGTCATGGGATTGATTCAACTGGAAGTGCTGGAGCAGCTTGTTAGAGAGCGGTTTGGCTTTGCTATCTCTTTTGGACAACCGGAAATCTTGTATAAGGAAACGATTCAATCGGCTGTGAAAGGGTACGGCCACTTCGAACCGCTCAGGCATTATGCGGAAGTGCATTTGCTGATTGAACCGGGAGCAAGAGGCAACGGCATCATGTTCGATAGCAGATGTCATGCCGATGATCTGAATGTCAGTTATCAGAATCTGATTCGGAATCATCTCTATGAACGGGAGCATCACGGACTGCTGACCGGCATGCCAGTCACCGACGTGAACATTACGCTGCTGAGGGGCCGCGCGCACAAAGAACATACCCATGGCGGCGATTTTCGTGAGGCTACCTTTCGAGCACTACGGCAGGGTCTGGAGAAGGCGGACAACGTGCTGCTGGAGCCCTTTTACGATTTTAAAATTAAGGTCGCTATCGATGAAATGGGCAGGGTGCTGTCCGATATTCAGCGTGCTTCAGGTATTTTTAATCCGCCGCAAACAACCGGAACGCAAGCGGTGGTCACGGGTAGGGTGCCCGTGTCGACTTTCATGAACTACAGTGCCGAATTTGCATCCTTTACGCATGGACGAGGCAGTATCCGCTGCGTGTTCAGCGGCTACGACCGCTGCCATAACACGGAGGAAGTCATAGAACGGATGGGCTACCGCAAAGGGGCAGACCCACTGTATACATCCTCCTCCATCTTTTGCGCCAAGGGGGCGGGTTACTCGGTGCCATGGGATGAGGCGGAAGCCAAGATGCACCTTGAATTAGAACCTTAATCGCCCATATTTCCAGGATTCAGGTGAAAAGTAGGTAGATCTAGTACGAACAATTTTTATAATGGAAATAAGATATATTTATAGGGCTAAGGAGCGAATGTCATGAAACCGACGCAAGGAATAGAGGCGCTGGCGGCGGAAATTGTCGATGTGGCTAGGACATCCTTTCGCACTCTTTTTGAAAATGGCGAACGTTACTATTACTGCACGCTATTCACTTCTGGAGAGGGACATGCGCCAAGCATCTCCGCCTGGTCATGGGAGGCCTTGGAGAGGGAAGCGGCCAGGCAAGGAGAAGAAAGTGACACGCCGGGGTCAACGATTGCGGAACTCATCAAATGGTCCTATGCCGATTCACCCTACTGTTGTTTCAGGGATGAGAACTTCGAAGATGTTAAACAATTGTTTATGGAGCGTCCTTCCATTGCGGAGCTTGAAGCTGACGAATGGAAGCGTGAATTTGATTCGAGGCTGAAGGCCATGGAGCTGGCGATGAAAATGCTCGATGATGAAGGCGTGTTTGCCTTGAATCAACCGAGAGAGTCTGTATGCGTCCTTGTCGAGGTCATGCCGCCGGATGAGATCAATACCGAAATCGCCCTACGTTTGAATCGGGTGGAGTCTCCGGCTATGCAAGCATGGCTGGCAGAAGCGGCGGAGTAAGGGCATTCGCGTTTCTTGAGGGAGAGTTGTAAAATGCCTAATCATCAAGCGGTTTTTGGCGTGCGTATGTCCCATTCGCACAAGCACGCAGCCCGCCCCTGGCGTAAACTGAATTATAATCAGTGAGCGAGGTGAACTTCCATGGCACAATCGAAAGAGATGCGTGCACGGGCTAAGAAGTTTCAGGGCCGTCCGGTCTGTGTCACCCTGCACAGCGGAGAGACTTACGTCGGCTACATCACCGACGCTAATTATGGCGGGTTAGTACTTGCCAGCGCCGGAGTCCCCCCACGCGCTTCTTCCGGGAAGCAAGACTCCCGATCTCTCAAACGCAGAGCTGGTGCGCATGCCCCGGGCGTCCGTCTCGGCAACCGGAAAGGCGGCGCGCGTAAGCCGTCTGGCCGTTCGCGCTCCCGCAAGCCGGACGCCAAGGTGTCGGCATTCCTGCCGATGATGGGCTCGCTGTTAGGCGGCCTTGGCGGCTCCACTGCAGGCGCAGGAGGGCTTGGCAGTATGCTCGGCGGCGGCTTGCGGCTGTTCGGCATGATCCAGAAATTTGTCCCGGTCGTGAAGATGGGCTACGGTATGATCAAGTCCATTCGTCCGTTTCTCGGCGCCGTTAAAGGCTTGATGCCCCCGGCCAGTCCGGCCACGCCAGATAACGAATAATCGTGTCCCTGTGAACTTTAAGCCCCCATTGAGTGGTCAAAGGGGGCTAGCCCACACCATCACTTTCTAACAAGAATAAAAATGATCACGTTCTTTGTCATTAAATTTGCCAAGTTTCCGTATCCTAACAAATTCGTGTTGGCCCCCATATGGATTCCTTTCATATGCATTTTTTGTATGGTAATCTAAGGTGGTCCAGGGGACCTTAATAGAAGCTACAATGAAAGATTAATTAAAGATACATATCATTTTAAAGAGGTACGACCCATAGAAAAAACAATAAAATTGCTGGATAAGCAAACAAGGAAACCTGGATATGGTCAACAGGAGGGTTCAAATATGTGGTTTAGGAAGAAAGAAACGCAATTGGATCGAATAAATAACAAATTGAGTCAAGCTATGCGCAAAGATGCGGACTTCTCGGTGTTTGGAGCATCCTCACATCAATATAGGGTTAAAGAGAAGCTTACAGCAAAAGAGCTGGCGGACTGGCAAACCCTCAATCAGGTCACACTTCCTGAGCCTTACGCGCTGTTTTTAACGAAAATCGGCAACGGAGGCGCCGGACCCTACTATGGAATTTATTCAATTGGAAAGGCAACTTCCTACACCGAGCGCCAGGCACTCCTTGCCAAATCCGTTCTGCATCCCGGGATGACCAAAGAGGAATGGAACCATCTGATTGAGCCCCTGACCAGGGACGAGCACATTCCCGATGAGGAATACGACGATACCTGTAATCAGGTGTTGGGCGGCATGTTGTGCATAGGTACCCAAGGCTGCGAATACGACATGTATCTCGTACTTGAAGGGAAATATAGGGGGAGGATTGTGTACACCTCCGATTTTCATCCCGATCATCCTTTTTTCTTTGTCTATGAAGGCAGCTTTCTGGATTGGTACGAGCGCTGGCTGGATGAAATTATTCTGGATTATGATATCGGGTGGTTTGGCAGTCGAATGCCGGGTGATGAGAATGCACTGATCCAGATTTATCAGAGCGCTCCAAACGAAAAAATCCAAGTCAAAGCGCTTGATGGAATGTTCAAGTTTAAGAAAGTCTCTCAGCCAACCCTTGCTTTTTTGAAAAATATTGCGGAGCAAAGCCCAAAAAATCGGACCACAGCCATTTGGCTCATCTGCAAAACTTCTTTTGACACGGGTAGGAAATATCTTCTGGAGCTGTTGCAATCGGATGGGCATGAGGATTTTCTGCAAGCTTTACAGATTCTGCATGCTTCCAGTAAAACTGTGAATTTAACAGAGTTTATTCCAGTGATCTTGCAAAGGCTTGACAGGATTCACGACCCGGAAACGTTGCGTTATGCAGGGTATATCTTGGAGGATTACGGTGCGATTACTCTCCAGAACTTTGCGCCTTTCTTGTGTCACGCTGACCCGAAAATGCAAACCACTGCCATCTATGCCGCGCGCAGTTGCGAAAACAAGCTGGGAAGCTGGCAGATTATTGAACAGATGTTGATGGGGGGCGGCCCGCAGGTTCTGAATAACTTAATTTTATACTGGGGCATTATCCCACATGAGAAGTTGCTGCCTTACTATAAGGCGGTATGGCCGGAATACAAAAGCAATCCGAATTTCAGAGAAAAATTTATCGGTTGTTTGCGAGAACTGCATTTGCCAGATGATTATTTCGACAAAGACGAATCGTGAAGAAGGTGTACATGAACCACCCCAAGGTTGTCTCCTCCATTCATACAGAGGTTTTGTTTTTCCATAAGCATGAATAAGAATGTGGACTAAATGCTAATGCTTGATAGAATATCATTCTATATGGTTGTATTCAGGATTTTATTAAGGCAGATTGGAGAGGTAAAATGGGAAATACGGATAAGTTTGAAATGATAGCTAATGTATATGACACTTCTGAAAGAATTCAGATTGCAAAGGCATCATCTGATGCCATTCGTGAGTATGTAGTTGACGCTAACAGTAAGAATGCTATTGATTTTGGGTGTGGAACGGGCCTTGTCGGAATGAACTTGTTAAACGATTTTAATTCTATGCTTTTTCTGGATACTTCACAAAACATGATTAATCAAATAAAACAAAAAATTACTGATCTTCATATTCATAATGCAGATACAATATGCTTTGATTTTGAAAAGGAAGGTCTATCGGATCTTCATGCTGACTATATTTTTATGGCTCAGGTTCTGCTCCATATTCATGATGTTGAATTCGTTTTATCCAGATTATTGGATGTTCTAAATGAAGGAGGACATTTACTAATTGTAGACTTTAATAAAAATGAAAAAGTAGTTTCAGATTTAGTTCATAACGGATTTAATCAAGAAGAGCTGGCTGACATTATGACTAAAATAGGGTATAGAGATATTCAATCCAAAACTTTTTATAATGGAAGTAAAATATTCATGGGACAAGATGCATCTATGTTTATTCTTGATTCTCGAAAATAAACTTTTAGGCAGAAATCAGCTCTCGTTATAGTCGGGATTCTAAAATACAACGAAATAAAAGGCCGCCCCTTATGAGACAGCCCCATGCTTCTTGTACAGTCCGAAATCGGATTTATGAGGAGGCCGAAAAAATGCTAAAACGCTACTGACATCCCGTTGTCAGTAGCGTTTTTGTATATTAGGAGCATGCGAATAGCGCAGTGTTTTGGAGATAGGGTGACCTTTCTCAAATCTTACCATAGAGGTGGAATTTATTATGAGCAATATCAATTGGGAAGTGGATCGGGACCACAGCTCCGTCGAGTTTTCGGTGACGCATTTAATGATTAATAGAATCAAAGGAGTATTCGAGCATTTCCAAGCGATCTTGAGTTTTGACCCCAATGATTTAACAACCATGGGTATTCAGGCTTCCATAGACGCAAATAGTATCACAACTCGCCAATCGCAACGAGATGAACACCTGAAGAGCGACGACTTCCTTCATGCAGCCAAGTATCCAACCATTACGTTTCAAAGCACCAGCTGCGTCCTTGCTGGCGAAAGGCAATATGAGCTTACGGGCAATCTAACTTTGCATGGAGTAACAAAACCCATCACTTTTCATACCGTTTTTGAAGGACTAAATAAAGACCCTCGTGGCCGGGAACGTGTAGGATTTCATTCAACAGCCAGTATCGAACGCAATGAATTTGGCTTGACATTCAACTCGCATCTGGAAAAAGGCGGGATTGTTGTCGGGAATGAAGTGAGAATCGAACTTTATATCGAGGCAATTAAAATAGTAGATTAGCGGTCCTAAAGGCCATCCTTTTATCGGGATGGTCCTTATTCAAAAACTTGCCGCTACAAAAAGATGCCTTGGCGGCCTCATGTTGAGCCTTCCAAGCCTCCATCCGATTGATCTGGCTTGTAGCATAGCTTGGGGGGGATAGTTTTATCAACCTGCGTTATCCGACAATACATGGCCATTCCTTCTTTGGTTAGATGAGGCAGTATAAGGCTCCATAGGATGGACAAGATGTTTTTGGGATTTGGAAGAAACTTTTGGAGAAGAATTATTTCCTGTGTGCCATACATATTTATCGATAGTAAAGAAATAGCCAAATCTTCATATTGCCCGGCATATAATTCTTCTTTCATAATTCCTTTATTAACAAACCCCTTAAATATGTTGGTAAAAAGCGTATAGAAATCATTAACAACCTTAATTTGCATTTTAGCTATCTCCGGATATAACTTAGGCAATTCTGTAAAACTGGAGAAATAAAAGAAATACTTTTTACGGAATGCATTAAGAATTAAAAACTGCTGATTCAGCCCTTCGATAGAAACCTCCGCAGAGAAATTTAAGTTTTGGTATTCTTCATACTGCATTGTCATAACACCAATCATAAGATCATGTTTTTTTTTGAAATAGTATGTCAAATTACCAGGACTTATATTTAACGCATCGGAAATATCCCTCAATGTTACATATGCATATCCTTTTTTATTAAATAATTCAATTGAAGTCTCAAGGATCTTATCCCTTAAATTAATATCCATTTCTATCTCCTTTAGAGCGTTTGTGCTATGCACTTGAAATCAAAAGCATTATATCATAAATTGTTCCTTCAAGCCGAAATAAGTAGCTTGATTAAGAATACGGAAGAATTCGAGAGATAATTTGCGAAAATCCTCAGCCAAGAGTGCCATTCCCAATAAAGACCAGAGTTGAGTTGCTGTATTTGCAGGAATATACTGGTTTTAGTACACGTGTACTAAAACTTTTCTGAATAATTATTGAAGGGAGTGAACCCCTTGCAAGAAATCAGAAAGAGACCTAAAGTTCACAATGCGATTGAACAGGATACAGAAGCACGCTGCTTATTGATTGACTGGTTTGAAGAAAAACTATCAAATGGAGGCAAGCTATGAATCCATTACCTATCGACATTAACGAAAGAAGTAATCACTTTTATGAACTTACTTGGAAAGAAGTACAGATTCCTATGAGAGACGGGAATTATCTCGCCGCAAATCTTTATCAGCCTAATGTGGATGGGAGTTTTCCAGTAATCATGACGATGTGTCCGTATGGAAAGGATCTTCATTTCTCTCAATTTGCTCCTGCTAATCCAACAATCGCAATAGAATATACACACTCGCAGGATAAAGGGCCCTTAATTAGTTGGGAAACACCAAATCCTGAATTTTGGGTGCCGCAAGGCTATACTGTCTTGCGAGTAGATGAACGTGGTATCGGTAATTCTCCAGGAAAGCTGGATATATTATCAAATTCTTTGAAGAAGGATTATTATGATGCAATCGAATGGGCTGGAACGCAACCATGGAGCAATGGAAAGATAGGACTGCTGGGCATCTCCTATTTGGCTATGAGTCAATGGGCCGTGGCATCCGAACAACCTCCTCATTTAGCTTGTATCATACCTTGGGAAGGTACAGTAGATTATTATGCAGAATTCTGTTATCCGGGCGGAATCCAGGCGAACGGTTTTCTTTCATTCTGGTGGAAGAACGGAGTTTTGGCGCATCAATACAATCCCGATGGAAAATTCTCGGAAGAACAATTGCAAGCCAATCGCACTGATTTCCCGGAGATGGTAAAAAACAATCCATTACGTGATCAATCGTGGACGAATCGATTTTCTGATTTGAGAAAAGTAGAAGTGCCTTTATTATCCGCAAGCAACTGGTTTAGCGCCGGAATGCATACCCGTGGAAATTTCCTGGGTTTTCAGAATGCGGTATCAGAGCACAAGTGGCTTGAAGTACATATCGGGAGCCATGTTGGTGCATTTTACACCGCTCAGGGTCGGGAACTGCAGAAAAAATTTCTGGATTATTGGCTTAAAGGAATCGATACTGGCATAATGAGAGAACCGAAAGTAAAGCTTGCCATCCCTCGCGGAGGCAATAACTACACATGGCGCTACGAGAACGAGTATCCGCTTAAGCGCACCCAATGGACCCGCTTTTACCTTGATGCAAGCTCGAATTTGCTTTCGCAAGAGCCTCCGCAAGCCAAGGCCCAGCTTTGCTATGAAGGCGATAAGGAGTGCGAGTCAAAGCACTGGGCGAAGCCTTTTATGGTGAAAGAATTCTCGAGAGAGGAAAACAATTCAAAGCGTGTTCTGTTTGAAACCGATCCGTTTGATAACGAAACAGAAATTCTCGGGCCTATCAAACTCCGTTTGTGGGCATCGTCAACTACAGATGATATGGACATTTTCGTATCTTTGCGAAATATTGACTCACTAGGCAATGAGGTCGTTAACTCAGGAGCACTAACAGAGAAATTCCCAATTAGCCAGGGCTGGCTGCGCGCTTCCTTACGTAAAACTGATGATGAATTATCTACGGAGTATAAGCCTTATTACACCTTCGATGAGTTTCAAAAGCTGGTTCCAGGAGAAGTCTATTGCTTGGATATTGAGATATGGGATAGCGCAATTGTTGTAGCTAAAGGAAACCGATTGCTCCTGGAAATTGGAAGTCAGAATCAAAGTGGCTGCGCACTGCTGACTCAGACGGGGGATGACAGGGTTTGGGATGCAGACATTACTCTATATACAGGGGATGAATTTGATTCTTATTTGTTGCTGCCGATCATACCCTAACTGAGTTCAAGTTGACATGCTTTCCAACGCCCATGTTCCCTCAGACAGAAGGAAGTTGGAGAGAATATTCCTTTGGATCGGTGACGATTTATGTGTACCAGTAAGTTGTGAACTCCAGAACCGTACCATAAGTAGCGGCAAGTTTTTTTGGGCATAATGAGATAAAAGGAGATGTGGAAATGTCCTATATCGTTGATTTTAATAATGTGTCTACGGTTGGTTTAGAGTCTTCACCTGTAGTAGAAGCGCTTGCTGGTTTGCGTGCTAATGAAGCCCGTTACTTTATGAACAAATACAAGCATGAATTTACGGTGGTGTCAGCTAGTGAAAGTCAGGAGACCCTAGATTATGTGAACCGAATTCTGAAAGAGCGTGATATTGAATTTGCGGCCAAACCTTTAGAAACGTCACGTTTTCAAGTGGAAAATATTAAATTTGCTTATGTCTTTTATGAGGATGGTCTTGAGGTCAACGTTATGTATACGGTTGATGACCCTAAGAAGCGGGCCGTTGGTTTTAAGCTTTCTGAGGGGATGGAAGTACCAAAGGAGCTAGAAGGGAAGTTTAAGTTTGCTAGGCAGAAGTCTAAACTAGCTGGAACAATCCGAGGTTCATTTTTTGTAATTAAAAGAGAATATTAAAGTAAGCAAAAGTGCAATTTGGAGGGATCGATCCACTTGTTCTATTTGCAAAAAAAGATGCGAGATCAAAGAATGGGCCATCCCGCAAAAGGAGGCACTTTATATTTCCAATCAGTGGAAATGGCCCTGCGTACTGATGGGGCGTTCCTGTCGATTGTCTATCAAGATTAGCATTTGCCTTATCCCATATATTGTTTTCGATGATTAGCTAATGGTTACCTTACCGTTACTCAAAGTATACGTCGTCTTAGAGAAGCAATAAGAAAGCACCTTATTGAGAGCGGCTCTGGAAACCGAATAGCGTTATTATGAGCTCTAATTATGAGCTCCATAGGAAAATAAGCGGCACTTCTCAAAAGGTGCTGTCAGAAGCGTTGAAGGAATTGGTTACTGACAGTCTTGTTGAACGGACGGTATATCCAGAAATACCGCCTAAAGTCTGTTATAAGACTACGGAATATGGAATGACACTGAGTTTGATCTTTGAAGTGTTGCATGAATGGGTAAAAGAACACAATAACCGGTCGAACTAACGGTCCGGCTAGTTTTGCTTCCAACGTTTGGAGCAGACTAATGCCCCGGTGACGGCGAGCCCATCAAGCGATTTTCGGCATGCGCATGCCCCATTTGCACAAGCATGCAGCCCGCCCCTGGCGTAAACTGAATTATAATCAGTGAGCGAGGTGAACTTCCATGGCACAATCGAATGAGATGCGCGCACGGGCTAAGAAGCTTCAGGGCCATCCGGTCTGCGTCACCCTGCACAGCGGAGAGACTTACGTCGGCTACATCACCGACGTTAATTGCGGCGGGTTGGTACTTGCCAGCGCTGGAGCCCCCCCCACGCGCTTCTTCCGGGAAGCAAGGCTCCCGATCTCCCAAACGCAGAGCCGGTTCGCATGCTCCGGGCGTCCGTCTCGGCAATCGGAGAAGCGGCGCGCGCAAACCGTCCGTCCGTTCGCGCTCCCGCAAGCCGGACGCCAAGGTGTCGGCATTCCTGCCGATGATGGGCTCGCTGCTCGGCGGCCTGCGGCTGTTCGGCATGATCCAGAAATTTGTCCCGGTCGTGAGGATGGGCTACGGCATGATCAAGTCCATTCGTCCGTTCTTCGGCGCCGTTCAAGGCTTGATGACCCCGGCCGGTCCGGCCTCCCCGGATAACGAATAATCGTATATCTGTCAAAGGGGGGCTATTCACGATAGGTGCGGACGCATATTCTGCGCGGATCAAGGGATAATGGCGGCGCGACCGCCCTGTGATGTCCAGGATCGATTCCGAGGAGCGGGCGACCCGGTCTGCCGTAGCGCCGAGGAAATGGCGCGTATTCTGGCCGTCATCAGCGGATAAAGAGGACCATCACCGCCGTCGAGAGCAGAATCACCCAGCACCATGATGGGGACGAATTGACGGGCGCAGGAAGAGATGAAGACCTGAATGAGCCTTTGCGGGGCCCCGACATAGAAAATGTCGATAATGTTGCCGTTCGCGTCGGCAAGCGCCCGTAAGCCGTCTGATATATTTCTCCGACGACGTTGGCTTGCCCGTTTTACTCTGCCAGTCAAGCAGGGTGAGATTTTTAAATCATTATAGATACAATGCAGACTGAGAGGATACTCAGTCTTTTCTTGTTGCCGTTACAACCAACGAGCCGAACCGTACCACAAGTAACAGCAAGTTTTTTTTGTGAATTTGTTTCTAGATGAATTGAATAGGTGTCAAGACCTCATAAAATCTAGAAGTATTGAAGTGGCCCTTATTGCAGGGATTGGAAAAAGCACGATTCAGTATCTACAGAAGGATCGCAGTTCTTTGACACAATTATGGGATACTAACACCTCCTGGAGCACAATCAATAGTCAAGCGGGAGATGGCAATGTCATGGCGAGCAGTGTTTTTGTACTAGATGGGGATCAACATTTGGTAGAAGGGGGGCATATGGGGGCGTTATTCAGCAGCTATCCTTTTCTAAAAAGGAAACTAACGTGACCTCGAAGGACTGGTCGTCTTTGACATCCAGTCTTTTCGTTGCTGTTTCAGACAGTGCGGTGAACTGTATTATAAATAGGGTGAATTTAATGTGGGAAGACCGTATTGACCGGAGTAACACCACTACATCCTGAACCTCGCCGCAGACGGTGATCATCCGCTTTCGTCAGCTTGTTAATGATCGGGAAGCCAAGTACACCCTATATTTATATAATAAACGAGCTTGTCCCCGGCTTCTTTATCATTTCGCCGTTATGAAGGATAGGTAAACCTTACCTTATAATTAAGTAAGTATAACGTTTTTTTCATGATTCTTAGCGGCATGCTGATTAATTACATCAAATTAATAAGGTTCAATCGGAGAAGTCATGCGAGCTCATACAGCTCATTCGATGGAGGTTGCTGTTGGCGTAGCAGCCAGTTCTCATATAGAACAGTCTGGACTGAGTTATTGAACGTGGAAAGAGTTAGTAGTAATTATCAGTATTATGAATATCACTCTTTTTTCCGATAATCTATTTAGATAGTTGTTTGGAATAGGAACTCAAAGCTCACCGAGCATTTTGTGATTCAATTAATACCTTACATATCAAAGCGGAGGAGATTTAAAGTGGATAACAAGAAACAAGAATGGCAAAATTCTTATAAAAACGGGGAAAATCACGTTTTTTTTCCCCATGAAGAAGTGGTACGTTTTTTTGCGAAATATATTACAAAACGAGTGGGACTCCAAGATTACAAGACCATCCACACTCACCAAGCACAACCAAGATTCCTAGATGTAGGTTGTGGTATAGGAAGACATATTATTTTCAGCAAGCAGATGGGTTTGGATTCCTATGGAATTGACTTGTCGGATGAAGCGATAACGAAAGCTCGCGAATGGGCTTCAAGCGCTGGCATTGATCATATAGAGAGTAAAATTGTAGCAGGCAGTATTACCAAGATGCCTTGGAACGATGGTTTTTTTCAATTTGCGGGCAGTAACGGTGTATTCGATAGCATGAACTTCGAAATTGCTAAAGAGGGTATACGAGAGACTGCAAGGGTGTTAGAAAAAGAGGGGTTATTTTATTGTGATTTAATCTCTGGAGATGATTCGAACCATTCGAGGGAATTCACTGGCGAAGAAATTTCCGGTACAGGGCACGAACAAGGAACTGTGCAAATGTATTACAATTACTCAAAAATTCTGGACCTGATCGGCAGCAACTTTGCTATTGAAGAGATTACGATGATTCGTAATGAAAATATATTAACAGGATTTTTCCATTCCAGATATCATTTGATACTAAGAAAACGGATGAATTCAGGAGGCTGAACACATGAAAAGCGATAAAGTGTACAAAGAGACAAATTTAAACTACACAGACTCGTTGAACAATATAAACCATGTCCTAGGAATTTTTATCGGAGCGATAGTCCAGTCGCAAGAAAAACTAAATCCATAGGTGGCCGAGAATCGAAGATAATTTTCATTAGTGAGGGAATCGCTTAACTAATTAATAAGTTACGGTGAACCGTACCATAAGTGATAGGAGAGCGAAGCATTGCGATATAAGATGTATTTATGATTAAAATACTGACTTCCTCAGTGGGATGCTAAGTTCTACAGTGCAGATAATAGTTTACCTTATAGAGTAAAACAAGATATAGAGAGCTTCTTTCAGTTAGAATTGGTTGGTTTGTATGATAGCTGGACTATGGGGAACTAAAGGTGCTCCCGGCATTAATCCAAGACTGCATAAAGACTTGACCAATTAGATTACAAAACACTCTGGTTCCTTGGTGCAGGTACCCAGAGTTTCGCTTTGTTGATAGTATGCAGGGAGCCGCGCGGCCCTACTCTTCGGTCATACATCAGCTTCCGATCTCTCCGCAAACATGATCATGACTTGAATTAATTATCTTTGGAGTGTCGTTCACCCACTTGGTACTCATTCGCATGTTCAAACATATATTTCACTGTTACGGGATCTTGGCCCGTCAGCTTCTTAAAGTCGTCCGTAAATATATCCATTTTTCCTAAGCGAATAGCTTGTCCAAAGGTAACCATACCTTCAGAAGAGAAGGGGGCTTCGGAGTCCTCTGCAAATTTGCCATCCGTTGTTCTGGGAACACCCATGGCATCAAATATGGCGTAGTTTTCTTCATCCGTGATCTGCTTGTAGGTAATATGATGACCCGTTACTTCATTTCCAATCTCGATAAAGTCGGACATTGTTATTAATTCAGGACCATTTATATTTAATATCGCCTCATGATAATTGATTGCTGCTAATGCATAAGCGACAGCTTTTGCACAATCCTTCCGTGAGATATAGGCCATCTTGCCGTCACCCTGATTATTTTTCAACACGCCGTCAGACTTCACATAGGTGAAGTAATTGGTAACCATAGCCTCCGCATATTGCGAATTACGCAGGAAAATATAATCTAACCCGACACTTTTGATATAATCTTCTGTATAGACATGGTCCAGTTTTTCAACACTTGGATTGGATTCATCCGCCGCGTTAACCAATGAAGTATAGATGATTTGTTTTACTCCAGCTTCTTTCGCCGCATCGACCACGTTTTTGTGTGCATTTTGGCGTTTTACCCCCACAAAAGGCATGGAGATTAAAGCAAGCTTATCTGCATTAGCAAAAGCTTCTGCAAGACCGTCTATTGTATTGAAATTGGTCACATGCGTTTCAATACCTTGTTCTGCATACCCTGTAAAGATGCCGGATCATATGCACAAAAAATAATTTGGTCTTTTTCTACTAATTTCAATAAAAATTCAGCCGCTTGTCTGCCCAGATTGCCATCCACACCCGTTAATAATAACTTACCCATGTTTGTCGTCACTCCTTGCTGAAATGAACTATACTTATATATTATGTGAAAAAAATAACAAAGTATAATACAAAAAACTTATGGGCTATTGCTAAAACGAATTTTGTATTTGTTGCAGGAATGAGTATAATGCTGGATTAGAATTATTTTTTAAGTAGCCTATTTCGATTTTAAAAGTATGGTGTGAACCCTGTATGGGAATGAGTCGGACCTCTTCTTTCAGGTCAGCAAGATCATAGTTATCTGGGAAAAAGCCAATTAAATTCTCTGTGATGATATAAAACAGCTTTGTTTCGACATCGTCTGCGGTTCTAAGGATGTTGGGCTGGTAACCATCTTCCATGGCATGCTGAATCATTAAATAATAGGAGTCTCCAATAACCATTGGATTCAGCATGACAAGCGGATACTTATATAGTTCTTCCTTTGAGATGGACTCAAAACTGAAGAGGGGATGTTGTTTACTTACGGCCGCGCAGTATCGTCCGCTATATAATGTATGGGTTAGGATTTCTTCTTTCCCTTTAAACTCTGAGTCAAAGGCAACGGCCACGTCATGTATTCCTTTTTGCAGATACTCAGCGATATCCTTTAGCAATACTTTATTTAATTCAAGTTTAATCTTTGGATGATTTTCTTTAAATGAAGGGATAAATTTTAACAAGCTTTGGATATCTGTGATTGCAGCATATTCGATACTCAATAGTTGGGTATTATATTTTTGAAAATTTTCCATGCTTGTTTTCATATGATTATATTGCTTCCAGAGCACGACGGCCTCTGCATAAAACAGCCATCCCGCTTTGGTGGGCTCAATCGGAATTTGTTTTCTATCAATTAACTGAATGTTGAACTCATTCTCAAGTGAGGCAATTTGTTGGCTAATCGTAGTTTGCGATACAAAATTCTTTTTTGCTGTTTCTGTGAAGTTTCTACATTCAACGAGATCTATAAAATATTTTATCCTTTTTAGATTCATGTTTACCTCCAATTGTATGAAATTTATTAAAACTTACGTTCCCGCCATAAATTCAAGCCAGCATACCCTAATGTTAATGGCAAACTGGCGGTTCATAATTGGAGGTAATGTGAGCACCATCTACTTCAGTTTCTTCTTTACCGTCTCCCCTTCAATCAACACGGGCTGATAATAGGTGTGGTTGCGTAGATCCTTCTTCCCTTGCAGTTTCTTAATAACCCAATCGGCGGCATCACGTCCCATTTGTTCCTGTGGGTGTGTTAATGTGGTTAGCTTGATGTTTGCATTTTTGGAAATATAGGAATTATCTTGACCAATAATGGATATGTCTTCGGGAACAGATATCCCAAGTTGTCTGCATACATGTACAACTTCTAATCCTACCTCGTCGTTATAGCAGACAATTGCGGTTAACCCGTCTCTTTGTTCGGTAAGGAATTTTTTTAAGTTGGCGGACAGGTCCTGCTTCGTCTCTGTATAGAATGAGAGCACTTGCTCTGGGTGAAACCGTAATTTGGCTTCTCCAAGCGCTTTGATATAGCCCTTCATTCGATGCTTTCCTTGCAAATCATCCATTTTGGCAATGATACCAATGTGTGTGTGTCCGTTAGCAATCAATTCTTTTGTTGCCAGATAGCTGGATTGTACGTCATCGAGACAAAAGAAGGGAACTTCCAACTCTTCATAATAAGCATTAATCATGATGAACGGAACATCCTGCTCCTTGAACGTCAAATAGTAAGAGATATTGGGATTATATAGATTGCTCTTCGTAGGCTCAATGATCAAGCCATCCACACCAAAGGACAACATCATCTCCAAAGCTTTCTTTTCCTGTGCGACATCATTATTTGTACTAGCTAATAGCAATGAATAATTATCTTCATTCAATCTAGCTTCAATCCCGCGAATAATAGAAGGGAAGATGTAATCAGAAATATAGGTCGTGATGACTCCGATGGTTTTATTACTGGAATTCCCGCCGGTTTTTGATCGGAATTGGTTGCTGACGTAAGTGCCCGATCCTTTTTCACTTCTTAAAAAACCCTCGTTGGATAGTTCTAAAATAGCCTTTCGTACCGTCTGGCGACTAACTTTATACATATCCTGCAAAGCCGATTCCGTTGGAATTTGTTCTCCTACGCTGTATGCTCCTGATAGAATGTTGCTTTTTATATCCTCAAGGATGACCTGATACTTTGGTTTCACTTTATTCCTTCTTTCCTGGTTGTCCTAATACCAATTTACCTATCCATAATATTTGTATGTACATATTTTAGCATAATTATGAACTTATTATAATCCATTGCCCAACATGCAGTAATACTAAAGGAAAAATAGAGAAACATTCAATTCGTAAGAATATTTGTAGGTATAACTATGTATTCGTGTTGACAAATGTACGAACAAAAAATATACTAAGGTTGTAAATTAAAGAAAGCGCCTTCTTTCAATTATTGCGATTATAACAGTTGTTCAGAGAGAGGAGTCACGTGAGCATGGATCAAGACATTAAACAAGCGATTACTAAGGGAGAAACCTCACTTGGTATCGAATTTGGATCCACACGTATCAAGGCAGTGCTGATTGATCATCATTTTGAAACAATCGCATCTGGAAGCTATGAGTGGGAAAATCTCTTGGTAGACGGATATTGGACGTACAACTTAGAGAGTATTATTACGGGTCTACAAGAGGCTTATAGCGAAATGAAGCAAGAAGTTGAGCGAAAATATGGAATCACCCTTCGTACCGTTGGATCTATAGGATTCTCTGCAATGATGCACGGATATATGGCTTTTGACAGCAAAGGTGAGTTGCTTGTTCCGTTCCGGACTTGGCGGAATGCGACAACCGGTGTTGCGGCAAAAGTGTTAACCGATAAATTCCAATTCAACATCCCTGAGCGATGGAGTATTGCTCACCTGTATCAAGCTATATTGAACGAAGAGCAACATGTCCCTCAGATTGATTTTATGACGACGTTAGCTGGATATATTCACTGGCTGCTGACTGGCAATAAGTCCATTGGCATCGGAGATGCTTCGGGTATCTTCCCAATTGATGAGACTACACATGATTATAACGAATCGATGGTTAAGCAGTTCGATGAACTCATTGCAGCCAAAGGTTACGATTGGAAGTTAGAAGGAATTCTCCCTAAAGTTTATATTTCAGGCGAGCAGGCAGGTGTACTAACCGCCGCGGGAGCCAAAATCTTAGATAAATCCGAAGATTTACAACCAGGTATTCCGCTTTGTCCTCCAGAAGGTGATGCGGGAACAGGGATGGTCGCTACGAATAGTGTGAGGAAACGGACTGGCAACGTCTCTGTGGGAACCTCGGTTTTTGCCATGCTTGTATTAGAGAAGGATCTTTCAGCGGTATATCCGGAAATTGATCTGGTGACTACACCGAATGGTAATCCGGTCGGAATGGTTCATGCCAACAACTGTTCAAGTGATCTCAATGCTTGGCTGGGATTGTTCCGTGAGTTCTATGAGGCAATGGGGCAAAAGGCCGATCCAAACCAATTATTCAGTGTGTTGCTGAACAAGGCTTTGGAAGCAGATCCAGATGGCGGCGGCTTACTTAGCTACGGATATTTGTCAGGAGAGAATATCACCGGAATAGAGAAAGGCCGGCCATTGTTTGTCCGCTCCCCTGAGAGCCGTTTCAATTTGCCCAATTTCATGCGGACTCATCTTTTCACTGCGTTTGCTGCTTTGAAAATCGGAATGGATATTTTGACAAAGAAAGAAAATGTAGCAATTGATAGCATACTGGCTCACGGTGGTTTATTTAAAACCCCTATCGTCGGACAAAAAATCGTTGCGGCTGCCATGAATGTCCCGGTATCAGTGATGTCAACAGCTGGAGAAGGCGGGGCGTGGGGTATTGCTATTCTGGCTTCTTACATGATGAACAAGGCTCAACAAGAAAGTCTGGAAGACTTCCTCGACCAAAAAGTATTTAGAGATGCTGAGGGGCAAGAAATTTCTCCTGACAGTTCCGACGTTAAGGGATTCGAAGCATTCATGGAACGCTATACACAAGGTCTAGCGATTGAACAGGCTGCTGTAGATAATCTAGTGGAAAACTGGAGGGATTGACGTGTTAGAGCAACTGAAAGAAGAAGTATATCAAGCCAATCTGGATTTGCCTAAACATGGACTCGTGAAATACACCTGGGGTAACGTAAGCGCTGTTGATCGTGAGAGCCGCTTATTCGTTATCAAACCTAGTGGTGTTAGTTATGACACGATGAAACCTAGCGATATGGTGGTTGTTGATTTTGATGGCAATGTTGTTGAAGGAGAAATGAGACCTTCATCAGATACACCGACTCACGCCGTGCTTTATAAGCATTATGCAGAGATCGGCGGTATTGTACACACGCATTCAACTTGGGCGACCATTTGGGCTCAAGCAGGCTTGGATGTACCTGTAATGGGGACTACTCATGCAGACACCTTCTATGGTTCTGTTCCTTGCGCCCGTTTCTTGACACAAGAGGAGATTGATCGTGGTTATGAAGCGGAAACTGGCCGTGTCATCATCGAAACTTTTGAGCAGCGCGGGCTGGATATTTTAGCAGTGCCGGGTGTTCTGCTTAAGGGTCATGCTCCCTTCACTTGGGGGAAAGATGCAAAATCGGCAGTCATGAATAGCGTCGTGTTGGAAGAAGTTTCGAAAATGAATTTATTCGCACGAGAATTGAATCATTTTGCTGAAGAATTGCCGCAACGCATTCTAGATAAACACTATTTACGCAAACATGGGAAAGACGCGTACTACGGGCAAAAGTAATATAAACTAAAAAATTATGAAAAGAGGATGAATGATGTCAACAGTAGGTACAAAACAGTTCTGGTTTGTCGTAGGTTCACAACATCTGTATGGAGAAGAAGCATTAGCAGAAGTCAAAGCACACGCACAAGAAATGACCGATGCCTTAAATAAGAGTGGCGTTCTGCCTTATCCGCTTGTATTGCAGGATCTGGCGGTTAGTGCAGACAAAATTACTAGCCTTATGAAAGAAGTCAACTATCGCGACGAGGTTGCCGGTGTCATCACGTGGATGCATACCTTCTCACCTGCAAAAATGTGGATTCGTGGTACTAAATTGCTGCAAAAGCCGCTGCTTCATCTTGCTACACAGTTCAATGAAAGTATTCCTTGGGCTACGATTGACATGGACTTCATGAACCTCAATCAGGCAGCTCATGGTGACCGTGAATATGGATTCATCAATGCCCGTCTGAAGAAACAGAATAAAGTGGTCGTAGGGTACTGGGAACGTGCGGAAGTGCAGAAGCAAATCGCAGAGTGGATGGATGTAGCGGTTGCTTATAACGAAAGCTTCAATATCAAAGTTGCCCGCTTTGGCGACAACATGCGTAACGTTGGCGTTACGGAAGGCGATAAGGTCGAAGCCCAAATTCAATTTGGATGGACCGTTGACTACTTCGGAATTGGCGACCTTGTTCAGTACGTCAATGCTGTGAAAGAAGAAGAGATTGATGCTTTGTTTGCAGAATACTCCGAACTCTATGAATTTGATTATGGTACTTACAGCAAGGAAGCTTGGGAAGCCAGCGTAAGAGTGCAAGCAAGCTATGAAATTGCCCTTAAACGGTTCCTGGATAATGGCGGCTATACTGCCTTCACTACGAACTTCGAAGACCTCTATGGTATGAAACAGCTTCCTGGTCTTGCCGTTCAACGTTTGATGGCACAAGGATACGGCTTCGCCGGTGAAGGGGACTGGAAGACGGCAGCGCTCGATCGCCTGCTTAAAGTAATGAGCCATAACCAATCCACTGGCTTTATGGAAGACTACACCTATGAATTGGCGGCTGGTCAGGAATCGATCCTTCAATCCCATATGCTTGAAGTTGACCCAACGTTGGCAAGCAACAAGCCTAAAATCATCGTTTCACCGTTAGGTATCGGCGATCGTGAAGATCCAGCCCGTCTGGTGTTTGACGGCAAGGCAGGAGACGGTGTAGTTGTTTCCATGGCTGACTTTGGCACGCATTATAAACTGCTGATCAATGAGGTTACTGCATTTGAACCGACAGTTCCTGCTCCAAATCTTCCAGTGGCCCGTGTACTGTGGAACGTGAAGCCAAACTTCCAAGATGGGGTTAAAGCATGGATTGAGAACGGCGGTGGTCACCATACCGTGGTTTCCTTGAATCTAACCACAGACCAAATTGTTACTTATGCAAAACTGGTTAACCTGGAATACGTAATTATTAAGTAACTAGAAGATAGTCATCTACTAAAAGCATTGGGTCAGTCCTCAGGGCCCAATGCTTTTTATTGGTTTTCTAAGGATGTCGGGATAAGGGAAGTTGAAGTGGGCAGGGTAGGGAGGCGAAAGTTTGATTCATGAGAGTAAGTTTAAGCGGCTTGAAAGTGTTCGTAGTCTTGTTCATGAAATGCTTGTTACTACAGAGAATACTTCCATGAAACAGGAAGCTTGGGTTCATCTTTCTGGGGTATCCAATTTTGCTTCAATGCTTGCTATGAGAAGGGAACAAGATGTGGAGATCGCTGCAATCGCGGGGGTGCTGCACGGTTTCTATTTTTATAAAACCGGAATTAAGGACTTCCCTGGTCCCAACAGTGCAGATGCTGTAAGACCTATTATACGTAGCACCCAACTCTTTACCGACGAAGAGCAGCTTGTCATTCTAAGGTCGATCTTTTATCAAGAAGATAGGCATCAAGTCCATGGACCATGCGAAGAAATTATTAAAGATGCTATTTTATTGCAGATGTACTTACAGAATACTGGTGACAATTTATCTAAGGCGGCTATACATAGACTACAAAATGTGTTTGTTGAATTAGGGATTTCGGTCGAACATGTGGAAGCGGGATTCAACGTTGATACGGAAACGATAAACAGTAACGCTGAAGACAGTCGTCTTATGCTGGCTGATTTTGCAGAAATGTTTGCAGGACAAAACATTATTGGCGTCCCGGAAGATGAACGTTATCGGGAAATTTGCAAGTATTGGCCGGATTCTGATATTTATAAAGTACTGGAAGGCAATTGGTGCGCTGCATTTGTATACTACTGTTGTATGCAGGTTGGAATTCTACTGCCCATTCGATATCCGAACTGTATGTATCGATTAGCTGGGGTTGGTGCGTGGTTGGATTGGGCCCAGCTGCCTGAAACAGAATTTTTTTATCACGATAAGCAAGATGGATTTGAGCCAGCACGTGGTGATATTGTCGTTTATGAGAAGCTTCTATCGGATGATTCCCACGATCATATCGGAATTGTTCTAGGTTGTGATGACAACAAAATTTTGGTCGCAGAAGGTAACAAAGACAATAAGAACTACTCCAGTGTTTTATACAGGGATAGAGGTCATTGTATTCTCGGATATATCCGCATAGACAACGGCTATCATTTTCATTTCAGTGGGGAATATACACCGATCCGTTAAATATAATGTCGGCCGATATAACGAGACAATAGGATTCTCCTTAAGGTAATCATTTAATTCATAAGGATGTGATACTATGGCCAATTTACCAGCTACGAAAACGAAACTGGTTATCGTTGAAGGTATACCTGGCTCTGGTAAATCCACATTATCTAGACACATACATGACATGTTAAACACACATCAAATAGAATCGGAACTATTTTTAGAAGGGGACTTACGACATCCCGCTGATTATGAATCGGTTGCATGTATGCCAAACGAAGAACTTGATCAGCTTCGATCAATCTATTCCGAGGCGTTTCATTACATTGATCCGTTTATATCTTTGAATGGCAACGACTCTTTAATCGCCTATGCGCTTGCGCAGCAATCAGCCCAAAATGAAATTCCCTCTAGTTTGTATGAGGAAATCCGGCGTTATGAAATCTACGATGGAGTACCCGTAGAAAAGTATTGCGAGTTGATGATTCAACGTTGGAAGTCTTTTGTTAAAGATCAGCGAGAAAAAGAAAAGTTGATGATACTCGAATGCTGTTTTTTACAGAACCCAGGGTGTGCATTACTCGCCCGGCATGATGCTGGAGAAGACCGTTTTATTCAGCATGTATTACAGATTGCGGAGCAAATTCAGGAGTTAAATCCAATTTTGTTCTATTTGAAGCAACCAAATGTGCGTGAGACGATTGAGCGAGTTAAAACAACGAGATCTCAAGAATGGTTAGATTTCGCGATTTGGTACCATACGGAGCAAGATTATGGAAAGAGGAAGGGTTTGCACGGGTACGAAGGATATATTCAGTTCCTTGAACATCGACGTGAGCTAGAATTGCAAATCATTGAGCAACTCCCTTTTCAATCATTTATTATGGATAACTCCGATTATGTTTGGGAGAATCAACAACAGACCGTTTTGAATATTATGATGAAGTATTTATAAACCGTGAAGCTCATTCCAGAAAACGTTAGTGCAATTAGAAAGGGCCTATCCCGTAAAGACATATTTTACCGAATTATTCATATACATGGACTGTTGATTCGATCATTGGAAATCTGTACTCTACATCATTTGCTTCTAAACGCTTTTTTGGTGTCTGTTATTACTGCTAGTAAGTGAAGCTCAAATAATACAGTGTGTTGAGATCAATTCTTATTATTTCTGCAAAGAAAATTCTCACTTTTTAGCAGAAATGATTTATAATTATCAGATAATAGACAATATAATTTTTAAAAGATTATATTTTAGTTATAATAGAGACAGAAAAGATATGTTCCTGAGTGGAGCCTTGCTTCTTGTATCATCTAAGCAGGAGGGCCTGCTCTTTTTTGCAAATATAAGAGATAAGGAAGGTTTTTATGAATAGCATTCAGAAAAAAACAGACATTATCTTAATCGGTGCCGGAGTCATGAGCGCGACTCTGGGATCATTGCTGAAAGAGTTAGCACCGGAGTGGGAAATTCAAGTGTTTGAGAAACTCGCAAACGCGGGAGAAGAAAGCTCTAACGAATGGAATAATGCAGGTACAGGCCATGCTGCACTGTGCGAACTGAACTATACATCCGAGAAAGCTGATGGATCTATAGATATTCGTAAAGCTGTAGACATTAATGAGCAGTTTCAGCTTTCAAGACAGTTTTGGTCTTTTCTTGTAAACAGCAATTTGATTCGTAATCCACAGGACTTTATCAAACCAATACCTCATATGAGTTTGGTAACAGGAGAGAAAAATGTATCTTTTTTGAAAAAAAGGTTTAAAGCGCTTTCAACTATTTCTCTGTTTCAAGGCATGGAATTTTCCGACGACCCTGAAAAGCTGAAGGAATGGATTCCGTTGATTATGGAAGGCCGTACATTGAATGAACCAATCGCGGCAACCAAAATCGACTCTGGAACAGATGTCAACTTTGGTGCTTTAACACGCATGTTGTTTGAGCATTTAAAAAGTAAAAACGTCGACATCAATTACAAGCATAGTGTAAAGGATATTAAACGTGCGAGCGACGGCTCGTGGAAAGTCAAAGTCCATAATCTGGACAACGGTAAAATCGAATACCATAATGCCAAATTTGTCTTTATCGGTGGTGGCGGTGGAAGTCTACCTTTGCTACAACGAACTGGTATTCCTGAGTCCAAATATATCGGGGGATTCCCGGTAAGTGGACTATTTATGGTATGTAACAATCCTAAGATTGTCGCCCAGCATCATGCAAAAGTATACGGTAAAGCTAAGGTTGGTGCTCCTCCCATGTCTGTTCCGCATCTGGATACAAGATACATCGGTAACCAAAAAGCACTGCTATTTGGGCCGTTTGCTGGCTTCTCACCGAAGTTCTTGAAAACGGGCTCAAATTTGGATTTGATCGGTTCTGTAAAACCCAATAATCTCATCACGATGTTGGCCGCAGGCGCAAAAGAGATGGCATTGACCAAATATCTGATCCAGCAAGTAATGTTATCGAATGAAAAGCGTCTGGAAGAATTACGCGAGTTTATTCCGAACGCCAAAATCGAGGACTGGGGGATTGTGGTAGCGGGTCAACGTGTGCAGGTGATCAAAGATACGGAGGGCGGTAAAGGAACACTTCAATTTGGTACGGAGGTGGTTAGTGCCGCTGATGGTTCGGTAGCTGCACTGCTCGGCGCTTCTCCGGGTGCTTCTACTGCTGTTCACGTTATGCTGGAAGTATTGGAAAAATGCTTCCCACAACATATGGAAGAGTGGGAACCAAAAATAAAAGAGATGATTCCTTCTTATGGGGTGTCACTAGCGGAAAACCCAGAGCTTTACCAAGAAATTTACGATTCCACAACGGAGGTGCTGGGACTGGGCGAAAAAGAACCGCTTCATCGTTAATTTTTGCATGGCTGGTAAGTTAGTAACTCAAAACCTTCGTATCGTGAGCGGAGATCATTTAGTTTACTACTTTTTGAATTGAGTTCGCTTATCAATAATAGAAGAATTAAAATTATATTCAAAAACTCTTGCAAGAAACTTAATCGAAAAAGCAGAAGACCGTGAAATTTAACGGTTTCTGCTTTTTTTAAGATTTTAATTCTTTGAACGGGGAGCTAAGGTATTAGATCATTTACACTTTTTTTAAAATTAACTTATGAACAATAAAATCACCTTTAGGATTTTCAAGAGAGATTCCGCAATTATATAATTCTGATCCACTATAAGTAGCATTTGTAATAACTTCGAGATAGTTGGCTTCTTGATCTAAATAAGGAATTCGAACAAGTAATGATAAATCAAATACTTGATAGGTGTTCCGAAATACATAAATAATGGCATTACTTTTATCTCCATCGACAAACATCCAACTACAAATATTTGATTCATTAGGAGAACTCAATCGATAGAATTCCCCTTCAAAAACAAGCTTTCTTTCTCTTTTGTAAGTCGATATATGATTCGCTACCTTCTTCTTCTCTTCTTCAGACATGGAGATAACATCCATTTCATAGCCCATATTGGTTGAAGAAGCCAAAGCTGCTCTTGTCTCAAATTCAGTTATGCGACCAGTTTGATGATTTGGAACATCGGAAACGTGACCAGTTATTGAAGAGATTGGAAACATGTAAGAAGCTCCATATTGGATTTGTTGTCTGTCCAGAGCATCGGTATTATCACTGATCCATGTTTGAGGAAAATAGAACAACATACCAGGATCTAATCTACCTCCACCGCTAGAACAATTTTCAAAGAGTACTTCTGGATGGCTTAAAGTGAGTGTGCTAATAATATGATAAAAGCCCAGCATATATCTATGAGAAAATTCTTGTGAGTTGTTTTCTGTTTCAGTCGGGGAGAAAGGATCAGTCATATGTCGATTCATATCCCACTTGATATAGTTCACTCCGAAATTTGTAATAGCATCTGACAATGTCTTGATAACGAAGTTTTGAACTTCTTTATTGGTTAAGTCTAAGAAGTATTGACTTCTGCCCAAAATGGGTTCATAGCTTTTACTCTTCATTACCCATTCGGGATGTTGTTTGATTAGATTTGTATCGGGTGATATCATCTCGGGTTCGAACCAAATCCCAAAACCAATGCCTTTCTCTTTAGCATAATCCACCAAAGATTTAATTCCATTGGGGAATTTTTTTTCGTCAACCTTCCAATCTCCTAAAGAAGTTTTACTACTATTGCGTTTACCAAACCAGCCATCATCCAACACCACTGTTTCAAAACCCAAAAGACTAGCAGAATCAATCAATTTTTTTAGCAAAGCTTCAGAAACATCGAAATAAGTCATCTCCCAGCTGTTGATTACGATGGGTCTCTTTCTTTTTTTCCATGATGGATTAATCAAGTGATTATTGAAAAAAGTATGGAATGCTTGAGAATTACTATTGAACCCTTGATTGCTGTATACTAGCAGAGCTTGTGGACTCTGAATGGTCTCCCCTGATTTTAAAGTCCATGAGAAGCCCTCTTCATTTAACCCAATTTGCATTCTTAAGTTATTATATTGATCACGTTCTAAAATCTCTTCGTGATTGCCACTGTAAAGTAAGGTCATTGCATGGACTTCTCCTTGAAACTCTGTGGCCTCTTTTGATAAAGCGATGAAAGGAGGATATTGAGGCCCACTTGCACCTCTAGCACTACCAATTTTAAATAATCCATGTTTGATATCACTTCTATTCATTTGGAACTCTTTTTGATGAGTGCCATAAAATGAGGTGCATACTTGATTCTCGTAACGTATATCAAGAGAAGCACTTAGAAGTTTTTCAACTTTTATTGTACTAGAGCCTTCGTTAATTACTTTAGTAGAACGTACGATAATCGGTGAATCCTCAAAAATCGTATAAAACAAATCTAGAGCAATATTTGCGACTTTATCGTACAAATGGACAATTAAGGTCTGACAAAAAGCTTCATTGCTTCTTGCAGAGGGCAGATCTTGAAGCGTTAACGCTTCATCAAGAATTTCGTACCCAACATAGACAAATCTTGTAATTCCTTGTCCATCTTCATTTCGAATCTTTAAGGAAGAATTTCTAAAATCACCTTGATGAGGTAAAGAAACCTCTTGAGGTAAAAATTCAAGAGATAGTTCAGGTATATTAATATCTGGAGTTGCAGCGAATGTTCTCTTTTTTAATTTTGGTCGATTGCTAAAATTGTAACTAGTAATCTTTTCTCCCCAATACCGATGTAGCAAATAGGTATCTTCTACAATTTCTATAATATAACTGACATAATTATTTGTGAGATGAAATACTTTTTTCTCTTCAACAAAATGAATTAAAGGATTCATTGATCATTTATGCTCCTTTCTATACTGGGAAGGTGATATCCCAAGTTCTTTTCTAAAAAATTTAGAAAATGATAATGCATCAGAAAAACCAACTGAGCTAGCAATAAGGTTAATTGGATCGTCGCTTTCAGCAAGTAGTTCTTTTGCTTTGTTTATTTTTAAATTCGAAAGATATTTTTTTGGGGGGATTCCCACCTCATTTTTAAACATAAGAGACAAATAATTTGGATGGATGCCAACAGAATAGGCAATATCGGAAATTTGGATGTCATCGTGATAATGAAGATCCATATAACGCATCGCTTGAAAAGAAATGGAGGTACTGCTATTCACAGTTGTTTGAACCGGGCATTCATTCAATAAATTTCCTGCGATATCATACATAATGCCGTTAATTTTAAAAAAAGAGGCTAAATCATTTTTATTCAGTTCAATAATATCTTCGATTCTACTTTCATAAAAGGAAGCATCTTGGCAATTCATTACAAATTTTTTTTCATCAGACTGAAGTAATGTTTGAACAAAGTTTCCAGATTGAATGCCCATAAAACCAATCCAAGAATATTTCCACGGCTTATTTGGGTCAGCGGTATAAGTAGAAACAACATTCGCTGGTACAATAAAAAGTTGATTTTCATGGACTTCAATCTTTTGATCTCCAATTTCCAGTATTCCCTTGCCCTCCTTTACAAAATGAATAAAGTGATAGTCTCGTCGTTTCGGACCATAACTGTAACCCGGTTCACAATATTCAATGCCACTGTTATAAAGAATAAAGTCTGAAATACTTTTTTTTGTAAAATCAGTGAATCTATCCGTATATTCTCTTAAGTTATTATTCATGCCCTTATTATACATAGGAACGCTTCAAAGAAAATGTCGATATTAGAAAGTTCCATATTTCTCTTAAATATTTCTATATTATAAATGTAGGTTGTAATGATAATATCTCATTAACAAAGGCAATGAAAGCGCATTAATAAAAATTTGAAGAGGAGGACTATTTCAAGTTGGAAAATCGGCATAAGAATTATTTCCATATTGAGCCGGATAAAGGATTACTTAATGATCCAAACGGTTTGATTCAGTTTAAAGGAAAATATTATTTTTTTCATCAATGGAATCGTTTTGATACGAGCCATGATTACAAAGAATGGGGTTTGTTTTTATCTAAGGATTTAGTTAATTGGACAAATATTCGATCAGCGATTTTACCTGATAGATATGATGATAAAGATGGTGTTTACTCAGGAAGCGCGATTGAGAATGATGGGAAAATGTATCTCTTCTATACAGGGAATACTAAACTCAATGGAGTTAGAAAAAGTTATCAAAAAATTGTTGTATCCAACGATGGACGAACATTCATCAAACAGGAAAGCACCATTGAAACCCCTGAAGGTTTTTCTGAACACCATCGAGATCCCAAAGTTTGGAAAAAGGATAATAAATGGTGGATGATTGTCGGAGCTCAAACAAATGAAAATGTGGGAGCAATCACGCTTTTTCAATCAGACGATTTACTGACATGGAAATATCAGGGTATTTTTTACACGGATACTATATTGGATCAGATGTGTGAATGCCCGGACTACTTTACCTTAACCGATGGAATCGAAATACTAATGGTTTGTCCACAAAAGCGAACTTCTGACAGACAAAGTGATCGGCCAATTTCAAGCTATGCTGGATATTTAGTAGGGAAAATGGACTATAAAACAAATAAATTTAATCAGTCAACAGAGATAAAAATGTTGGATGAAGGATTTGATTTTTATGCGCCGCAATCTTTTTTAGATGATAAAGGTCGAAGAATTATCGTTGGCTGGATGTCTAGAATGGACGAGAATCAAGAAAGAAGTTGTCCTACAGTAAAAGATGGCTACCTTCATTGCTTATCAATGCCGAGAGAACTGAAGTGGATCGATAATCACCTCTATCAAACCCCCTTGAAAGAATACGAGAATTTGAGAAAGAAAGAGCAAGAATACAAAAATGAATACGGCATTATTTCTAACAATAGTAAAGCCTTTGAACTCATTATTGATTTTGATGAAGCTATAAAGGATTTTTCAGTGTCTTTGAATTCCAACACAAATCCAATTATATATCATTGTGGAAAACTTGAGATTGGACGAATTAATTGGGTTACTGAGAAATTGGAAACAAAAATTATTCAAGTAAAGGACCTAACGAAGTTGCACATTTTTTGTGACAGCTCTACTTTAGAAATTTTCATTAATGATGGACAGTATGTTTTTTCAATGAGATATTTTTGCGATGAGCAGAATCGTAATATTGAATATAAGAGTTTGAATGAGAAAGGTATGATTAATTTTTACTCTTATGAGGAGGAAAACGAATGAGTAACAAAGAAATCGCCGAAAAAATTTTAGAATTAGTCGGTGGAAATGAAAATATTCAATCAGTGACACATTGTGCAACTAGACTCCGAATTATTATTAACAATAAAGATAAAATTGATATGAAAGGAGTAAAGGCAATTGATAAAGTCAAAGGTAGCTTTTTCAATTCTGGGCAATATCAAGTTATTTTAGGGACTGGATTGGTTAACAAAGTTTACGATGAATTTGTTCCAATGCTTAATGGCTCGGGTAAGAAGGCAACTGAGGCTTCAAATGAATCTCAAAAAGTTACTTTCCAAAAAGCGATTCGAGTTTTTGGAGATGTATTTGTTCCAATTATTCCAGTATTAGTTGCGACGGGGTTATTCATGGGATTACGAGGTTTATTCACTCAAGAAGCGTTATTGGGACTTGTTGGCCTGACTCCTGATGATATTCCACAACAGCTTTTAATGTTTACCCAAATTTTGACTGATACTGCCTTTGCATTCTTACCAGCACTAGTAGCTTGGTCTACATTTAGAATTTTTGGTGGAACACCTATTCTAGGAATTGTTCTGGGATTGATGCTTGTTAGTCCAGTACTTCCTAACGCTTATGAGGTTGGTCAACAAACAGCAGAGCCACTTATGTTTTTTGGATTTATTAAAGTTGTCGGTTATCAAGGTTCTGTTCTTCCTGCATTCGTAGCAGGTATTCTAGGTTCAAAAATTGAAATCTTCTTGAGAAAGAAAATTCCAGATTCTTTAGACTTAATTCTTACTCCCTTTTTAACCTTATTATCAGGATTAATTTTAGCGCTATTTATTGTTGGACCAATCTTCCATGAAGTAGAAGTCGGTGTTTTATATGCAGTTGAATTCCTATTGAATCTACCATTGGGGATTGGCGGCTTAATTTATGGAAGTTTCGGACAGTTATTAGGTATCTTCGGTGTTCACCATATCCTGAACTTTCTTGAAATCAGCATGTTAGGAAAAGATGGCTGGAACTATCTAAATCCTATTGGGACTTGCGGGAATATTGCTCAGGCAGGAGCAGTTTTAGCTGTTGCAATTAAAGCAGTTTCGCCAAAAATGAAGCAAATTGCTTTTCCTTCTGCTCTTTCCGCAGCATTGGGAATTACCGAGCCAGCTGTTTTTGGAGTTACTTTACGCTTAGTAAAACCTTTTGTGATGTCTATGATTGGTGGTGGAGTTGGTGGTTTTCTAGCCTCTATTTTCCATTTACGTGCAACAGGTATGGCATTAACAGGAATTCCGGGGACACTACTTTATCTTAATGAGCAATTACCGTTATATATCTTGGTGAATGTAGTATCATTCGCAGTATCATTCGGATTGACTTGGACATTTGGTTATAAGAAAGATCAAGGATTATAGTCAAAAAGATAAATAATATACTAACTGAAATTAGACATAGACTCTTAGAAATGAGAGTCCATGTCTTTTTGTATCTTTAGTTGCAGAGTTTTTATTTAACTATCATTCTGTTAGACGGAGATGCGCTCAGAGATACTTTTGAGGTGAACACGTTCGCTCCCTATTTGATTACAGAAGCATTGCTATAGACTCTATTCAGTTCCAGTTCCGGGGTAGCAATCCGCTGTACCCGCTCATTGGAGGGGCGCACTCACAAGAGGAGGTGCCCCTGCCTATTTATATTACATTTGTGCGGTTGGACGGATTACGATTTCGTTCACATCAATATCGGCCGGTTGTTCAATTGCGAATCCAATTGCGCGGGCTACCGCGTCCGGTGTCATGGCTAGTTTATCCCGGATGGCAGCGAGTTGATCTCTCAATGCGGGATTGGTCATACCCTCCGTGAAATTCGTCTGCACAATACCAGGCGAAATGATGGTCACGCGCAGCTTGTCACCAGCCTCCTGGCGCAACCCTTCTGAGATGGCGCGCACAGCGAACTTCGTACCGGAGTAGACCGACTGGTTCGGCACAGTCTTATGTCCTGCTACAGAAGCGATGTTCACGAAGTGTCCGGAACCCTGCTTATGAAAGATAGGCAACGCTGCGGCTATACCGTACAAAACGCCTTTAATGTTGACGTCAATCATGTCCTCCCAGTCCTCGACACACAGATCTTCGAGAGGGGAAATGGGCATAACGCCAGCGTTGCTGACGAGAACATCCAGCTTCCCGTACCGTTCGCAAGCCAAATTAACGAGGTTGCACAGATCCTCGCGCCGTCTCACGTCAGTGCGTGCATAAACAGCTTCGCCACCTCCATTTGAAATGCGTGTCGCCAGCGCTTCAAGGCGATCCGCTCCGCGCGCTCCAAGCACGACTTTTGCCCCACGCTCGGCAAGCAACAGTGCTGTTGCTTCTCCAATTCCGCTGCTTGCACCTGTAATCACGACGACTTTGTTCTCTATTCTTCCTTCCAAATGCATAGCCCAATCCCTCTTCCTCTAATCTATTTGCCTTAGGCCCTTTGTTGGCCTTGCAAGTAAATTTTAAGTAGAATTCGATTGAGACAGGTAGACCGATCAAGTCCAATTCTTGCCTAATCCTATTCGGCGTGCATATAATTAGCACATCAATATTAGCGTTCAACGGAAAGGACGGTGAAGCATGAATGATTTCGTCTCCTCCCCCCTCTGATATTTCTACGAATCTACAAGAACTGATTCATTTAATTCATCAACATGCGTCTTCGGATGGTACGTTTGTCTCGTCTGTGCCAGGACTTTATTTCAGACGTGCAAGCGATGTGTCGGAGCTAAATCATACGGTCCATATGCCCTCCCTGTACGTGGTTGCACAAGGCTCAAAGACAGCAATGCTGGCTGGAGAAAACTATGTGTACGATCCAACAACTTACATGGTCACATCAGTTCAGCTTCCCGTAACTGGTAAAATAACTCAGGCCTCGTCGGAGCTCCCTTATCTAAGTCTTCAATTATCCATTAGTCCAGACGTCATTTTGGATATTATCAAGAAGAATCCTCCTCAATGTAACGTAAAGACTGGACGCGGCATACTGGTGAGCCAATTTGACCCTCTGCTGCTTGATGCGCTGCTTCGGCTTGTCAGACTTTCGGATACGCCTGCGGATATTCAGTTTCTTGCGCCGCTTATCACGCATGAGATCCTTTATCGTGTATTACAAGGTGAGCAGGGAGCTTTAATCAGGCAATTTGCCGTAGTTGGTAGCTATGCACATAGCATCTCCAAAGCGATCCATCTGATAACCCGCGATTACTCTAAGCCTCTTGTGATCGAAGAATTGGCGAAGGAAGTAAACATGAGCGCCTCTTCCTTACACAAGCATTTTAAAAAGGTAACAGCTATAAGTCCTCTCCAGTATCAGAAGGCCATTCGATTGCAGACTGCACGCCGCTTACTGCTCTCGGAGGGATTGGAAGCCGCCACTGCAGGCTTTCGCGTTGGCTATGAGAGCCCATCACAGTTCAGCCGGGAATATGGACGCATGTTTGGACGTCCACCGATGAGTGATGTTACACATTTGCGTAATTCCCTTAGTGTCTCAGTTGATTGAGAGTTTCTTCGGGTGATCCGTGGAGGATGCCCAGAGGCAAGTTGTCTTTGGTCTGGTCAAAGAGGATATATCACACCAACGGAAGTTCGTCGAGCCGTTCGTAAATCAACAATCCTTTCTCTTTCGCCACCCTTACCATTTCATCGGCACCCTGAGAGGGTCCTCCAACCCGAAGCACGGCGTTACAGCAATCAAGCAGGCGAATGGAAGACGGATGAAAGATTCTGTTAAAAGTCTCGTCTCCCAAAGCAGTGGAACCAGCTGTCGCGATAAGGGGCAAAGCATACCACTCCCCCAGCACCGGCATATGACCAGCCTCGTAAACTTGAAGAGCAATTTCATTCATGTAGTTGACGTTCTTCTCAATTAATATATGATCATCATTCGTTCCAGATCGATACGGGCCTGCGATAAGGATATGAAGGGGTTTCGATTTCACTTTTAAGAGACCCTTGATCTGAGCGTATTGGAGCAGCATTATTGTCTTGGCGTCACGAATCTCGCCGCTTTCGACCATGTTTAGCACTTGAGCAAACGGAAGTTCCATTACTTCAATGTTTTCCTGCTCCTCCTCAAGGCCACCACCGTCACCCGTTGTCATATCTTCACTATACTCGGCTACATAGAAGTGCAGGATTTCGGTTACGGAGCCCGGTGACATATAGGCCTCGCCAACTTTCTGCACACGGTCGATACGGTATCCCGTCTCCTCCTCCGTCTCCCGAAGAATACCTTCTTCCGGTGTTTCTTTATCGAGTAGTCCTGCACAGGTTTCGATAAGCATCCCAGTTTCATTGCCGTTCCGATAAGTAGGCATCCGGAACTGTCTGGTCAGTACAACGGTTTGTTTGTGCTGATTATAGAGCAGGATCGTTGCGCCGTTGCCGCGATCGTACACTTCACGGGATTGTGTCTCCCATTGTCCATTATTTTTTTCAAACTCGAATGTGACCTTATTTAAGATGTACCAGTTATCCGATAGAAGCTCCTCTTTTACAATCCGTACTCTTGGGTGATACTGTTGTGACTTCATCTCATTTCCTCCCTAGAAAGATTCCGTTCTCTTTAGTCATTTCGAGAGTTCCGTTCTGCTGCAGAAGCCGATTGACGTGGTCTCGAAACTTGTCAATAGCCGCTCCGACAAGTCGCTCTCTTGCGTTCATCGGAGTCGAGATTATATATTCGATCAGGGGTTCCGCTTCGTCGACCAACAGGCAGTCCTCGTATCGAAGCAACCGAAGATCGGAAAAGCAAGAAGACAGCAAGTCCCCTCCGTTATCCAGGTGGAACCGTTTAATAGCATGATCCAACACATGAAGCTCAGGATCGAACGAAACCGCCAAGTGTTCGACCTCTTGTAGGTGTTGAGTGCTCATTGTAGAGGTGCATACTACACCTCCTTGCTTTAAGATACGGTGCATCTCGCGGATTGCTCTAGGGATGTCCGGCACGTGGTACAGCATGTTGTTAGCGATAACCATATCGAATTGCTCTTCATGGAATGGGATCTGTTGCGCGTCAACAGATAAAAACTTAAACTGCGGATTGTTGCTTCCCAAGCGACAACGTGCTTCTTCCACCATCCCGCTTGACATATCGGTAAGCGTGATACGCCAGCTGCTTGGAATTCGTTCGGCGTTTCTTATCCAAAAGGTCCCGTCGCCGCAGCCCAACTCGAGAATGTGGGCTCCCGGTTGCACCTCCAGTTGTTCAAAGATCCAACGATGCCAGCCTTGGGGATTCGTACTGTACTTGTCGTAAAGATGTATCCGCGTTTGCAGGCGGTTCGCCGTCCGATATTGCTCCCCCCAATTTTGCTCACTCTGCACGGTTTGAATAACATCCGCCAAATGGTTCCAATCGGAGCCATAAGCCGACATTTCCATAGCATCTCGTATTGCATGTACTACGTGCTCTGTATGAGCAATTTTCTTTTGTAAAACATCGAGTTGTGCTTGCAACGAGTGTCTGATCTCTCCGTTGGATGGCGACTCTGCATCTAAAATGTCCATTATTGTTTGAAGCGATAACCCTAGATACTTCAACATCTGAATTCGCTGTAGTCTTTCCATATCTTTCATGTTGTACAGTCTTATGGATCCAGTGCGATGACCTCCTGGACTCAGAAGTCCAATTTGGTCGTAATATCGCAATGTCCTGACCGTTATCCCTGTACGTTTGGCAAGCTGTCCTGTCGTCAGATAGTTCTCTTTGTCCATCCATTGCTCACATCCAATTGATTGCTCTAGCATGTCGTTCTCAGTCAGTATAGCAAATGACGTAACGTCACCTTCAAGAAAAATTTATGCAATAAGAAACAAGAGAAAACCACCCTAGCAAAAGGTAACTTGGTAGTTAGTCACGAATATCATGTAATAAAAATTCATCAGCTCTTCATGGAGGCTACTATGAAAACTTTCATTTACATGGTGAGACATGGCGAATCACCGAAGACGGAAGGAAATGAAAGAACAAGAGGTTTGACTGATAAAGGCAAGTCAGATGCTTTTCAAATAACTGAATTATTGAGAGGAGAGGGGATCGAGGTTTTCGTTTCAAGTCCATATCAACGGGCAATCCTAACCATTCAAGAATTAGCTCAATGCTCAGGACAAGAAGTTTTAATATTCGAGGATCTTAAAGAAAGAATTTTTTCTAGTGAAGATAACCGAATCCCCGATGATGAATTATTCCCTTTGTTAGATAAGTCATTTTCTGATCCCAACTTTGCTTTAACGGGAGGAGAGTCTAATGCAGTTTGTCAGAACCGAAGTATAACAGTCTTAAAGGAATTGCTAAAAATCTACCGAGGACAGAAAGTCGCATTAGGCACTCATGGAGCTGTAATGACTTTAATGATGGAGTATTATGACAAGCAGTATGATTTGAATTTTTTACTACACACATCCAAACCAGACGTATACAGAATGGAATTCAATGATCAGGAATTAGTTGAGGTAAAAAGATTGTGGAACATGCCGTAATAGTTTGTGAGGAAAAGGTATAAGGACTATTCTTCGAAGAGAGACCATCCCTTTTTTAAGGGTGGTCTCTCTTCGAAACTTTTCTTTTATAGCTATTGCGGTGAACCGTTAAGCAAATCTTCAGCTATTTTTACCAGGTCTTCTTTGCTCAGCGGGCTGTCCTGGTTATCAGATATGTTGTAGTGTAACCGTCTTTTTTCATCGAGCCATCCCAGTCGATTTTTTCCTACCTCCAAGGGCTTGCTTGTTTCGCTTGCTCTGATGTAATAGGCCTTGGTTCCTTTAATCATCAGTTCCTCAGCCGAATCCTGTTCATTTTGCATCACGGTCGTCTTTGTGACTTCGGGAGCGTATTTGGTGACGGCGATATTTACATAGTCATTTCCTCTCGCATACCGGGCGAGGGTGAAGTCTGACTTGTCCCAGCTCAGCTTTTGAATAAACAGATTTTCACCTTTCGGTGCAGCTTTAGCCTGTTGCGTCAGTTTATCCGTTAAAGCCCGATATTCCTCTTTGTTCATCATCCCAGGATATGCAGCGACTGGGTAGACGTATCCGAAATCAAACCGGTAGCCATTCGGCAGATGAGTGGGACTATGCAACAGCGGAGCTTCTGTCCGCTTGATTTCATCCTGCAGACTGCTGAAGCTAGAAAGTTCAGTCGGTTTGTAGGCAAACAGGACGGGATTAGACGAATTTTGTTGATTCATAGAATCGTCCTTAACGTAATAGGCGGCATACTCTCCAGGCTGTAGACGGTCTGTCACCTCTTCGTTCCACTGTGTGTAGGTGGTTGTATACGTTTTGGAAGCGTCCGTTTCGGCAGGTGTTTTGGCGGTATTTAATACGACATCGCCTTTACTGTTACGGAATTCCAGATATTGCGAAGCGGCGTATCCAGTCACAGAGACGCCCAATACAAAAAGCAAGATCATGATAGGAGCGGTGATGCGCGGCTGAAGACGCATTTTTACAATGAGTCCCTTTTTGGATTTCGCCTTTTGGTAGACCTGTTCCATCACTTTATCAGAGACGTCAAAAGCTTGGATTTTTAGGACACTCTCTGGTTCTGTCAGCATGTCCATGTTTTTTAAGCCTCTGTCTTTTAGATCGGTGTATTTCAGGCCTTGTTCCTGAGTTCTGTCTTGTAATTCACGCATTTTGGGTCCTCCTCTATGGGCTCCATCATTTTTTTGAGCTTTGTTTTTGTTCTGCCGTATTTTTTCTTGATCGCTTCCTCGCTTTTGTTCATAATTTCCCCGATTTCTCCAAACGATTTTTCTTCAAAGATGCGCAGCACCAACAGGTTTCGCTCCTCTGCATTCAGTTGGTCCAATGCCCGGCTCAGCGGTTCACTGAAAAGCTGACGTTCCATAACCTGCGCAGCACTGTCTGAAGTCATGTTAGTTGAGGTGAACAGGGTCATTTTAAATTTGCGCTGTAGTTTCTTCCTGCGAATCAGGTTTAGGCAGTGATGATAAGCCATTTTATACAGCCAGGAGGAGAAACCCACTGTGGGCCTGTACATACTAATTTTCTCGAAAGCACTAACGAAAATATCCTGTACAGCCTCTTCCGCTTCCTGCTCACTGCCTAATATCCGCCAGCAGTACACAAAAATCTGACGCTGATACTCCTTTACAATGTAGGCGTAATCCTGGATCTCGCCAGCTTGGACCCGTTTAATTCTATATTCGATTTCCTCATTCAAAGATTTAGGCACCCCCTCTGATTAAAAAGAAAACTATGTCTGTATAACAAATGAAGAGGACCGAAAGGGACACCTTTTCTAAAATTTTTTAAGTATTAATCAACTCTCTAAGAGAATACGATAAAGCAGAACAATTATCACCAACGTTGTTGATTTCATAGAGCTTGAATTTTTATTGTGGAAATAAATAGAATGATGAAATATACCTATCAAAAAAGTGGAAATAGATTGTAAAGAAAAAAGGAGATGGGAAATGGGGTTTTATGATAATAGGGGAGTCCAGATGGTGGTTGCACTTTTATATCCTGTTATAACATTTGTTATATTAAGTAATAGTCATATGATAGGTTCCTGGACTGTTCCGGCCATTATTGCAATTTTATTTTGTCTGCTATGGAAAAATACTCTTTATGTAATCATCTCTAATGTCTTGATGTGGATTGTATCAGTACCTATGTGGTGGCTGCTAGTTGAACGTGTGAAAACAGGCCAGGGCGCTGAAACTTTCATTTCGTCATTACCATTCATTATATTGTTATACATATTTACTGTATTACTACCCGAAATTTTAATTGTTCTATTTAGACATTACATTTTTAATAAGTTTAGACGTCGCAATAGTAAGTAATCTCTGAAACGATTCGGGAGTGTTTTTTCAAAATCGCACGGAAGTTACTCATCGAGAAATAGAAAATATGAAGGAGATATTCCAAGAAGAGTGGCCAGCTCGTAAAAAAATATGAGAGGATACAGTTTCTTATGAATGAAAGTACTAAGAAATATAATTTTGATAATATGATACGTTATCTTAATGATCAAATGGAGTTACTACCTAACTTAGAATCAAAATACATGGGATTAACAATGCCTTTTCCTCAACAAAATGCGTTACGAAATAGGATTATTGAAAGTATTGAAGCATTAATAAAATACGATCAGGATGTTTGTATTGCTGTTCATTTGAATCAGGCTGATGATAGATCAATTGAATATAAGAAAATAATTTTAATAGGGAATGATTACTTGCATCTTAAGAGAATCATTGATTTTATGGAAAGACAACACATTAAATTGAATATCAAAGACACCTGTATACTCTACAGAGAATATACTGCTGACTTGAATATTCATTTGAAAGGCAATCATTCTAGAATAACAAGTTTAAATGACCTATTTGCAGGAGTCGAAATTCATATTGATCATATTCAGGCTGGAATGGGATATAAATACGAAAATAAACAAGTGGATGAAGATATTATTCATTATTGTTGTCATAAAGATGATGAGGAAGGAAAGGAACTTGGATATCAATTATTTATCAAATCGTTAGATTACTTTTCCAAGAAATTATTAGCTGAAGGATTTGTATTAGGGTATCCTGCTGTAGATTCTAAAATTAAAATAATGAAAGCCTCTTGTACAATGTGTTTTTATCGAGATTATTATTATATTAGTGGAGCACATATATCGCTCAAAAACGCTATGCTGAAAGCAGATTGGCAAATATGCGAACCACTGATGCAGATCCATATGACCTGTAACAAGCTATATTTCGAAGGAAACTCTTTTTTTAGAGAGGTAGAAAATATATATATATTCGAGGACAAAGAGGATTGTAAGTTATCATTTAAATCTAGACTTTCCACAATCATTGAGATTCTAGAAGAGATGTATGACCATAAAAAAGATGTTTTGGACTTCCATATGAAATTGGACAGCTTTGTGCCAATTGAAGATGATACTCAGTTGAAAGAAAAATTTAAAGTCATTTATGATATCGATAAGTGGAAAGATGAATTAAATGATCAAGAGATAAACTCGGCAATCCCGCCCGTATAGCTAACGAAAACCATCGGCTATGCTGGGCGGGATTGCCTCACCCTCTTTAATGCAGCGTATCTTCTACTTATTCCCTTTGCGTACCTTTAACAGCTTACCCTTTACGGTTGTATTCTTCATAATCTCAAGCACCAGTGGACCTTTACCATTCAGAATCTCAACATCTGTCGCATAATCCAGAATCGTAATGATCCCGATATCATCTGCGGTGACTCCGTCAAGCTTAGCGATGGTCCCCACGAAGTCGACAGCTCTAAGTTTTTTCTTCTTACCGCCGTTAAAATTCAGCTTCATAATCTGTTGGTTTAGTTGCTCGCGCTTATCTTTTTTGAGTGCGGTTTTTACATGCAGTTTCTGCTCAAAATCTTCTCTACGGAGATCAACAGCCTCTTCTGAGGGGGCCTTTACCTGCGGAATCGCGAATCCAATATATGCTTCAATATCAGCTAATCTTCTGCCATCCTTAGGAGTGATGAGGGAAATGGCTTTCCCCGTTTTGCCAGCACGTCCCGTACGTCCTGTACGGTGAACATAGCTTTCCTTCTCAAGGGGAATATCGTAGTTAATGACATGGGTGATATTCGTGATATCAATCCCTCTGGCGGCAACATCTGTCGCAATCAAGTAACGGAATTGACCCCTTCTGAATGCATTCATTACCTCAAATCGCTCGTCTTGCTCCATGCCACCATGAATGCGATCACATGGATATTCGAGATCAGCCAATGCTCTGAATAATGTATCTACATTCTCCTGCGTACGACAGAAAATAATGCAGCTGTCAGGATTCTCAACAATGAGCAGATCTTGCAGTAGTGCCAGCTTGTCTGACTCCTTCACCTGAATAAGAGAGTGATCAATTGTGGCGGTCGTTATACCAGTTGCTTTAATCTCAATTCTAACAGGATCTTTCATATATTTACGTGACAGTGTGGCTACATCCTCAGGGAAGGTAGCGGAGAATAGCATTGTAACCCGGTCACTAGGCAGCGCTTGAATAATCGACTGGACTTGCTCGATAAAGCCCATATTCAGCATCTCGTCAGCTTCATCAATCACGAGATGGGCAATCCGATCTAACGATAGCGTGCCTCGTTCAATGTGGTCCAGTACACGTCCTGGCGTACCTACAGCCACATGCGTTCTTTGTTTTAACTCAGCCTTTTGGATATGAAAAGGATGTTTTCCATAAAGGGGTGTTGCTTTTATCCGCTTAAAGCGTCCAATATTCGTGATGTCTTCGGTGACCTGTAATGCGAGTTCACGGGTTGGCGTCAGAATTAAAGCTTGGGGCTTATTCTCATTCCAATCTACTAGCTCACAAATTGGAATACCATATGCTGCTGTTTTGCCGCTACCTGTTTGCGATTTGGCGACAAGATCCTTCTTCTCAAGCGCAACAGGAATAACTTCCGTCTGAATCTCTGTTGGCGTCTCATAGCCCAAGCTATTGAGCGCTCTTACAATTTCTTCACTTAATGCGTAATCTGTAAAATGCTTCTGACTCATTTTCAACCTCTTCTGCGCTGTATTTGAATACCAATACATATATAATGTCATCGTGTATCGAACTTATACTCATCTAGTATACTCTATATCCAGGCTTACTCTAATACATATCAGCGGTTTACAATATCATACAGAATTAATCTTTTCGTCTTGCTGTTTTCCAGTAAGGCACCTATACTTTTTCTGGGACGAAAAAACACAGTCTGGTTGGTAGTCCAGACGCATGAATGACTCTCAGATTCCAAGAGTACCATGTCAGTAACCTTCCCCCCTCGGGATGTCCATCGTTTCGATTTAAAATGAGGGGGATTAAAATGAAGCTTACAGTTTATCATGATGGACAGTATTGGGTTGGAGTCGTGGAAGAGCAGGACCAAGGGAAATTGAAGGCAGCTAGGCACATCTTTGGTACAGAGCCTAAGGACGAGGAAATTCTCCATTTTATCCGTGAGGAAATGTGGGAACTTGTTAGTCGGCTCTCACAAGAGGTGGCTATAAAGTGGTCTGAAACGAAGAAGGTCAATCCGAAGCGGCTAGCAAGACAGGCAGCGTATGAATTAAGGCAGAAGGGGGTCTCTTCCAACGCACAAGAGGCCTTAAAGTTAGAGTACGAGAAGCGCAAGTTGGAGAAACATGCTTACTCTAAACAGCAAAGGGAATCCATGAAGGCACGGATAAGGGAATTAAAGGAGAAAAAGCGAAAGAAAAACATCGCGGGCATTAATAAAACTTCCATCCTTATCCGCAATTGTTACGCATGTTTTATATCAGCATATGTGAAAACATGTGTTACGCACAAAGGGCACCCGATTGGGTGCCCTTTAAACTGTCGTATAGTGATTCCCATTCGGTAAAATTGAATTCACTCCGAATTACTTAAGAAGTGTAAGTGTCACCTCTATCGTGTTATCAATAAATGATCGTTCTGGACGAGACTTTATCATTACGGTTAGTCCAATTAACGATACGACTAGCGCCTGTGATACAGCCTTCGCATTGAGCCCGATCTCAAGCTCACCTGATTGTATACCTCGTTCAATGGTTTCTTGAAATATAACCGATAGGTACATTTGATGTTCCCTTGTAAGAATTTCAAACTTCTCATCATGGGGTGCAAGTTCAACCATTGTATTGATGCAAAAGCATCCTTTTCTAGGGTTTTCTGTATATTCCTCATCGACCACACCTTCAAAAAAAGCTCGAAATGCTTCTTTTACAGATGGTTTGCTTTGAAGCTTGGCTCGGATCAGAGAAGCACGGGACATCATGTATTTGCGCAGCGCAGCTTCGAACAATTCTTTTTTTCCTCCAAAAGTGGAGTATATACTAGGTCGTTGAATTTCCATTCTGGAAGTTAAATCACTCAGTGAGGTAGCTTCATATCCCTTCTCCCAAAATATTTGCATTGCTGCATCTAATACTTTATCTTCGTCAAATTCGCGGATTCGTCCCATAATCAATACCTCTCATTGCTCGTAATTTTATTCTTAACTCAATAGCTCTGATCATAATTGTCAGGGTTTTTTATTTGCGTACCAATTAGTATGTTATTATCTTATAATTAGCCCGTTATATTGTCAAATGCAGATTGGTTTATCGCACCAAGGAGATATCAGTATGAGGATAAATCAAAGTGTTTTTTACTGTATTTATTGACAGTATTCTTTTTAATGAGTTATATTTACTGGGAAAAATATATTACCGATCGGTATGATATTTTATCGGTGTTTGATTGTCATACAAAGAAAGCTATTAGAATAGGAGAGATGGACCATGGAGATAGGTATTACTTCGTTTGTAGAAACAAAGCCTGACGTCCAGACAGGTGAAGTGATAAGTCACGCACAGAGATTGCGCGAAGTTGTCGAGGAAATTATCCTTGCTGATCAAGTGGGACTTGATGTGTTTGGGGTAGGTGAGCATCATCGGAAGGATTATTCGGCATCTTCACCAGCAATTGTGCTGTCAGCGGCTGCAGCGCAGACGAAACGGATTCGGCTGACCAGTGCAGTCACAGTGCTTTCTTCAGCTGATCCCGTTCGCGTTTTTCAGGATTTTGCTACGCTGGATGGTATTTCGAATGGACGTGCGGAGATTATGGCGGGCCGAGGTTCCTTTATTGAATCTTTTCCACTGTTTGGCTATGACTTGGAAGACTATGATGAGCTGTTTGAACAACATCTGGAATTGCTCCTTAAAATACGGGAGTCCGAAAAAGTAACCTGGAAGGGCGGACATCGGCCAGCGATTCACAATTTGGGTGTGTATCCACGGCCGGTTCAGAATCCTTTACCGATATGGGTTGGCAGCGGGGGCAGGCAGGATTCTGCTATCCGTGCAGGTCTGTTAGGACTGCCCTTGATGCTGGCGATCATTGGTGGAAATCCGATGAATTTTGCACCGCTTGTACAGCTTTATAAGAAGGCAGCAGCGCACGCTGGTCATGACGAATCGCAGCTTAAGGTTGGATCGCACTCGATAGGATTTGTTGGAGAGAATAATGAACGAGCTGCAGATACATATTTCCCTTCTACGATGGCAGGTATGAATAGATTAGGCAGGGAGCGGGGCTGGGCGCATTATGATCGTTCCAGCTACGATGCCGCGCGCAGCTTTGAAGGTGCGCTGTATGTTGGCGATCCTGAGACTGTTGCCCAGAAGATCATTCACCTTCGCAAACATGTAGGTGTTACACGCTTTATGCTGTATGTTCCGTTAAGTACAATGCCGCATGCCGAGGTGATGAGAGCCATTGAGCTGCTGGGAACAGAGGTAGCACCCCGAGTTCGGAAGGAAATAGCCCAGTGGGAAGCGGAGACGGAAAAAAGATTATAAAAACCAACATAGGAGTGATATGCATGGATTTTGAAAATCGTTTGTACCCAGAATTTAGGTCGGTAATTGCACAATTTCCTGGATTTCAACTGGAAGAAAATTTAGAACTGAGCAGAAGCTATTTGTCGAGTTCTCCCATTGAGCAGTCGGAGCACGTACGCACGACAAGCCGGATGATTCCGAGCGTAGCAGGCGAGATATTAGTCAAAATCTACGAACCTGCCCAGCGAACTGACGTTAGGCTTCCGGCCATGCTGTGGATTCACGGGGGAGGCTATGTGATGGGGCATCCTGATATGGACGATGTTTTGTGCGAACGCTTCGTACAGGCGGCTAAATGCGTCGTCGTATCGGTCGATTACCGACTTGCTCCCGAGCATCCCTACCCAGCTGCCATCGATGACTGTTATGCCGCTTTGACGTGGATGACCGACGAAGCTGAACTGCTGGGCATCGACTTAGATCGGATCGCAATTGCCGGAGCAAGTGGGGGCGGCGGTCTGACCGCAGCACTTGCTTTAATGGCTCGTGACAAAGGCGGGCCAGCCCTCATCTTCCAAATGCCGCTGTATCCGATGATCGATGACCGTAGTATTACGGCGTCAAGTCATGAGATTACGGCCGATAACGCACCATGGAACCGGAAGAACAACTTGGCGGCCTGGAACATGTACTTGGGGGATCGTACTGAAGACACCGAGGTGTCCCTATACGCTGTGCCGTCGAGAGCGGAATGCTTGGCTGGGCTACCGCCGACCTATACGTGCATTGGCCAGCTCGATCTGTTCCGAGATGAGACGATTGAATATGTGACACGCCTTGCCCAAGCTGGGGTAGACGTTGAATTCCATCTGTATCCCGGCACATTCCACAACTTTGAGGGGATGGTTCCGCAAGCAGAAGTGAGCCAACGTGCTAGCCAAAGTTATGTAGATGCAATTGCACGAGCCCTTAATTCTTAAACTATTAAATGGGCAGTCTCCAAAGTGATATGCTTCCAAAAAAGTAGACAGGTTAAATAATAAAACTTGCTACTGTAAGGGGAGCATATCACTTTTTGCAGTAATCTTTTTTGTCGTTTGATACGAGGCTAGATTTTAACCGAAACGATGTGTTAAAGGAGCATCAGGTGTTCAGTCGCCCCGCAATGATGTAAAGTTTTTCGGGTAAAATCTTTACTTTTACATGTAGCGGATAATAACCTTTCATTCTTATAATTGGAAATGTAAGCGATTTATTTAGAGGCGAGGATATTAAAAAACTATACGTATGAGGAGGAGATTGTATGTCGAAATTTAAAGTGGGCAAGTTGGTAAGCAGCTTGGCGTTGGCGGGTGTGTTGTTATCATCAGTTCTGATAAACCCGGCTAGTGCCAGTATGGCGAACGGTGGCAAATTCCTCGGGAATATCATTGCTGGAAGTGTCCCTGCAAGTTTCGGAACATACTGGAACCAGGTGACGCCAGAGAATTCGACCAAATGGGGGTCGGTTGAAGGCAGTCGTAACAACATGAACTGGTCGCAGGCGGATACCGCCTACAATTATGCCCGTAACAATGGCTTCCCGTTCAAGTTCCATACATTGGTATGGGGTGCTCAGGAGCCAGGTTGGATTAGCGGACTGTCGGCTGCTGATCAGAAGGCGGAAGTGACCCAGTGGATTAAAGCAGCAGGCCAACGCTATCCGAATGCGGAGTTTATAGATGTGGTGAATGAGCCCCTGCATCAGAAGCCATCCTTCCGCAATGCCATAGGAGGTGACGGATCGACCGGATGGGATTGGGTCATATGGTCATTCCAACAGGCAAGACAAGCCTTTCCAAATGCCAAGCTGATGATTAATGAATATGGAATTATCAACGATCCCTCGTTAACCGACCAATATGTCAATATTATTAATCAGCTCAAGAGCAGAGGCCTGATTGACGGTATTGGTATTCAATGCCACCAGTTTAGCATGGACACTGTCTCAGTTAACACGATGAACACTGTACTGAACAAGCTAGCGGCAACAGGATTGCCAATCTATGTGTCGGAACTGGATATAACTGGCGACGACAACACCCAGCTTGCCAGATACAAGGAGAAATTTCCGGTATTATGGAAGCATTCCGCGGTGAAGGGAGTTACGCTCTGGGGATACATCCAGGGGCAAACCTGGATATCGAATACACATCTGCTGAACTCAAATGGCACGGAACGTCCCGCACTCCAATGGCTGAGACAATATGTGCAGAGTTAAGCTATAGGTGGCACTTAAAACCCAACAGATGCGAAATTTTTCCGAATGTCTGGGCTGGGTAGATATTTATTTGACGAAGTCTTGGCTGAAATGTTATACGCCCAAGGCTTCTTTTTATTTAGCTTAAACCTAACGTATCAAAACCTAATCCAACTCAATTAGGCTTACATACCCAATCTATAACTTTAACCCACTTGAAATAAAACCGTCTGGACGGTATAGTAAAGAGGGGTGATCAATATGAATACAACTAAAAAAACATTAAAAAGAGAATTAATTCTTAAAGCGGCCTCCATGATTGTGCACGAAGAAGGAGTAGAGAAGTTAACGTTAGAAGCGGTGGCTAAGAAAGCGGGAATAAGTAAAGGAGGATTGCTTTACCATTTTCCGAATAAGGATGAATTGGTTTTGGGAATGGTTGAGCAACTATCGACCAGCTTTGTCTCCGAATTTAATGAGAGAGCAGAAAACGATATGCATTCCAAAGGAAGATGGACTCGCGCTTATATGAATACATCATTTTCTGGCGATCGGAATGCAAGTGACCTGTATACCGCTCTTTCAGCAGCACAGTTTACGAACCCTCAAATGCTAAAGTTACTTCAGGACGAGTATGAGAATATCCAAAACAAAATTGAAAACGACGAATTGGATCCCGTTCGTTCCACGATAGTCCGATTAGCTATAGACGGCTTGTGGTTTGCCGAAATGTTTGGGCTTGCTCCTCCTAATAAGGAAATGAGGCAAAAAATGATGGAAGAATTGAAGACATATATAAAGGAGAATGAATAATGGCTTATCTTTTCTTGGCAATCTCTATTGTTGGTGAACTTATTGGAACTTCAATGCTTAAAGCTTCAGAAGGTTTTACCAGATTGTATCCGACTCTATTCACAATTGTTGCGTTTGTGATCTCTTTCTTCTTTATCTCTCTATCCCTTAAGACGCTTCCTTTAAATATGACTTATGCCATCTGGTCAGGTGTAGGGGCTGTTGCTACAACGCTTATTTCAGTATTGATTTGGAAAGAAAAAATCAATACAGGAAGTATCGCAGGTATTGCTTTAATTGTTATTGGCGTGGTGGTACTGAACCTATTTGGTGCAGGACATGGTGAGGCAAAAGCTACAACAGAAGCAACGGGTTCAATCGTTCAAAAATGAGATAAAAATTTTCGGACCGAGGATATAAACACGCTTGAAGGCATAAGGGCATTCGTCGAGAAAGTTCTTGTGCCGCACGGCGTGAGGGTATGAATTTTTAGTCATTTAAATTTTTTTGATTGAATTGCAGATATAATAAGTCTATAATGTCGATTGTAGGGTGTTTCATATTTACCACCATACGGAAGCAAGGTGTAGATATTAGTAGACTTTAAAATCTAATTAGTAGAAGGGAAGTCTAATTAATGACCCAGTCTTTATTTGATCCCGAAGTATGGAAGGCTGCTTGGATTAACGATCCGGAAGCCGGTGTAAATCGAATGCTTAGAGCGGGAACGGTACCGGCTCATTCGTTTGATGATATGACGAGGGCAAGAAGCTTCCACGAGCAGGCATTTAATGAAGAGGGAATAAAGAGAACAACCAGAATTATGGGATGGCTAAGGACACAGGGAGTTACCTTTGAAAATTCCTCTATCTTGGACATTGGTGCTGCCTCCGGTGTCTTCAGTATTCCTTTTGCAGAGGAAGGGGCAAATGTTACCGCCGTTGAGCCTTCAGGACCGTTGACAGCCTTAATGGAAGAGAGTATTAAGCCATCGATAAAGGAAAACATTAAAATCGTGCGGGAACAATTTGAGGAGTTATCTATTGAGACGAACGGATGGAAAAACAAATTTGATCTGGTGTTTGCATCCATGTGTCCAGCCATTTTCGGTTGGGAAATGGTAGAGAAGGCGCTCGCCTGTGCCAGCCAGTTTTGTTACATCAGTACGAGTGCTGGGCCTAAGGAGCATAGTCTGATTCAGGAATTGCGCCCTGTAGTCGGAATAAAAGAAGACCTAGTACAAACGTCAGATATGGCATATATCATCCAACTATTAAATATATATGGCTATTCTTTTCAAACCCTGATTACTCGTGAAACCCAAACGGTAATGATGTCGGTGGACGAGGCGGTAAAACATACATTAGGCTGGTTCTCATTCTTCGGGATGCCGACAGATGAACAGTCATTACAGAAGGCCGAAACTTATTTAAGAAGGACGTACGCAGGAAAGAGAATTCCTGTCCAACAAGGGGGGCGCTTTGGCAAGGTTTTGGTCCGTATAAAGAATCAGCACATGTATTAATCGTTTTGTCATGTAGCTTCTATTTATTCCCCTTGCCCTTCAGAATCTCAACGTCTGTTACATAATATAGACACAAGAGCATTGTGGGGAAAATGTATTCAAAATAAGAGCCCTAATGAAGGGAAGAACCACTTCATTAGGGCTCTGGAGATTTACTACCACTATCGATCACTGCCAGTTTGTGTGAAAGGACCCTGCTGCATCACTTCGTTCATAAGTATGGGCACCAAAATAATCCCTTTGTGCTTGCAAAAGGTTAGCATTCGAAATGCCTGTCCGGTAACTATCATAATAAGTAAGTGAAGCACTTAAACATGGAAACGAAGTGCCAGAATTAATACCCTCACAGACAATTTTTCGTAATCCTTTTTGATACTCTTTAACTTTTTCAGCAAAATACGGGGCGATTAATAGATTAGCCAAATTCGGCTGTTCTTGATATGTTTCGCTTATTACGTTTAAGAATTCAGCACGAATGATGCAACCACCACGGAAAATAAGGGCAATATCCTTTAAAGGTAAATTCCATCCGTAAAGTTCAGAAGTCATTTTATATTGTATAAATCCTTGCGCGTAGGCACAAATCTTACCCATATAAAAAGCTTGTCTAATGTACTCAATCCACACATCTTTATCTAAACTTCGCTGATCAATCCCTGGTCCTGTTAGAATATTTTCTGCATAAACTCGTTCTTCTTTTAAAGAGGAGATGTAACGGGCAAACAATGACTCTGTAATAATGGATGATGGGATCCCATTGTCAATTGCTTGAATGCTTGTCCATTTACCTGTGCCCTTTTGCCCTGTTTTATCAAGAATCACATCGATTAGTGGTAAGCCTGTTACATCATCCTTTTTCCGTAAAATCTCTGCTGTGATTTGGATTAAATAACTTTTCAGTTCCCCTTGATTCCATATTTCAAAGATATCAGCAATTTCATTCACAGATAAACGTAACCTTTTTCTTAAAAATGTATAGGTTTCTGCGATTAACTGCATATCTGCATACTCGATTCCGTTATGTACCATTTTTACAAAGTGACCGGACCCTTTTGGACCCATATAAACACAGCAAGGGTCTCCGTCCACTTGGGCTGCTATTTTTGTTAGAATAGGAGCTGCTTTTTCATATACGTTTTTATCTCCACCAGGCATGATCGAAGGTCCATTTAAAGCCCCGACTTCGCCGCCGGAGATACCGATTCCTAAATAACCGATTCCTTTTGACTTCAATTCATCATATCTACGTTCCGTATCTTTGTAATGGGAGTTACCACCGTCCATGATCACATCGCCTGCTTCAAGGAAGGGTACTAATGTACCTATTACCGAATCGACCGGTTTGCCCGCTGTTACCATAAGGAAGATTTTCCTTGGAGTTTTTAAGGAGTAAACAAAGTTTTGAATTTCGTAGTAGGGATGGATGGAGTGACCTTCACTTTTTTTAACAAGATCATCCGTTAAATCCCTCGTATAATTATAGACAGCGACTTGCTCACCCTTACCAGCCATGTTTAAAGCGATATTACAGCCCATTACCCCTAAACCAATGACACCAATTGTGTTGGACATTTTTTCTGCTCCTTTTATTTGAAATGAATAGGCCGTAGATCCTCACTTATAGGCTTAGAAGATTCTAAGAAAAATAAGTGGGGGATCTACCGCCCGGGAATCATGGTTTATACGAATAAACTTAGTACTAAAATAAATCCTAATCCAGCTACAGAAATGATGGTCTCAAGTAATGTCCATGTTGCAAATGTTTCTTTCATGCTTAAACCAAAATATTCTTTAAACATCCAGAAACCAGCATCGTTAACATGTGAAGCTATTAAACTACCCGCTCCCGTTGCAAGCACAACTAAAGCAAGATTAACGTCGGATTGTCCTAACATCGGAATAACTAAACCAGCGGTTGTTAAAGCTGCAACAGTTGCAGAACCTAAGGAAATTCGTAATATTGCAGCGATAATCCAGGCAAGTAAGATGGGTGATAATGTAGTTCCATTGAATAATTCAGCTACATAGTCACCTACGCCGCCATTAATCAGTACTTGTTTGAAGGCTCCGCCACCCCCAATGATTAAGAGCATCATCCCAATATGAGTAATAGCAGTTGTACAAGATGCCATTACATTTTTAATTGGAATTTTCCTTGCTATTCCCATGGTGTAGACAGCTACCAGTAAGGAAATTAACATGGAAGTTGATGCATCACCAATAAAACGGATCGCTGCTAGTAAACTACTATCTTCAAAGCCCATTGTTTTTTGAAGCAAAGTAATAACCGTAGCAATAGACATTAAAATAACAGGAAGCATTGCAGTAAATACACTGATGCCAAATCCAGGAGTTTCCTCGGATTTAAATACTTTTTGTTCACCTAAAGAGGCAATATTACCCGTTTTCGTAAATGATGCAGGTACGAGTTTTTTGGCAAGCTTAGTAAATACAGGTCCAGCTAAAATAACAGTTGGAATGGCAATAATGAAACCGTAAAGTAAAACCTCACCAAGGTTCGCGCCATATTCACCAGCAATAACTGTTGGCCCTGGATGTGGAGGTAAGAAGCCATGTGTTACGGATAAAGCTGCAACCATCGGAATACCGAGATATAAGATAGAAACCTTTAATTCTTTTGAAATGGCAAATATGATTGGAATTAACAATACTAATCCTACTTCAAAAAATAACGCCACACCGATAATGAATGAAGCAGCTACGACTGCCCATTGGATATTTTTTTCACCAAATTTGTCTACGAGGGTCATGGCAATTCGTTGAGCACCGCCAGAATCAGCGATCAACTTACCTAACATCGCTCCAAGTCCAAAGATTAACGCTAAGTGACCAAGGGTTCCGCCTAATCCGGCTTCGATGGTTTTGACAATTTCCTCTAATGGCATTCCAAGTGCTAAAGCGACGCCGAACGATACAATGATTAATGAAATAAAGGTGTTCAATTTGAAGCCCATTATTAAAACTAATAATGCTAAAATTCCAATCGCTACGATAACTAATGGCATTGTAATTACCCCCTGCTTTTTATCTTTTTAGTGTTTAATTAAGCTTCTTTGATAATTGGAAATCCGTGTATAATCGTCTTCTAATACTCTGGATAGATTAATGAAAATCGGCAGCAATTTCCTATATTCCTTGGTCGCTTCTTCTTTTGGTGTATGTTTGTTGGTACTGCCAACCATTTCAGAAACGACTTCAAAGGACTGGATTTGTCCAGTGGCATACAAGCCTAAAATACAAGCTCCTAGACAAGAACTTTCGTAGCTTTCTGGAACGACGACTTCAGATGCGAATATATCGGACATCATTTGCCGCCAAACAGCTGACCTTGCGAAGCCTCCAGTAGCTTGGATTCGGGTCACAGGACTGTCCATACATTCGGTTAATGCTAAAAATACGGTGTACAGATTGTAAATGACTCCTTCTAGGGCTGCGCGAATCATATGTTCTTTCTTATGTGACATCGTTAAACCGAAGAATGAGCCACGTACGTCTGGGTTCCATAATGGCGCACGTTCACCAGCGAGGTACGGATGGAATAACAATCCGTCAGATCCTGGTCTTACACGTTCAGCAATCTTGGTTAGTACATCATATGGATCAATTCCTAGTCTTTTCGCTGTTTCCACTTCTGATGAGGCAAGTTCATCACGGATCCAGCGAAGGACCATCCCGCCATTGTTCACCGGCCCCCCAATAACCCAGTGCTTTTCTGTTAAGGCATAACAAAATATTCTTCCCTTTTCGTCTGTTTGAGGCTTGTCTAAAATGGTTCGAATGGCACCGCTTGTCCCGATTGTGACGGCAACTTCGCCTTTTCGTATCGCATTTACACCTAGATTAGAAAGGACTCCATCGCTAGCTCCAATGACAAACGATGTTTGTGGATCGATCCCCATCTTTTTTGCTAAATCTGAATCACAGTTGGTAAATATTCTGGTTGTTGGCACGAGCTCAGATAATTGAGAAGGGGTTATACCAGCAATTTTTAATGCCTCTTCATCCCAATCTAATTTTTCTAGATTCATCATACCCATGGCAGAAGCTAGGGAATAATCCACTACATATTGATCAAAGAACTTTTTAAAAATATATTCTTTAATTCCGATATACTTTTTAACCTTGACAGCGGTTTCAGGAAGGTCATTCACAATCCAAGCTATTTTTGTTAATGGTGACATGGGGTGAATGGGTGTTCCTGTTCGTTTATAGACTTCATGGCCATTCAGCTCATCTTTTATTTTATGTGCCCACGCTTCACTGCGATTATCTGCCCATGTAATACAAGGCGTCAGTGGGCGGTCATTTTCATCCATCGCAATGACACTATGCATGGCACTGCTAAATGAAACAAACGATAGCTTTTTTTGTGAGTGATGTTTCATTATATTTGAAGTGGCTTGCAGAACAGCCTGAAAAATCTCTTCTGGGTTTTGTTCAGCTGTTGCTATATCCGGTGTATAAAGCGGGTATCCAATATTCTCTTGTTGGATGACTTCGCCTTTTTCGCTAAATAGAACGGCTTTCGTACTTGTGGTTCCGATATCTACACCTAACATATAGTTAGTCATTTTGTTGCACGACTCCTTTAGATAGCATTTGTTGTGACATCCATAGGTCTTCTACTTTACCTTGAACATCATCAAAGTTTTCATGTAGAGACTTGATCATGAGGTCTCTATCTTTTGCTTTGATTGCTTCAATATAAAGTTCGTGATTGTTTATAATCCGTGTAAAGTCTTCATACTTTTCTTTAAAACGCATACGCATCGACAAAAGAATGAGACTTTCCATAACAGGCTTTAAATTATTCCAGATCATCAGAATATGTGAATGATTGACTGCACGAATAATCGTTTCATGGAACAAGACATCTTGATATGAAAACTCATCAGCATCACTATATTTGAGGGCGACTTTCATCATTTCGAGTATTTTACTAAGTTCCTTCGCCAAATCATTAGTGTCCATCTTTACAAGACGTTCAAATACGAAGGATTCTATGAGCAGACGGACATCATAAATTTCTTCTATTTCTTTTTCTGATAGGCCAATAACAACGGCTCCCATTCTTTCTAATCGAATGATATTTTCGGATGCCAGTATTTTTAACGCTTCACGAATGGGTGAGCGACTTACAGTGAAATCAGCAGCTAGTTTATTTTCGGATAATATGGTACCGCTTTCAATCCCGCCAGAAATAATGCGCATTCTAAGCTCGGATGTTACGCGATCACCAGCAGAGGCTTTTAAAAGCCATTTGGAGGGATATAGGAATTCTGATTCGACCATCATTTCACCTTCTTAATTAATCAAGTATACTTGTATACAGGTATTATAATCTGAAATTTTAAATTTGCAAGCGTATACATTAAATTTGTTTTGTAACGCCTCGATACATAAAATGAAAATTGCATATTAAGACATAGATCCTGTTTGGATCTTCTCATATATAGTGCTAGACTCAATACTGATTTCATCTATAGGTTCCAATTGAAGTTCCGATTTTTTGTTCAAATGCACAATCAATTTCGTCTGTTCTTCAATATTTTTAACATGCGGCAATCGATATAATGAAAGCGTAATCAAAAATTACCCGGGGGGTTAGACAGATGGAAGGATTGACGATCAGTTGGATAGGAGCTCTGGCAGGGCTGGCTATTGCAATTATTCTGATATTAAGAAAGCTGAATCCGGTTTACGCTTTATTTTTGGGAGCTATTGTAGGCGCTTTATTGGGCGGAGCCAATCTGGAGCAGACGATCAGCGTGTTAATAAGCGGTACGCAAAGTGTGATGGGGACGGTCATTCGTGTGCTTGCCGCAGGTGTATTGGCAGGTGTAATGATGGAATCCGGGGCAGCGGAGACGATTGCGCAGGCTATTGTAAAGAAGTTCGGCGGCAGTAAAGCGATACTCGCACTAGCCTTGGCGACGATGATTATTACGGCGGTAGGTGTATTTATTCCCGTTGCCGTGTTGATTGTGGCACCTATTGCATTGTCGGTCGGTAACAAAATGGGGATTTCCAAGCTGGCGCTCCTGTTGGCTTTGTCTGGAGGCGGAAAAGCGGGGAACATCATCTCTCCCAATCCTAATACGATTGCAGCGGCGCGCGGATTTAATCTGGATTTAAGCCACGTGATGTTGGCGGGTGTGGTTCCTGCGATATGTGGTTTAATCATGACTGTTTTGGTGGCGTCTATGTTGAAAACCAAAGGTGTGAAGGTGTCCGACCAGGATATCATGGACAGTGACGTCGATACATCGAAATATCCAGCGTTGGGACGGGCAATTGTAGCCCCGCTGGTAGCTGTTATTTTGCTGATGATTAACCCGATTGGTTCTATTTCCGGTATTGAAGCACTTTCGAGTTTCAAGGTGGATGCGATGTACATTTTGCCGATCGCTGGGATTGTGGGTATGCTGGCCATGGGGCAAGGGCGCAATATCTTAAAGTATTCGGCCTCCGGTTTAAATAAAATGACGGCGACTGTGCTGATTTTGATCGGTGCAGGCGGGATTGCTGGTCTGATCTCTGCTTCCAACTTGTCTGCTCAGGTGGTTGGCCTGATTGAAGCTTCGGGAGTTTCCGGTACATTTTTGGCACCGCTTGCAGGTATTCTGATGGCAGCTGCTACGGCGTCCACCTCGACGGGCGTTATTTTGGCAACAGGCTCGTTTGGGGAAGCCATTCTGAACATGGGAACGGCCCCACTCGCTGCAGCTGTGATGGTGCATACAGGAGCTACAGTCATTGATTCCTTGCCGCAGGGCAACTATTTTCACGTCACGGCAGACAGCATGAAAATGAGCATTAAACAACGGATGGGCTTGATTCCTTACGAAGCTATTGTGGGTGGAACGATGGCAATTGTAGCGACAATCATGTATGGATTTTTACTTTAATATTCACGATGGGGTGAGAAGATGAGAGAGAAAACGTTTGTTCTGGCACCAGATTCTTTTAAAGAAAGCATGACGGCTAAAGAAGTATGTATCGCGATGGAGAAAGGACTGCGCAAGGTCTATCCGGCGGCGAATTATGTCCACGTACCGATGTCGGACGGCGGTGAAGGAACGGTGCAGTCACTGGTGGATGCGACAGGCGGACAGATTCGTTATATCGAGGTGACAGGACCGCTTGGAGAACCTGTAACTGCTGCATACGGCCTGCTGGGAGACGGCACCACAGCGGCAATCGAGATGGCATCCGCCAGTGGAATCCATTTGGTGAACAAGGATAACAAAAACCCGTTAAAGACAACAACCTACGGAACAGGGGAGTTAATCCGTGAATGTCTGAACCAGGGAATTCGAAAAATTATCATCGGCATTGGTGGAAGCGCGACGAATGATGGCGGTACAGGAATGGCGGAAGCGCTGGGCGCCAGATTTCTGGATACAAAAGGCAATACTCTTCCGCGCGGCGGCGGTAGTCTGGGCGAGCTGGCCAGTGTTGATATTTCATCACTGGATGACCGCTTGCAGCAGGTACAATTAATTGTAGCCTGTGATGTGACAAATCCGCTGTGCGGAGAGCATGGGGCATCTCAAGTATTCGGGCCACAAAAAGGGGCAACTCCGGAAATGGTGCAGCAATTGGATGCCAATCTTGCTCATTACGCCGATGTGGTGAAGCAGCAGCTGGGCAAGGATGTGCGCGATCTCCCAGGCGCAGGCGCAGCAGGTGGATTGGGTGCGGGCTTATTAATTTTCACTCAGGCGGCGCTGCAAAAAGGCATTGAAATTGTGATTGAATACACCGGTTTAAAACAAAAGCTCGCCACTGCCGATATCGTTTTGACGGGGGAAGGCGGTATTGATTTTCAGACCAAATTCGGTAAAACTCCTTATGGAGTAGCCCAGGCGGCAAAACAGTCTGGAAAAAAGGTCATTGCGGTCGCAGGTTATATCGGGGAAGGGATCGACACGTTGTACAAGGAAGGAATAGATGCGGTGTTCGGCATCGTACCGGGAGCCTCGGAGCTCGGTAAGCTGCTGGCCGAAGGGCCGCAAAACGTAGAGCGTACGTGCGAGAATATCGCAAGAGTACTTCAATTGAGCGAGAAATGAACAGATGGAGAAGCGGGTTTTAAACATAAAACGGCATCATACAAATACGATATAATACGAGCGCTCGCCTGAGAAATTTGGGAGACGGCGAGCGAAAATATGGTGTTACTGGCGCATGGTCTGGCGTGATACAGCAGTTCATTGATACAGTGCCAATAAGCCGTGCGTAAGCTCAAAAAGCTGAAGGAGATTCCGGGGATCTTTACCGGTTAAGGTATGAATGCGCTTCAGGCGGTATTGCAGCGTATTTCGGTGAATATTTAATTCATCTGCGGTAAAGGAGACACTGCCGTTATGGTTAATAAAGCTTCGCAGCGTATCCAGCAAATCCACAGTATCTTCCAACTTGCTAACCAGATAGATCGTGTTCGTCAGGTTCGTTTGACTCAATTTGACCAGAAATTCGACTTCCGCAAAAGAAATTTTTTGCACAGGCGGGCGCAAAGCCAGTAAAACATTCATAGCTGACTTGGCTTGCATATAAACATCCGCAATGTTGATCTCTTGTCTGCTGACCGTAACCAGCACATCGGGATGGCTGCGCACAAGTGGCTCTAGCAGTTTGTCTGTCGGCTCCTGATTTTGTATTAGGATGAGATAGCAGTCTTCCTCCATACGAAAGGATGGATGCTGCATAAATATATTGGACAACTCGGCTAAATGAGCTGGATCAGTAGGCAGGTACTTTACATATACAGCCGAAGTTTTTAGAAGCAAATCAATGTGATATTGGGCTGCTTCTTTTTTTATTTTTTGCGTGTAGGCTCCCTGATGATTTAACAGCATTTCCAGCACAGATTTTTTGCGATTGGCTTCGTGGGCCAGATGCTCCAAGGAGATCCGCTGTTCAATCAGGAGAGACACCGTAGTTTTAACAATATTGCAAAAAGGACGTACTTCATCGGGATTGCCTGAAATACCAATGACACCAACTAACTCATGATGAATGACAATCGGTTCATTGGTTCCCTTTTTCTCATAGTGGCCGTCCTGCCACACTTCAACCATTTTCCCAGTTTCGAGCGCCTGAACAGCTCCTTGGTGAATGGTTCCGATTCGTTCACTCTCGCCGCTGCCAATGATGATGCCTCGTTCATTCATAATATTGATATTGTATGGAATATCCTTCATCATTTTGTCTACGATGTCTTGGGCTTGTTTTTCGGAGAGCTGAAACAAATCAGGATTCCTCCTTTATCTATAGTGATATAGTGTATTTTAATGTACTACCTTTGTGAAAGGGTTTCCAATTTATTGTGCATCTGAACAATATGATAAGGCAGGTCGCCGAGCATGTCAGTCAATTTTATCATAGGAATGCAACCGTTTCGCAATTGGCTGGTTGCATAGCGTTTAGACCTTTTGATCATGAGATCTGTGAGATGGAACGATTATTTGTAGTGCGGTTCAGGCCTTTAAAAAATTAGATTTAATGAAATCGCTGTGTATTACGATAAATCTATTAGAGGATGTCATTAAATAAACATCCTCTCTGTTTTTTAATCATAGTAATGGAAAAAGAGACTGAATATTATTTAGGAGGAAATTCATGTCAGAACAGCATAGTTTTAATATTCCAGCTCATTATAATATATACACGGGGAACTCTAATCGAGAGTTACGAATAGACTATTCTATTCCACAAAACGGAGTTACTGAAAGTACAGGATTGATTATTTTTGTACCCGGGTTCGGAGGTAATATTGATTCCAAAGTTTATGCGAAAATGAGAAAAGTATTTGCGGATAAATATAATATGGTAACGATTCAGTGTGATTATTTTGGTAGTACATTTATGCAATCATCAGCTGATCGTTTCAGGTTGAAAAATCCCGAAATTCTTCAGTCCATTCTTACAGTAGATGAATTGGAGAAAATGAATAAAGACTCTTCTATTTTATTAAGCATATTGTCTGAAAAAAACATTTTACTTCCTGTGATTGCTAATATAGATGAAAGTATAGAGGAATTTAATGATATGAGCTATATGCAGGCAATAGATATCATTAGTTCTGTAGAGGCAGTTAAAACCATATTGAAGGGAAATAATCTGATATTTAATCCCGCGAGAATAATTGGGTATGGACATTCTCATGGGGCATATTTATTGCACTTAAGTAATAGGCTAGCACCTAATTTATTTTCATATTTGGTAGACAACTCAGCTTGGATAGAGCCAGCGTTTTTATCAAATAATAGGTTTTTGTATGGAAAGGTAGGAAATGCAACATTTGATATTGAATTCGACTATATTGCTAAAAAAATAATACCCAATAGACTAGATTTAAACTTAGAAACATTGTATAAAGATTTTCATGGAAATACACAGGTTTTATCTTTCCAAGGAGATAATGATGATCTAGTTAATCATTTAGAAAAAAAACGTATAGTAGAGACGATCAATAATTCAGATTTTATACTTGTCAAACAGGAAGATGTAGATCATGTCAAATATAAATCGAATAGTCATGGTTTAGATGCTGATTTTTTAGAGCTTTTTTCCTTTGCACTAGAATTAGAACGTCCAACAAAAGAAACCCCAGTAAAAGAATTGATATATATAATAGATTTTGAAAGTGTACTTATAGAAGTTGATTATACTAACGGATTACCAATATTTAATTTTAATTTTAATTTTAAGTGATAGAAATCTCATTTCAGCACACTACGCTTTTTAGATTTTCCTATGTGAGTTTTAAGGTATCATTGAAATATATACCCAAAAAGCAGGCTACTCTGAAGAGTTCCTGCTTTTCGAGTCTGTTCCTATCCTTCACCAGCCACGCTGTCTAATGACGGACCTCGCGGAAGCTGTAGATAATATCATGTAGCTCTTTCTTAAAACGACTATATTTAGATGCGGGCGTATATCCGAGCACCTGATAATAATCATTTTCGGTCTCAATAATCGCCACATGGGTGACATAATGGTTCACATCTTTTTGTCCTTTAATCGTAAACTCAATGGCAGGATATCCATGAATCGTTGTGTTAGATGAAGGTCCTACAGTAGAGAGATTAAACTCTTTGGTCATGTTGTATTGAATTTTCTTTGTGTAGTGCTGGAGAGTTACATTGCCCAATTCCTTTTTCGAATTGGATACTACCGCAACGGACTTTTGAATGTACGGATTAAATATCGCAATCTCTGCTTTTCCTTCACGGTCCGGGTCTGTTGACCAGTCCAGCGGGGCCGTGATTTGAAATCGTCCATCTTTACTTACATAGCTTTGCTCTTTCTTGCTCACTGGAGCTTCAGGAGGTACGTAACTGTCTGCAAGTATAAAAATAGCATTTACAAACGAGGCTCCCAAGATCACCATTGCAGTAAAAAATATAAAGAGCGAACGTTTCATTGTCTTTTTGTTAATCGGCTCTAAATCCCGTACCTTTACAACATATGTACCTGCAGCTAAATCACCAATTCGTTGTCTTGATGCAGTTACTAACACACTGATACCAGCAGGTATCCCACCCATTAGCAACGGATTGGTGTCTATGAGTCTGAGCAGCGTACGAATGAGTGATTTAAGAAAACCAGGAGGCTTTCCTTCCCCGTTAACCACCTTAATACGAAAAACGAACTTACCCAGCGTATAGCCTGTGTAACCTTCCAAAAGCAAATAATAGCTGAAGAAAGCAATAAGCAGAATACAACGGGTTGCAATCGCTAAAGGCAAAAACCATCTGTCCGTTATTTGAATGACAGAAATAAAAAAACAAATATACCCGATTACAAAAAATATGCAATCAAAAACTGTTGCTCCCCACCGTCTAAACAGAGTAGAATTCCCGTATGTTTTTGATAACGCCGCCATCCTGTTTGGATCTACCCCATAATTTTGACCATGCTGAATGTACGTCTGTCTTGAAGTTTCCTGCGGATTGTGTGATATGTGCTGTTCGTCCAAAAAATACACCTCTTCTTAATAATTGAAAACACACTCCTTATATTAACGGTCATTTTACAATCCATGTTTAGGAAAACATTCTATAAACAAAGAAATTATTATAAATATCCCTTCCTCTCATTGAACCGCATTCAGGCGCTAGTAGAGCCAGAGAATGCACAATCCTTGCGGTTGCTTGAAAAAGCAGGCTTTCGGCAAGAAGGGCTCCTCTCCCAATATGAATTTACGTTAGGGAAATATGATGATCTTTACATGTGCGCATTGGTCAAATCAGAGTATATCAATCGTTCTCAGAAATGATAGATGTAGGTGAATCAAGCAGGGGGAGCATAGATAGGAAGAAGGTTGATCATTGTACAACATGATCGACCTTCAGCGGCATACCCATTTCATATTGCTCAATGGGGTCTTTCGAGAGACCTATTTTTTGGATAAAGCCTTCAAGAGAGTCATTGTCAGACAGACAGATGTACACCTTCTCAATCTTTTGGATCTCTGCTGCTCTATGAAGGAGGGCGCATCCTAATCCTTGGTTGCGATGCTTAGGATCGACCCAAAGAAAGTTGATTTTACCCTTAGCACTCATGCTCACCATGCCGAGGCACGTTTGATTTACTTCGTAGATGCCGAGAAAAGCTTCCTGTGTACTAGTGGCGTAATAAGGTGTGTCACTTTGCCAATGGATGTGGCAGTCGATAAGGGTCTTTCGAAAAGCTGCGATGTCATCAAATGTAACTTCCTTAAGAATATACGAAGATGAGAGGGCAGCGGGTGGGGTGGAGGGCAGAGTGCCGTTGTAGTATTTCAGCGTATAGCGTGGCTGATAGCCTTGCTTTTCATATAATTTGACGGCCCGATGATTATCCTTGATGACTTCGAGCCATAGCTGCTGGCAACCCGCGGAGATGGCTGTTTGTTTATGTAATTCCAGCAACTTGTTGCTAATCCCCTGACCACGGTAAGCCGGGGCGATGCATAGCGTGCCGCAACGCATGGTCTTGTACCCGTCGAACTGCCGGACACCGCCAAGAATTAAGCCGATCGGTTGATCCTCATCCATGGCAAGGAAAGAGTGATTCCGTGTATTACCCTCTGGACCAAAAAAACGTGCTGCGAAATCGTCCTGATCCGTGGTCAGACGAATGGAATAATCCGAGAACCCAAGCGAAAATGCTTGGAAAATGTGTTCCATACTGACGTCATTGCATCTCACATAGGTGATCACCGTTATTCCCCCTAGAAATTCATACTATATTTGGATTATAGGGAATTAAGGGAGCTCCATCAATCTCCCGCTGAAAATAAAAAAACCCCTTAAAAAAGGGGATTGGTGCTGGGTGTTGTAGGGTTGCAATTCGTGTCGCTAAGATCAGGATTGGTAGAGAGGTCACGATAATGGTTGAGCTTATATTCAATAATTTTTTGGGTTTCCATCAGTCTGGAAATTTCTTGTTGAATCTTCTGATTATGTTTCTCAAGTAAGGAGTGTCTGATCGGAATGGTGCTGTTGCCTTGCATCGAAAGTTCTCGATAATGCTTCATTTCCTCTATAGTCATTCCAGTAGCTTTTAATCGGGTTAAAAAGATAATCCCCAGAATCTGATCTCTACTGTAGAACCTGTGTCCGTTAGCCTTTCGTTCTGCATAAGGCAGCAAGCCAATTCGCTCATAATAGCGTATAGTATCTTCTGTTAAACCTGTTAGTTCTGCAGCTTGACTAATAGAGGTTATGGTCTCCGGAATTTCCTGCAAAGTATCCCACTCCTTAATTGTAACGATTACCAAGGCACTTCTCCATTCGAGTCGAAAAACCCTCCTGACGGCCCGTCATTATTTAAAGTGGCTAAACGAACAACGACAGCAGCAGCTTGTTGTACCGAACCCGGTCCTGTAAAGCCATTTAAGTCAGTGGCGGTAAAGCCAGGGTCAGCCGAATTAATTTTGAGAGGTGAGTCTTTGAATTCTTTGGCAAGGGTGACGGTGAACATATTAACCGCTGCCTTGCTGCTATTGTAGGCAAGCAAATTAAATTGTGCATGCTCATGCTCAGGATCGCCATTATAGGTTAACGAACCAAGGCCACTCGACAAGTTAACGATTCTACCACAAGGAGATTCTTGCAATAAAGGTAGCATGGCTTGCGTCACGGCGACCAAACCGAAAAAGTTCGTTTCATACGTTTCTCTTAAATCGTTCAAAGAGAACTGACTTGGAGGAGTGGCTCCTCCTAAAGATATGCCGGCATTGTTGATTAGTACATCAAGGGAACCGAATTCTTGTTTGATCTGTTGGACTGCGGAATCAATCGTACTTTGATTCGTCACGTCTAACAAAATCAATCGGGCTTCTACTCCCTCATTAGCCAACTTAGCCACCGCTTCCCGGCCGCTCTGCTCATTCCGTGAGCCAATCAGGATTGTAATACCCATCCCCCCCAATTGTCTGGCTGTTTCATACCCGATGCCTTTGTTGGCCCCAGTAATAAGAGCTGTTTTCCCAATAGTCATGAGCGATTCCTCTTTTCATTATTCTTGAATTTGGCGGCCACCATGCTTTAAATGTACTACTTGGAGTATACTTAAAGTCAACACAAAACCAGCAAAAATATAGCTCGAAATGCCCTGGACATTCTTTATTTTGGAAGATGGGAGAATGGAATGAATAAAAGGCAAATGGAAATTTTACGCATGTTGTTAACTGAACCGGACCGGTTGTGGTTAGCGCAGGATCTGGCGGATCTGACCGACTGCTCTGAAAAGACGATCCGCAACGATCTGAAAGTAATTGAAGATTATATCGTCAAGCATTCTGATGCCAATCTGGTGAGAAGGCCGGGACGCGGCATTTATCTGGAGATGGGTGAAGCGGATCAGAATGAATTGTTCCATCGACTGTATGCGGACGAGAGTACAGCCCAACATGAGTCGGATGAGGAAAGGGTGCTGCATCTCGCCTATCGGCTCTTGATGAATGCCAAGCCTGTGACCATCCAGGATCTAGCTTCACAGTATTATGTGAACAAGACGGTGATTCGTAGAGATATGGAGAAGATCGATGGCTGGCTGCACAGCTTTGATCTGGCCTTGATTACCAAGCAGCGCGTTGGATTGACCATTCAAGGCTCTGAGAAAAATAAGCGCATCGCTTTGGCGCGGATGAACCAGCTGATTGACAGTCCTGAGTTAACAGGACAGATGATGCGCAAACAGTTTGAATCGCACGAGATTACAACCATAAATCATGAATTAAAAGCATTTCAAAAACGCCATGAGCTCAGCTTTACTGACGAAGCTTTCGAAGCTCTAATGCTGCATATTCTCTTAATGGTCAAACGAACCAAGATGGGACAACCCATTTCGCTCTCCAAGCAGGACATTGCCTTTTTGCAGGAGAGACGCGAATTTACATGGGCTACGTCTTTTTTGCAGCAGTTGCAAAAGTTGTTTGCTGTGCCTTTTTCCAAGGAAGAGACGGCGTATTTAACTCTGCACCTGCTTAGTGGGAAGTTCCGTTACCAGCAGGAGGGAAGAACAGGAAAACAAGGTGAGCTGGCAGATAGTCACCCGCTTTTGCCTGAGTTGATTGAGCAGTTAGTTCGGCGGATGTCCGAGCTGAATATGATTGCCTTTTCCAAGGACAAGATGTTACTGAAAGGGTTGAATGTCCATTTATATACGACCCTGAACCGTCTTCAATATGGGTTGACCGTGTCCAATCCTATGCTGGCCGAGATCAAGAAGATGTACCCCTACATGTTCGACCGAGTTATTATTACACTGGAAGAGGTGGGGAAATGGATCCGGCTATCCTTCCCCGAGGAGGAAGCGGCGTATTTAACGCTGCATTTTCAGGCTTCTGTGGAGCGATTGCACCAGAAAGAGAGTCATCCCCAGAGAGCCATCATCGTGTGTCACATGGGCATCGGTATGTCCCAACTGCTACGCACCAAGGTGGAACGTAAATTTCCGGCTGTACATGTGGAGACAACCCTTTCCAAAGCAGAAGTCCAGGACTATCTGGCAGCCCAGGAGGTGGATCTCGTCATTACCACTGTAGATCTCCCAGAGATGAACATTCCGCACATTCTCGTCTCTCCCTTGCTGGATGTCAAGGACGAACGTCGACTGGAGCAAGTGATCCGACGACTGGATGAGCCGGAACATAGGGCAGCAGAAGAATCGGTATTTTTTAAATATACAACACCTTTTTTGGTCTTTCCCCAGCAGGAAGTGCAGCATCCGGAACAATTGATCTCCAAGCTGGCGCAAATACTGGAGGACAAAGGATATGTGGAGCCTGGTTATGTGGACAGCGTACTGGCGCGAGAAAAAATGTCGGCCACGACGATTGGGGGAGGCATAGCCATCCCGCATGGCGGTTCTGAGTGGATAAGGCAGTCCTCCATTGTAATCGCTACCTTGAAGCAGCCGCTTACCTGGGGAACCGAGAAAGTAGAGCTTGTGTTCTTGCTTGCGGTCAAACAGGATGGGCGGGAAGAAATGCGCCAGTTATTTAAGGAATTGTCCCTGATCAGTGAGCAGCCTGCTTTGGTTCATGCCTTATCTAAGGAGACCGATGCGATGAGATTATTAGGGAGAATGAAGGGATAAACTAAAAAAGCTGTGCTCTGGAACAGGACTTATAGATAAGTCCTGTTTTTTGCCGGTATAATTCCGTTTTTCCGAAAGTTCCGGTAAAAAGTTCGTCCGATAACAGCAAGATAGGCGTTTATACTATCAATGTAAGCGGAAACAACAGAGAGAAGGGGAATGACTATGAAGATATTGGCGATTACCTCATGTCCTAACGGAATTGCACATACGTATATGGCAGCTGAGAATCTGCAAAAGGCAGCAGCAAAGCTGGGCATTGAGATGAAGGTCGAGACACAAGGATCCATTGGAGTCGAAAATCAACTGACCGAGCAGGAGATCCGTGAGGCAGATGGCATTATTATTGCAGCGGATAAAACGGTAGTTAAAGACCGCTTCGTCGGCAAAAAACTGCTGGTCGTTGGCGTACAGGATGGGATTCGCCGTCCGGAAGAATTGATCCAGCGGGTGATGAAGGGGAATGTGCCTGTGTACCAGGCAGAGTCGCGTTCTGCCGAAAGTAGCTCACAGGAGAACAAGCCGAAACAAAATCCCATCTACCGCCACTTGATGAACGGTGTGTCCTATATGGTACCCTTCATCGTCATTGGAGGATTGCTTATTGCCATAGCGTTGACGATTGGCGGTGAGAAGACACCAGGCGGTTTGGTTATACCGGACGGTTCATTCTGGAAGACGGTTCAGGATATCGGCTCAGCTTCGTTTACCTTTATGATACCGATCCTCGCCGGATTTATCGCGATGAGTATTGCGGATAGACCGGGGCTTGCACCAGGTATGATTGGCGGATTCATTGCTGCGAACGGCAGCTTTTATGGAAGTGAGGCGGGGGCTGGATTTATCGGCGGGATTATCGCCGGTTTCCTGGCTGGTTATGTTGCACTTGGGATTCGGAAAATTAAAGTTGGCCGAGCATTACAGCCGATCATGCCTATTATAATTATCCCTGTATTGGCATCTTTAATTGTAGGATTAATCTTTGTCTTTGTGATTGGTGCTCCAGTCGCACAATTGTTTGAAGCTTTAACAGGTTGGCTTGCAGGTATGCAAGGTACAAGTTCAATTCTATTGGCATTGATTCTAGGTGCGATGATCTCCTTCGATATGGGTGGACCTGTGAACAAAGTCGCTTTCTTATTCGGTTCGGCTATGATCGGCGAAGGGAATTATGAAATTATGGGCCCGATCGCCGTTGCGATTTGTATCCCGCCAATTGGGATGGGACTTGCAGCGATGATCAACAAACGTAAATTTGCACCTGAAGAACGCGAGGCTGGGAAGGCAACATTCACGATGGGTTTGTTCGGTATTACCGAAGGTGCGATTCCATTCGCGGCGCAAGATCCACTGCGTGTTATTCCCAGTATCATGGTAGGGTCCATGGTCGGCTCTGTCATCGCCATGTTGGGAAATGTAGGTGATAAGGTAGCTCACGGTGGACCGATTGTAGCTGTACTTGGTGCAGTGGACCATGTGCTTATGTTCTTCATCGCCGTTATTGTCGGCGTAGCCGTATCGGTTGTCCTGGTAAGCTTGCTGAAAAAGGATATTGCAGCAACTGTAACTTCGGATGCTGCTGGGGAAGCGATGCCTGGACATTCCACCGCAGGGGCTGGACAATCTGCGATTACTACAAAGGCCGCTGCGGAGTCATCTGCATCAACAACTGTCACAAATAACGGGCCGGCCGTGTCTTCGCAAACCATTCACATTGAGAAACTGACGGATATTGTAACAATGGATCTGATTAATTTGGATCTGGAAGGAACGACACGAGATGCTGTGGTTGATGAAATGATCAGAGCACTTGAGAGAACTGGAGCCGTAAGCTCTGCCAGTGATTTCAAACAGGCGATATTAGCCAGAGAGGAAGAAGGCTCCACAGGCATTGGAATGAATATTGCCATTCCTCATGGCAAATCGGAAGCTGTCCTGAAACCAAGCGTGGTCTTCGGCATCAAGCAGGGCGGTGTTGACTGGAATAGTGCAGACGGAAGTGAAGCAAAACTGATCTTCATGATTGCCGTACCGCGCAACAGCAAGGAAAATGCGCATCTGAAAGTACTGCAGATGTTATCGCGTAAGCTGATGGATGATCATTTCAGAGAAGCGCTCCTGGCGGTTAAAACGAAGGAAGAAGCATATCAATTGCTGGATCAGGTGCATTAATTCCAAGCGATAAGAACTTGAATCAAAAAAAAGAGGCTCCCGAAGTTTCAGCCGGGAGCCTCTTTTCTTGAGAAGGTCTTTGCGTAAGTCAGCGGCGTTCACCGCGTGATATAAGTATGATGCCGAGAAATACAAAGCCTGCACCAGCCAGATGAGCCAATGAGAAGGATTCACGGAGGATGATATAGGACAGCAACAGTGTACTGACGGGAATACAACCCGTGTATACAGCTGCTGTACTAGCCGATACCCTTGACACGCCCCGAAACCATAATACGTAGGCTAATGCGGTGACAAAGATACCATAATATAAGACAAGCCCAATATCCCCTGCCCCAACGTGGTTAAAGTTGAACTGTTGGGCCTCCCCGAAGGAACAACCCAGAAACATAAGGAATGAAAAGAGTGTTATATACATAGTCCCAAGCAGGGAAGAGACATCGCTGGATAGCATCTTGCGTAATACCGTTAGTGCCGCTTCTCCGAACACAGCAGACAGAACAAGCAGCATGCCAATGAACGAGGTTGCGTTGGGAGCATTGAACCAGAGCGCCGATATGTGAGGCACTTGCAACGCCAAAACACCGAGCAGAGAACAGGCAATCCCGAGACCGGGGCGTAGCGTAATCTTTTCTCTCAGCAGTATATACGAAAGAAGTGCAACGATAGCTGGGGTCAAGCTTGTTAAAATTCCGCTTTCGGAAGCAGAGGCGTAGGCCAGCCCGTACAGCATTAGGACGCGGAAGAGAAACATGCCGATCAGGGCCTGAATGAACAGGATTAAGGCATCCCGTTTGCTGATCCTTAGTGAATATTTCTTGATGAATACAATGGGTACCAAGAACAGAAGGGCAACGGCCAGACTGGCAGATTGCGATAAAAAAACAGGCAGCCGCATCACGACCAGTTTACCGACTACTACAGAACTGCCGACAATGGAGGTTGCGATCACTAATTCCATGTAAGTCGAAAAGGTTGGTTTGTTCATTTCATCTCACCTCTTGTACAGATATTGATATATACTGTAGCAATAGAAACTGGGCACTTGTAGATCCAGTTGAAGAGGTTTTTGACAGTACCGCTTGAGGGGGCAACCTATGTGGTTATCTATCGATAAGAATGTGACAGTTCCGATGCTGCGTCAGGTGTATCAAGCGATACGGGACCGTATTTTAGCCGGAGAACTGCATGCAGGATATAAACTTCCTTCGACCCGGGTGCTGGCCTTACAGTTGAATGTTTCCCGGAATGTTATCCTCGAAGCTTATGAAATGCTGCTAGCCGAAGGCTTAGCCATTGCGCGCTCGGGTTCAGGTACCTATGTAGCCGAGGGGGCCGTTCTTCCAGGTTATGTATCCGCACCGCCTATCGAGGCGTCTGCGTCTGCAATGAATACTTCATATTCAAATGAGGAGTCGGTAATATCCTTCCGGACAGGCCTCCCCGCATTGGAATTGTTCCCGCGCAAATCATGGGCCGACTTGCTTCAGAGCGTATGCAAAGAGGCTCCTGATCTGGCACTGGGTTATGGCGACCCTGCTGGAGAGCCTGAGTTACGAAGGGAGCTGGCCGACTATTTGGTTCACACCAGAGGAGTGAAAGCCAGACCGGAACATATTGTAATCACTAGCGGAGCAGTACAAGCGATTCAGCTTGTCACCCGTCTGTTACTGTCAGCTGGAGACGAAGTTCTGGTAGAGGAACCGACAAATGAAGATTTAAAAAGCATTCTGTCGGCTACAGGGGCCACACTGCGGAGCATGCCTGTTGATGATTCGGGAGTTATAACAGCCGATCTGCCGCAAAAGAGACACCCCAAACTGGCATATCTGACACCCTCGCACCAGTTCCCGCTGGGGGGTATCTTGCCGATCCAAAGGCGGATCGAGCTTATTCAGTATGCAGCCCGGACAGGATGTCTTCTGCTCGAAGATGATTATGACAGTGAGTTCCGGTATGACGGGGCGCCCGTCCACTCTTTGCAGAGTCTGGACCCAGAACGGGTGCTATATGTCGGGACGTTTAGCAAAATTTTGTTCCCCGCACTGCGGATCGGCTATATTGTTCTTCCCCCGTCACGAGTCGCTGATTTTATCCGTTTAAAGCAACTGGCGGATTACCAGACAGCGAGCCTGGAGCAAATTGTGTTGAGTCGGTATATAAGGAAGCGACTCCTTCATAAGCATGTACATAAGATGAAAAAAGTGTACGCCAAGCGTCGTCAGGTCCTGCTTGATAGCCTGGAACAGCATTTTACAGGGCAATACCGGATATGTGGCCGATCGGCTGGTTTACATTTGGTAGCAGAGTTTCAGTTCCCACTCCGAGAGAATCTGCTAGAACATCTCCGTAGCGAAAATGTATTTGCGGCACAGCTCGAAGGGAATCGACTGCTAATGGGCTACGGGCATCTAAGGGAAAACGAAATTCGTGAAGGGGTTAGCAGGATTAGGAATGCCCTGCAACGGTAGTACACGCAAAAGCAGCCTATCCTTAAGTGAGGATAGGCTGCCCTTTTCATAGCAAGATATTGTGTTCCATGATCATCTAGGTTTGAGCCATGTAATCGCTACATAAAGTCAAAAAAATAACGGATTACGTGAAAAAAGACGGGCGAGGTGTAGGTCAAGCTATCCACCCGACTTAAATAGCTTTTTTTCAAAGCATCGAACTTGTCATCATCGCCGATTAATAAATCCCGCTTCAGCACGGAAACCGTTAAGCTACCGAAGAAACCGCTCAAGCTGATCAGCATGCCGAAAATAATTCCAAATTTCAGGTCAAACGGCGTCAGATAGGGATAGATAAGATAGGAAGCCGCTATGGTTACGGGAAAAGCGAATGCAAAGCCTTCCCAAGTTATATTGGGATTGGATGTCGGGACGATTTTCCGCTTTCCGAAATAGAGTGATGCTAGATAGTGTACGACATCATTGAGCTGCGTCAGTACCACTAGAAAAAGTACAAGTTTTGCTCCGTATTGCGGCGTAGCAAACTGAAAATAGGCCAGATGACTCAACCCGAAAACCATCAGCATGAGCCCCCATTGGGTCGAACTGACACTGCGCAAAAAACCAACCGTTCCTTTGTTGATCAATCGCGGGAGCGGTAGCAGTAAGAATACATAGATAGGGATAAAGACAATAAACATTCCGTACCACCCGATATAAATCCAATAAAATTGTACGGGAATCGTTAAGTACGCCCATAGAAACAATCTGCGATCAGCTTTTCTGGATCTAATCATGGAAAAGTATTCTTTTAGCGCAAAAAAGGTGAGTGCCATCAAGGAAAGCAGTGAAACGATCGGATTGAAAAGAGTTGCCAAGCAAAAGATAAAGAACATACCCCACCATGTCTTGATGCGAAGCCCAATAGCTGCATAGTCTTTGTCTGGCTGTGTTTTGACTACCACTATATAAATCAGATGGATGACCAATAAGGCTGCGAAAATAAGGATTAACGTTAATAGCGAACTGTCCATTACCACTCACCAACTTATCGCGAAATAGGATTCCATTAAGGTTCCTATGTTATTATGAAGGAATAATTCAAACTTGATAAGGGGAAATTTCGTAAATGGTAGCAGATCAATCCGTCTTTATCTTGCTTACGAATACGGGAACGTTTCTTACGAGAGTCATTAAAAGCTATACGAGAGCGCCATACAATCACGCCTCCATTTCCTTCAACCGGGAACTTTCGGAGTTATACAGCTTCGGGAGAAAGACCCCTAATAACCCTCTGGATGGTGGTTTCGTGAAAGAGGATATTAAGACAGGTACATACAGCAGATTTCCGAATACAACATGTGTTATCTACGAGCTTCAAGTAACCGACCGTGAAGTTGAAAAAATGAAGCGAGTTTTACATGTATTTATCCGAAGTCGTCAAAAATATATGTATAACTTACTGGGTTTGATTGGTATTGCACTCAAAGAACCAGTTGAGTTCAGTAATTCTTATTTTTGTTCGCAATTCGTTGCGGAAATTTTACAGCGATCCGGCATAAAAATATGGAACAAGTTGCCCGCTCTTGTTACGCCAGACGATTTTCGTCAAAGTGATCGATTCCATTTGATCTACGAGGGGAAATTGAGCGAGTATGATCCTCAAGCTTGAGGATCAGCACCGCATTACTTAAACCTCTTCCGGCACAATTACCTCAATATGACGCGGTAAAATACCAAGCTCGATAGGCAAAGACGGCCCTTCCTCACCATCTACATTCGTACTGACCGGTTCTGCAGAGCTGACACTTACATGCTTTGCGGTAAAGTAAACGATATCACTATGATCCTTCAGGTTGCCTAAAAATAAGGATATGCTGGCCGTCACGGTGTTCAATATATTGAGGTTTTTGAAAATAAAGCAGTGAAGCAGACCATCGTCAACAGCCGCATCGGGCGCCAGTTTCTCGAATCCGCCAACTGAATTGGTCAAAGTAGCCAAAAAGAGTGGGGATTTTCCTTCCCAGATATTGTCATCGTAGCGGACGATAAGTGAGTGGGCAGGATGGCTGATAAGCTCTTTCATGCCTTCTTTGAAGTAGGCAAACGTGCCAAACATGGATTTATCGTCTGATGATACAGCTGATAGCGATTCAGCAAGCGAACCTGTGGCAACAACATTGGCAAACATTCGGCCGTTTAAGAGACCCATATCTACGTTTTTCACGCGGGTAGAAGTCAGTGTACGGATCGCCAGCTCGGGACTTAGCGGAATTTGCAAGGCACGGGCAAAATCATTGACTGTCCCCAGGGGAATGACACCCAGTCTTGGACGATGGTCTTGATCAATGAAACCGTTGATTGTTTCGTGAAGTGTGCCATCCCCGCCGATGGAAACGACTAGGTCACAAGCTTCCTCACACGCATTGACGCAAAAACGAGTGGCGTCCAGTTCCTTTGCCGTCTCTTTAACCGTAACAACGTATCCTTGATCACGTAGAATTTCTTCTACGCTTCTGACATGTTGGAGGGATTCCTCTTTGCCGGAAGAGGGATTTACAATAATCATAGCTTTCTTCATATACATGTTCCTTTCTCTGGGGAAAGTCTGGGTTACCAACTCTTACCCGAAAAGCAGACCTTTAGACTCTAGATTAGACATGTGTTATATTTTTAGTTACTATATAAAAGTGAATACAATTTGAATGGAGGATTTCATATGAAAATTGCATTAACAGGAGCAACGGGGCAACTGGGTTCCATCGTGGTAGATACGTTGCTTACATCTGTCTCCGCAAACGATCTTATTGTTAGCGTAAGAAATCCAGAAAAAGCAGAGAACTTACGGTCTCGTGGTGTTGACGTTCGTCATGGCGATTTTGATAAACCGGAGACGCTGGATCAGGCGTTTGCTGGAGTAGATCGACTGCTGATTATATCCGCAGACGGGGATAATGATACTAGAATCCGTCAGCATAAAGCAGCTGTTGATGCTGCTGTGCGTGCTGGAGTAGGCTTCATCGTTTATACTAGCGCTGCCAATGCCGCTGACAGCACTCTATTCCTTGCGCCCGTACATCGTATCACGGAGGAGTTCATTCGAGAGTCAGGTATTCCTTACTCCTTCTTGCGTAATAATTGGTATCTGGAGAATGAGGCAGGCACGATCCAATCCGTACTCGCGGGGGCTCCTTGGCTAACCTCGGCAGGGTCCGGTAAAGTAGGTTGGGCTACCCGCGCAGATTATGCGCAAGCAGCTGCAACCGTTTTGTCTGGCGAAGGGCATGAGAATACAATATACGAGCTCTCCGGTAAGCCGATTACCCAAGAAGAGTTTGCAGCGGTACTTGCTGAGGTTCTGGGCAAAGACGTTCCTGTACAGCAGGTGGATGATGCTACGTATGCCGAGGTTATGCTCGGTGCGGGAGTCCCGGAAGGTGCCATCCCTATTGTGGTCGGTATTCAACAAGCAATTCGTGAAGGAGCCTTGGATGTCGTAAGCAACGACTTCGAGAAGCTGTTGAAACGCCCCCTTACGCCGCTTAGTCAAGGAATTAGTGAACTGATCAAGCAAACCCAAGCATAATAAACGTGCCGTAAAAAAGGATGCTGCCTAGGAAGACAGCATCCTTTTTAATTACATGTTTACCTCTCGGCATTTTCAGCAGACAGAACGCTTACATATAAGATACAACAATACTCAGATTAGTTTCATCGATGAGTGGAATCGTGACGGATTATCCAATATACTTGTAGGGAACTCCAAGGAAGACTTGGAGCAAGCTTGGTCTATCAAGGAAGCTTAGCATAGCAGTAGAATTTGAAAATGAATGGAGTACATAATACCATGTCTAATTTACCAAATTGTCCTGAATGTAATTCAGAGTACACTTATGAGGATCGCAGTCTTTTCATTTGCCCGGAATGCGCTCATGAGTGGTCTACCGAGTCAGAAGCAAGCAGTGAAGACGTAAAGGTTGTTAAAGATGCGAATGGTAACATCCTGCAGGATGGTGACTCTGTAACTGTCATTAAAGACCTTAAAGTGAAGGGAAGCTCATCCGTCTTGAAAATCGGCACCAAAGTAAAAAACATCCGTCTGGTGGATGGCGATCACGATATTGACTGCAAAATTGATGGTTTTGGAGCAATGAAGCTAAAATCGGAGTTTGTAAAAAAGAATTAAAATGTAAGAAAGGAGAAGCCGAGGGCTTCTCCTTTTTTATTTACAATGGTGCTAACCATACGGTTCCCGTTCCCCTGTACACATTTACCAGCCCTTCGCCGGAAGCAGCCGAGCCCATTTTGGTTTTCCCGGATTTTTCGACGGTGAACTGTAAGGTATTGGACCACATGAGGGCAAAGTTACCATCCACCTTCAGCACATCATTTTGCAATTCTATAACGACCGCTTCCTCAGAAGGGATTGGAGCTTGAAGTGCCAGAACTCCTTTTCCGCGGGCGCTTAAATTAAATAACCCTTCTCCACCCAGTGCAGCAGAGGAAAGATTACTACGTGCAACGACGGAAATGTCCAGCGTCGTGTCACAAGCCAAAAACAAGCCGTCTTCGATGGCAATATCATCATTGTCGACATCAATAAGCCAAATATATTGGTAAGTAGGCTCCAGCATAATGGTACCCGTGCCTCTATAGTGTGGTTTAATGGCACCTGTTCCCGTTACAGCACCGGACACCAAGTTTCGCATTAAGCCTCCAACGCCTTTTACACCAGTAGTCATTTCCATGCTACCCACAGTATATTGCATGGCTCCCGCCTTCATCATAATCTCGCTATTGTTGATTTCGATCATGAGCTGTTTGCGGCGCATATTACTTTTGCTCATATAGTAATTGTCTTTCGCAGCCATAACCGAGGTAGAACTCAAATCTGTTATGTATTCTAGTACCGTAAATCCACCTAATTGGTCAGTCATGGCAACATTGCTGTTATCCTTTAAATTGTTAATGACAAAAGCCATAAATGTATGTGCCTCCTTGTTGTATTCATGTTGTGGGGATGGGAATCTTCTTTATTCCATAAAATATTCGACAAAGAGACTTCTTTTCCTGCGGCGAATCTGGACACTTCCCTTGGCTGGTTTTCAGACTCAAAAAAGGAGAGCTTGAAAAAGATGTGAAAAAGGTTCAATATAAAGATATCGGTTTTTAAAATGATTGGCTTCGAAAGCAGTCGTATGAGAATGAGGCATGAAAATAGGGGGGAGAACAAGTGGAGATAGGTATAAGCACATTTGTAGAAACAACGCCGGATACCCAAACGGGTGAGGTTATCAGTCATGCACAACGAATACGTGAAGTGGTCGAGGAGATTGTGCTTGCAGATCAGGTAGGGCTGGATGTGTACGGCGTGGGGGAGCATCATCGTAAAGATTATGCGGCATCTGCTCCGGCTGTTATCCTCGCTGCTGCAGCAGCACAGACCCAACGAATTCGGTTAACCAGTGCAGTTACGGTGCTTTCATCGGATGATCCCGTACGTGTGTTTCAAGATTTTGCTACACTGGACGGTATTTCGAATGGACGAGCTGAGATTATGGCAGGCCGGGGCTCTTTTATCGAATCGTTTCCGTTATTTGGGTATGATTTGGATAACTACGATGAATTATTCGATGAAAAGCTGGAGCTGTTATTGAAAATACGAGAATCCGAGAAAGTTACCTGGAAAGGCGGACATCGGCCGGCAATCAACAATTTGGGTGTGTATCCGCGTCCAGTTCAAAATCCTTTGCCCGTATGGATTGGGAGTGGGGGCAATCAGGAATCTGTGGTTCGTGCAGGCTTGCTCGGGTTGCCGCTGGTTCTGGCGATTATTGGGGGTAGCCCTGTACAGTTTGCCCCGTTGGTGGAACTGTATAAAAAAGCCGCTAGGCATGCTGGTCATGATGCATCGCTGCTTCCGGTTGCATCACACTCGCATGGTTTTATCGCAGAGACTACTGAGCTGGCAGCGGATAAGTTCTTCCCTTCCACTCAGCAGAGCATGAATGTGCTTGGGCGTGAACGTGGTTGGGGCCCTTACACTCGTTCCAGCTTCGATGCCGCACGCAGCTTTGAAGGAGCGTTGTATGTAGGCGATCCCGATACGGTTGCCAAGAAAATCATTCATCTGCGTAAACAGGTAGGCATTACACGTTTTTTGTTGCACGTGCCCGTCGGTACGATGCCGCATGATGATGTCATGAGAGCTATTGAGCTATTGGGAACAGAGGTAGCACCACGGGTTCGTAAAGAGATATCCAAGTGGGAATCCGAGAGTAAATAAGCGGTTACCTCATAGATAAAAGAGAAAGGAGCAGGCCATGGGGGTGAGGTCGCTCCTTTTTTGGGTTCTAAAAAACTATATGCGAGCTGATCAGATCATTTTTTATTTGGTCCGTTTTTTATGCGCAATACGTTTTTGCAATAAAGTTTTGCCTTGTTTTAGTCTCTTAGGTGTTGCAGGAACTCTGCGCAAAATAGGTTTCTCTTGGGTTGCTTTGGAAGGCAATGTCATGCGGAGTGTGGATGATGCAGGTTTTCTTTGACTGCTGCTCGTTACAAAGTTGATGGTGTAGTCCAAGACGAACGGACTAACTGCGATTCTCCGCAGTCCCACGCTTCTACAAGTGGTACAGCCTGTATCCCAGCACCAATTGAAGGCATTTTCAGGAACTTGAGTGAAATATGAACCCCGCCATTCGCGTCCAAAATCATCTTCAGCGTAATAAAAGAACGTATTACCTCCTGCGAAGCCGCTCCAAACCTGAATAGTCTGTCCGGGGTTAACACGGTACCAGCCTGCTTTAGAGTAGTTAACAGGAGTACAGCTGAAGTCCGGGTAGGCAAAGACTACAAAGATAGCTGCACTAGTACTGTTGCGAAAATTGAGCCCCATTGTCGTCACTTCTTTCCTCATATAGTAATTTACAGTGTATCCTATGAGAATTTTGAAAGAAGGGAACGGATAGGAGTCTCTTAATCGCTGAAATTGAACCATTTGCTGATGTCTATTTTGTGATGTTCATGCATAGATCGCCATTCGTTTGATTCTGGTTGATAGGTATAATCTTTTTGCCAGGTCATGATGTTTTCCACGATTGCCCGTATGGAAGAGGCGATATAGGAGACTTCCTGATTCGTCATCATGGGATGGAGCGACAGACGCACCCAGCCCGGTTTTCGAGATAAGTCTCCCGCATGGATCAGGTCTGTCATTTGTTTAGATGTTTGCTGGTCGATGCCCAGCAAATAATGTCCGTAGGGGCCTGCACAAGAGCATCCGCCCCGGACCTGAATGCCAAACCGATCATTCAATAGTTTCACAATCAGGTTATAGTGAATATGGCCGACAACGAAAGAAACGATTCCCAATCGTTCTTGGCTGCCTCCTCCTAAAATGTGTAGCCCTGGTATGGTACTCAAGCTCTTTAGTAATAGAGATGTCAGTTCCTTTTTGCGCTCCAACAGACGCTTCTGTCCCATCTGTTCTTTTAGCCGAATGCAGAGCGCGGTTCGAGTGGCTTGTAGAAAGGCAGGCGTCCCTCCATCCTCACGGGCTTCAATATTATCTTTATACTCGTATCCACCCCAAGGATTGGTCCAGTTAACTGTGCCCCCTCCGGGCTGATCTGGAGCACAATGGAGGCACAGCCTCGAATCCATAATTAAAACGCCGCTTGTACCGGGTCCCCCAAGAAATTTGTGGGGTGAAAATACAATCCCGTCCAGTTTCTCAAGGGGATCTGTACGGTGCATGTTGATCTCGGCGTAAGGTGCGCTTGCCGAAAAATCAACGAAACAAACGCCACCATGTTCGTGCATTTTGCGGGCTAGCTGGTAAATCGGCACTTCGAACCCTGTAACATTGGAGCAAGCGGTAAAGGCGCCGATTTTGATAGGGCGATGCTGGAATTGAAGCAGCAGTCGTTCGAGATGAGTTGGATCGACAATTCCGCCGGGACCCGGAGGAAGACACACAACGTCTCCAATGGTTTCTGCCCAGGAAATATGATTGGAGTGGTGCTCCATGTGTGTAACGAAAATAACGGGACGTTCTTTTTCGGCGATGGGGTAGAGGGGCTTTAATTTTTCATGTATTTTCAATCCTAGCAGTCGCTGAAGCTTATTCACTGCACCTGTCATACCGGACCCGGCAAACAGGATGATATCATGTTCATTGGCATGAACGTGGCTTTTAATGATTTGTTTCGCTTCTTCATAGGCTTGGGTCATCAGAGTTCCTGTCAAATTAGACTCCGTATGCGTGTTCGCCACAAAAGGGCCTAATTCATTAGCTATTTTCGACTCGATGGGTCCATACAGACGGCCGCTGGCTGCCCAATCCGCATAAATCAGCTTTTTTTGCCCATATGGAGATTCAAAGGTCTGGTGATATCCGATTGTACTTTCACGATACCTTTGGAAATAAGCCTCGTTAGAAGGCTGATACCTACAATTACTGCTTCCAATTCGAGCCATGAGCATACGGCGCCTCCCAAGTCGTTCTGTCTTCTTAGGGTACGTAGGTAGGCCCGAATAGGTTAAAAAAAATAGGCGAGTGTCATCATTTAGTCACAATAAAAGCCTCATCCAACAGCCGGATAAGGCGCAAGTCTATCTTATATAAACAACTGCATATCGGATTCGAGCGCATCTTTTAAATACGTTTTGGCCTCGATAATTTCCAGTTCAGGTATAAATTCTTCCGGTTTAAAGCCCATAATATCGACCGATAGCTTACAGGCATAAAATTTCACATTTTTCTTCCGTGCTCCTTTCAAGAAATGAATGAGCTTCGGGGCTTCGTTATCTTCGATCATTTCCGTCAGCATCAGCTTGCCAAGGCCGCTAAAATTCATTTTGGATAATGGCAACTCTTCGGGTCCTTTTGGAGTCATCCAGCCCATGATTTTTTCATAAATCGTCTTGTCCTCAAACGTCATCTTGTCAGGATCACGAACCAGAAATAGTCCCCAGAACGCAAAAAACATCGTCACGTCCACGTCCAATTCCCGCGCTGTATTTGCCAGAATCAGTCCAGCCATTGCCTTATCATAATCGCCGCTGAACATAAGCAGATTCATCCTTTTATCCACAATTCCCGCCTCCATTACCAACAGATATATTCAGTATGGATTTGGGAATGAGAAGTATGCCCAGTTCACATATCGCTCACAATTTATGGAGTGGGTGTTGGCAAGAATTTTTAGCGTTGTTTTTCATGTGGAGATAAAGGGCCGGATGCTTTCTTTCAGTGAAGTGAGCGGACCACTGATCAACTGTTCCAATTCATCCGACGTGGAGCGCGTATCTATTTTGCCCAAAAACCCAAATATCCAATTTTTGATTTGGGGATCATGACGGAGGGAGATGGATCTGCCTGTAAGCTCGGTCAAAGCTGCTGTCAAATCTGAAAAGGTCCAGGGACTGGAGGAGACGAATTCATATTTCTTATTCTTATGGCGGTCTGGACCGGATAGCACTGCTGCGATCCCTCTGGCAAGATCCCAACGCGTGACGGTGTTAAATTTCCACTCTCCAGGGTAAATATCGAGTGCGCCCTTCGCTATGGCGGCGTTCAGGTCGAGAGTTTTGACAAAATCGGTATATAATGCATTCCGTAGAAAAGTGTAAGGAATTCCGGTGGTGCAAATGGCGTGTTCTGTAGCCAAATGCAGATTGGAGAGGGGGATAGAGCTGGCTTCAGAAAAGGCAAAGCTGGTGTATAAAATGTGTTCTACTTTACATTTTTTAGCTACTTCTATGATATGAGTATGTTGACGAATACGAATCGTATCGTCGGGATGTGAACTTGAAATCAACAACAGTTGGGAAGCACCCGCGAATGCTTGCTCAAGCGAATCGGGTTGATCGTAGTCACCTAATCGTACTGTAATTCCCTGTGCCTCATAGTGTTTTCCGGTTTCAAGGTGGCGAACACAAGCGGTAATTTCATGAGGTGAGACTTTTTGAAGGAGCTGTTGTATGATTAGGCTCCCCAATTGACCATTGGCTCCAGTAATAACGATCGACATGGAATATCATCCTTTTTATACAAATGGGATTTTAGTTTAGGGCTTAACCAATTGAGTAGAAAAGCCGTTACGTCCTCTTTAATTTGTTGAGCAGGGAAAGGAGCTGCTTCAATTCCTGATCATTCAACACTTGCATTTTTTCCGCAATCCTCTGTCGGTTTTCGGGTAAATTACGCAACAGGAGGCTTTGCCCTTCACTTGTTATAGAAATTACCGATTTTCTGCCGTCCATGGGATGGCCTTCCCGGCGAATGAACCCTTCGTTTTCGAGCGGGGTGAGCAGCAGGCTAATATTTGATTTGGTGACTCCGATCCTTTGGGCGAGCACAGATGGGAGAATTGTGCCTCCTTCCTTCATGATTTCAACTAGAATTCGAATTCTGGCTCCATTGGTTCCCTTCGAATGCCAGTATTTTTCTGAGACATCAACTAATCCGGCTGTCGTTTCCACCAGTGAAAAGAAAACCAGAGAATGCAGCGGCAAATCAAGTACATAATCCTGTAGGTCTTTCAAACGATCACCACCATAAATGTAGTTAAGGACTTAACTAATATGAATTTACTAAAGTTCGGCAGTACTTGTCAAATTAATTTTTTCAGCGCTGATAGGAGGATTCCCAAGGCCGTTACCGCTATGGTATCTGTTTGGCCCCACCGTTACCAATGTCATATCTACAAACCGCTCCTATTCTGTATAATCTCAAGGGAATTCAAGACATAAGCCTGAGATCGGGAGGATCATGAGAAAGTGAGTATAGACAACAAATATAAAGCACTTGAGCTGGAAAAGCCGGGCATCTACGAGCTGGAGGGACTGGAAGTCGGGGTCACCTCTAATTGCAACTTCAAGTGTGATTACTGCTGCGCGTATCAGCGGAACGATGGGCAATGCATTAGCAGCAAAGAGGTCATTGATATTATTGATGACATTCCAACGTTAAAACGTGTGCGACTGTCCGGGGGAGAAGTGACCTTGAAGTATGAGGATTGTCTGGACATTGTGGCTCACTGCTCAAGCAAGGGCATCGCTACCCAGCTCAATACCAATGCCAGCTTGCTCAGCCCTGAACGAATTGAGAAACTACGTGATGCAGGACTTTCCAACATTCATATCTCTTTCAACTTCACGGATGCCGATAAATATGCAACCTATTATCATGTTCATCCTCGCATGTATGAGAAAATCGTCCAAAATATCCGGTTATGTACCGAAGCCAAGCTGGAAACGGTGCTGGAGACGTTGCTGTTTGCGGAGACGCAGAACAACATGCCAGCGATTAGCGAAAAGGTATATGAACTCGGTGTGCGCATCCATGAAATCCAAAACAGCATTGTGATGGATCATACGAACTGGAATGCTATTTCCACCAAGGAAGCGCTCGTCCGTTCCGTTCATGACCTGATTGCACATAAGAAAGATGATACTGTGTTGTATTTCACCTGTATGGACCGTTTTGCAGAAGCGCTGGGCTTCAAGGAACAGCCTGGTGTTTATTTTTCCAACTGTGTTGATGGTAAAAAACAGCTCCATCTTCACGGGAACGGGGACATCCTGATCTGTGAGCTATGCCATCCTGTGGTCATCGGCAATATTTATAATGGAACATCCCTAAAGGATATTTACAAAAATAAACCGAAGCAGCTTCAGGAGTTTCTCGACAAACTGCCTTGTCCCGCATATGATGCGCTTTTTCCTGTAGGAAGCAAGTAAATATGATTTGAGATTGTGAGGCTATAAGCATCTACCACCCTAACAGTCAGGGTGGTAGATATCCTTCATATAACTCCATGAGTCCTTTATCAATGATTTTAATGAAAGGGTTTACATGTTAAAATATAAAAATATGATCTTCTTATGAAAGAAGGAGTAGATATGAAATATAGAAATGTAGGCAACAGTGGTCTTAAAATTAGTGAAATCGGTCTGGGTAGCTGGTTAACGTACGGTACAGCTGCCGAGCAGGAAGCAGCTCATACCTGTATTGCCAAAGCCTTTGAACTCGGGATTAATTTCTTTGATACCGCGAACGCGTATAACCGGGGAGAAGGCGAGAAGGCTATGGGAGCTGCCTTGAAGCCTTATCGAAGAGAGAGCTATGTGTTATCTACCAAGGTTTACTTCCCTATGGATTCTGGTCCCAATGACAGGGGACTGTCACGCAAGCACATTATGGAGCAATGTGAAGCGAGTCTGAAGCGTCTTGGCACGGATTATATCGACATGTACTTCTGTCATCGTTATGATTCGGACACTCCTTTGGAGGAGACGCTGCGAGCGCTCGATGACCTTCAGGCTCAGGGTAAGATTCTATACGCTGCTGTCAGTGAATGGAGTGCTGCCCAGCTCACGGATGCCTATGGGATTGGAAAAAGGCTGAATTTGCGGCCACTGATTGCCAATCAGCCGATCTATAATATGTTCGAACGTTATATCGAACATGAGGTACTTCCCGTATCCGGGCAGGTAGGTATCGGCCAAATTGTATTTTCGCCTCTGGCCCAAGGTATCCTCACGGGTAAATACAAGCCTGGACAACCTTTACCGACGGGCAGCCGCGGGGCTGATGCATCTGTCAATAATGTCATCAGCAGTTACATGAACGATACCGTTCTAAACTGTGTCCAGGAGCTGGATAAGCTGGCGAAGGATTTGGGTATCACCCTGTCACAGCTCGCGCTTGCCTGGATTCTGAGAGAACCGGGTATCAGCGCTGCACTCATTGGGGCCACTAAACCGGCACAAATCGAAGAAAATGTAAAAGCAGTCGAAGTGACGCTGCAACCGGAGACATGCGTGGAAATTGAGCGGATTCTCAAGCAGGCAGAAGGTTTTGAACCTTTGCGTTAAGCATTCTAGCCTCTGTAGAGGGGAACCATTAATAAAAAAGTCTCGCTCTTCCTGTCCTTAACAGAGAAGAGCGAGACTTTTTAACTTGCTTCAAGCAGGGCATAAATACCTGAAACCACACTAAATACAATCCCGCTTACTAAAACAAGGATTTGCTTCTTACTGAGATCCAGCGGATCAAAAAAGATAGGCAACAGCCATTTTAGGCTGATGACAGCCCATAAGCCCTCCAGTAACCCTAGCATCAACACCTTTTGTCCCCAGTGAAACTTCATTTGCGGTGTTAGCGGATCTTCAAGAAATAGGTCACCTGAAGTATGGAGATTCCAAGAAACAATAATTACGAATATAAGGAGAGTTAATAGGGTTGATATAATATAGGTGATATCTTTTTTAGCCTTTTTCGTGAGTTTCGGCGATCTTTTAAACTCAGGCAAGCCAATCAGGAAAAAGACGATTCCTACGATAATAGCCACGCCTACAGAGGAACAGAGTATGATATTGGCTACGATGCCGATGCCATTGATGATTAATAATAAAATAAGCTCTCCCCCTTTGGGGTTACGATGATAGTTATTTTATTGTACACATAGGAACGAAAATGCTCAAATATTTGGAAAAGCCCCAGCGCTTTCGCCTGGGGCTTTTTTTTGCTTTTTGCCGATTACAATGCTGATTTAATGACCTTTTTATAATACAGGATGGATAGTATCCCGAAAATGGAATATAAGGCGGTATACAGCACCATAACGATGATCATAGGCATCCAAATTTCAGTTCCAAACAAGAACCAGCCGGATTGAACGGCAAAATAGCTGTGTGAAAGGCCAATTACTAGTGGAATGCCGAAGTTAAAGAGTTGTTTTATTTTAATGCCTCTAAGCAGGTCGCTCTGGGTGAACCCTAACTTTCTTAACACGGTGTAATTGGCTTTTTCGTCTTCACTCTCATCCATTTGCTTAAAATAAAGGATGCAGCCTGATGTAATGAGAAAGGTCAGTCCTAAAAAGCCAACTACAAACATGATCACTCCCATGTTCCGCTTCTGATTGCTGCTCATTTCAAGGCGTGATGTTTGTTGATCATTAAAATTCGCAGCTGCAAAGAGACGATCGGCTTCTTTGATCTGTTCTGCATTTATCATATCAATTCCAATATATAAGGATGACTTCTTTTGAATCTCAGGATTTGCATCTTTCTTTAGCCGCTCAAAGATAGTTTCGTCTACAATGACAGTGGGTAATCCACCGGCTGTAAAATAGTAGGGAATCACGTACTCCTTTTTTAGACCCACATATTGTTGGTGTATGACTTCCTTATTTCCCTTCAAATCCAATGGACCTGAGTTTTTCAAGGACATAAATTTCTGTAACAAATCATTATAGCCTGTTAAAATCGTTTGGCCTGGAGATACATCCGTACCCTTCACAGATTGATCGCTTATGACAGGCAACGTCATGGAATTCGCACCGATATTTAATCCTTCCAGAGGAGTGTCCATAATTTGCGCTGTGTTCACGCTGACTTGAATAACTTCAATTTTCTTTTCACGATACTTTATGTCATGCTCCTGAAGTAACGTTTTGAATTTCTCCGCATCCAGTACATTCGTCATTGCAAAATGGGAAGGCACATTGTCCTCAGCTGCTTGATCCGCAGAATAATAGGCGATATAGCTTAAGGAAAGTAAACCGATGGCAAGTGCTGATACTGTTGTAATAATGGTCAACAACAAAGCATTGGATTTCATGCGGAACATAATGGATGAGAGAGATAGCACCTCATTAATGTTCAAATAGCCGCCTTTACTTTTTCTGATGATATTGGAAATAAAGCGGATAGATCCTTTATAAAAAAGGAGTGTTCCGATGATGACAGAGCCCAAAATAAACACCATAGCGATAAATAACTCATTCATGGATGTAAAGTCTCCGCCAAATAATTTGGAAGAAACATAGTATCCTAAAGCGATGAATGAAACTCCAATGATCCCGATGATCATCTCATAGATAGATATTTTCTTGATTTTCCCCTCGGTAGTTGAGGTTACTCTGAACAAAGACAAAATACTTTGTCTTTTGATAAAGGAATAATTCATGAGCATGATCAACAGGTAGATGATACCAAAAACGATGAGTGTTTGAGTCAATGCTTGGTTAGAGAAATATAGAGTGGCAATGGCTTCGACGCCCGTCGTCTTAAATAAAATCATGATCACTAATTTGGAAAAGGAAAATCCAACCCCAATTCCGATGAATAGTGAACTGAAGTATAGAATTAAGTTTTCAGCACTCAGGATGCGAAAAATTTTATTTTTAGTCATTCCGATCAATTGAAATAGGCCAATTTCTTTGCTGCGTCTTTTTATAAAGATATTATTAGCATACAAAAGGAAGATGCAGACAATGGCGACCAGTAAAACGGAAGCTGCACGTATGGAAGCTGCACCTTTAACAGAACCCTTCACTTCGTCCATGGAGGGATCGTATTGTAATGTGACAAAAGCGAAATAGAGCGCAACACTGAAAATGAGAGCAAAAACATAAAGGTAATAATTTTTCAGGTTTTTCTTCAAATTTTTTAGAATGAGCAGATTAATGTTCATATTGGACCCCGCCTAAGACACCTTGGGTTTTCATGATATCCTGGAAAAAGCTTTGTCTTTCCTGCTCGCCTTTGTGAAGCTGGGTATACATTTGCCCATCTTTAATAAAAATGACCCGACTGCAATGGCTGGCAGCGACAGGATCATGCGTGACCATAATAATGGTTGCCTTGCGTTTTTGATTCAACTGGCCCAGCTTATTTAATAAATCGGAAGCCGACTTGGAATCCAGCGCACCCGTAGGTTCATCGGCAAAAATAATACTGGGCTCATGAATAAACGCTCTGGCCGCAGATGTACGCTGCTTCTGTCCACCCGAGATTTCATTGGGGTATTTGTCCTTTAGCTCATAAATTCCCAGTTCTGTAGCTACTTCCTGAAATTTTTGGTTGGCTTCTTTTTTAGGCGTTTTGGTGATGGATAAGGGTAAGAGAATATTCTCCTTCACGGTTAGCGTATCCAGCAGATTATACTCTTGAAAAATAAAGCCTAAATGCTTTTTGCGAAATTCAGCCAGTTGCTTTTCTTTCATTTTCGTCATTTCGATATCATTGATTTTAATGGAGCCTTGGCTCACTTTATCAATGGAGGAAAGAACATTCAGCAGTGTGGTTTTACCTGAACCGGAGGCTCCCATAATACTGACAAATTCCCCTTCTTCAATGACGATATCTATTCCCTTCAAAACCTCCTGCATATTTAACTTATTACCGTAGCTTTTATGAATTTTATGGGCTTCTAAAATATTCACTTCGATGCACTCCTTATTGTTCTTGTAGCCTTATTATAAAAATAGAGCCGATGTTTTTCCTTTGATTGGGCGAACAATACATAAAAGCATGTGACATCTCTGTCACATGCTCACCATGCTCACAAAATCATTTCGTTTGGGAAAAATTAAAGTGAAGGTTGTACCCACGTTCGGTTTGGAGTGCACATCTATATGTATGAGCAAGGACTGTGCTGCCTTTTTCGTTAAATATAACCCCATGCCCGTTGAAGTATGATCAGAATGTTGGGTTGTGGAGGTAAAACCTTTCTCGAAAATACGGGGTATATCCTTCGGATCAATACCGCGCCCAAAGTCTTGGACCTCAAGCTGTATTCGATCCCTTTGTTCATAGCTGTGAATGATAATATCACTGGCATCGCTATATTTGATGGCATTGGTTAAGAGCTGTCTGATGATAAAAGCCAGCCATTTGGCATCACTCAGCACTTCCATGTGCTCCAATTGGATGTCAAAACCGATCCCTTTTTGGATGCACCATGACTGTAATGCTTTGATTTCATTAAAAACCAGAGATTTTAAATTCACTTGCTCGACATACAGATCATTTTCAATAAAGGATATGCGTTTGTGATGGAGCTGCTGATCCAGCAGTAAGTGGATTCGTAGCCATTCATAGGTTAACTGAGCTTTTAGGGGCTTATCGTCCAACCGCTCAATCATCAAATGCATGGTGGTCAAAGGTGTTTTTACCTCATGAATCCAGGATAATAATTCATCTTTTTCATGTTCAAGTGTCAATTGATTTTGCGAGATGATCTGTTGTAACCGTTCGGTCTGGTCAGTGATTTTTTGTTCAATGATTTGCTCAAACGGACTCTCCGGTTCGCCTATACCCGTTAGTTCAAGAGGGCTCCTCCATTCTTCTAGTGTGGTATAGAATTTGATTTCCTTGGGATAGCGAATGATTAAAAAAACCAAGAAAATCATCATGGATAAGAAGACGATATAAAGGATTGGCATTAACGGAATTGCTGCATCCACATAAGCAATGAACAGGATCAGGAATTGCTGGCATACAAACAGTAGAATCCAGCTTCGCCTCTCTATAAGATATTTTTTAATCATAGGAAGGTGCCTCTTCTGTAGCCATGTAGCCTTGCCCGACTTTCGTTTCAATGAAACGGCCCAAATCCAGCTCGTCTAATTTTTTACGCAGGCGGTTCAAGTTGACGGTCAGGGTATTGTCGCTGACAAAACGTTCATCATCCCAGAGGCTTTTAATTAATTCCTCTCGTGCGACAATTTTATTTTTTTGTTCGATCAGCAGCTTCAAAATAAAAATCTCGTTCTTGGTTAATTCGATGGAGCCAGCCTCATTGGCTACTACGTTTTTTTCATAATCGACCGTCGCTCCACGCCATGTTTTCAGGGAGACAGGTTCTGTATTGTAATTATATACGCGGCGGAGTGTCGCCTGTAATTTTGCAATGAGTACATCAAAATGAAACGGTTTTTGGATAAAATCATCCGCGCCAAGCTGCATCGACATCACCATATCCGTAGGATGATCCCGTGATGATAAGAAAAGAATGGGCACGTTAGAGTGGGATCGAATCATTCGACACCAATGAAACCCATCAAATTTCGGCAATTGAATATCTATCACGACCAGGTCAGGCTTTATCGTTGTGAATTCCTGAATGACTTTATTAAAATCCTGGATGCCATACACATCATAGTTCCATTGAGTTAACCGATCCTTCATTTCATGGAACAAAGTTTCATCATCTTCAATTAGTAGGATTTTGAACAACGATTTCACCACTTTATACTTTTTTTAGGATTTTGCAACTCCCCTTTTATAAAGTGTATAGCAAAAATTGTATATGTGCTACATGTGTGGATTCAACTTGATACTGCGATAATCTGCTGTTAATAGTTGAGGTTTATAGTGGGGTTTATATTGACTATCTCATATATGTTAAAGGATGGATGCAATGATGGGAATTCACACGTATTTTCGGTCGCTAAATGAGCTGGAAAGAATCATCCGTTGTCCGGGTAAGTTTAAATTCGAGGAACACAGCGTATCGGCACATTCTTGGAAAGTAGTACAATACGCTAAAACGCTGGCTGATATTGAAGAGAGAAATGGTGTCAGTATTGACTGGAAAAAGCTATACGAGATTACGAGCAGTCACGATTACGGGGAAATTTTTATTGGGGACATCAAAACGCCTGTTAAGCATTCCTCTAAGGAACTACGATTATTAATCCAGCAGGTCGAAGAAGGTATGATTGAGTATTTTATTGAAGAGAATATTCCCGAGGATTTTAAAGCTATTTTTCGCAAACAGTTACGTGAAGGCAAAGATAATTCAGTAGAAGGTTTGATCCTTGAAGTTGCTGACAAGATGGATCAGGTGTACGAAGCATTTGCCGAACTACAGCGGGGAAATACTGAAAAAGAATTTATAGTCATGTACCGTAATGCACTTGTGAAAATCAAGAATATTCAATTACATTGCGTTGATTATTTTTTGGAAAATATCTTGCCCGATATGGTCAAGGAAGAAACGCCTTCATCCATTGATATCAAAAAGATTACGGAAGAAGCCTTAGCTCTGTAAATGAATTTCTCTACCGTCCAGAAGCTACTAAAGCGCTTCTGTTCATACATAATCATAGTTTTATTTGTAATAAAGCAGCTCTAAATGAAAATAAAAAGCAATGAGGGCAGTTGATTGGACTGCCCTTATTGCTTTTTTGGGGTTGGAAAAAACGGAGGGCTAAGCGTATTCCTTAAACAATTTATTAAGGTATAAGAATATTAGTTATTCCGAAAAAGGATTTGGGAAATTCGTTTTCGTGGCAGCATATTGTTCCTTGGTGTTGCCGATTCCCAGTTCGCCGTTTTTGTTATATCCCCAGGACCAGACCGTCCCATCGGCTGTCAAAGCATGGGAGTGGGTTCCTGCTGCACTGAATGCTACTACATCGGTTAGTGGCGTGTTTGTGTCATCTACAACTTGGGATGGGACTTTAACAGAAAATACATCGGTCCCGTCACCTACCTGTCCCTCATTATTGGTTCCCCAGCCCCAAAGAGTTCCATCATTTTTAAGTGCAAAAGTTTGAGTTTTGCCTGCTTTCAGTCTACTTACATTGGAAACATTGATCAATACGGGTGATCTTCTAAAAGTAGAGGTTCCATCCCCAAGCTTTCCAGAAGTGTTACTCCCGGAAGCATATACTTCTCCGCTGTTCGTTAGTACATAAATGCGGTCAGCTCCGGCAGTAAAAGTTTTGATATCATCAATTCGATATTGAACAGGGGTAAGCTGGTTTTCTTTGTCATCCTGCCCCAGTGCGCCGTCATAACCACGTCCCCATACCCATAGCTGATTATTTTTGTCCAGGGCTGCGCCAAAACTGTCACCAGCATCAATGGATACAATATCTTCTAAACCTTGTACCTGAACAGGCTTAACGGAAAAGGCGGAAACTCCTTTTGTGCCAATCCCCAGCTGCCCAAAGTTGTTTTCTCCATAAGCCCACACTGTGCCGTCATTTTTGAGCGCAAGCGTAAATTGACCTCCTGCTCTCACTTCCTTAACATTATCAATATATTTGTTTTTAACAGGTACTCTTGCCGTGTCCCTCTTATTCCCTGTCCCTAGTTCGCCGTAACTTGCAAACCCCCAAGACCAGATGGTTCCGTCTTTTTTGAGCAAAGTTGAATGCAAATCACCAGCATCAATCATTGCGATGTCGGATACATCTGCTTGCATTGGGCTTGTTTTATTATTCCCTCCGCCAGCGCCTACGCCGAGCTTGCCATCACTGTTACTTCCCGTTGCATAAAATGAAGATCCATCTTCCATGGCCAGGAAAGCGTTAGTGGTCCCTGCCGAGAGCAAATGATCGTAATTTACAGTAGAATCAGCGCTTGCCGTAATAGAGCTTCCTACTAAAAGTGTTGATGCAGCGAGAGCTACCAAACTGAGTTTTTTTAACATATAATTGCACACCTTTCAAAATGTAATGGATAAATACAGACTAAAGCAACCAAATTGTTCCTGTCCGCGTCTTAATAGTGAACATATTCTATAAACCAGATTAGGGAGGATCACTTATGAAAAATAGAGTTTCTGCCCTTGTCCTTGTCTTGCTTGCGGCAGCATTACTGCCTGCATGTTCTACAACAGAATCGGCTACGCCGGTTAACGAATCTAATGGAGCGGTGGCTCAATCTATTTTTGACTTAGTCCGTCTGGAAAGCACAACGGTATACACAGGGCGTGCCAAAATCGAAAGTATTGAAAGAATTGAAAAAGAAGTAGAACAACCCTTAGCAGCCCCCACCATGGACTATTTGGTCCGATTTGAACAGCCTGTTCAATTTGCTAAAGAACTACCCCAAAGTGATGATCCAACGGAAAAACCTATCCAATCGGTCTATATATCTGTCCCAGATACACATATTTATAAGCAGATGGATGGTCAGCGGAGGCAATTAATCAATCCAGCACAATTACAAGCGGGGCAACCGATTGAAGTTTCTTATGTGTACCCTGTAACACCTGTTTTCCTGGCATTGGAAATCGTTGTGCTGGATGATTTATAGAGGAGGCCGGTAAGGCCTCCTTACTCCTATACAAGCACGTTATATCATAAGGCTTAGGTGATATTAATGAGTTTTACCATGTTGTAGATATAACGTGTTTGCTCATACTTAACCATAGTGCCTGCAGAGTTTTTAACTTGAATACCGGACGAGCCTCCACCATCAAGAAGAATGGCTTCAAAGCAATCCTGTTTAATAAAATAATTGCGAAGTTGTTTCAGTGTCGCATTTTCATGAACAACCAGGTAGACCTGCCAAACATTATTTACGACCTTGAAGCCCAGGCCAGTTCGCCCGGTGGAATCGGTGTATCGCAACGTTCCGTTCAAATCAAATTTTTCAATATCTTTTAAATCCTCAAGCCATGCTTCTTCCTCTTTCTTCAGCGACAGGCTACCGCCGCTAATAATAGACTTATACGCAACCGAACTCCCCATTTGTTTTTTGAGATCCGTCACACTTGAAGCACGGGTAATCCCTATTTTCGTTTTGTTGCTCTCCGTGTATACAAATGCTGTACCACGGCTATTCCCTTTGGCATTCGCCTTAGTATCATGGGTATTATTAGGTGTGACCGCGATAGACAAACACTCGGTCGGCGCCTTTGTTGTGCTGATTGGGTTAAAGAAGCCCCCATTAATCCCGTAATCGGTTTGCTGTGTGATCCGGCTTCGAATATTTTTATTTTGAATATTCGAAGCTGGCGTGATGATAACATGGAAACCATCGGACGTTTTGGTGTAAGAGTAGTTTGCTGGCATGTTAAACCTCCAATTGGATTATTTTGAAACCGAATCTCGCGCGATAATTCGTTTCTCATATATATAGGAAATTTACAGCTGCCTCTTACAACCCGGAAATCAAATTTTTCTAAAAAATTTTGAAATAGCATATACAAGACAATGCTTGACTTCAAGTTAACTTTAAGTAGTAATATACGGGATGTGACGTGGTGATTAGGAAATGCGATGACTATTCTGATAATTTAGGAGTGATAAAAATTGAAAAAGAAACAACTGGGTAACAGCGACCTTCAAGTATCTGCACTGGGTCTGGGCTGCATGGGAATGTCCGAGTATTACGGTGAGTTGAATGATCAGGAGTCGATCAAAACGCTTCATCGTGCGCTGGAGCTAGGGATAAACTTCTGGGATACTGCCGATGTCTACGGTGTGGGGAAAAATGAAAAACTGATTAGCCAAGTCCTGCGGAGCCACCGTGACGAAGTCGTATTGGCCACTAAATTTTCCATTATGCGCGGGGAAGATGGCGCATTTATGGGTGTAAGTGGCCGTCCTGAATATGTAAAAGAGGCATGTGATCGCAGCCTGCAAAGACTGGGTGTAGATGTGATTGATTTGTATTACCAGCACCGTGTCGATCCGAATGTACCTATCGAGGAAACGATTGGCGCGATGAGTGACTTGGTTCAGGCGGGAAAAGTCCGCTATTTGGGGCTGTCCGAAGCTTCTCCTGGGCTCATTCGACGCGCTCACAAGGTACATCCGATTACAGCGCTGCAAACGGAATACTCCTTATGGAGCCGGGAAGCGGAAGATGAAGTTATACCGACGTGTAAGGAGTTGGGTATCGAATTTGTGGCCTACAGTCCACTTGGACGCGGATTTTTGAGCGGGCAAATTCAGAAGTTTGATGATTTTGCAGAAGATGATTTCCGTCGCTCGGTGCCACGTTTCCAACCTGAGAATTTCCAGAAAAATCTGGACCTCGTGCAGCATGTTAAGGACCTTGCTGCCCAAAAAGGGGTCAAACCTTCTCAACTGGCGTTGGCATGGCTGCTTGCGCAGGAGGGAATTGTACCGATTCCAGGAACCAAGCGGGTTACGTATTTAGAGGAAAATGCAGGTTCCATCGATGTTGTTTTAACCACACAGGAAATGGAAGCTATTAACGCAATCATTCCAAAAGGAATGGCAGCAGGCCTTCGTTATCCGGCAGAGCGGATGCCGAATTGGCAAGCTGAATAATTAAGATAGCATATTAATCCCAAAACAAAAGCCGTCCTTTACGCGGATCGGCGCGAAAGGCGGCTTTGTGGGTTTACATATACAGTTAAGGACGTGGCTTGAAAATGCCGAAAGGACGTCCAACGGGCAGGAATGTACGGCCAAAATGAGCATTTAGAACGGCAGCTCCTGTACCGTACAGTGAGAGTAGACCAATGCCCATTTCAGCATAAGCGGCGATGGTATGGAATATCTCTGGTGCAACGCCGAATGCATCAAAGCTAAGACCGAGGAACAGAAAATCAATCAACACAAAAATAAAGAATAGAACCTTATGCGTCTCCATCGCTCCAATGGTCATAAAGAGCGTAAAGATGAGATAGCCCGCAAAGGCAAAGCCGAGCTGCTTGCCGTCTACAGCAGACGCCAGCTCAGGGCCGAATACGCCCATTTTAATCATCCAGCTACTAGCTACGGCTAACCAGAAGAAGGCGTAAGCACCAAATGCCGTCATGCCGAAGGTATTGTTATGTTTTGCATCCTGAATGGAGGCAAACAGCTGCGCAAAAGCACCGAGAAATATAGCCCAAGGGATGATGAAGCTTAAGCCTTCGGTGAGACCAAGCTTTTGGGATGAAGCCACAAGCGTTACGATAGCCAAGCCAAACAGGCCGATCGCACTCGGATCGGCCGTTATGATTTTTACGTTAGAATGAGATTCGTTTTGCATGAAAAAATAGAAGCCTCCAATAATGTTCAAGTACGCGTCAATCTGCCGATGCCAGAATCACACTGACATATTGTAACGGAAACCGACGTACTCGCATAGTAGGTAATTCATAAAATTTCTACCGATTGCGGTTGCCTGTATTGACGTTATTACGCCCGCCTTCAATACTGACTGATTTACCTCTAGTATCTGTGATGTTGTCCTTAATTTCATTGGAGTTGGAATCGGTGACCCGTATTCCTATATTGGAGAACCCGGAGTATGTGGTCATCTCGTTACCAATAACTTTGTTGTTGTTTGCGTCAGCAAGGCGAATGACTGCCTCTGGAGTAAGTGAGGAATTGGTTTGAATAAATTCGTTGTCGGTAAACGTATTGCCATCCGATTGGACCAAAAGACCTTGCAGGGATGCATTTTTTACAGTATTTCCGTATACATTGTTACCTGTTGCTCCAGTCAGGACAAAGATCCCGCGCGGGTAATTTTCAATCACATTATTGTTTACAGTATTGTTGGCACCATTATTAGGGATGCGAATGCCTGCGTATCCATCAGATTGATGGGTCTTGTTAATAATTTGGTTCCCAGTGACTGTCGTGTAGGTTGCGCGTGATAAATTGATTCCACTGCCGCCGCCCGAATTGGTAATCTGGTTATTCGTAATTTTGACATTGCGGAACTCGCCTGCCGGAAAGCTCTCGTGTCCGGTGGCAATAGCATGTCCATTATTTCGGTCAAAGCGGCTGTTGGTAATCTCTGAATCTCTCGTTCTGCGAAGAAGGGCTCCGATCGTTGTATCGCAAATTTCCACGTGATCCAGCGTGAAGTGAGAGACGGCCATTTCCATAATAATACCGCCTACCTGACTTTCGCCACGGGCTTCACGGTTGGCACGGTCTGCATCAATGGTGAGATTAGATAACTTCACGTCTAGTCGGTCAGAATTGTTTCGTAGAATCGGATCGCCAACGACGTATTGGCTTTTAGACCCTGTCTTTTTGAAAATCGTTTTTCCCATTCCGTCACCGTTCAGGCTAACCCCGGCATATAAACGAATAGATTCGTCAACCAAGTATGTTCCTTTTGGAAAATAGACGGTTCCCTCCATTCCTCGGTCGTAGAAATACTTTAATGCATTCTGAATTTCCTTTGACTGTGAGGAATTCGAGTTGGCTTTAACGCCAAAATCCTTGGCATTAATTACATTGTCCGCAGCTCGGGCTACATGAATGTCTCCTGTAGAATTTTGAATAACGAACGCAATGATGGCTACGAGTAAGAAGCTAAACCTGACCTTCCGATTAAAGATATTTGACATGATACATATTCCTCCTAACAAAATAGTTGAATTAATTACATAATTACCCTTTATATTTTCGGTCAAAATGGGTTTTATTTCAAGTACAGTGTGTGACAGCCTATTTTCTGTGGTCCGAACCCCGAGTCTGTCCGAAAGGGTGTCTCCAAGGGGGGCGTATTTATAACAGCTGGGACATGCCTTTTTGTGACATAAATCTTGGTTTCTAGCAGAGGTAGCGGCCCACGCAGAAGGGGATCTGGATGCATATGCATACTGTATGCGCAAAAACCCAAAAAGATAAGAGGGATGACTAGTGCCTATTGGAAAAATGAAAAAGCATAAAGAAATGTTGCAACATCCCGTTTTGCGTTCGCATTTACCTGAAACCCACTGGTTTACGGATTCAAGGACCTCGCGGATGCTGAATACTTATTCATCGGTCTTCATAAAACCCAATCACGGGAGTGGTGGCAGCGGGATCATCCGGGTCAAGAGATTGAAAAAAGGATATGAGGTTCGTAGCGGTTCAAGTCGAAAGTTTGTTGGATCTCGTTTTGTCTTAAAAGCAATTAAGTCATACCGGAAATCCAGACATCGGTATTTGGTACAGAAAGGACTTCGGTTGGCTAAGTACCACGGGTCGATTTTTGACACCAGGATATATTTACAGAAGCCAAGGGGGAAATGGGTTATTTCCGGGGTGGCTGCCCGTGTCGCGGCACCTCATAAGTATGTTACCAATTATCTTAAAGGAGGGCATGCAGTATCCTTGCATCGAGTGCTATTCAGCCTTTTTAAGCACAACCGCGCGAAAGCAGATGCCTATTTTCGTAGAATCTCCAAACTATCCATCATTATTGCCAAAAAGATCAATGAACGGCATCCGGTTCGCGAATTGGGGGTTGATATTGCCATAGATAAAAAAGGTCATATTTGGATTATCGAGGCCAATTCACACCCAGGACATATGCTATTTACTCAATTTCCCGATCCTACTATGATCAACACCATCATGAGAAACAAGAGTCTTATTCGAAAGTAGATTCCATGCACGTTATTTTTAGGGGAGAAGGAGAAAGTTTCAATGAAAAAAACAAAGCAACTTAGAGACTTGGTCAATTCACAAAAGCCAGAGTTTATCATGGAGGCTCATAATGGTCTGTCAGCCAAAATTGTGGAGGAGGCAGGATTTAAAGGAATTTGGGCCAGTGGGTTATCCATCTCTGCAGCGATGGGAGTAAGGGACAACAATGAGGCCTCCTGGACGCAGGTTTTGGATGTTTTGGAATTCATGAGTGACGCTACCTCTATCCCGATTTTGTTGGACGGAGATACGGGGTACGGCAACTTCAACAATGCAAGGCGCTTGGTGAAGAAACTGGAGCAGCGCCATATTGCGGGGGTATGTATCGAAGATAAGCGGTTCCCCAAAACGAATTCTTTCATTAACGGTCAAGAGCAGACTTTGGCTGATATCGAAGAGTTTTCCGGGAAAATTAAAGCGATGAAAGATACGCAGACGGACACGGATTTTACGGTGGTGGCCAGAGTAGAGGCATTTATTACCGGGAGTGGGCTTAAAGTGGCGCTGCAGCGGGCGGAGGCATATCGAAAGGCAGGAGCCGATGCCGTATTTATACACAGCAAAAGATCGGATGCCGCAGAGATTGAAGCGTTCATGAAAGAATGGGCTGGAAGATTGCCAGTAGTGATCGTGCCTACCAAATACTATACGACTCCAACCATCAGGTTTCAGGAGATGGGGATTAGCCTTGTGATTTGGGCAAACCATAATTTGAGAGCGTCCATTCAAGCCATGAAACAATTATCTGGCCGAATTTATCGGGATGAAAGCCTTGTTCATGTCGAAAAGGAAGTCGCAACCCTCGAAGAAGTATTCCGGCTTCAAGGGGTCGAAGAGCTGCAAGCTGCGGAAAAGAAATATCTTCCATCGTCAGAACCGGATTCGGGTGAGCGCGTATAATGGACACGAAATTGTTAGGAGAAGAGCTGAAAAAATTAGGATTTACCTTTTTCAGCGGTGTTCCATGCTCCTTCTTGAAAAGCTTGATCAATTATGCCATAAACGAATGCGATTATGTTGCAGCGGCTAACGAAGGGGATGCGGTCGCCATTGCATCCGGAGCTTATATAGGGGGGAAGAAATCGGTAGTCCTTATGCAAAATTCGGGGCTGACCAACGCTGTTTCGCCATTGACCTCCCTTACTTACCCTTTTCGTATTCCTCTGCTTGGATTTGTCAGTCTGCGCGGAGAACCGGGGATACCTGACGAGCCTCAGCATGAACTGATGGGCCAGATTACAACGCAAATGCTGGATTTGATGGATGTGGAATGGCAGTATCTCTCCAAGGATTTAGAGGAGGTAAAAAATCAATTGATCCAGGCTAATGAGCAAATTGCCCGGAATCGCCCGTTCTTTTTTGTCGTTAAAAAAGGCACGTTCGACAAAGAGCCATTGAAAAAACAGCAAACCTCCATCCATTTAAATCAGATCCGGCAGCATGGTCGTGCGAATCATCAAATGCCTACGCGCTATGATGCATTATGTGCGATTAACTCCATGAAAGACAGCCATACCGTCCAGCTCGCAACAACTGGTAAAACTGGGCGCGAACTATATGAAATTGAAGATGCAGATAACAACCTGTACATGGTAGGTTCTATGGGGTGCATCGGTTCTTTTGGACTGGGGTTAGCTCTGAGCCAACCAAGCAAAAATATTGTCGTGATTGACGGAGACGGATCTCTGCTGATGCGTATGGGGAGCCTGGCAACCAACGGGTACTACCATACGGCCAATATGATTCATATCATGCTAGATAATAATGCCCATGAATCAACAGGCGGGCAAAGTACGGTATCGCATAATATTGATTTTATAGATATTGCTGCTTCCTGTGGGTATACAAAGTCGATTCTTGTTCACAGTCTCGAGGAACTAAAAGTCTTTTTACAAGAATGGAAAATGAATAGAGAACTTACGTTTTTGTGTCTGAAAATATCCAAAGATTCTAAGGATCAGCTTGCTCGTCCGCATATGAAGCCTCACGAAGTAAAAGAACGTCTGCAGCGTTTTATTCATAACGATCCTTTGAAGGGCAAGGAAGTGGGTGGTTCATGAGTTCTGTCGTCAAGAAAAACATTTTGCTAACCCCTGGGCCGGCAACGACTACAGAAAGTGTGAAATGTTCACAGGTGGTTCCGGATATTTGTCCTCGTGAAGCCGAGTTTGGCCAAATCATGGAGTACATTTCTACAGAACTGACCCGGTTGGTTGCTGACCCGGATGATTATGCGACCGTATTGTTTGGCGGATCAGGTACTGCAGCGGTGGAATCCATCATCAGTTCGGTCCCGAATCACGATGCAGTAATCATTGTCAGCAATGGGGCCTATGGAAAACGGATGTGCGAGATAGCGAAGGTTTATGGGGTAGATTATCTTGAATTCAAAAGTCCCCCCGATGATGCGATTGATTTGGCTGAATTAGAAAGGTTTATCCAATCTTCCGAACGCACTGTCTCCCATCTGGCCGTCGTACATCATGAGACGACAACTGGCCTGCTTAACAAGGTGAAGGATATCGGAGAATTGTGCAAAAGATATCAAATCGACATGATCGTGGATGCCATGAGCTCATTTGCGGCCGTTCCAATTCAATTGAAGGAAATGAACATTGCCTACCTGGCGGCAAGCTCCAACAAAAACTTACAGGGAATGGCCGGGGTTTCGTTTGTGATCGCCGAAAAAAGCAAATTGGAGAATTTGAAAGGCCAGAAACCAAGAAGCTATTATTTGAATTTGTATGCTCAATATAACTACTTTGTGGAACATGGGCAGATGCGGTTTACTCCCCCAGTCCAAACCTTATATGCGCTTAGACAAGCGATTGAGGAATTAAAGCAGGAAGGGGTGGATAAAAGGTACGAAAGGTACGCGACATCCTGGAAAACCTTAATTAACGGGTTAGCCCGGTTAGGCCTAACCTATATCATTCCCGAAGAGCATCATTCCAAGATCATTACTTCCATTCTTGAGCCTCATTGTGCAGGTTATGATTTTCAATCTATGCATGATTATTTTTATAGCAAAGGCATGATGATTTATCCCGGCAAGCTAGAGAAGCTAAATACGTTCCGGATTGCCAATATAGGTGATATTACGTATAAGGAAATGGAGTTATTTTTGGAATTGCTTGAAGGCTATCTCAGTAGCATAAAATGCGGATGAGAAAGGTGGAGTTCCCATGGCATCAGGAGCAAAAGATAAGTGGTACAAATATTTGTTATTGAGAAGGTATGCGTCTCTGAGGTCTTATGTCCCCGAGACGAGGCTCCTGGATAGGCATAATTTCTCGAAACTTCTCTCCAAGTACGTGCATGTTATTGTGAAACCGGTGTGGGGGAGTCGTGGACGGGGGATCTTCCAGGTCTCCTGGTTAGGAAACCATAAGTACATCGTACATTACGAGAATAAAAGAGTTTTAGTAAGGGGTAGAACCAATACGTATCATTATATTAGAAGAAAAATCGGGAACGCCAGTTATATGGTTCAACGCAGAATTACCCGTCCGACCATCAACAAACGCCCTTTTGATATGAGAGTCATCATTCAACGGAGAACCGGCTCACCTGTATGGGTAGTCACAGGGAAGGTTATCAAAGTTGCAGGCAAAGGTTATATTGTTTCCAACAATACACGGAGTAAGGGAACTTTACTCAGTTTTAAATCCGGCATAAAACAATCTTCTGTTCGGCACCTGTCTGCCAGTGCCCTAGAGTCCCATATTAATCGTGTTTCCATCCGTTCCGCGAAGAGATTAAGTAATTTTTTTCCGGGACATCGTATGTATGGACTGGACATTGGAATAGACCGGAAAGGACGTATCGGGATTATTGAGGCTAATCTTTATCCGGCAAGGTCCCATTTCCGTAAGTTGAAGGATAAAACGATGTATTACCGCATTACGGATTACAAAAATGGATAACATAAATGAAAAGGTGGCTCTGTATTCATCAGAGTCATCTTTTTCTCATACAGTTTCTAAGTTGGGAGTTTTAGTCATGGGACAAGGATTATTAAATGGTGTTACCACGGGATTTGTGATAATATTTACACCTATATAGAATGAGGAAGTGACATAGTGATTAATATAACAATTCCAACTCCGGATATCACAATTACCAAACAGGTTAACCCTGAGCTCAGCCATATTTACGGATTTACCGACTTTCACCTGATCCCTAGAGATAAGGCTGGTATCTTTATGTTCTACAACACACAGGAGGAATTGCTGTTCGTTGGTAAAGCAAGAAAGCTGAGACAAAGAATCAAAAAGCATTTTGAAGATACCGTATCGCCGATCAAGGACAAGCGGAACGAAGTAGCGATTATTGAGGTTTGTATTGTGGAAGATGCTGTAGAGCGAGAAATCTATGAAACCTACATCATCAATTCACAAAAGGCTAAATATAACGTCGAAAAAGTGTTTTTTAAATAATGAAGTAACTTCCGTATGAAAAAAAGAGCAATAAGTCGCAGTGACTGTACTGCCCTTATTGCTTTTTTGTATTTCTGCATTTTAGATCCTTCCAGAGAGGGGCCGTGGTATGAACAAAACAGATCGTTTGCTAGCGATCTTGCTAGAGTTGCAGCGTAAGGATATTTTACGAGCCGAGGATTTGGCAGCCATATTCGAAACGAGTGTGAGGACCATCTATCGGGATATTCAGGCTCTAAGTGAATCGGGTGTACCGATTGTAGGAGCACCGGGCATTGGATATTCCTTGATGGAGGGGTACTTCCTGCCCCCCCTGAGCTTTACCGCAGAAGAGGCTGTGGCGTTGCTAATCGGAACGGATTTTGTCGAACAAAAATTTGATACAGACTACGGTATCAAGGCGCAAACCTCCCGCAGGAAGATTGAAGCCATATTACCGGAGAGCGTTCGCAGGGAAGTTTCCCGGGTGCGTACGACCATCAGACTGCTCGCGGTGGATGAAGGGGTAAACCATAGCGAGAAAACCTGTTTGGAAACGTTGCGTCTCGCAGTATTGGAAAAACGGAAAGTACAGTTTGGCTACTCCAAGAGAATGCCAGAGGCTGACGGGAATCGTCAAAGTGTGCGTGTGGTCGCTCCTTATGGTCTTGTACTGCTCCGTGGTTCTTGGATGTTAATTGGGCAATGCGAATTGCGACAGCAGCTTCGCCATTTCCGTCTGTCACGTATGGACAAGCTTATCGTGCTGGAGGACAGGTTTCAGTTGCCTGTCGATTTTCATTTGCAGGATTACAAGCAAACCGATGACCGTCATGTAACTGTTCGCATATTAGCACGTTCAGATATCGCAGATAAGGTGAAGGAAGCGAACAACTTTTATATGGAGGCCATAGAGGAGCGTGCAGATGGACTGCATGTACTCTTCCGCGTCAGACAGCCAGAGGAACTACTGCAATGGATACTTGGATGGGGCGCGGATATGGTTGTGCTGGAGCCTGAGTCGCTCAGGGAGCGGATACGTGTGGAAGTGGAAAAAATGTTGAAATGCTACTGACATAATGCTGTCAGTAGCATTTTTGTATAGTAAAGCTACTTTGATAGAGAGGGGCAATTATTAATATATGAATACAACTGAAACATTGCAGCGTTTCGAAGAAACGGCACAACACTATCTTCTTGAATTGGACAGCTTTAGCTTGGAGGAACTGCAATACACACCTCAGGAGGGTCAATGGTCGCTTGGACAAATGTATCTTCATTTGGTGAACTCTGCACTGTATATGCATCTTAAGAACATTGATCTTTGTCTACAGCCTAATGGGGAGACAGGAGTTAAAACGGAGGCAGGCACAGCCATTTTTAATCTGGGGAGCTTTCCGCCAATGCGTATCCAAGTTCCACCATCCCCTCAGTACACTCCCCAACAACCCACTAGCAAAGAAGAAATTGTGGAGGGATTAAACGTCGTGATCCGCAAGATGAGAGAGATTGAGCCGACCGTTGGGAAATCAACAACGCTGTTCACCGTCTCTCATCCCAGTTTTGGTGCGTTGAATGCTGGAGAGTGGTTTGAGCTCATTGAGATGCATTATCGTCATCATCTTTTGCAGAAGGAGCGCTTGAAGCACGCAATAGCCGATTAATCGTCTCCCGACGCAGCCCAATAAACTGGCCGATTTCCTCCTGCGTCAGCACGTCCGTTAACGTGGCGGGTGCGATGTAGGAGTGGAACCAGCGTTGGAGCTTCCGAAGCTTCTCGGCAGGTGACACCTCGGTGAGCTGGTCAATTCGTTGCTGCATCATGCGTAACTTGTCCTGTAGCTGCAAAGCGATAGCCCGACATTGAGCCGGATCTTGCTCCAGCGCCTGATACCATTCTTTTTGCGACAGAACCTCGACCTCAGAGGTTACCAACGCCACCGCTGTACCATAATAAGGATTGGGGCTGATCAGGGAGTGGTGCGGGATGATTTCATCGGGCACAATCACATTAACTAAAATTTGCGAGCCGTCTTCATGGACTCGGACAATTTTTAACAAGCCGCTCTTTAAGTGATATAAAGGGCCGGATTCTCCTTGTCGAAATAAGGTCTCGCCTTTGTTTAATATCATGAACGTAAACAGCCTCCATTCCATGTATTCCAGCTTTTAGATGAACCCGCCATTGACGCGGATCGTTTGCCCGGTAACCCACTGTGATTTGGCGCTGACCAGAAACTCAATCACATCAGCGATATCTTCCGGTTCGCCGAGCCGCCCCATAGCATTCATTTTTTTCATGCCTTCGATTTGCTGCTCGGTTTTTCCTGCTTGGAAAAGCTCGGTGTTCACAGGACCGGGAGCCACAGCGTTGATCGTAATTTGCTTGCTTCCGAACTCTTTGGCTAGCTGACGGGTAAATTGCTCCACTGCGCCCTTGGTACCTGCATATACGCTATAGGCCGGGAACATTTGTCCGATCACGGATGTAGACAGGTTCACGATTCTTCCGTAGTTCTCCATATATTTCATGGCTTGCTGACATGCAAAGAAAGTGCCTTTTACATTAAGTGCGAATTGTTTGTCAAAATCAGCTTCGGTCACCTCAGCCAGAGGTTGGGTGGTCATCAGCCCAGCGTTGTTAACCAGAATATCCACTTTACCGAATTCAGCAATCGTATTTGTAAATAATGCTTCAATATCACTCATTTTGCCCAGATCAGCGTGAAGTGCTATGGCTTTGCCGCCTTTTTGAAGAATGCTCTTCACGACTTCTTGGGCTTTGTCCGGACTGCTGGCATAATTGATGACTACATTAGCGCCCAGATCAGCCAGTTGCTCGGCAATGGCACGTCCAATCCCTCTGGAGGACCCGGTGATAATTGCTGTTTTTCCGTCCAAATGCTTCATATGTGTTTTGTCCTTCTTTCCTTTATCTATTTTAAGTGATTCCTTTTTCTAAAAGCATCCACACATCCGAAAACTCCTGATTAATCACGGGACTCTTCCATTCGTAAGCATGAGCGGGATGATGAAAACGGGCTGTGGCATAGAAAAGGGTACGCGCCAGTTGGGCTGGCTGATCCGATGTGATGTCCCCGCGTGCAATGATATCAGCGAGCTGATCCACAATGTGGGCGATATGCAGGTCGATTAAATCAGCGGCTTGCTCGGTGACCCTCGTATACATCTCAAACATTTCCTCGTCGTCGCGGGCATAATACTGCTTAAGTTCGACTAAGGTCTGTATATATCGTTTTAAATGTGGCGTTCCCAGTATAGATGAATTCTGACAGACCTCCGTTAACGGGCCAATAATCTTTTCATTCAGCCATTTTTCGGTCACGCCTTCAAGAAGCTCGGCCTTACTTTTAAAGTGTCGGTAAATGGTGCCATGACTTACTCCCAGTACTTTGGCAACATCGGTCACGGAGGTTTTGGCTACACCAAAACGTCTAAGGGTGTCTTCTGTAGCGATGAGAATCTGTTCCTTGGTTAGCACATCTGAGGATTTTTCCATAGGGACACGGTCAAGTGCCGTGTGAGTCACCTCCTTGAAGTCAGGATAACACAAAGAGTATCAAATGACAAATATTCATTTTTGTCATTTGATACTCTTTTTTTAAAGAATCCAAAGAAGTGAACGGAAAAATTACAATAGCGATTCGATGACAGGATCAATGGCACAGGGCTCGGTTGTTACTTCAAATCTTCCTTTTACATGGCCATCGCGATCGACCAAGAATTTAGAAAAGTTCCACTTGATACCGTCGCCAGCGTATATTTCTGGATACTTATCCCGCAGGAAATCCTCCATCCATTGACCGTCTTTGGTCTGGGTATCGAAGCCTTGAAACGGTGCCTGTTGGGTCAGATATTGAAATAAAGGATGAGGAGATGAGCCTCTTACATCCGTCTTCTCAAATAGCGGGAAGGTTACTCCATGGTTCATTTGACAGAATCCCTGAACCTCCGAATGGCTACCCGGCTCTTTTTCATTGAATTGGTTACAAGGAAACGCAAGGATTTCAAAACCTTGTTCCCTCCGTTTCTCGTAGAGCCTCTGCAGATCAGCGAATTGACTGGAGAAGCTACACTTGCTGGCTGTGTTTACAATGAGGAGAACCTTTCCTCTGTAGTCTGAGAATTCAATCGGTTTCCCGTTAATTGAGGTTGCCTGAAAATCATAAATAGACATATTAACGTTCCTCCTCACGTTATTTTTTAATACATCATATATCCAGAATTATTATTGGTCTAATATATTATTGGAATCAACTTTATAGGTATTTGCAATAACTTCGTCATGCAAAGAACACATTGTTCATTTCTCTCTTGAAATCAAAGAAGACTCGCCTTAAAGAAAGTAGGAGATTTGCCTCTTTCATAGCAAACTGTGGCATTCGCCGTTACCAAGATAGAATATAGTTGCATATTCATGTAATGTGTGCAAAAACCCAACAGAATCGAGGGATATTCGTGCCCATTGGAAAGATGATTCAATACAAGGAAATGCGACAACATCCCATTTTACGTTCTCACTTGCCCGAAACCCGCTGGATCAGTAATGCAAGGACTTTACGGATGCTGGATACCTATCGCACAGTCTTCATCAAGCCTAATTATGGGAGTGGAGGAACTGGCATCATACGTGCGAAAAAGCTGGGGAGGAAATATGAGGTTCGTTGTGGCTCCAGTCGCAGAGTCGTTAGATCCCACGCCGTAAGAAGAGCAGTTAGAACCTATCGGAGACCTCATCGCCGTTATTTGGTACAGCAAGGACTTAAGTTAGCCAAGTACAAAGGTTCCATTTTTGATGCCAGAGTGTATATGCAGAAGCCGGAATCGGAATGGGTCATTTCAGGAATAACCGGCCGTGTCGCTGCACCTCGAAAAGTCGTTACCAACTATCGGAAGGGAGGACATGCGGCGCCGTTGTCCAAAGTGCTTTTAAGGGTCTTTAAAAATGACAGAACAAAAATGAAAGAGATTCTGGACCAGATCACCGAGCTTTCTAGAATCATTGCCGACACGATAGATACAAATCATCCGGTTCGCGAGCTGGGCATCGATCTTGCTATTGAAAAGAGCGGTCAAATCTGGATTATCGAGGCCAACCCGCATCCCGGACATATGTTGTTCAGGCAGCTCCCCAATCACAAGATGATTCGCAACATTTTGAGAAACAAACGTCGTATTCATCACTAGGATAAAGTTTGTGAAATCATTCATTGATAAGAAAAGAGGAGAACGCCCAAGCAAAGATGCGGGAGCGTTCTTCGTTTTTTTTGTTAAATGACTGACGGATTTAAGACGAAGCTTTTATGTTAAAATGTGTCCGCCATCCACATGAAGGACTGTTCCGGTCACAAACTGATTTTGAATCAAATAAATTACACCTCGTGCAACATCCTCGGCAAGTCCAACTCGCTTCACAGGAAGCTTATGCGCGATCGTATCATAGAATTGATTGCGCGTATTTTCAGGCATTTTGCTGCGTGAAGGTGTATCAATAATGCCGGGTGAGACGACATTCACGCGGATGGGAGCAAGCTCTAACGCCAAGGTTTGACCAAGATTCGAAACCGCTGCATTCACAGCACCGAGCGCAGAGGAGCCAATCATCGGCTTGTATGCCACCACTCCTGAAAATAAAGTAATGGAACCCTCGGTTGAAAGTTGAGAAGCTCCGTATTTAGCTGCATAATACTGGCCCCAAAATTTGTTTTCGAATAGCTTGCGGGCTTGATCCGTCTCCAACTGAAGGAATGACCCACCTGAGGTTTCTGCCGCGCTAACGATAAGATGGTCATAGGGGCCGACTTTTTCAAAGAAAGATTTTACCTGCTGCTCATCTGACGTGTCTAGCACATATATTGCAGCACGAGAGCCCAGCATTTCTTTGGCCTTGTGCAATTTATCCTCCGAGCGGCTGGCGATTACCACTTCCGCTCCAAGCGAAATGACTTGCTTAGCTGTTTCTAAACCAATACCTGAGCTTCCACCAATAATGACAATCTTTTGGTTTTGCAAATGGATTCCCTCCTAGTGTTCCTCTGGATTTGTTAATCATGTAATACGGCTTGTAGATGTATATCAAGATCAGTAATAAATTTAGGTATATTTGGATTTTTAATAACATCGTAGCACGCAAAGCTTTTCAAAGGCTCCATACCGAGAAATGCATGTGCAGAATGCAAATGCCTGAGTGCGGCTTCTAGACTAGCGCCATTAAAAAATTGAGTTGGATCATTAAAAGCTTTTTCTGGAGCGTTCCAAGTCGTGGAGAACATATATTTCTTGTCGGTTAATAAACCTCCGCTACCATATTCATGAGCACCCGTGAAGAATACACCGTAAGCATAGACTTCATCCATATAAGTCTTTAATAATCCAGGAACGCTGAACCAATAGATAGGGGTTTGGTAAATGACTACATCCGCCCATAAAAATTTTTCTTGTTCTTCGCTGAGGGTATAGCCATTTTGAACAGACGTTGTTTTGATTTTGTTCTCTTCACTTAAGAGACGCACCATATTGTCCATCAATGTTCGGTTCAATTTCCCTTCAGACGAATCATATTTTTGATGACCGTTAATGATTAGTATATTTTTCATCTCTTCACCTCCTCGTATTAGAGAAAACATGACTTGCTACACCGATATTGTATATGTAGTAAGTTTATTTAGGGAAGTAGTGATATTTAATTCATATAGTTTCCTAAATGGAACTATTGTGATACCATTGGGTTTAACAGATATTTTTGGAGGAGTTCCTATGCACGCCCAAGAACCTATTGAATTGACCAAAGGAATACCAGGTAAGCCGTGTCCTATTGCCCAAACACTTGATTTGATCGGAACGAAATGGACTTTTTTAATCATCCGCGACCTTCTTATCGAAGGAACACTGAGATTCAGCCAACTTCAAAAATCCATGAAGGGGATTAGCCCCAAAACGCTTTCCCTACGCCTGAAGGAACTTGAAGATAACGGTCTGTTAGAAAGAAAGGTATATGCCGAGGTTCCCCCGCGTGTTGAATATTCGTTAACGGAAAAAGGGAAGCGACTGGAAGGTGTTTTTATTGAGCTGAAGAGATTTGGCTTAGATTTAAAAGCAGATCATTGAGGGACATGACGCAGTATTCCAAGGTATCGTTGAGATGAACGATGCCTATTTCTTATATACAAAAAAGGAAGCGCTTACTATAAAGTTCACAGAAAGTTCACTTATGTGGAGGTTTTGACTATTTATATAATTACCAAGGTACACGGAAGGGATGATGGAATTGCCAACAACGAAGAAAGAAGATTTTTATTTTGGTTTAATGATGTGCTTGGGGATGGTCGTATTCATGACATTTTATAATCTATATACAAATGACTTGATTGGCACAATATCTCTAAAAGTAATGTTTCTGCAATTTATTTTATGTTTTATCATTGCTTTCGTATTGGAATTATTTATTGTCGGTCCACTAGCAAAGAAAATAGCCTTCTCATTACCATACGACAAAACTAAAAAGGTATTTGTGATTCTATCCCTCTCATGCTGTATGGTCATTGGAATGGTTCTCTGTATGTCACTTTATGGATTGGGGACAGCTTACTTTTTTAATGGTCTTTCGGGAGACTCATTATTTAAAAATTACTTGTCTTTAGTTTGCAAGAATTTTATTTTTGCTTTCCCTCTGCAGCTCTTAATTGTAGGGCCGCTTGTTCGGTACTTATTTGTTAAATTCGTGAAAGGTACACGAATTGCGGTATCTCTAAGCTAAAAAACGTAGTCAACGACGGTATACGATAGCTCAAAAGCCGCCTTCTGTCTGAGAAGGCGGCTTGTTTTTACGCAGAAATCCCAGTATTTTTACAGCGTTTGTCCGCTGTCCACCGTAATAGTCTGGCCTGTCATGGCTTCCTGTTCCAAAGCAGAGCAGATCATGCTAGCAATATCCTCGGGCGTGGAAATGTGCTGTAGGAGCAAATGAGGAAACAGTTGCTTCATTTGTTCTTCCCTGCCTGCCCACCATCTTGTCGCTACGGCTCCCGGCACGATGCAATTGACGCGAATATCCGGTGCCAGTGCTCGTGCTAAAGATTTGGTCAGCCCGTGGACGGCCGCTTTGGATACCGCATAGGGAAGAGAGGAACCTAGCCCTGTTTGCCCTGCTATACTTCCCAGATTGACGATAGCTCCTTGTTTACTACGCTTCATAAAAGGAGCTACGGCTCTGGCGCAGTAAAACATGCCTTTTACATTTACATCAAATAGATCATCCCATACCTCTTCCGTGGCTGCCTCCAGATCATCCATAGGAATGTGATGTGTAATGCTAGCGTTATTCACGAGTATATCAATCGTACCAAATTGCTGGACAATCTGATCAACCATAGTTCGAACTTCCTGATCTCGGGAAACATCTGCCTGTAATGCGATAGCACGTCCGCCTTTTTCAAGGATCATACGTACAGTTTCCTCAGCATCGTTTTTAGAGCGGGAATAGTTTACGACTACCGTAGCTTTTCGATCTGCCAAGGCCATACATACGGCTCTCCCAATTCCTGTACCTCCACCTGTAACCAGTGCTACTTTTTGATGTAAATCCATATATATTCGCTCCTTCCCATCCAGTTCATTTTGCGTCTGAAAAATAATATGATCTGATATGTATCATTGTAGAAGATGTATTGTGTTCTGTATAATTGAATTAACTGAATTTACAATTCAATAAAATTGAATTAATTGTGCATATAGGAGTTTGAGAATGGACATTAAAACACTCAAAACATTTCAAATGATTGTGAATTACGGGAGTTTTATTCGTGCAGCGGAAGAGTTGAATTATGCACAATCTACCGTGACGATGCAAATACAGAAGCTGGAGTCCGATATGGGAATTCAACTGATCGAACGGGGCAAGAAAATAAAGTTAACTGAAGCGGGCAGGATGTTTTACGAGCAAAGTCTACATATTGTAAAGGATATGGAGCAATTGCAGGAAAATATGGACAATCTGCAAAGAGGAACCGCAGGCGACCTTCGTATAGGAGTGACCGAACCGACTGCCAGTTACCGACTACCAGAAATTTTAAAACGATTCTTAACCCATTATCCGAACATTCGGGTTTCTGTTGAGTTTGGGAATACCCCTACTCTAAGCGAGCGTGTTCTCAAGGGGGATATTGATTTAGCGCTGTGCTCCGCACCGGATTTGGGCACAGAGCTATATTTTGAACCTTTATTTAGGGAGAGATTTGTAGTATTGATGCCTGAAAATCACCCGCTTGCGCAAAAAGAAAAGATTGGGCCGGAGGATTTACAGGGGCAGCGGTTGCTTATTACGTCGGCCACCTGTCCATATCGTCGCAAACTTGAAATGGTCATGAAGGAATATGGAATAACCATATTAAACACGATGGAAATTGGCAGCATGACGGCTCTGAAATTTTATGTGGAGAGCGATTTAGGTATTGCACTTGTGCCACAAATTCTGGTCAGTTCTGTCCCAGCAGGAACAGCGGTGAGGGAATTAAGCGGCAGCCTGATCGATATGACCTTCGGCCTTCTTTGCAAAGCAACAGACTATCCGCTAAAGCCGGCAGGTTCAAGCCTATACTCTGTGTTGAAGCAGGAGCTTGGGGAGTTGCCTGGGAGCATTAAGCTAGAGTAGCGAGTATGCAGGGAATTGTGTTTTCTGTCACCTTCTGATGTAAATACAGTACGGTATAAAACCGACTGCAATAGGCAGTCGGTTCGTTGTTTACTTTTTCTTAATCGGAATCCAAACTTCACTTCGGTAGTCTTCAGCATGTGAATCGCCCATAGTATACACTTCCAGTTCCGGGCCGCCTGAATGCTCATAATTACTGGCAGGGAACCATTCCTGAAAAATTCTTTGCCATACCTTTTGGATCGAGTGAGGCATAGGGCCGATGGATGTAAATACTGCCCAGGTTGAAGCCGGAATGGTTCTGGATTCTAGCCCATTCGCGGTCGCTACGTCTTCGCTGCCTTCTGCGGCAATCAGGTACGTGAATTTCTCTTCTCCATGTTTGAAATCCAAACAAATACCGAGGATGTCGTCGCCTGTTCCCAAGGCATGAATCTGATCCGATGTACCATCCGCATTCAGTTCGTTCCAGAATTTTGGGATTTCTCGAAGATTATCGCCGTTCTTAGTGGTGACTTGAATGGACTTGCCAATGACCGTAAAGGCCGCCTTCTCTATAATTTTGTAATCCATTTCCTGATCTCCCTTCAACGATAAATGGAAGGTGATACGTGGAAAGGCTTTCAGGTTTACCCCAGGGCTTCTGGCCTCAGAGGGCGAAATACCGTGTACCCTTCGGAACGCTTTAGAAAAAGATTCGGGGGAATCATATCCGTATTTGAACGCTACATCCAGCACCTTGGCGGAAGAAAGACTCAATTCCTGAGCAGCCAAGGTCAATCGACGTTTGCGCACATATTCTGCAACCGTAACGCCGGTTAGCATATGAAACATACGCTGAAAATGGAAAGGAGACGAGTAGGCTGCCTTTGCAATTTCATCGATATCGAGTGACTGCTGCATTCTCTCTTCCATCAGATCCAGTGCGTTCTTGATCCGAAGCAACCATTCCAACCGCATCACCTTCCTTAGTTGTAATCATATCATTAGGAGTATCTGTAATCCTGTCTTTGCGTGCTCTTATCGAACAGGTTCTGTCGCCTAGTTTAATGTGGCTTGTACTTTGTTTCAAGATATAATTTCACGCTAAAATTTTGGAGAAACCATGTGCCTGCCCCCTTGTGTTCATAATTAAAATTTGGGACAATGGAAGAGGCGTTTAAATAGCGCAGATTGCTTAAACATGCTATGATGCAATGATGGTTGAGACGAATGGTGCGTGCTTAGTTTCATATAGAGGAAGACGAATTTGAATGTTTTGAAAAGAGGATCGAACATGAAAAAAGAATCCATTTATGGATTAACGCTAGATCAATTGACAGCATGGCTCATCGAGCATGGACATAAGAAATCCCGGGCATTGCAGGTATGGGACGCATTGTACCGGAAGCGGGTTACTGATTTTGCAGCGATGGCAGAGGTTCATGAGGATTGTACTCGCCTGTTGGCCGAGCACTTTTCCATTGAAACACTTGAAGAACACGTGAAGCAACAGTCAGCAGACGGGACGGTTAAGTTCTTGTTCCGGCTTCAGGATGGTAATTTGATTGAGACAGTATTGATGCGGCATAAGTTTGGCTTATCCGTATGTGTGACTACGCAGGTAGGGTGTAACATTGGGTGCAGCTTCTGTGCGAGCGGATTGTTGAAAAAGAGCCGTGACCTGTCCAGCGGTGAAATTGTAGAGCAAATTATGAAGGTCCAGCTGTATCTGGATCAGGAACGCCCGGGCGACCAGGTCAGTCATGTTGTTGTGATGGGAATTGGCGAACCGTTTGATAACTTCGTGAACCTGTCCGATTTCATTCGGGTCATTAAGGATCACAAAGGGCTAGCGATTGGGCCGCGGCATATTACCGTTTCCACAAGTGGACTGGCTGATAAAATCATTGAATTTGCAGATTCCGACCTGCATGTCAATCTGGCGATCTCCCTCCACGCTCCGAATAATGAGATTCGTACTCGCATTATGAAGATCAACCGGGCGATTCCGATTGAGAAACTCATGCAGGCGATTGATTATTATTTGGACAAAACAAATCGTCGGATTACGCTGGAGTACATCTTGCTGAAGGATGTTAATGACGGTAAGGAGCACGCGCTCGAACTGGCTGAATTGGTGGGCCATCGTCGTAATTTGGCCAATGTAAACCTGATTCCGTATAATCCGGTGGATGAGCATAGTCAATACCAGCGGAGTGAGTCGGAGTCGATTACGGGCTTCTATGATGTTCTGAAAAAACAAGGCATTAGCTGTAGTGTTCGGCTGGAGCATGGAGTCGATATTGACGCAGCCTGCGGGCAGCTACGCAGCAAGCAAATCCGCAAGGATGCCAAGGGTAGCCGCAATGCGGAGCGCGAAGCCATTAGTTAAATACACAAGCGTACTCTCTAACAGGAGTACGCTTTTTTATATCACGAGCCGCAGGGCGAAACGTTACCCGAAAATGTGAAAATAGTCACGTAATAGTTGCTGCTTTTACGTTATAGTGAGTGGTTAGTGGAGGGGTTATATGGCTAACGTAATTTCGAATGTGGCGCTCGTTCCGGGCATTTATGTGATGAAAATAGAGGGAAAGTTTAAAGGGAACATGGGGCAGTTTTACATGCTGCGCAGCGGGACAGGTTACCCACTGCTGCCCAGACCCATCAGCATTTATGATATCGGGGAAGAGAGTATTTCCTTTTTGTACCGGGTTGTTGGAGAGGGGACAAATTTGTTTTCCCAATTACAGCCTGGTCAGGAGATTCATTTAAAAGGACCTTTCGGAAACGGTTTTCCGCAGGTAGAGGGTAGTTTGGCTTTGATCGGCGGTGGCATGGGTACAGCTCCGTTGCTGTTGGCTGCAAAGTATTACCCGCATGCGCACGTTTATTTGGGGTTTGCACAGCAAGCCTTCGGGGTTGAAGCGTTCGAAGCTGTGGCGGCATCTGTGCAGGTCAAGGTAGGGGGAAGCATCGTCGAACAGGTTGATCCGACGCTTTATGCAAATATGTTCTCCTGCGGGCCAACTCCGATGTTGCAAGCACTCGCCATGAAAACGGTGGATACGTCATCCCGTTTATATATTTCAACTGAAAGACACATGGCCTGTGGTATTGGCGCATGTTTGGGCTGTACGATGCGTACCCGTGGAGGCAATCGAAGGGTATGTAAAGAAGGGCCTGTATTCCCGGTGGAGGAGGTGGAGTTTGATGATCTCCATGGTGTGTAATATTGCGGGTGTACCATTCAAGAACCCGATCATCATGGCTTCCGGTACGTTTGGATTCGGACGTGAGTATGCGGAATTTTATTCTCCTGAATTATTGGGTGGTATCGTCGGCAAGGGACTGACCCTGCATCCGAAGGCTGGTAATACGGGATCACGAATACATGAGACAGCATCGGGCATGCTCAATAGTGTGGGGCTGGAGAATCCGGGTGTTGCCGCCTTTTTGAAGGATGAGCTGGATGACATGACACGCTGGAACACGGCTGTTATTGCCAACGTGGGCGGCTCCAATCTGGAGGAATACGTTCAGGCCGTAGCGATGATTACGGAAAACGCGCAAAAGCGTCGCACGATGAACCGCAGAGGCGTTGATATGCTGGAATTGAACATTTCATGTCCCAATGTGAAGCAGGGTGGAATGCAATTTGGTATCCAGACGGAGGTAGCACGGGAGGTTGTGCGTCAGGTGCGCAATGTGACGGCGCTTCCGTTGGTCGTCAAGCTGTCTCCAAACGCAGAGAACATCACACAGATGGCCGTTATGTGCGAGGAAGAAGGCGCAGACGGAGTTTCGCTGATCAATACATTTTCTGCAATGAAAATAGATATACGCCGGCGTCGCAGTGTCTTCGCCAACACGTATGCTGGTCTTTCCGGCCCGGCAATTAAACCGATTGCCTTGCGCATGGTTCACCAGGTGGCACAGGCGGTGTCGATTCCGGTGATCGGGATGGGCGGGATTAGCTCGGTGGAGGATATTATTGAATTCACCATGGCAGGGGCCGCTGCCATTCAGGTGGGAACGTACAATTTTGTTCATTTACATGCAGGGGCTGAGCTGGTACATGGCCTTGAACAATGGATGCAGCGGGAAAAGGTGCAGTCATTGGATGAGATACGGGGAATTTTGTGAATTTGGAACCTTTTTGCATACACTAATTCATATAGAACCGGCTTGTCTTTAAAAGACAAGTCGGTTTTATTTATTTTACTGAAATAGCCAAGCATCAACTAGTGGTTAATATCGCACTTGTTCAAGATGAACGAAATTTGATTTTCCAGCCGATGAATGGCTTCCTCGGACGCCTGGTCGTTTGCACCTTGTTCCTGAAGCGCAGTGAGTTCCTGCTTGAGCTGATGAAGGTCTTGTCCCGCATTAGCGCAGTTGTAATTGCTTTCGAGATTGTCAATCATCCGATATCCTCCATTTCATTAGGTATACGTCCTTATTATGGAGAATTGATCTTTCCTTATTCAGCATATCGTTTTATTTCAGATAAAGGATACGTTTGGTTGTCGGTGGAGCGCGCAGAGCTTGCAGAATAAGAAGGAAATTGTCAAACGATGTCGAATATCAAGGGAATATAGGGTCAGAGATAGGTTCTTCTTCCTAATGGAGAGCTTAACAAAGAAGCTAGGTGATGGGGTTGCGGTTAAAAAGTAAGTCGAAACCGAGACGACAATTCAAAGTTTCGCTACAATTCATGATTATTATTTTGGTTGTTTTAGTTATCATTATTTCTTTAATTATATCCTTGCTTCTCATTCGTAATTTCGTGATTAACCAACATTTTGATAATACGAAGGAAAAACTTTCGGGTATTGCCAAGATGGTTGCCAGTGACAACGATGTTATTCGTAATGTTGAGCAGGGAGTTCCTGTGAAGCAGATCCAAGACTACTCGCTTGGAGTCATGCACAACGTTAATGTGGATTTTGTTGTCATTTTGAACCACGATTTAATTCGGCTATCTCATCCGAATGCAACGATGGTTGGCAAACCGTTCTCTGATTTGAATGATGCCAGAAGAGCGCTATCCGGTCAGGGACATTTTTCTGAGAATATAGGTATTTTGGGCAAAGGTTACCGATATTTTACGCCGATATTTAATCAACAGCATGAGGTCATTGGCATTGTATGTGTAGGGCTGACCATGAGAACCCTAAATCATGATTTGATGCAGGCGCAGTATACCATTTTTGGGGGGCTGATGTTGGGGCTCTTTAGTGGAGTTCTGGGGGCGATCATTCTGGCTCAGAAAATCAAAACGATTTTATTTGGGCTTGAGCCGCAAGAGATAGCAACACGATTGCGCGAAAAAGAAATTATTGAAAATGAGGTCGCTGAAGGAATTATAGCCATTTCGGCTGACAAGAAAATTATGCTCATGAACAAAGAAGCTCAGGCCAAGTATCAACTGGCAAACCAAGAGATGAAAGCCCCGATTGGCGAGCAGCTAGATACCAACTTTTATAACGTGCTCTTCAAGAGAGTGTTTGATGATAAAAAGAAAATCAAGGATCGCTCATTTTATGTGAATGGTATAGAAGTCATTGCGACAGTAACCCCTATATATATTGAAAATGAGTTTTTTGGGGCAGTTGCAACGCTGCGCGACCAATCCGAGATGATCCATCTTAGCAACCAGTTAAGTGGTACAAAATATTATATTAACTCCCTTCGCGGACAGACCCATGAATTTATGAACAAAATGCACGTAATATCCGGGCTGATTGAAATGAGGAAATATGCGGAGGTCAGTCAATATATTCAGCAGCTAAATCACCGGTATCAAGATGAGGTAGGCTTTTTGACTGAGAGAATTAAAGTTCCGGCATTAGCAGGTTTTATTATGGGTAAAATCAACGAAGCACGCGAACAGAATATTTCGGTTCTTCTTGCAGAAAGCTCGGATGTCTCTAATGTGGAGATGCAGGATATCGTTCATGATGTCATACACATCCTGGGTAATTTTTTTGACAACGCCATAGATTCCATCTTACAAAAAAAAGAACCCGGCAAAATTGAGCTGAAATTGAATTATGAGTGTGAGGGAAATGTATTCATTTTGAAAGTGAAAGATAATGGTATGGGGATTGATTTTGAGATGCAAAAAAGGATATTCGAGCATGGCTTTTCAACCAAAGGAGAAGACAGAGGCTACGGCTTGAATCTAGTTAAAACCATGGTGGAAAATCATCAAGGAATCATTGAGCTTGATAGCCAACCGGGTCTCGGAACAAGTATTTATGTAGAGTTGCCCTGTACATTGGAGGTGACAAATGAATGAAGGTTCTAATTGTTGAGGATGATCCGATGGTTGCTGAGCTCAATCAACAGTTTATCGAGCGCATGGACAATTTGGACGTTATATGTAAGGCAGATACCGTCAAGAAAGCACAGGACTGTCTTCAAAAATGGAAACCGGATCTGGTATTACTGGACGTTTATTTACCTGGAAAAAGCGGATTAACTTTATTATCACATATGCAGGAGCATCAATATCATGCTTCGGTTATTTTAATTACGGCTGCAAAAGATATTCAGACGGTGAAAGAAGCTGTTTTTTATGGTGTTGCAGACTATTTAATTAAACCCTTTACATTCGAACGCTTTAGACTGGCTGTTGAGAAAATCCAGCGCCTAGCCACGGTGATGGAGGAAGGGAACGGAATTAATCAAGCTGTCATTGACCATTATTTTAATAAAGAAGAGTATACGGGTGTGGAGAAGAAAAAACCTGTTGAACATCCATCGCATAATCTACCGAAAAACCTATCTAAAAATTTGTCCAAACTAACCATGACCACGATACTGAAGAATATTCAAGAGCTGGACGGACCATTCTCGGTTGAAACGTTAGCCAGAGAAGTGGACTTGTCCCGTATCACGGTAAAAAAATATATTCAGTTCCTGGTGGACGATGGCTTTCTGGTTGAATCGATAGAATACCACAAGGTTGGCAGGCCGCTAATGCTCTATCAGTTGAATCCTGATATAAAAGAACCGCCATTTCCGATGTAATCTGGAAATAGCGGTTCTTTTTTGTTCAACAAGAGTACCGAGCTTCCTAATTATTTCATAGAGAGAACAGGAAGTGGGACTAGGTTATCCGAAGAATGAGTTGTAACGATATCATGGAAGTTGTCGTAGCTAGTTTCAATCATGTTGGATAACGCCGTAACGGTATTCGAGCCAGCATGAGGCGTTACCAAAACTCTTGGATACAGCTCCACAAGCTTCTGGATCGTTGGGTCCGGGAGCATTTGCCATGGTTCAAATGCTCTAAAGAATAATTCATCTTCTTTAGGAAAGACATCCGTAGCGAAGCCTTCCAGATGGTTACTGAGCAAAGCGTCCAAAATGGCTTGGTTATCTTGTAATTCTCCACGTGATGTATTGATAAGAATAGATCCCTTTTTCATTTTTGCTAAAAAGCTGGCGTTAATCATTTTGTCGTTCTGTCCCGGCAGATAAGGGACGTGCACACTAACGACATCACTCTCTGCCAGTAATTCATCCAAGGTTGTGAATGGAATGACTTCCTTGGCCGCGTCCGATTGGTACACATCATAACCAATAACAGAGGCTCCCAATCCTTTAAACAATTTGGCCTCCGTCAGACCAATGCGACCAACCCCGATAATTCCAACTTTACAGTTATGGATCTCTTTGCTGAATGTATGCTCATCCACAATAAAATTTTTGAACGAGCTTTTGGTAGTCATATAAGCGGTGTGTCGGAACAGCATCATTGCTAAAGTTAGGGAGAGCTCGGCGATGGCATTCGGAGAGTAGGATGGCACGCGTGCCACCTTCATTCCGAATTCGCTGCAGGCATCCAAATCAATGTGGTTGATTCCGACTGTTCTGGTGAAAACATATTGAATGCCGTATTCATTGAATTTTGTGATATTTTCCCGATTGGCAGCACAGTTTCCTCTTAGCAAAACGGCATCGTGATGCTGTGCCAATTCTGCATTGCTGGTGGTTAACAACTCTTCTACTAGCGTTAGTTGGAAGTTATATTTATTGAGATCCTGGAAATAGGGTTTCTCATAAGAACGGACACCATAGCAAATGATTTTTAACATGTTGTTTTCCCCCTGATTTAGAAAATTCCAATTTTATCAATGACATTGAGCGTAATGATCCACACTGGAATCATGACGACAGAAGTGATAGTAGATAGAAGCGATGCATTAGAAGTTAATATGGCTTCCTTATCAAAACTGATGGCATAGGCTGCGGCTACGGTAGCTGTAGGAGTAGCCATCATGATGACAATAGTAGCTAAAGCGACAGAATCGACTGACAGAATATGGGATACAGTCAACAAAGCCAGCAAGACGATGTTAACAATAGGAACAAGCCAAACCTTAACTATGCTGTAATACCAAGAGGTCTTATCAGTAGCTGCCGACTTGAAGCTGATCTCCCCCAATGTCGAGCCAATCGATAACCAGGCTAATGGAGAAGCTAGTCCAGCTAGGTAGGTCATGGGCTTGAACAGCCAGACAGCGGTTTGATCAATTCTTAGAAAGGCGAACTGCTGAATGGCCCCATCCTCTGTAGCTACACTCATTTGTGGCAAATAACCTTGAAACAACCAAACAAACAAGCCTAGAAACGTGGCGATAACGATGGGATTCAAAAACATGGTTTTGAGATTTTTAAGCTCCATTTTCAAGCCGCTCATTTTGATATAGCCATAGGAGTATAAGAAAATGCGGTACCCTATGTTAAAAATGGAACTGTACATCACTCCGGTAGGACCGTAAATGGCTCCGACAATTGGAATTCCGAAGAAAGTAGTAGAACCGAAAATGGTTAACACCCGCAAAACATCCTGTTTATCCTTGTTGTAGCTCAGGAAGAACGGTTTAGAAATAAAGATGAGAATAATATAAATTAGAATTCCCCATATTAAAACATTCATTCCTTGTTTTAACATTGTAGGATTAATATCCTGCATGAAAGAATTAAAGGCTAGTGCTGGTAGAGCCACGGTTAGAACAACCTTGGATAACATCTTTCCTACTGCTGCGTTAAAAATCCCCTTCTTCCGGCAAAAGAAACCAAGAAGGATAATAAAAACGGTGGAAGCGATAGAACTGAGAATTTTGTTATCTGTTAAGGTCGCTGTAATCATTTCTAGTAAAGACATAGATAAAACCCTCTCTTGTACCTTTTTTCACATAAATGACGATGCAGAATGTGACGATGCAATTCCCTGATCTTTTGGCCAAAGTGTTGGTTTGCACTTTTATAGTAAAATGACTTTGTGAAAAAAAGAACAATATCTAATTAATTTAACTTATGAAACTAATTTAAAAAATTTATACGTTACATCAGATGGTAAATGAAACGAGAGGGCACGTCTTCACGGAATGATTATTTATTGGCTTTGTGAGTGCTCATCAACATCCGTGCTATAATGTAAATCATTAAACCCTACTTGATTAGTGGGTTAAATAGAAAAGACGAGCAGGAGGGGTCACATGAACCCGATACAATATATACTGGACGAATTTCAGCTGATCGTGCTGGACGGCGCCATGGCGACTGAACTGGAGCGTCATGGACATGATCTGAACGATAGCTTATGGTCAGCTAAAATCCTCCATGAGCATCCGGAGTCGATCAAGCGTGTACATAGAGATTATTTTGAGGCTGGGGCAGACTGTGCGATTACTGCGAGCTATCAGGCTACCGTTGAAGGCTATGTTAAACGGGGCCTAAGTGAAAATGAGGCGCTGGAACTGATTCAATCATCGGTGCGGATTGCTGTGCAGGCACGCGATGAGTTTTGGGCTGACGTGACGGCTACTGCTAGTCAGCGGCATCGTCCCAAGCCGCTAGTCGCGGCCTCTGTTGGCCCTTACGGGGCGTTTTTGGCAGATGGGTCAGAGTATCGCGGCGATTACAAGCTGAGCGAGGAACAGCTAGTGGAGTTCCACAGGCCGCGTATGAAAGCTCTGATTGAGGCGGGTGCAGATATTTTAGCTTGTGAAACGATACCCTGTCTGGTTGAAGCCAAGGCCATCGCCCGATTGCTGAAGGAATTCCCAGGCACGTATGCCTGGATCAGCTTTAGCGCAAAGGATGGGCAGCATATCAGCAACGGTGAGTCTGCCGCTGCATGTGCTGAGTGGCTGAATGGGCATGAGCAAGTGGCCGCTGTAGGAATCAATTGCACTTTGCCGAATTTCGTTCCATCGCTTATTCACGAAATACGCAGTCACACGGATAAGCCTGTGGTGGTATATCCCAATCTGGGGGAGGAATATGACCCGGTCAGCAAGACATGGCACGGCAGCACTTGTACAGAGACATTTGGACAAAGTGCCCGCCAATGGTATGAAGCGGGAGCTCGTCTGATTGGCGGCTGTTGCCGGACTCAGCCGCTGGATATTGAGGAAATAGCATCATGGACGAGAGATGTATAAACGAGGATAAGCGTAGCGTAGGGATAAAAGTTATCTATAAGAGGTAACTCGATGGCCCGAAAAAGAACAAGCAGGCTGAACCAAGTTGTGCTCCAGCAATGGAGCAGCTTGGTTCAGCCTGCTTTGTTAACTACCTGCGCCGATCCGGTCAGCTTTCTGCCAAACGTTCCAGCAGCGCGTCCCCATTGCGGCTCACCCGAATATGGGCAAAATGTGCGTTCTGTTCTACAGTACGTCCGGTTCCCTCAGGGATGAAATAATTCTCAATACCGTACAGAATACGAGAACCATACCATTGTCCATTTAGAACGACCTCATGACTGGTAAGTTTTTCACCATCTTGATATAGGCGATCCGCGACGTATACTCCTTGGCTATCTGGTGTGAGAACGACTTTGACCTTGCCTCGGCTCCATTCCTCCTCCTGAAGAGGGGGCTTGGAAGGCGGGGTAGATATGTCGTAATTCAGTGCCACATAATCGCCTTGCAGCAGGGAGCGCGGGTCTATAGGAGCCAGTTTGAGCTTAATGGAAGCCCCTGTGGCGAGCAGGGTTTCACTTCTCGCCGTCTGATAGCCGATGATCCCCAGCTGTAGCACGATGACAATAGCGATGAGTAACGGGCTTAAGCGCATGAAGCTAAAGCTGCGGTGGTCGGCATCAAATGCTGCTTTGCCGCTATGGGCCATTCGCCGATCCGCCCACCAGGTCAAGCCGAGTGCAATGACCCCCAGAAGCGCCAACGTAAAAGACTTATACAGTAGCGTCCACAATAAATCATAGTATTTGAAGCCGATAAAAATAAACCAGAATACAACGCTCATGAGGGTCTCCGATTTTTGTTTCAGACGGGCAAAGGCAAAGATCATCCCGGTAACGATAACAAAATAAAAAATGTTAATGAACATATAAGAGTGTGGAATGACATCCTCGAAAAACGTCGCCCAAAACAGGAACAACAAGCTGAAAAATAATGAGCTATTCCGCAGATGTTCTTTTAACTCCGTCTTGAATATAAAGTAACTTACCCCATATAACACGGCATTGACGATGAAAAGAGAGAAGATGATGAACTTATAGGTCCAGTTCCAACCATCCCACTCCTGATACTGCTGAAATAAAATGGTCGCCAGATTCAGGTTTACAAAGGTGTAGGCAAAAAACAACTGCCTTTTCCCCTTGGAGCGGAACCATCCAGCGATGGAAACGATCAGAAATAATACCGAAAGCAGCGACTGATCTGACCATAGAATGGCCGCCAAGCCTGTTATATAGCTGATGGTCAGCAGTGTATAACGTATTACCGAATCCAGCTTCGATTCCGGTATGACAATCATCAAAATCATAAGCAGCAACGACACAACCAACAGTACATATTCGGTGTGGTTTACATTCGTGCTAATCATAATCAATCCGATGAGAGAGATACTACCGATCAGCACTCCAACCACTTTGATTACACGGGATACGGTTTTGCTGATCCATTCACTGCCATGTTCCTCGGGAACGGTCGTCTCAGTCTTTGATGTACTAATGTCCGTTATCCCTGCTTCCGGCGGTGTTTTTCCCAAACGATTCAAATAACGGAAAAACCACACGTTACCCGTCAGCAGCAGCGCCACAAAAATCAAACCAAACACAAAAAACAGAGATGAGGAGTACGCCTCTGCCAGCTCTATAAATTTAAAGACAGCAAACGCTGAGAGCGCCAATGCATTCAAGGTCAGTAGCGTTTTATTCAGTCGCACCTTGATAAATATATAAAATCCTAAAGCAATCACAGCGATATACGGTATATTCATGACCAGCCCATACCCATCAAATGCAAAAGAGTTGGTCATCGCTAACATGGCTATATGAAAAACAGTAAAGCTCATATATTGTAGTGGAGCAGAGCGTATACGATGAAGGAACGCCAATAGAAACAACACCAGATTGACCAGTGCGAACACTCCGGCAATCGACAATGATCGAAGTTCGCTATAAGGCACACTTTGCATCGTAGGGTAAAAATAAAGCCACAAACCAAGTTGAATCAGTACATAAGACAGCATATAAAAGGGATTGTAGCGAGTAATCCAGCTAAGTAGCAGAGCCGGCACCGACCAAATGAAAAACAATCCGTAGCTGTCCGCATGGGAATTGTAAATTTGACCGAGCAATGCCACGGAAACGCCAAAGGCTATACAGCCAGCCACCAAAAACATATTAGACAGAAAAGCTTGTTGGCCGGGAACAGCACGTATCCGTGCAAATACAAAAGACAAGCCATAGAACAGAACAATAAGCGCAGCAGCAAGTACAATCTTGGATGTCCGATCCAGTCCGCCCCAATTGGAGGCGAAAAAATAAATAATTGCGGCCAGTATCAGTGAGATGCCCAGCAGATAGCCCGTACGTATCGCATTGAATCGCAGCATGGATTTCACGTACCTTTCCTGTTGGTTTGAAGCCTATTATAGCGTTGAAAGGGCTCAGAACCAAGTGGAAATTAGGATCAGGTCATAAAAAGAGAGCCACCGTATACGGCGGCTCTCTTTAACATTACTGGATTCCGACTAAGCGTTGACGGTACGAATCTCTTGCCGGGACTGATGTCGGAAGCGATACTCACGCGGTGGAATCCCTGCTGTTTTCTTAAATGCCTTGGAAAAGGTGGACATATCGGTATAGCCGATGGACTGGGCTATGATCGACAAATTGTAAGTTGTCTGCTCCAGTAATCTTTTGGCTTCGTTAATCTTGAGGTTTTGCAAATACTTGGCGGGAGAGATGAGGAAGGTGGAATGGAACTTACGTGAAAAATGCGCACGATCCACACCTACATGCTCGGCAATTTGCTCAATCGTAACACGGTCACAATAATGCATTTCAATGTAATCTTTCCCCTGCTGGAGCCAATAATCAGAGCATACAAAGTTGCGCAGTACGTCAGATGTGTTGCGGGATAACTCCTCGAAGATCTGATGCAGTGTAATCAAGCGGGCCAGATCGCTACCCTGTCTGTTGTCGTTTACGATGGAAAACAGGTTGGAGATAAGCTCAAGGATTTCCTCGCTCACTGCGTTAGCCATAAATGGCGTAGAGGGATTAATTCCGATCCGCTCCAGTAGCGCGAGGGATTTAGGTCCCTCAAAGGCAATCCATACCTTTTGCAACGGGTGCTCCTGATCGGTGTAATATTCATGGGCAAGATGCGGAAAAAAACAGAATAAATCAGACTTTTGGACACGGTACTTCTGCTGCTTATAAATAAACTCAGCCTGACCTTCAAGTACAAAAATCAAATAAAAATAAGGAACAGCCTTGGGACCGACATGGCAGCTTGTTTTCGAAATATCCATACCCAGTCTGACTGGCCAAATGGCGCTGGATTTTTCCAGTTCGGTAGCTGTGAAATAATGGTCTTCCACGATGTCGAAGTGATCTTCATTTTTTGTTCTTTTCATAACTTGTCACCTCTCCTTTGGTGGAGATAAGGGAATTTTGATTTTATTGTATATAAAGGGAAGCGTAATTACAAGTTAATTCATTGGAATTAAGGGTTATATAATTAAAACTAGGTATGCCAAAGGCTCCATGGTCGATTTGAGACGAGCCATGGAGCCTTTTAAGTTCTGTATTATGAGATGAAGATTAGCCTACATTTATACGTTCAGGATGCCTTCTTTTGGAGTAACGTTGAAGGCTTTGGCCAGATCGGCCAATTCCTGATCTGTAATCCGTTGCTGAATATCATGGTGTGCAATGAGCATATAAATTTGCGCTGCCTTTTCAATCGTTTCAATCAGGCCAAACGCTTCATCAATGGAGCTGCCCGTTCCGAAAATGCCATGATGAGGCCATAATACAGCGTGATGATCCTTCATTTTTTTAGCCGTTTCGCGGCCGATTTCGCTGGAGCCCGGTACCATCCAAGGGATTACACCGATACCGTCTGGAAAGACGACAATACATTCGGTACACATTTCCCACAGCGTTTTGGTGAATTGGTTTTCGTCCAGACTATGAATGAAGGTCATGGCAATAACATGGGTGGCATGATTATGAATCACAACACGATGGTTAGGATCGACCTTCAAGCGCTCAATGTGGCCCATAAAATGGGATGGTAACTCACTGGTAGGCACCGCCCCGTGTTTGAGGCCCCACAAGACTTCCAATTGCTCGCCATCCTGCGAGACACGAAGAACTCCTAAATTGGCTTCCGGATCGGCAATTACGTTTTTGAAATATTTTCCTGATCCGGTGACGATAAAATATTTACCAGCCAGTTCATTCACCGGAAAAGCAGGTTTAATCGTCCGAATGACCTGATGAATATCTATATATTTTGCAACCTCAGCTTCATCCAGAATATAGCTTACATTACCTCCATTGCGTTCATCCCAGCCGAATTTCCACATGTTTTGTGTAATTTCCGCCATCTCGCGAACAAATGGGATATCCAGTCCCGATTTGCGTTCTTTTTGATTCTCCAGCACAGTAGTCATGGATAATCTCTCCCTTTGTATGATATGAATATAAGCATTATCAGTGCAGTAGTTACCGTTTCAGCAGTACCTGTTGTTCATAGTTTTTTACTTCGGCCAACCATTCCTCACGAACAGGAACGCCGTTTTGAGCGCAATAGTAATCCCATATGGCACCAAACGGATACGATTTAAACTCTTCGACCAGAGCAAGACGAGTGGTGAAATCCTGTTCCTCTTCCGCCTGCTTTAATGCTTCAATCGGTTCGAGCATAGCGCGAAGTAGCGCTTTGATCGTGTTGCGTGTTCCGATGACCCATGCTGCTACATGATTGATACTTCCATCAAAGAAATCAAGACCGATATGGGTTCGGGAAAGCAATTCACCGCGAACCAGCTCACGGGCAATGTCCAGCAATTCGTCGTCCATCGTCACGACATGATCACTGTCCCAACGAACCGGTCTGCTGACATGGAGCAATAATTGATCGGTGAACATCAGCACAGAGGACAGTTTGTTCGAAATGACTTCGGTTGGATGGAAGTGACCAGCGTCGAGACAGATGGATTTACCGCGTGTCAGGGCGTATCCCATATAGAATTCATGTGAGCCTACGACATAGCTTTCCGAGCCGATGCCAAACAGCTTGCTTTCAACCGCATCGATGTTGTATTCCTCGCTGATTTCCTCGCTAAAAATTTCGTCCAGCGCATCACGCAGACGTTCTCTTGGAGCCAACCGATCAACCGGAGTATCTTTATAGCCATCCGGCATCCAGTGGTTTGTGACACAGGGCTGACCGAGTTCTTTGCCAAAATGCTCTGCAATCCTGCGTGATTTTTTGCAGTGTGTGATCCAGAAATCGCGGATTTCCGAATCCTTGTGACTCAGTGTGAAGCCGTCTTCCGCTTTGGGATGGGAGAACAAAGTTGGATTAAAATCAAGCCCGAGCCCTTGCTGTTTGGCCCAGTCTACCCAGTTCTGAAAATGGCGTGGCTCCAGTTGATCCAGATCCACTTGTTCTGTGGTGTCCGCATAGATTGCGTGCAGATTGACCTTGTGTTTACCCGGAATAAGCGATAGAGCTTTTTCTAAATCCTGACGCAACTCATGCGGCGTGCCTGCTCTGCCCGGGTAGCTGCCCGTTACGGCAATCCCCCCGCTAAGCTGTTTGTCTTTGAACAGAAATCCCTGAACATCATCTCCCTGCCAGCAGTGCAGTGATATTTTGATTTGTGAAAGCTTCCGTAAAATGTCGTCAACTTGAATACCGTGGCGGGCATACAGCTTTTTCGCTTCGTTATAACTGGCTTCAATAGCTTCATTCATGGCTTTACTCCTTTATTGAGATATCTGAATAGAGGATGTTGCTTGTATCTTGAGGCGCTCCCAGCGATCCAGGAGTTCTTGCAAGCCTTCCACCGATTTCGGTTCATATAGCCGAGTCGGAAAGGAGCGGGCGATGGTACGGCCAGCAGCTTTGAGATCCTCAAGAACACCAGAGCTGATTAATTGCACGACAATATTGCCGATGGCTGTAGATTCGGAAGGACCTGCCTGAACCTCAATTCCCAAGAGATCGGCTGTAAGCTGACATAGTAATTCGTTGTTAGCGCCTCCGCCGACAATGTACAATCTGGTAATCGTTTCGTCTGTTAAACGTTGCAGTTCGTGTAAGGCATCGCGGTAGCTTAAGGCCAGACTGTCGAAAATACAGCGGGCGAGCGAACCCGGCGTTCTGGGGCTGGGCTGGCCTGTTTCTTCACAGAATCGCTGGATTTCAAGGGTCATACTATCCGGGTTTAAGAAGGATGACTGGTTACAGAGGACGAGACTGACAAACGGTGTCTCTGCTGAAGCCAGTTCGGCCAATTCAGCAAAGCTATGTGCGGAACCGCCCTCCCTCCTAACCTCCTGAATCATCCACAATCCCATAATATTTTTCAGAAAACGGTACGTACCGTAAGCACCCCACTCATTCGTGTAGTTCGCCTGCATGGCTGCCTTGGTATTCAAGGCTTTGGAACGTTCCATTCCCAGTAGTGACCACGTTCCGCTGCTAATATAGGCCCAAGATTCTTCCCGCTGTGACGGAACACCTGCAACAGCCGATGCAGTATCGTGAGTAGGCGCAAGAATGATCTGACAGTCCGGAAGATCGTATTTTTGAACAAGCTCCGGCAAAAGAGAACCCAGAACCCGTCCAGGCTCGGCAAGCTCTGAAAACTGATTGCGTCGCAGTTGGAGCAGGGACAGCAGGTCTTCATCAAACTCTCGTGTGTTCACGTTGAGAAGCTGCATCGTGGACGCATTCGTCATTTCATTGATCATGATGCCTGTCAGGCGATAGTACAGATAATCGGGGACCATCAATATTTTATCCGCCTGGGCAAGCTGTTCCCGATCATGGACAAACAGTTGATACAGGGTATTAAAGTTTAGTTCCTGAATGCCTGTTTTCTCATACACAGCCTCTCGACTGATGATCTGGTGCAGCCTGTCGGGCGCATGGAGGGTACGTGCATCCCGGTAAGCGTATACCTCATGAATGCGGTTTCCTTTCTGATCAAGCAGCACGTAATCTACAGCCCATGTATCAATGCCGAGCGTACAGGAGTGAATCCCCGTCTGTTTAGCTTTTTGCAAGCCCTGAATAATCTCATTCAATAGTTCGTCGATATTCCAGTAATCGTGTCCGTTTTTTTCGGTAAAGGAGTTGTTGAAACGGTGAAGCTCTTGCAAGTGTAGCTGGTCACCTTGCAGAGTTGCACTTACGAGCCTTCCGCTTGAAGCTCCAATATCAACAGCAAGATAATTATTCATACCCAATCTCCTTGCATGGATAAAATACTGGCAGCCTGAAAGTCTGCCTTTTGCTTTCTTAACTAACTCCATACTACTTCCGTTTTTCTTTGTAGTCAACATAAACGGAAGTATAATTTGTGGTTTTATTTTTGTTTTCTAAAATTATAATTAAAATTAAATGTTGTTTTGCATGTATTTTTGTTTTTTATCTGTTTTCTACAATCAGGATTATGCAAAGTCCTTACAATATATATACCTTGAACAAAGGTCGGCTTGATTTACGATATTCCAATTGTGGAAGGTTCTCCAAATGCCGCTGTCTGTATGAAAAATAGTCTTGAAACCGCCCGCCAGAGGGTGTAGTATACAAGATATCAATTTCATATGACTCGTATAATATTGGGGATATGGCCCAGAAGTTTCTACCGGATGACCACTGTAATCGTCCGACTATGAGTGATAGCGCATCGGCTTTGGATGAATGCGGGCATTTATTTGTGCGCCAATCCGTCAGGGATTACAACCCCCAAGGACAGGCTTCACTTGAGAAACAACTCAAGGGAGCCTGTCCTTTTTTTGGTTTTGGCAGGTTTTATACTATTTTAAAGTACAGAAGGAGCGATACTCGCATAATGAAAGCTTTGGAGGAACGTATTCGTCAAGAGGGACAAATTTTATCTGACACCGTATTAAAGGTAGATTCATTTTTGAATCATCAGGTAGATACAGCATTAGCATTGGAGATTGGTAAGGAGTTTGCACGCCTTTTCGGCAGTGCTCCGATCACCAAGGTGCTTACAATTGAAGCTAGTGGTATTCAATTTGCTATGGCTACTGCTATTGCCTTGGGGGTCCCGTTCATTTATGCGAAGAAAAAGAAAGCAATCACGCTGAATGAGCAGGTATACTTCGCCGAGGTTCATTCATTCACTCGGCAGGAAACCTATCAGGTGAGTATTTCCCAAAAATATCTCGATGCCAGCGACCATGTGCTAATCGTAGATGATTTTTTGGCTACTGGCGCAGCATTGGTTGGACTTACGGATATTGTGAAGGAAGCAGGAGCGGAGCTGGCCGGGGTTGGCTGTGTGATTGAGAAGAGCTTCCAGGAAGGTCGTGGACTGTTGGAGCAGAGAGGCATTGCTGTGCGCTCTCTTGCGCGTATCGCTTCCATGGCACCAGGCGAGGTTCATTTTATAGAGGAAGCTGGCGTGGTGATTCCTCCCGTTAAGGAGAATGTGGGATGTTAAGTAAACAAAAGTTATTCGCGCTGGGCTTCCAGCATGTCATGGCGATGTACGCTGGAGCAATTGCTGTACCTCTAATTGTAGGGGGAGCATTGCACCTGACGCCAGCCCAGATGGCTTATTTGGTGGCTGCCGATCTGTTCACTTGCGGGATTGCTACGTTATTACAGATTATGGGCACACGCTTTTTCGGTAGTAGACTGCCTGTCATTTTAGGCTGTACGTTTACGGCAGTAGGGCCCATCATCGCGATTGCTTCGACCTCAAATTTAGCGACAGCGTATGGTGCCATTATTTTGTCTGGTATATTTGTGGTGTTAGCAGCACCGTTGTATGGCAAGCTGCTACGCTTTTTCCCGACGGTGGTTACAGGTTCGGTCGTTACGATTATCGGTCTATCCCTTATTCCGGTGGCGATGAACAATGTAGCAGGGGGTCAGGGCAGTTCGGACTTTGGACAGCCACGTAATTTACTGTTGGCCTTAGTCACACTACTGGTTATTCTGCTTGTGAATCGGTTGGCAAAAGGCTTTTTGCGCTCGATTTCCGTGCTTATTGGGTTGTTCGCGGGCACAGTGGTTGCTTATGGAATGGGAATGGTGCATTTTGCTCCCGTGGCGGAGGCTTCATGGGTGAGTGTTGCACAGCCGTTTTATTTTGGTAAGCCTGAGTTTAGCATTATGGCAGTTTGTACGATGATTATCGTCAATATTGTCAGTATGGTTGAGTCTACAGGCGTTTATTTGGCAGTAGGCAAAGCAATTGATCAGAAGGTGGAGCAGAAGCAGATCGTCAATGGTCTGCGTTCCGAGGGACTTGCGATCATGCTTGGGGGTATTTTTAACGCGTTTCCTTATACAGCTTTCTCGCAAAATGTGGGTCTGATCTCACTCACACGCGTCAAATCGCGGAACGTTATTTTTGCTGCGGGCGGTATCATGGTTGTTCTCGGTTTGCTGCCTAAGCTGGCTGCTTTAACGACAGTGATTCCTAACGCTGTGCTGGGCGGGGCGATGATCGTCATGTTCGGCTCGGTCGCTGCATCAGGCATGTCTATTCTGTCAGAAGTGGATCTGCGGAAGGAAAGCAATCTGCTGATCGCAGCATGCAGTATTGCCGTGGGCCTAGGCTCTGCCGTTCTGCCACAAATGTTCGACCAGCTGCCGAGCTTTGCCAAAATGCTGTTGCAAAATGGTATCGTTTCAGGCTCGATTACAGCGATTGTCTTGAACATCGTTTTGACGAGAAAACAAGGGGACTCGGTCAAAAGCGTGACGGTTCAGGAGGTTCCACAGAAGGTTTGATGATTAGGGATAAATAAACCCTTGCCGTCTGGGGACATATAGATATTGACCCTGTCCGACTGTGCAGTGGCGCTAAAGTTAGCTCTTAAGTTGATTTATTTACTAGAGGAATTTGCTAGAGTAGTGGGCGAGGCAGTGGTATAATTTACCTTATGGATTTTGAATAGTGGTGGATGTTTTCGGACCACGGTGCAGCTTCCCGAAAGGGGGTGAAGCCGATGGTCAACCTTGTGTCGTGCTACGATGTGTTGCGTTGGATGGTTACGTTACTAAGCCTGGTGTTTAGTATTCGTAAACTTTATCGCTGGCTACGTCGAAAATTTCGGAACAAGCGAAAACCCACCGCGTAATTAGGTTGGCCCCTAACGGTGGGTTTCGTTTGCATTAACATTTAGTTATGCAGCGCGCCGTGGTGGTGATCCACAGCCTTTCAAGTCCTAGAGTCTTTGCCGTTGGCGCGGCGAAGACTCTTTTTAGTATACGGACACGATGATTATCTCTATACCTAATTTTAGCACGTTCATTTCGTGCACGCAATGAATAGACATCACCTTCAATCTCGCTGTATCGTTCAAATTTAAAATATTGTGCAGCATTTATTGACAAGCCTGTGACAACAAAATAAGATCGTAATGGAAAGAAATAAAGGAAGAAAACAGGTGTGAGCCGGACGACTCTATGTACGGGGTTTTGTTGAGACCATGTGGATAGTTGTTGAGCGTGTTCACTTAAAAGGGAAGTTCGGTTGATTCCGACACGGGCCCGCCACTGTATACAGGCATCAGCAGGATACTGCTGGAGCTTTCAGAACAGCCACTGGAACTGTGAAGAACCGGGAAGGCCTGAAAGATGCGCCTGGAGTCAGGAGACCTGCCTGTTTTGACATCACTGTCAGACCCACGGGATGCTGGGGAGGTGGTTAGGCGTGCTGCATACGGAATGTCTGAAACCGATCTGATCCCTTCTATGTTTTTGGAGTTGGCTTCGAGGTGAGTTTTGACATTTTATAATGAAAGCATTTCTGACTGCTGATCAAGTGGTCCGGAATGCTTTTTTCGCGTTTTGCGTTAGGTTTATATGATTTTACAAGATAGAGGGGGATTCTTTGAATGATTAGCAATCGTAGTAGGCGTTCATGGTTGATATGTACAGGGGTGATGCTGTTGCTGGCAGTTATGGCTCTTTCGGGATGTGCCAGCAATAAGACGTCGGATAGCTCCGGCAAAGGTGAAAACGCGTCAGCACAACAAACAGCGACAGATAAAAAGCTGGTAATGGCGTATACATGGAAACCGTCAGGCGTTGACCCGCACGGAGATAATAGCTGGGATGTGATGCGATCCGGTGCAGGTGAGACACTGGTACGTTTGAATGAAAAGCTGGAGCCTGTGGCTTGGCTGGCAAAGGAGTGGAAGCAGGATAGTCCTACAGTTTGGACGTTCAGCTTGCAGGATAAAGTCACTTTTCATGATGGAAAGAGTATGGATGCAGCAGGTGTAAAAGCGTCTTTGCTGCGCTCTATCGAGAAAAGCCATCTGGCTAAGGATTTACTGAATGTGAAGTCCATTGATGTAAGCGGCCCGCTGGCTTTGAAAATCACGACAAACCAGCCGAACGCGGCGCTGGTGTCCAATCTAGCTGATCCATCGACAATTGTACTGGATGTGGCATCGATGAAAGATGAGCAGAGTTACCCAGCGATGACAGGCGCCTTTAAAATCAAAGCGTTCAACAAGGACCAATCGTTGGTCGTAGAGCGTTATGACGGATATTGGGGCGAGAAGGCACGACTGGCTGAAGCGACGATGAAGTTCATTACGGACGGGAATTCGCGTCTGATGGCGCTGCAATCCGGCGAGGTGGACGTAGCGACGGATATTCCGGTTGATAACGCAGAGGTACTGAAAAAGAACGACAAGCTACAAGTGCTGTCGGCTCCCTCCTTGCGCACCCATATGATCGTGTACAATATGGAATCGCCAGTATTCAAGGATGCGGCGAACCGTAAGGTGGTGGACAGCCTGATTCCGCGCACATCGATTGTGAGCGCCGTCATGAGGGGCTTCGGTACGGAAGCAAGCAGTCCGTTCCCGAGCATTCTTCCCTTCGGTAAAGTTGAGCGTAAAGCGCTGAACGGAACGGCAGAGCAGCTGTTGACGAAGGATGGCTGGCAGAAAGACGCCCAAGGGACATGGACTAAGCAAGGCAAGCCGTTCGAGGTTACACTGCTGACTTTCCCTCAGCGTCCAGAGCTCTCCGTTATGGCTGAGGTCATCCAAAGCCAATTGCTGAAAGAGGGAATCCAGGTCAAGATTCGCAAGGTGGAAAATATCGACGAGGCGTTGACCAAAAACGATTGGGATTTTGCAATGTACAGCATGCTTACTGCTCATACAGGAGAGCCGCAATATTTTATGGACATGTTTTATTCTTCGAAAAGCGAAGCCAATGTAAGCCGGTATAGTTCCAAACCGCTAGAGAGTATTCTTAACAGCTTGAAGCTGGCGAAGGATACAGCGCAGCGTAATGCTGTGACACTACAAGCGCTGGATATCATCAATGCGGATTTGCCACAGTCGTTCATTGTGCATCCTGATAATGTGTTTGGTGTGAAAAAAGGGGTGGAGGGTTTTACACCCCATCCGATCGAGTATTACTACATTACAGCGCAATCTGATATTACGGAATAACGAGCTGCGTATCCTATGATTCGTTTTATACTGGAACGTGTGGCGCAGCTGCTCATCATTGTATTCGTTGTATCCACGCTGACTTTTGTACTGATGCGGCTCGCTCCTGGTGACCCTGCTACTATTTTGCTCACCGCGCATAATGTCCCTGCCTCTGAGGAGGCGTTGACGACGCTACGGCAGGAACTGGGCTTAAACGAGCCGCTTCATATTCAATATGTGAACTGGCTGCGAGATGTGTTCACGGGGCATTGGGGCACCTCGTATGTATCCAAGGAATCCGTGCTAGCCGAACTATGGAACAGACTGCCTGCTACTGTGGAGCTAGCTGCTGCGGGCTTTGCCGTCATGACGGTGCTTACGCTGGGGCTGGGACTGGCTGCCTCGCTAAAAATCAGCGGCCCACTGGATCGTCTGGGCAGGCTGTTTGCCCTGCTGGGATCGTCGATTCCCTCTTTTTGGCTTGGGTTTCTGTTGATCTATCTATTCTCCGTTCGCCTGGGCTGGCTCCCATCCATGGGAAGGGAGGACTGGACACATCTAGTGCTCCCAGCGCTGACTCTTGGTGCAGGTTTGGGAGCGGTACAAGCACGTGTACTGCGTGCTCAAATGCTGGAGCTGGGTGACCGGAATTTTGTGAAAGCAGCGAAGGCCCGAGGCTTTTCCCGTATGCATATCCTGTTTTTTGAGATATTTAAGCATGCGGTTCTGCCTATGATTACACTGCTAGGTACCAATCTATCATTTATGCTGGCAGGTAATGTCATCGTCGAGACCATTTTTTCATGGCCGGGGTTAGGTAAGTATTTTATAGATGCGATTACCCAGCGAGATTATCCGGTGATTCAGGGGTATGTTATTTTTGCCGTATTTTTAATTGTAGGTGTTCAGTGTTTGGTGGATTTGGTCCAGACGGCGATAGATCCGAGGCTACGTTTGCGTTAAGGGGGAAGCTGAAAATGAAAAAGATACGGCTTTCCTTTCAAGGGAGCTTGCTGGCAGGAGGCGTACTTTTTGGTCTGATCGTGCTGCTTGGGTTATTGGCTCCATGGGTCGCTCCTCATGATCCTCTTCAAGTGGATCTTTTGAACCGTCTGGCACCACCCAGTCGGAAATATCCTTTCGGTACGGATCATCTGGGTCGGGATGTGCTGTCACGGCTAATTTATGGGATACGGACGAGCGTGCTAATCGCATGTGCAATTACTGTAGCTACGCTGTGCTTTAGTCTGCCTATAGGGTTGCTCATTGGTTATGTGCGTGGACGTGTAGATCAGCTGATCATGCGGGGAATCGATGGCGTATTGGCTTTTCCTGATATTATTTTAACGGTGGCAATTGTGGGCATTTTGGGCCCGGGTTTTGTTAACATGACCCTTGCGATTATTGCGGTACGGTGGGCGGGCTATGTCCGGTATATCCGTAGTCTGGTTCAAAAAGCCTGTCAGGAGGACTACGTTCGGTATGCCCGTTTATCCGGCAATTCACACGTGCGTATACTGAGACGTTATGTATTGCCACAAGCGTTGCCGCAGTTGTTGGTTTATGCGGTATGGGATATCGGACGCGTGGTGCTGATGATCGCTGGGCTGTCCTTTCTTGGACTGGGTGTACAGCCGCCCAAGCCAGAGTGGGGCGTGATGCTGCATGATGCAACCTCATATTTTCAGGTGGCTCCGCATGTCATGATTTTCCCGGGCTTGGCGATTATGCTATTCGTACTTGCCTGCCAGCTTTTGGGCGACCGCTTTTCGGAAAAGGGGGCGGCCAAATAGTGGGAGATCAAATAGCCCTTGGGGGCAAGGATACGATAGAACAAGTGGCAGGGCGAAAACCGTTGTTACACGTGGAACATTTGGAAATCTGCCGCACAGGCGTAGGAGCAAGCGGAAGTGGGAGCAAACCACTGCTGCGGGATGTGAGCTTTTCCATATATTCAGGGGAGATTGTGGCCCTGACCGGACCGAGCGGATGCGGCAAGAGTCTGACCGCACACGCAATCGCAGGCATGCTGGAGCCAGGTATCGGTGTTACGCAAGGGCGTATCTACTATAACGGGGAAGACACTCTCCCGTTCCAGGAACGGCGCTGGCAAAGGCTGCGCCGAGAGGATATTGCCCTGCTCATTCAACAATCGCTGAGCGGGTTGAATCCGATCCGGACTGTCCGCGCCCAGCTGATGGATACGCTTAGACTGCACGGGCGGCGTCGGATGCCGCACGACCAGATGGAGCCGGGGCAAGCTGGTGCTGCCCCATCCCACACTGCACCGCAGCAAGTCCACCCGCTGGGCGTGCTGCCACGGATGCGGCAGATGCTGATCCGTGCCATGGAGATAGCCAGAGGAGGCGCTACTCCAGTGCGGGAGGCCTATTTGCGCTCTCTGCTCCGCAAGGTTGGGTTTGCAGATCCTGAGCATATTTTGTCGTCATATCCTTTTGAACTAAGCGGAGGCATGTGTCAAAGGGTGCTGCTGGCTGCAATGTTAAGCTCAGGTCCGAGCCTCTTTATTGCCGATGAGCCTACTACGGCGTTGGATGTTATCAACCGCGACAAGGTTTTGGCATTGCTGCAACAATTGAGAGAAGACTTTGATCTCACCATATTGTTGATTTCACATGATCGCCAAGGTATGAGCCGCATAGCAGATCGAGTGTTGGAGATGAGCCCGGAAGGAAGGATGCACCAGTGATGCTGGAATTGAAGAATGTGACCAAAGCATACCCTGTCCGCAAACGGAGAAAAGGCTGGTTCAGCACGCAAGATAGCGAGCAGGCCGTGAAGAAGGTGAGTCTGGAGTTACGGCAGGGGGAGTGTCTTGGATTGGTTGGAGAAAGTGGAAGTGGCAAAAGTACGCTGGCACAATGTATTCTAGGGCTGGAGTCGTTGACCTCAGGGGAGATTTGGCTGGATCATCAGCCTATACATTTCGAAAAGATGAAGGACGTTCAGTTGTACAAGCGAATCCAGTTGGTTGCACAGGATTCGTCCTCCTCATTGCATCCTCGTATGACCATTCGAGATATTTTAATGGAGCCGATCCACAACTATTTTCCTGAGCTAAAAGTGCAGGCGCTGGATATTTGTCTGTCTCTATTGGAATCAGTAGGATTGGAGGCTGACAGTCTGGAAAAATACCCAGCACAGCTGAGTGGCGGGCAAAAACAGCGGGTATGTATTGCCCGAGCGTTGGCGGTGGAGCCGGATATTATCTTGTTCGATGAATCGATCGCCAATCTGGATACGACAACGCAGTCTTCTGTACTGGACATGCTCAAAAGAATGCAGATGGAGCGTCAGTTGTCCTACCTATTCATCACTCATGATCTCCAATCTACTCGTCAGTTTTGTGATCGAGTTGCCGTCATGGTTCAGGGGGAGATCGTGGAAATCTTTAAGGAATGGGATGAAGACTTGTTACAGCACGAGTACACGCGTACTCTGTTTCAAACGTTGGAGAATTAAGCCATAAATTTAATATTATACAAATTTAAAATAAATAAGAGGATTGCTTGTCGAATATTGTTGACAAAATAGAACGTGGTACCTATTCTAAATATGATTATGATAATCATTATCACATATATAGAAAAGGGGAAATACATTGATGTCCGTTCGACACCGCAAGACTGCCACCCTTATGTTGGTGGCGCTCCTCTTATTATCCGTTGTTTTGGGCTGCGCGAAGCAGGAAAACACCCCTGCATCCACCTCTACTGACGGAGCTGCCAATGAAAAGTCGATCACGCTATCGTGGCCGCGTGACATTGGTACGATGAATCCTCACGTATACAATCCTTCCCAACTTTTTGCACAATCCATGGTCTATGAGCCGTTAGTCAGCTACAAGCAAGGAGGCAAGCTGGAGCCTGCTTTGGCTGAATCCTGGACTATTTCCAAGGACGGCAAAATATATACGTTTAAGCTGCGCAAAGGTGTGAAATTTTCGGATGGAACGCTATTTAATGCGACCATTGTCAAAAAGAACTTTGACGCTATTATGAAAAATGAGAAAACGCACAGCTGGCTTGGTATAGTAGGCGTTCTCGACAAAACTGAAGCTGTAGATGACAGCACCTTCCGAATGACGCTCAAAGAGCCATACTACCCAGTGCTTCAGGATTTGTCTGTCGTTCGCCCGTTCCGTTTTCTGGGTGAAGCGGGGTTCCCGGATGATGGAGATACGTCCAAAGGAATCAAGAAACCTGTAGGTACAGGACCTTGGATGCTGGATGAATACAAGCAAGATGAATATGCAACCTTTAAGCGTAATCCGAACTATTGGGGTACTGCACCGAAGGTGGATAAAATTACGGTAAAAATCATTCCCGATGGCGAAACCCGTGTAATGGCCTTTGAAAAAGGCGACCTGGATCTGATTTATGGAGAGGGTGTCATTAGTCTGGATGCTTTCAAACAGCTTCGCGACACGAATCAGTATGTTACCACGCTGTCCGAGCCTGTAGGTACAAGAAGCCTGTTACTCAACTCATCCAATCCCAAGCTGGCAGACCTTCGGGTACGTCTGGCACTCCAGCATGGCTTTAACAAGCAGGCAATGGTGGAAGGTGTAACCTCGGGGCTGGAGGAAACAGCGGATACGGTTTTATCCAAAAACTATCCGTATACGAATGTAAACTTACAGCCTGTTGGCTATGATGTGGAAAAATCCAAATCGTTGCTGGATGAGGCTGGCTGGAAGCTGCCCGCAGGCGGTACAGTACGGGAAAAAGACGGACAACAGCTGGATTTTGAGCTGATTTTTGATAAGACTGATCCGATCCAAAAGGCGATGGCTGAAACCATTCAGGCTGAATGGGGAGAATTGGGTGTCAAAGTGAACCTGACCGGACTGGAGCTGACGGTTCAAATTAAGCGCCTTAGATCCAACCAGTTTGATCTGTACTTCTGGTACAACTATGGTGCGCCTTATGATCCGCACTCCTTTATTAATGTCATTGCCAAGAAGAGCTTCGGAATTTCCGAGGTGCTGAGTGCCCTTCCGATGAAGAAAGACCTGGATCAGCAAGTACACGAAGCGCTCTCATCGACAGATGAAACCAAGCGTCAAGAGCTGTATGCTTCGATTCTGAAGACGCTTCAGGAGCAATCTGCCATTGTGCCTATTTCTTATATTAAGAAAACGGCAGTGTACCAGAAAAAGATTACAAACTTTGTATTCCCGGCTAATCGGGATGAAAATCCGTTTGAGGGAATTGAAATCGGAAAGTAGCTGAAGCCGATAGGTAACGGTAGTTTACAGGATAGGAGGACAACTCATGATCAGCTATATCGGGAAGCGAATGGTAGCGGTCATTCCTATTGTTCTCTTTGCCACCCTCGTTACCTTTGCACTGATTCATATTTCACCAGTTGATCCGGCCGAGGCCTATTTGACGGCTGCTCATATTTATCCTACTCCAGAGATTCTGGAGCAGAAAAGACATGAGTTCGGGCTGGATCAGCCTTTGCTGACGCAGTATATGCATACACTTCAAAGAATCAGTCAATTGGACTTTGGTACTTCGTATCTGACCAACAAGCCGGTGTGGGATGAGGTCAAGGTTCGGCTGCCCGCCACTTTTGAATTGGCTGTGAGCAGTATGGTGCTATCTATTGTGGTGAGTATTCCACTGGGCGTGCTGGCGGCGATGCGTAAAAATGGATGGATCGACATGCTTAGTCGAGGAATTTCATATTTTGGCGCATCTATACCCCAGTTCTGGCTGGGATATTTGTTAATCTTCTTTTTCTCTGTCCGATTGGATTGGCTCCCTGTAGAGGGGCGAGGAACGTGGCAGCATCTGGTGTTGCCCACGGTGACCCTGTCGCTGGTTCTGATTGCTTTATATACGCGCCTGCTGCGTTCCAGTGTGTTGGAGCAGCTTCAGGAAACGTATGTGCAGTATGCCAGAACTAGAGGGATTCGTGAGCGGGTAATCATGCTCAAGCATGTACTGAAAATTGCCATTGCTCCACTGATTACAAGTCTGGGTATGAATCTGGGCAAGCTTCTGACCGGAACAATTATTGTGGAGCAGGTGTTTTCATGGCCCGGGTTTGGCCGTTATTTTGTGGAAGCGATTTTTAACCGGGATATTCCCGTCATACAATGCTATGTGTTTTTGGCGGCATGCCTGTTCATCGTATGCAATTTGCTCGTTGATCTGGTGCATTTGTATATGGACCCCCGAATTTCATCGAAGGGACGAGCAGAGCAGTGATGATAAGGTTGCGTACAATGTTCAAAGGTCAAAAGGTAATCGTGGTCTGCTCTGTCGTACTGGCTGCTCTTTTTATCATTATGGCGCTAGCTCCTTGGCTGGCTCCCCATGATCCGGTTAAAGTCAATTTACTGCACAAGCTGGAGGGACCTTCGAAAGAATACTGGCTGGGGACCGATCATTTGGGTCGGTGCAATTTATCCCGGTTGCTGTATGGAGCGCGGATTTCCCTCGGTTTTGCGACATTAATTTTCCTGTCCTCGCTTAGCATCGGCGTTGTGGTCGGGTCGCTAGCAGGTTATGTGGGCGGCTGGGTCGATAGTGTGTTGATGCGGTTTTGCGAAGGTATTATGGCGTTTCCGAATTTGGTGCTTGTGCTGGGCATTGTCGGTATTTTTGGGCCGGGCCTCATGCAGGTGCTGCTTGCCTTAATGATGGTGCAGTGGGTGTATTATGCCAGAATGTGCCGCAATATGGTCGTCAGTCTGAAAGAACGGAATTTTATAGCTGCTGCAAGGATTAGCGGGTCCTCCTCAGGGGCCATTATCCGGCGGCATATTATTCCGAATGTGCTGCGGCCGATTGTGGTCATTGGTACGCTGGAAATGGGCTGGGCGATCATGGATATTTCCGCGTTGTCGTTCCTTGGTCTAGGCATTCAGCCGCCGACTCCCGAATGGGGAGCGATGATTCATGAGGGAACGGGATACATACGCAGTCATCCGGAATTAATGATCTATCCGGGGGTTATGATTCTGGTGGTGGTGATGGCCTTCAATATATTGGGGGAGGCGCTGTCCGACCGATACGGAATTGCCAAACGTCAGTAAAACGGGAGTGAGTTACAACGATGGACGACAGGGAGAAGGTGCTGGAGGTCAGCGGCTTACAGGTGAAGCTCAAAACCGATGCCGGGGCGGTATCTCTGCTGGAGCCAACTCATTTTGAGCTGAAAAAGGGACAGGTACTGGGTCTTGTCGGCGAGAGTGGAAGCGGCAAAACAGTGACTTGTAAAGCGTTGCTCCAACTGCTGGATCGCCAGACGATGGACGTGGAAGGTAGTGTCCGTCTGAACGGGCGTGAGCTGAACGGAATGGTGGCCGAGGAGATGCGCCGTATTCGGGGCAAGGAAATCGCGTTTATTATGCAAAATCCGATGAGCGCTTTTACGCCAGTGTATACGATCGGAGCTCAGTTTATGGAAACGGTCCGCACGCACACCGGATTAACCAAACGACAGGCCCATGAACTTGCCATAACGGCTCTGGAAAATATGAATCTGCCCGATCCAGCCAAGCTGATGAAGCGGTATTCGTTTCAGTTGAGCGGCGGGATGCTGCAACGAGTCATGATCGCCATTTCCATGTGCCTGCGGCCAGCAGTGGTTATTGCCGATGAACCAACGACGGCGCTCGATGTGGTCAATCAGCTACAGGTGCTAAGAGAGCTGGATCGCTTGCGTACGGAATACAATACGTCCATTTTGCTGATCTCGCATGATCTGGGCGTCATTTCCCAATTGGCGGATGAAGTGGCTGTCATGCAGCAGGGTCGTATTGTTGAGCAGGCTGAGGTCCATCAGTTATTCGATCACCCGCAGGATGAATATACGAAAATGCTGCTGCATGTCAGACCCAAGTTGTCCATTCGGGGCATAAATCAGGTAGGTGGTTAGTCGCCTGTTCGACGGTTACACTTTCAAAAGGGGAGCGAATGCGCATGCTACAAGTGAAGAAAGTAACTCATAGCTATGGAAGGCGCAAATGGCTGGGCCGCTCTGAACCACGTCCTCCTGTGTTGGCTAACGTTTCGCTTACTATAGAAAGTGGGTTTTGCCTAGGCTTACTTGGTACCAGCGGAGCCGGTAAAAGCACGCTGGGCAAGGTTATTCTGGGGCTGGAGAAGCCGCAGGAGGGTCAGGTGCTGTTCCAGGGACAGGACATTTATAATGCGAGCCCCCAAGTCCGCAGGGGACTGCGACGGGATATGCAGGTCGTATTTCAGGACTGCTACTCTGCTGTAAATCCCCGAATGACCGCCGGGCAGATTATTGGTGAGCCATTGGACAATTACGAACGGTTATCGGTGCAGGAACAAAAAAGAACGGTCGAAAGCCTGCTGGAACGGGTCGGCCTCAAGCCGGAAGATCGGATTAAATATCCGCATCAATTCAGCGGCGGACAATTACAGCGGATCAACATTGCACGGGCGATTGCGCTCAAACCAAAGCTGATCGTGCTGGATGAGTCCGTCAGCAGCCTCGATATGGTTCACCAGATGCATATTTTATCCCTGCTGGGAGAACTGAAGTCTTCGTTTGGATTGTCATATCTGTTCATCACGCATGATATTCGGGCGGCATATGCCGTCTGTGATGGCATTGCTGTGATGGAGCAGGGAAGATTGATTGAGCGCTGTGATGAGAAGGATCAGATTTTTGAATCTGCTCATCCGGCTGTACGACGGTTGATCTCGTCCATTTTGCCGGAACATCCAGCAGAGCGTTTTCCGCTTCATGGATAACAGTGGACCCGCAAGGGTCCTTTTTTTGTGCAACATATGGATAAATAATCGAAATGAAATTTACTTGTTGTATTATTTGAATAACCCGTTATAATATAAAATCATAGTAAATTACTTGGATATTAAAAAGGGGATGTCATATATGAAGAAATCTGCTTTGGTGGCAGCGATTGGCCTATCTCTTGTGTTATTAACGGGTGCCTTGAGTGGATGTTCCTCGAAGGATGCGGCATCGGGGGATAAGGTAATCTATGTAGGCACACAAAATGACTACCCTCCGTTTGCTTTTACGAATGAAAAAAACGAGCTGACCGGGTACGATGTGGAAGTAGTCAAGGAGATCGACAAGAAGCTGGACGGCTACAAGTTTGAGTTTGTACCTTCTGGCTGGGACGGAATTTTCATGGCGCTGGAATCGAACAAGATTCAGGTCGTAGCAGATGAAATCGCCAAAAATCCTGAGCGCGAGCAAAAATATTTGTTCTCGGATGAATCCTACTTTCAGGCACAATCCGTCATTGTTGTGAAAAAAGGCAGAACGGATATACACTCTCTCAAGGATTTGGAAGGCAAGAAGGTAGCCGCATCAGTAGGCGATTCCTACACACAATTGCTGGAACAATATAATGCGAAGAATGGGAATAAAATTATTTTGAAATACAATGATACAGGCACTTCGTCCGATAACCTTCAAGACGTACAAAATGGCCGGGTGGACGCTTATGTGAATGATCCAGTCATGACGGCTGCTACGATCAAGAAGGAAGGTTTGCAGGTCGAAGCGATAGGTGATCCTGTGCAAACGGATGATATCAATCTGGTGTTCAAAAAGGATAAGCAGGGCGAAGAGCTGAAAGCTAAAATCGACCCGATTATTAAAGAGTTGAAAACGGACGGAACACTGAAAAAATTGTCTGAACAATGGACAGGTGGGGAATATATCCCGCAGTAACAACAATGTAAAGGATAAAGTGAGGTTCCTATGGAAAAGCTGTTTGACCTTGATTATATGCTGAAAAGCCTTCCCCGGATCGTTGAGTATCTACCCGTTACGCTATGGATTGCATTTTTGTCCATGCTGCTGGGTACGATTATCGGGTTGGCAACGGCGTTAATTCGGATATACAAGGTGCCTGTCTTGGCGCAACTGTCTACGCTGTATGTCTCCTACATCCGGGGAACACCGCTCATTGTGCAGCTGTTTCTTGTATATTATGGAATACCCAAGTTTTTATATTATTTTCAGAGCGAATACGGTTTCTTACAGCAATTAAATATCTACGTGATTCCACCCGAGGTTTTCGCATTGTTGTCATTTTCACTAAATCTCGGGGGTTATCTGTCGGAGACGTTCCGGGCGGCGATTCATTCAGTCGACCGAGGACAATTTGAGGCAGCCAATTCCATCGGCATGAGCCAAACACAAATTATGCTCAAAATTGTATTGCCACAGGCGTTGACGGTGGCTTTGCCCAATCTGGGAAACACGCTGATCAGTACGGTGAAGGATACGTCTTTTATTTTTATGATCGGTGTCGTCGATATGATGGGACAGGCTAAAATTATGGGCGCGCGGGCGTTGGCTTTTTTTGAGGTATATGTTGCGGTGTCTCTGATTTACTGGTTGGTGTGCATTATTATTGAGCGCGGGCTTGTCGTGCTGGAGAAGCGTATTCGAATTTACGAAAGAAGTGAGTAAGAGCATGATTCAGCTTCATCAAATTCATAAGCATTTTGGACAGCATCACGTGTTGAAGGGCATAGACCTGACGGTAGGCAAGGGAGAAGTCGTGGTGATCCTGGGCCCAAGCGGATCGGGGAAGTCCACGTTGCTGCGCAGCATTAATTTTTTGGAGCAGCCGACCAGCGGAGTCATTGAAATTGACGATGTAAAGGTCGATGCCGCCAAGGCGGGAAAAAAGGACATTCTCGGACTACGGATGGCAACGGCAATGGTATTTCAGCAATATCAGTTGTTTAAAAATTTGAATGCACTCCACAATGTGATGATTGGTCTGACCAGTGTGAAAAAGCTGGATCGTAAGCAGGCGAGGGAGATCAGTGAAGGCATTTTGGAAAAGGTCGGGTTAAAGGATCGTATGACCTATTATCCTGCCCAGCTTTCGGGTGGACAGCAGCAGCGAGTTGCGATTGCCCGTGCTTTGGCACTAAATCCGCAGGTGTTGTTGTTCGATGAACCGACATCCTCACTTGATCCTGAACTGGTGGATGAAGTGCTGTCCGTGATCCAAAAGGTGGCGAGTGAAGGCAATACGATGATTATTGTCACGCATGAGCTTGGTTTTGCGAGAGATGTAGCGGATCGGGTTGTGCTGATGGAGCATGGCGTGATCGTGGAGCAGGGACCCGTGGAGCAGTTTTTCACCAATCCGAAGGAAGAACGGACACGGCAGTTTCTGGGCAAAGCGTTGGTACAGAGAGCACCACAGGAGCAGCCTGTATCCCCATAAAAAGTACGTGGATGGGTTATAGGTATGTGCAGCGCTGTAGACTTATTGCACTTATAGTAAAAAGCACGTTAGACAAGTCGCAGGAGGAAGGAAAGCCCGCGCTTGTTTGTCGTGCTTTTTTGGCGCCTCTTATCCCAAATTCTTTTCCATTGCAAAGTAGCTTATCACACTTATTCATGATAAATTCTAAGAACAATACAGTGAAGATGTAATCGGGAAGGAACATTGGCATATGAAAAAGGTTTTGTTCATTAATACCGGAGGGACCATTTCTTCCTCTTATCAGGAAAACGGCCTGACACCGACCCAATCGGCTGAAAATATTTTGGCGGAAATTCCGGAGCTGAAGGAGATTTGCGAGATTGATGCCCATAATCTGATGAGCATTGATAGCACAAATACACAACCAGAGGATTGGGCTTCCATCGCCCGGATGGTACATCGTTCGCTCGATCAGTACGACGGCATTGTCATTGCACACGGTACGGATACGATGGCTTATACGGCTTCAGCCTTGAGTTTCATGCTGGGAACCGTAGACAAACCCGTCGTTGTGACAGGTTCACAGGTTTCCATTTTGGCGGAGCACAGCGATTCCAAAAAAAATGTAATTGACTCATTCCTGACCGCATGTGGCGAGGTGGCTGGGGTTTTTGTCGTGTTTAACGGCAAAATTATCAATGGTAGCCGTAGCTCGAAAATCAGAACACGCAGCTATAACGCCTTTGAGAGTATTAACTATCCGTACATTGGCCTCGTGGAGAACGGTAAGGTGGTCTATACGGAGGGCGTATTTGCAAATCGCAGTACCGTTCGTCATCCATACAACGACGGGTATGCTTCCGAAGTATTTCTGCTCAGGCTGATTCCGGGTACGAATCCGGCGATTTTCGATGCCATTCAGGGCTTGGGCTATAAAGGTATCGTCATTGAGGGCTTTGGTATGGGTGGCGTCCCTTTTAAAGAAAGAAGCCTGATCAGTAAAATCGAGGAACTGATGAAGGACGGTATGAGTATTGTCGTGACTACTCAATGTCCTTATGAGGGCGGGGATTTGACGATTTACGAAGTGGGGCAAAAGGTACTGGAGAAGGGTGTTATTCCGGGGTATGACATGACAACGGAAGCGCTGGTGACGAAAATGATGTGGGCGTTGGGGCAGACGACCGATCCGGCCGGGGTAGCCAAGATTATGGCAACGAACTACGCGGACGAAGTTTCCCTGCCTGCGGATACAGCTTCCTTATAGGAAGCTGATTTCCGTAGATAAGAACAGGCATAAGAAAAAATACGGGTTAACGCTGGCCTTGCCCCAGTCTGCTTTTAATCTCAATAGCCACTTTCAGCGCTTGTACAGCCGATTCCAGTGGAATCAGGCTTTCCGAATGTCCACCAAAGCATTCAAGTGCATGATCCAAACTTTTTTCGTATGGATTGGCAGATTCGAGGTTGATTTTTTGCTGTCCTGATGCGGTATACTCATATAATGCGGTAGGTATAAGATCGTTTTCGTCGCTTTCATGAAATACCAGCTTGGCCTTTTCGAAATAAGCTTCATAGGCCACTGTGAAGGGGTAGCTTCCCGGCATATGGGATGAAGCGATGACTTCTGTGAATGTATCCCGATGCTGAAAGTAAGCACGAACCTGTGCTTGTTCAGGATGGGTAACTTCTGTACCCCAGACTGTACATGGGTCACAGGGGCCCAATAGCCAAGTCAATAAATCCAGTTCATGAATCATGAACTGAGTAGGGATGGAGCTTAGTCCAAGATCTCCCCACAGGGGAGGCGTTTCTCTTTTCAAAGATAAGGAAATGAGCTTTCCGTACTTCTGTTGGCGGTATGCCTCATACAGATAGGTATAGGCGGGATCAAACTTAATGAACTGGTTGACCAGAATCTTTTTGCCATATTGCTCCGCAGCTTGTTGCATAAGAAGAGCGTCTTCGAGATTAAAGCAAACGGGTGTTTCACAAAATACATGCTTACCGTGCTTTAGCGCATCCACAGCATATGACCTATGCAGGTGGGAGGGCAGGCATAGATCGACGATATCCACGTCTGGATCCAGCAGAATATCCTCTATATTTTGTGTGACTTCTACGTTTAGCTCCTCTTTCAGCTTTTGCAGCTTGGTTTCGTTCCTTCCAAATACCATGATTCTGTTTACCTTGGGATGGTTGTTTAACAATGAGGCATGATATGCGCCGAATCCCGTCCCCAATATTCCAATATTCATCATCCATTACACCCCTTTACTTCTATGATACACACCTATTGCTGCCAACAGGGTGTCAACAATCTTTGCATCATCTTTTCAATTCGGGTTAACCATCTATTGTGGAGGTATGATTGTGAGACTGCATCGTTTAATCGCGATTTTATTATGTATCGAATCTAGAGGGAGAATGAAGGCCAAGGAATTGGCGTTGGCACTGGAAACCTCTGTACGCTCCATTTACAGGGATATCGACCTCCTGGCTGAAGCCGGCGTTCCGATTGTTACCGCATCCGGACCGAAGGGCGGAATTTATTTAATGGAGGGTTATACGGCGAACCTGAAACAGTTGAATGGCGGGGATGTCATTCAGTTGTATTTAACAGGGATGGGCATTTATACAGGCGGGCCCACCGAATCGGGTTTGAAGTTAAAGAATGCTCTGCTCAAACTGGAACAGACGATGCCAGACCCGTATCAGTCCGATATTAAGAAAGCCAAAGCGCGGTTTTATTTTGATGATACGCCGTGGTGGACGGAACGTATAGCCATTCCTTGTCTTGAGGCCGTGAGAGCTGCAGTGTGGGGGTCCCATAAAATAACCATTCAATATGAGAAGGCTGACGGAATCTGTTCTTCCCGTCATGTGCATCCCTATGGACTTGTGGTGAAAAAAGGAGATTGGTATCTCATTGCCTTCTGTGAAGTTGGGCAGGAGATTCGGACCTTTAAGTGTGAGCGAATCAAGGAGGTTCAGCCGTCTGCGGAAGTGTTTGAGGTTCCGGTGGATTTTTCGCTGGAACATCATTGGATGAGGCAAGAAACCGCGTTTAAGCAGCTTTGTACAGAGAAAGAATACTATCCCGTTCTGATCCGAACGAATAAGAAGCAAGCGGGAATTATAGCGAAAAGAATGGAAATCATCCAGTCTGTACAGGAAGGCAGTCATTTCATTCTAACGGTCAACATGTATAGTTATGAAGCGGCTTGTCGCGATGCTATGGATTGGATCGGTAGGGTTGAAGTTGTGGAGCCTGTAGCACTCCGACAGTTTGTGAAGGAAGAAATTAACCGACTCCAGAGGATATATGGATAAATGATTAAAAAAACACCTGCCTAGGGCAGATGCTTTTGCTTGTTAAGTCCAGGCCCAGAGAAATCCGTCACGATCCCAGGCAATTCTACCACCATGAAGCTTGCGGAATGCTTTTTTGATTTCTTTTTCCAGAGATACATGACCATGCTCGCTTATAAACACATACTGCTCTCCATACTCAGAGCGTACATATGCAATTGCATCTTCTTGTTTCAGGGTGCCCACTTCACGGATCTGCGCGACCATCCATTGTGCAATCTCTTGTTCTGTTGTAGGGGTGTTGTCCATTTGTCGTATCCTTTCCTGCGTACCGATTGGGTGTAGCTGTTCGGCTCACCTCCCCGTAGTATACGGCAATTCGGAGAATTATTGAATTTTCTGATATAAATTTACTTGAGCGGTTGGCTAAGTGGGCTTTCTTTTGTATAATTAAGGGAATATTCACGGGAATTTTCTTTTTTTGTATTGTAATCATGCAAGTAATCCCTGGGGGTGCCTGATTTGAAGGAAACAACCACAATTCGCGCAGAGCTGGAGCAGTACATCAGACGAGAAGGAATTACGATTAGTAAGTTTGGGGAGAACACAGGTATTAATGCAGGAACGATCAGTGCCATTATTAACGGTAATCGTCCGATTGCGATGCTGCTGTTGGATCGGATTGGTGAAGGCATGGGGCTTGAAGAAGGGAGCCTCTATGAGTTATACATTGATGAATTTATACGGAATACGGCACCGAATTGGCGACGGGTTCGCCCCTTTTTGCATCGCTGTGCAGAGCTGAACAAACTGGATTGTATTAAGCAAGTCGTGGAGTTTATGATGGACTATCTCATATACGCCCCAGCTTTGTTTGAGACAGCAGAAGAATTATTCAGTGAAGGTAAGTTCGAGGCTGCGGCAATTATTTATAAAAATGTTTCGGAAAGTGAAAAGTACCAACATTCAGAGCGTCTGGCGCTCTGCCAATACCGTTTATTTACGATTGCCGTTGGCGATGACCAGGACGAAAACTTATGGGCAGCCACACATTTCGAAAGCTTTGTGGACCGACTGGGTGAAGCAGACCAACTGGATGCCTTAAGAGACTTGGCCAATACCTATGCCTCCTTGCGGCGTTGGGATAAAGTAGAATGGTTTGCTGAAAAAATGGCTCAAAAAGCCAAGGTACAATACGAGCAAAAATACGGAAATACCAGAAGATCGGAGCGTGGCAAGGAACCTAAGGGTCCTTTGTTTATGTATATTGTATACTCTTATGTGCTGCGCGCCGGGGTGTGGGATGAGCGCGGGGATTACCAAAAAGCGCTGGAATTTGTATCCCTATACTCTGATTTGAGCTGGGTGCAAGAGGATACGGAAGAAGCTCAGCGTTTGAAGGCCCTTTGTAGCAACTGGGCTGAGGCCAACGGGTATTTATATCAATTGATGTCCGGCAGCCTGGATGTGATTCCACAGTATGTAGATTATTTGGAAAAAAACGAAGGTGAAATTCTGGTGGGGCTACATAAAATTATGGTAGCGGCCAACCGTTATGATTTTAATGTAGATCATGTACTGCAGCGCTTTGAAAAACAAATTGAGGCATTTTCAGATCAGCATGTCAAGGTAGGGACCTATACGGAGCAAATGTCAGCAGATCTCTATGCACGATTTTTGGCAGAGATGGCTTGTTATGATCTCAACAAACATCGTTATTCCAAAGGTATGAAATTCCTGCTCGAGAGCCTTTCCTATTCCGTCGTGCTGAATGGTAATCCTGTCACAATCAAATGTGTAGGATTATTTGAAAAGTTTCGGCATACTGCCACTTCTGAGGACAAAGAGGAATATAAAAACTTACTTGGAGAGGTAGAGTACATCCATGATAAAAAAGATCGTTTTTTCTCTGCTCGCATTTAATGTTTTTGTCCTATTGAATTTTTCACCCGTTCCCCCCCCTATGGAAGATCCTAGCGACATCCACAGTCATGGGCTGGGGGGATGGGCTTTTTCATCCCTTGATACATCTACCTGAAAAGGTCTAGATTGTCGTAACCCAAAAGGTATCCTCTTATGAAGAAGAGGATACCTTTTTTTGATGTGGAAGTGCATTTGAAGGAGCACTTTTGCCGTCAAGAGTGGGGAGTTGGAAGTTGAGCAGGCGGAAACCAGACATGACGCAGATCCACCCAGCCCTGACTGTTAAAAGATACACCGCGCACAGAAGGAAGATAGGCCGTCTGAACGGGCTTTTCATATAAAATATGCAGCTGGTGCTCATCCATGAGCCGAGTTTCGATATGTTCAAATTGCTGCGCCCTAACAGTATGATCGGCCTCCCGTGCAATTTCACGCAGCAGTCTTTCGATATCCACACGGCTATGAGGCTCCACATGCCCAGATACATTGAGATACAAGTCAAACAGGCGTAATTGCTCATCACGGTCACGAAAGAGAGAAAAGATGATTAAGTCTGACTCCATACGGATAGATGAGCTTTTGAATTCATTCATAGATGCGGCCACGATGTTACAGGTATACCCACAGGATTCGAGCTGAGCCGCAACCCGGTCTGCGTCCGCTTTATACTCGGGAATGGTAGCAATTTGTAGTGCCGCCAGTGGTTCATAAGAATCGTTAGATGAATCCACTGCTGGAGGAAGGGAGCGATGATCCAGACATGCTACAATGCGGGCACGTATTTCTGGGTTGCGCAACGGTCCATCCTTGTGTGTATTACATGTGATAAATTTGCGTACCGAAGCCGCCGAGTGAATCTGGCTCCATGCGGTATCCGTATCTCCCGCTGATACGGGATTATGGATAATGTGAAAAGAAGAAGCGGTGTCTTCCGTATCCGACGATTCCAGCTTAGTCGCCCACGGGAGTTGGACAATTTCCACTCGGTCCAGATGAGCCCGGCCTTGAAAATAAGGTGCGAAAGCCTCCAGTGTACACAGGCTTTCGTTCATTTCCGTGACTTTGAATGCCCCTGTACCGATAGGGCGGATGCCAAAGGCGGCCTCACCCACCTGATTAAGCTCACGCGGCACAATCGCAGCCCGGCTGGTACACAGGAAGGATAGAAATAGCTCGTTCGGCTCTTTTAGTACGAAGCGTACCATCGTCGGGCTCAACGCCTGGACGTGCTGAATTTGCCGGACGATAAAATGATAAAGTCGCCTTCCCGGCGCCCGACTCAGTCGCTCAAAGGTATAGACGACGTCTTCAGCGGTCAGTATTTTTCCGTTATGAAACAGCACTTCTTTACGTAGGAAAAAGGTCCACTGTGTACGAGTGGCGTCCACCTCCCAAGCGTGCGCCAATCCCGGCAAAATCTCACCGCTTTCGTTCGCCCGGCGGGCCAGGCCATCAAAGACGTGGCTGGATACGAAGGACTCGGCGAGCCAGTTCAAGTACAACGGGTCCAGCGTATAGAGTTGCTGGCGAATAGGCAGACGCAGCGTGTCGATCTGCTGCTGATCACTGCGCACCTCCGCGTGATGCCCAAAATAATTTAGCAGCCAGCCTTGCAAATGCTCCTGCATGGTGGAGGAGCGTGAATGAACTCGGATCTCATCCAGCGCGCGTTTGATATCATGGCGGTCTATGGCTTGCATCATGGATTGCACGGCAATGTCTTCCGGCTGAATGAGGAAGCGCAGACTGGAGCGGCGGCCTCTGCCTCGGCGGGGAGTCCATTGTATCCAGTCGTGCTGCTCCATTTTCTGAATGATCATCAAGGCGTTGCGGTGAGTACAGTCAAAAATAGCCGCCAGCTCATCCAGCGTCGTCTCTATGGTATGGTTTTCGTCCTTGTCGTCAGCTGCGTGTGAGTGAAGCCGTAAAAATTGGGCATGGAGTTTCATTCAAGGTTGCTCCGTTTCCCCTATATTTGATTAAAAGCGTAGCCACTTTTATAAAATAGGAAATTTTGTTTGAATTAATTTCTCTTTATCTTCTTATTTTATCATCTACAATAAGGGTTATAAAGCATATTTGTGGAGGTATTTACCATGCATGACAAGATGAATGGAACGTCTTTGCCGAAAACGTCGTTTCTGTCCGCCTTTGCTGGCGCAATTGTGTTGGCGCTGGTTCATCAATATCTGTTTTACGGACATGGGCTGGGCGTGTCTATGCCAATTTTTGTTATTGTGTTTTACGCCTATATGTATGCCTTTAATCGAGATCGTTTCCAGTTAGGATCATGGATAGGGCGTTTACTGTTTGTGATCATTTTCATGCTGGCATTGACATATGCGCTGTTCAATAATCCGGTCCTATATGTGTTAAATGCGCTGGCGATATCTGCTCTGATTAGCGTACATATGGTGCTGCTGTTTGGGGAGAAAAGGCATGGCTGGTCGGAACCCGGTATTATTGGTCAGGCGTTAAGCCATTGGTTTTATCAAAACTTTCGTCATATCGTGACCCCGTTTCGGATGGTTAAGACAGTAGCCCTTCGGAATGTGAAGGATGAGCGTAAGCGTGTATTGGGCAAAGTGATAATCGGTTTGCTTATTGCCTTGCCGCTACTGTTCATCATCATATCTTTGCTGGCTTCGGCAGATGGGATGTTCGAAAAGCTGTTATCTGGTATACCCGATTGGATCGGCACACTGTCCTTTGGGAGTGGCATGCTGCGGCTGATCTGGACCTGCTTTTTCACCTTCTGTTTCTTCTGCTACTTGTGGGGATTTGTACAGCCTGCTCCGCGTAATACGCAAAGAGAGACTCAATCATGGCACGGGTTAAATGAGCGCACGAATGGTCCAACCACCGAGTACGATGGTCATTCTTCAGTGATGATTGACCGACCAACGGTGCCTTACCACGAGCCGGTCGCGATCAAGTTTGATCCTGTAATTACCGCTACGGTGCTGATTGTCATGAATTTGGTGTATGTTGTGTTCGTTGTGTTGCAGTTCGGATATCTGTTTGGTGCATGGGAAGGTGCTCTGCCCGAAGGAACCTCGTATGCTGAATATGCGAGAAGAGGATTCGGGGAGCTGGTTATGGTAACAGGTATCAACTTTGTGCTGATGATCAGTGTATTGAAGTGGACTGAATTTGGCTCAGGTATAGTGCAAAAAATGAACAGCGGCCTGCTGTACATACTCGTGGGTTGTTCGGGTGTGATGCTGTACTCGGGATATACCCGGCTGGTTATGTACGAAGAAGCATACGGCTATACGTACACCCGCTATTTGGTACACGCGTTTATGATTTTTCTGGGCTTGCTACTGCTTATTGCAGCTGTGCGCATTCATTTCCGTCAACTGCCGTTGGCGAAATATTATATTGTACTCGCTCTGGTCGCCTATGTCGTCGTGAACTATGTGGGCATTGATATACGGATTGCTGAAAATAATCTCGAACGGTATCGTACGACATCGGTGATAGATAAGGAATATTTGAGTGAGCTATCGGCAGACGCGATTCCGCTGCTGATTGACTTTAGTCGTAAGGAACATGGATCACTAGATGAGTTTTTACAAGCCCGTTTGACGAGCATGACGAGAGAAGAATCGGCTTGGCCTGAATTCAATTGGGCAAAGTATCGAGCGCAACGGGAATTGCACGACTATATTTTGGAATGAGAGGTGTTTGGGAATGATCGGAACAGATGCATTACAGGGTATGGTATTGGAGCTACAGGATGAGATGTCACAGTATCAGCATCAGTTTGGGGTAAGACGAAACCATTTTCTCGCGGAGGCTATGTCTTACGGAATGAGTGAGGAGGAAGCTCGGTCTTATGCTATCCAGAGTATCGGTCCGGTCGTTCCCGTCGCCTATATGCCTACGTTGGCCCCCGGCAAAACCCGACCGCTCAGTCCAATGTTGGCAGCGCGGTACCGATATGCGGGGGATTGGAAGGACATCGACGAGCATCTGCTCCTACCAGATGAAGTGCTGCGGATCGCAGGTACAGAGCAGTTCCGCAGCTGGATCAGCGATATGCGGAATTACTGGGTGGAATCGGCTCCATACCGATTCGGGGATGATCGTCTTTCGCTGCTGTCGGTTGCGAGCGAGGAAGAGGGTCACTTTTCCATGCTCGTCTGGAAGGAGCCTGGTGAAGAGCCTGAAGTATGGACGTATGCTTTGCAGCATGAATACCGATTCAGTCATCTGCTCCATTGGTTCAAGTGGCTGAACGGGCGCAGTGAAGAATGAGAGGTACAGATGATGAAAAAGAATCGTAATTGGGTCGTGCTATTTATCGGCATCGCTCTGATGATGGGGGCAGCAGACTATTTAACACAAGCTAAGCCTACGACTCCTCCTGAGCTTATCGTTCCAACCGTAATCAGTGAGGAAAGCCTTCAGTTAAGTGATGATTAGGTTTTTTCTTCTGCCCGCTCGTATCGTTGGATATTCGGGAGGGAGTCTTGCTTATTAAGGCAAAAAGCATGAACGTACCCATGATTCTCCTTTAACGCGTAACTGTGCGCTTTGCTGGGAGGTTTTCCCCGGCAAGGCGCTTTATATTTTCTCCATGTTGAACACGGTCCTTTTTCCGGTTCTTGCCATGTCATGATAAATATTTCCTTATTTAAGGCATTTATGCCTATTTTTGAGCTACTGATATTTTTGAAATAAGGAGGTTGTTTCTTGGATCGCGTAGGAATGGTCAGAGACTTGGATAGCTTAGGTCGGATTGTCATCCCCGTGGATATAAGAAAGCGTCTTGGGATTGGCAAGCATACAGCCATGGAGTTTTGGATGACGGAGAGTGGTTTGATCATGCGACAATGCACGGGGAAAGTTTGTACCTTATGTGGCGAACTTCAACATCTTACATACTTTAAGAATGCTTGGATCTGTATTTGCTGTATGAATGAACTCAAAAATAAACGATAAAGCTGGCAATCGGATTATTTGGCATGTATGTTACAATAAAAGGGCGAGTGACCCACCACAAGTTTCTCGCCCGGTCGATTGCCTTCAAGCAATCGGCTTTTTTAATTTTGCATAGTATATCCGATTATATTGATTAATCAGTTCGTCCAAGACCATAGATTGACGGAGTACATAGATATGCTCTAGTCCATACTTCGCTTGCAAATCATAGAGCCGCTGTCGATTTTTCTCCAATCGTTGTTGCAAAGTTTCTCCACTTCCCATCATACACCCCTCCTTAGGTGATACTTATTTTAGGATGTCATGTGTATTTATGGGAAAAGTGAAAGTACATGAGGAATATCTTTTCTAGAAAACAAAAAAACGGCTCGTCTAACTCTGATTATTTGATTGATAAAGTCAATGTAAAAAGGAATTATGCTCTCATAAAGTTTTTTTTTGTGAATATTTCTAAAGAAATTAATACTGTTTTGAAACTTGGAATCTGTACGGATTCCAACATTATAAGATTCCTACCATTTCAAGCGTAAAGCAAGGTAAGTGAATGGGTATCAACAAATGATAGTGTATTAGAAATATGGGATTTTATTTGGTTTATATTGGTATATGTATAGTCTTCTAGTTAATGACAACATGGATTTTTTTCACTATAATATGGATAAATAAGTTGATGGATTACATAAATAGAAATCTACATCTTGCACTTCGAATTTAGATATTAGGGAGGCAAAAATGCATAAAGGCAAATGGAAAATTGTTTTTATTCTAATCAGTATAGTTCTCATTGTTGTAGTTTCAAATTACTTCACAAGAGATAAATACACCGCCATTAATGAGGATAGAATTAAAAAAGTTTCAGGTAAAGAAGAGTTTGAGTTACTGAACTACAAAATAGTAAATAATGTAGACAAGCCATTTTCTCTAATAGCTTACAAAGATCATAAGCGTATCGGAGTCGGAATGTTAACTATAGTAAATGGACAAGAGGAATTTGTAAGAGAATTAGAGATTCAGGAAGATAAAAAGCAGGTAGTGCAAACCATTGGACGAAAAAGAGGCTCTCCGTATTTGGCGCTTTTTATTAACAGTGAGGAAATTCTTATGTATGGCAAAACTATATCTATTACCTTTCCAAATCAGCGTACACAGACAAAAAAAATGGATGTTAAAGAAACAGTATATATCTTCATAAGTGATAGTTCTGATACACGTTTTAAACCAACTGAAGTAGATATTCGAGATGGTCAAGGTAAAGTGATTTATAAAAAATAATGAAGTGAGACTGTATAGTGTTTTATACATATATTTATTACTAATAAAAACAACTTTTTATATTTAATTGTTAGGTATCCTATCTGTTCTGGTATGCAAACTCAATTACACTATGAGTTGTAAGGAGTTTTGTATAAATAAGCTCACAAAAAGGAGAAAAAAGACTATGAAGAAGAGAGTTTTATTGGGAACGCTGGCTTTAACATTTATGTTTTCTGCTTCCGCCTTTGCCACTGAAGTATCGGAAAAAGACTCAGAATCTGTAAAAAGTTATTCCTACACTAATGAAGACAATTTTATAGTTAAAGTGCAGGAAAAAACTTTTACACCTTTGTCAGACGGAAGTGGGATTACTTTGGCCGCTTCTCCTGATTGGACATGCAGCACAAAATTAGGAAAAGCTTTTAAATTTCCTGTTCCTCAGGCACAGCTATTTTCAACAGGAGAAACAAGATCTTCGTTTGTTGCTAGTAAACTTGGCGTAGTGACTCGTTTATATCACAATGGAGGGATATTAGCGACTGCTTCTGACACACAATCGAATACTAATCTTGCTGCTGCTACAGCATGGCAAGGTACAATGATTTTGCCGAGCTATGATGCTTATGGTTATTCTAATCACTCATTTGAAAGTAAAGGCTATAGTAGTTGGTATCCAGAGACTAGAGAAGATTATAACGGTTGGTAGTTATCGCTAATTACTCTTAAATATAGAAAAAAAGGCAGGAACCAATTTCCTGTCTTCTTTTTCAAAAAATAGGATGTGGATAAAACTGAAAAAGTTATGTATATTTTTGTTATTTATATTGTTTGTAGGCTGTAGCAACGATACAAATTCAAGTATCGAGCAGAACATAGTACCCAATGAAAAGAGGGCGCAGGGCTATTCCTTAGGTCTTTACAATAGCAATTCTACCATAGAAGCCGAGCGTTCATTTGATATAAAAGATGAAATTTTTGAAAAAAATATTATATTTACGAACAAGACTAATCAGGACAGGGTATTTATATTGCTTGTCTTTGATAATGGAAAGCAAAGAAACTTTAAAATACATGATAATGATATGCGGTACTTTCGCTTTACTTTAGCTAAAAATCAAAGTGAGACAATTCCTGTGAAAATAGAAGGTATCACAGACGGATTCCATGCGACAAATTTTATCATTCTCAAAAATCCTGATGAAGTTGTGACAGATAGCAACACATTAGCAAAGGCCGATTCTCTATCTCAAACATATAATATTCGAGTAAATTTGTTTAAGAATTTGGATAAAATTCCTATGGAGCGGCCTCAACAAGTGAATAGTGAAAAATTAAAAGAAGCGCGTATAGATGGTATTTTTGTAGGTAAGCAAGGTGATGCTTATAAAGCCTTGTTACAAACGGAGGATGATAATCTAAGATTCAACGTTCTGTACGGCAACTTATCGGAGGAGTCAATTGATTTTTATATTGTATCGCTAGTCGATTGGGAGCAAGTAAATATAAATAGCAATCAAAATATTTATGATAAACTCGCTAAAGGAGAGAACAAAAAAATCACTGTATCTATAGACAATAAGAAGAATGGAAAAGTCATGATTTTATTCATGCTGACTAATCCATTTTCGCCCTTGCCTGATGATAATCCTTATACAGCAAGTCCTAATGCAAGTTTTAAAGTTAAGCTGATAGATTAATTTTTTGAGCTACTGCTTTTTTTGTTTTCGCCCAGTCGATTGCTTGAAGGCATTCGGCTTTTTTAATTTTGCGTAGTATACCCGATTATATTGATTAATCGCTCATGCTCTTGGGTTGGAACATAATACAAGTAATGATGTAATGTACGCGTATGTTACGTCCATAACAATGCTCAGCGCTAATGATAAAGCTTCATACGATCTTGCTTATAAAAGATACTAATTAAGGAGGTACAACCAATGAGAACTAGCATGAAGAAAATATTTATGTTCCTGTCCCTTTTCGCAATGATTGCCATGCTGGCTTCCGGTTGCTCCAATAGTAATGTAGACAAGAATATAACGAAGGCTGGCGAGGTTCCGACCAGTTATTTACATGCTTCATTTGATATAAATGTAGATAACCCTAAAGAGGTTGTAGGTTTTGCAGATTATGTATTTGTAGGATTTGTAGAAGAAATGACTGGAACTGATTATAAATTTCCTGTAACGAAAGAAACGGAAGATGGACCAAAAGAATTGAAAAGTCCCTATACGAATTATTCCATTAAAGTGCTTGATAATATAAAAGGTAATCTAAAGAAAGATGTTTCCATTCCTCTTCAAAAGTCCGGGGGATTGAGTGAAGATAAGAGCACATATTTCTTATTTGAAGATGATTCCCTACCACAAAAAGGAAAGGTGTATGTGTTTACTGCGACCGCAGAGCAGGATGGTTCTTTACTAGTATCAGGACCTAATTCTAACATAGAGGTAAAAACAGATTTTTTTTCGAAAAATAGTATCCAGAAGCTTAGTGAAGAGAGCATTGCTAATGAACTAGCCAAAACAGAGGAGTATAAAACGTATCAAGATGCTTATAAAAACGAGATTGTTAAAGATCGAAAAAGATTTACATCCAAGTATGAAGCTTCTTAATATGAGCATTATGCATAAATTCCCAGAGGAAATCGGATGAGGGGAAACTCTGAATAACAATTTCTGATATAGATTCTTGTAAAGCATATCCCAGTGGTGAGGTACTCTGCTTGAGCTTATCAACTGGAAAAAGGACAAGATTGTGTTTCACATAGGTAAGGAGGATTTACACGAAGTATTTGTCTTTAATCAAACGCTTAACATGGATGCTGATCAAGCTTCCGTAGATATTCCCGATAGGAAGCGTCCAAAGATTGAAAAGGACAGCTCAGTTTCTCGAAGCATTTCATTTGTTACCGTAAAAGATCCTCTTCAATATATATTAGTTGCCGGTAGAACGATAAAAACAAAAGATGAGCTTAAGTAAAAAGGGAAAAAATTATTTATAGCGCTTTCATTGGAAGGTGTCAGGCTGTCGAGAATTCTTGGTAGCCTCTTTTATACCTACGATAGAGCAAAGCTTCGCGGATGCTAAAGAGCTTCACGGGTTTCGCTATTGCCTTGCGCGGACTCCCCAATCTCAGGGAACAGGCCTTGAATAACGGCAGCCGTGCAGAACATGAAGAAGATGGCGATTCACCTGGATCGCCTGGAGAGACGGTGGTAATCCTCTCGTTTCTCAACGTTACACATGCCAGAACATAAAGAGAAACCCAAGGTCTTAAAATGATCTTGGTTTCTCGACAATCTGAACCAGCTCGAAGAGCTGGTTATACAGTAGAGTTCCAATTGTAGTAGTAGCCATTTGGTTGAGGTGTCAAATTCAAAGCAACTTGCATTTCTAAAAGTAGAATAATCTTTCTTTCCGCACTTCAGAGATTAAATTGTGATATTCTAAACATATTTGTTTGGTTGAATAAACTTTAAATTGCTCAAACAATCCCGTACATTTGATGTAGAATACTTCATTATTTAATGAAGCAGATTTTCTTAAGCAGTCTATTAGGTATTTAAAACCGTGAGAATACATAGCTCTATTTAAACAGTAGTGAGCCAATTCGTATAGTAAACGAATGAGCTGATCAGATATATTTTGTGGGTCATATACGCTTTCTGGGTGTTGTTTAATATACTCTGTGATCTCTAATTTAAAGCGTTGGATTACATTATCTACATTAATATGATATCGGTTAGCAGCTTCAAAGATGTTGCATAAGGCTATAAGAGTTTCATCCTTTTTTGATTCAATATATGTTACATAATCCGAAATTACGCTCCCATCCCCGGACAAGAGCTTAATGACATAAAAATTAGCCTCTGCCCACTCTTGAAACAGTTGCTTCCAATGTTGAGCATCCTCGCTCGTCTCCACTACCCAACTCACATCTCCATAAGTGCGAATATATTGTAGTGTTCTCTCATAGTCACCTTTCGCTTCACAAACACATGCATGGAGCAAATTCGAATAGGCTATGTAGTAAAATAGCGGTCTGCTGGGTCTCTTTGGAGTTCTCTTTTTCTTTCGCTCCTGATGGTAAGCCAAACGATACTGAATTTGAGCCTTATAGTCCATTACAGATGCCCACTTATCTAGCTTATCCCATTGGCGCAACGAAAGATATATATTCGCCAAATTTCTTAGTGCCTCCAACTGATCGACCTCATTCAGCCGCTCAACATAGGGCTCAAACTGATTGGCAGCTTCGAGATTTCGTACATGATCGTCCCCTTGCTTCGCCATAAAAATGCGGTACTGACAAAGGGCTAGTCGCTCGGAGTGCTGCTTTTTCTCACCAACGGCTACGCTCTCATAAAGGATGATGGACGCTGCAAACTTTCCTTGTTGGAAAAAGTCCTCAGCTATGGTAAATAGGGCATCACCGTATGTTAGCTTCTCCATGAGCAAGCTGACAACCTGCTCAATGCAATCCAACATGTTCAACTCCGCACAATTGTACAAAAGGGGTCTGACTCTACGTATGTTAGGGGTTGTTGCACTCAAAAATTCCTCAATATAATTCTTGTAAAAATGTCCTTTGGGGTAACCCAACGTGGCTGTAATACGATCTAATTGTTGAACGGAAAGTGTACGGTTGCCTGTGACGATCCCGCTTACTGTACCCGGGTTTATACCTGCCACCAGACCGAATTGAGTAATGTTTAACTCATTCTGTTTCATGAAGTTTTCCAGTTCTGCGCGTATCGTGGTTGTAGGTTCCAAGTGTAACAACCCCTTTAACGTAACATTTTATGTATTCCGTTAGATAGCGATCTATAAGGATATTTATTGGGACAATCCGATGCTAAAATATAAATCCATTCTGGGAGATATTATACCATCTTATGGATGTATTATATATACTTTTCTACTAATTACTTTTTTGTGAATTAGGATTATTTCTTTGCATATTACGTTGTTAAAGTAAGCCGGAAATCACCCTAATAGTTGAGAGGGAATTGAGGCCAACATCAATGAATGTGGAGCCATTCAGATGTTCAAGCGACTCCGTCATTTCCTCTACAGCTTATATTCAGGGGGAATTTCAATGGCTAGAAGTGCAAGTACTTACGCGTCTGTAATTGACGGTTTTAAGGTAGAAACGAACAAAAAGTATTCGCCAGTAGGTGGAACGAAGTGTAATATTTTTGCACAAGATGTGATGTCTGCGATGTCGGCTTCCCTGCCAAGTGGCTTAGCCAATCAAATGGCTGATGCTTTACTGAATAAAAAGGCGCCGGGCTGGGACTCTGTAACCTTTCAGGATGCTCAAAAAAGAGCAAATCTAGGGTATCCTACCATCGGTATCAAAAAAGCGGATGGTCATGGTCATGTAGTCGTTGTCAGACCGAAGGGTTCATCGATTACGATTTTGAAAGAGGTACAGGTTGCTCAGGCGGGGACAAAAAATTATAACAGTAACACTATTAACTACTCGTGGGTGGCAGCAGATTTGCCTGGAGTGAAATTCTACACACACGACTAATTGGATTCGAGATATCGGCAATCTAATGACCCTGGAAGCAGATCCATTCGATCTGCCTCCAGGGTCGTTTTTTTATTTCGAAACAGAATGTTTAGATACAATGAACGCTTTGCCTGGCTTGATAAAAGCAACAGCATAGCCATTGGAGAAGGAGGAGGATTCCACTCTGTACTCAAGTTTAGTCAGCAGTTGTCCCTGACGATTGATGTAACCGAATTTGCCGTCTGAGACGGATGATTGTGTTTGTTTACCGACTAAAGCAAGGCCTTCTTTGAACGGAGTAGTAACATCATATTTTTGTTGATATTTAATGACCAGTGCTCCACTTTTATTAATAAATCCGACTTCGTTTTTTGCATTTTTCACACTCGCCAGGCCTTCACTAAAATCCTGGGCATCTGTAAATTTAAAGGGAATCACGACTTTTCCCTGTTTATTGATGAATCCCCATTTCCCCTTGGTATTTTGCACCGGGGCCAATCCTTCCGAAAAGTCTCCGCCAGATTTATATTGAGGAGGAATGACTTCTTTCCCTACTGTATTGATATATCCGTATAGCCCTTTGCTATTCTGAACAATAGCCAAGCCATTCGAGAAACCACGACTGTATTTGTATTTATAAGGAATCGCTAGTTGACCAGAGGCATTCACAAAACCGATCTTACCGGTGTTAGGGGCGTAGGCGAGGGCCAGACCGTCTGTAAATACATATTCTGACTCCACATTTTCTTTAAAATGAGAAAGGATTTTTCCCGTTCGATCTATAATTGCATTTTCTTTGGTGTCTGCTATGGTTACCTTTGCTTTTCCTTCAGAAAAGAAATTGGCTTCGGTATATTGGCAAGGGATGACCAGTGCCCCTTTGGTGTTAATGTATCCATAGAGATTGGTTTTTGTATTTTTGACTACGGCTCGCTGCTCATGAAAATCACCAATGGGTTTAAGCTCGGCGGGAAGTGAGAAAGCTTTCTCTCCTTTGGAATTGTAATACACGAGGTTTCCAGCAGATGTTTCAGCGGCTAATAAGCCATCATGAAAAGCACCATCGCTCAGCGGGCGAGCAACGTTGTAATCCAGAGCAGTTTTAGAAACTTCAATGGTTGTTGTGCTGGATGCGGCCCAGCCTGTTCCAATAACGGAGAGGCTAGTAACCAGAATCAATGCAGCTAATCCTAACTTTTTTAACATGCATAAGCTCCTTTGTGAGTTGACTTTTTAACTTCAGGCTTCGAAAAATCTTACCCTCATACGTAAGGTCTTCCATAATATAGACGATAAAAATGTAGGAATGTTTCTTGATATTCTAAATTTTTCTAATTTTCGGCACATGAGAAAGCCCTGCTTCCAAGTATGACACTTGCTATTCTCATCTCTACTCATCTCTTCTCACCCCAGCTATTCTTTGGCTACGGAGGGGCTATCAAGTTACTCCGTAAGCTCATGTTAGCATTTTACAGAATCGAATAACATATCATTTGGCAGAACCTCTTATAGTGAAAATCGATTACTATTGAGAGATTAAAGATAAGAGATCACGTTCATTTTCAAGAAAAAAAGTGAAGAAACAGTGTCATTTTAAAAAAAGTCTATACATATAAATTAAATGTATAGACAAATCAAAAGACTGGATTTATAATTACGCTGTAAACGTTTTCTAGTACTTAACATCCAATCAGACCTTGAAGGGAAGGAACAATCATGAAGAAAATTTTGCTGGCGTGCAGCTCAGGTATGTCTACAAGTTTGCTGGTTACTAAGATGCAGGATTATGCTAAGTCCATTGGAGACGAGGCTGAAATTTGGGCAGTAGGTCAAGATCAGGCGGCAGAAGATATGGCTAAGGCTGACGCAGTATTGATTGGCCCGCAAATGAGTTTTCTTAAAGGACAGCTGGAAAAGGAAGCAGCCCAATATGGTATTCATGTAGAAGTGATTGACATGATGGCATACGGGATGGTTGACGGTAAGAAAGCCTATGAGCAAGCAGTGAAGCTGGTGGAACGCAAAAATGGATAAAGTCAATATAGCTGAACTGACGGAAGAGCAAATTAGTTTCCAACTTATTCTTCATAGTGGAAGCGCTCGCAGTAAAGTAATTCAGGCGCTGACCGAATATCGAAATGAGAATGTAGAAGGTGCGGACGAACTGCTCAAACAAGCCAAGCAGGATTTACGTGCTGCGCATGATATCCATTTTCAAATGGTTAAGAAGGAAGCGGGAGGTACCCAAACTCCTTTCTCGCTCCTTCTAATGCATGCCGAGGATCATCTGATGTCCACGGTTACCATGAAGGATCTGGTTCTAGAATTGCTGGAACTGTTCAAATCCAGAAATTTATAACGGAACATGTAAGTTTGAGAAATTTGGGACATGAAAAGCTTGCAACCCTATTGATGCAAGTCACTTCGCGGGGAGGAATAGGCTTTGTTTGAAAAATTAAGCCGGATACTGATACCTATTGCCGGTAAACTGAACAACAACCGCTATCTTACTGTACTGCGTGATGCATTTATGCTGTCATTTCCATTAACGGTTTTTGGCTCCATTATCGTCGTTATTATCAATCTGCCGTTTCTAAAAGGGTGGATGGGCGACGGCAATTATGCGACTTTTAGCAGTCTGCTGAACATTGCGCCTAATGCCACACTGAATATCATGACCTTATTTGTAATCGTCGGGATTGGGTATTACCTATCTCGAAGTTATAAGGTCGAGCCCATATTTGGCGGCATGATTGCGTTGGCTAGTTTCTTGATGCTCACCCCGTTTGTGTTGACACAAGAAAGCGGTGCCACGATTGCTGGTGTCATTCCGGTTGATCGGATTGGTGCCAAAGGCATGTTCCTTGGTATGATCGTCGCTTTTATTGCGGCAGAGATATACCGAAAGGTGACGCAACGAAATTTTGTCATTAAAATGCCTCCAGGCGTTCCGCCGGCAGTTGCCAAATCATTTGCCGCTTTGCTTCCGGCATGTATTACATTGGGCATATTTTTGATCATTAATGTTGTAGTTACACTGACCCTTCATAATAACCTGCATGATCTGATTTATCATGCTGTACAGGCACCTCTGGTGCATTTGGGCAGTGGCATTATACCTACATTGATTGCTATTTTCTTTGTTCAGCTTTTATGGTTCTTTGGGCTTCATGGTCAAATTATTATTAACTCGGTTATGGACCCAATCTGGAATACGCTGGCACTTGAAAACTATGAAGCGTACTCCAAAGGAGCAGAACTGCCGCATATCATCACCAAGCAGTTTGTGGATATTTACACCGTAGGTATCGGTGGTACAGGTATGACACTGGCTGTCGTGCTTTCGATTCTGATCTTCCTGAAGAGTAAGCAATTGAAGCAGGTCAGTAAGCTGGCCCTTGGACCGGGTCTGTTTAATGTCAACGAACCCGTCATATTCGGTCTGCCGATTGTGATGAATCCGCTTATTTTTGTTCCATGGGTTATTTCTCCAATGATCGTTACGCTGATTACTTACTTTGCCATGACCACTGGGATTGTGCCGCCGCCAAACGGAATACAGGTTCCTTGGACGATGCCGTTGTTCTTTAGTGGAATGATGGCTACGGGCTCCCTGATGGGTGGCGTGCTGCAGTTGTTTAATATGGCTGTCGTCTTTGTCATCTGGTTCCCGTTCCTGAAAATTATTGACCGGATGAACGTTCGTAAAGAGCAGGAAGAGGAGCTTAGCCAAGCAGCCATTGCTGGTAAGGATCAAACTGTTGGAATGTAATGTGGATAAGCTGCTAGATTAGCAGCTTATTCATTGCAAAAGAGAGAGGAGTAGAGCTGTGAATCATACCGAAATGAAAGATACAGAGCAGCAAACCATTCAATACCGTTTTCCATCCGACTTCTGGTGGGGCTCATCGGCTTCGGCTACCCAAACAGAAGGAACCGTGGAGGGAGACGGCAAAGGACCGAACATTTGGGATTATTGGTTTGAGCAGGAGCCGAACCGTTTTTATGACGGGGTTGGACCTGGCGAAACGTCCCGTTTCTATACCCGTTACAAAGAAGATATTGCACTCATGAAAGAGCTTGGTCACAACTCTTTCCGGTTCTCTATTTCCTGGTCGCGTCTGTTTCCGGCAGGGAAAGGTGCAATAAACCAGCAGGCGGTTCAATTCTATAATGCCGTCATTGAAGAGTTGCATCAGGCGGGTATTGAGCCGTTTGTGAATTTGTATCATTTTGATTTGCCGATGGCTTTACAGGAAAGTGGAGGCTGGGTGAACCGGGAGACGGTCGAGGCTTACGTGGATTATGCTAACACTTGCTTTGAGCTATTCGGGGATCGTGTAGCCAAATGGTTTACACATAACGAGCCGATTGTCCCGGTGGAAGGCGGCTATCTGTACGATTTCCACTATCCGAATGAAGTGGATTTCGGTAAAGCCGTACAGGTGGGATATCATACCCTGTTATCGAGCGCCAGTGCCATTAAGGCTTACAGAGAAGGCGGTTATAAGGGCAAAATCGGAATTATTTTGAACCTGACGCCAACTTATCCGCGTAGTCAGCACCCGGCAGACGTGCAGGCTGCTGAAATATGCGATGCGTTCTTTAATCGTTCCTTTTTAGACCCATCTGTGACGGGAGAATTCAATCCTTTGCTCGTGGAGCTGTTACGCCAAGAGGGATATGTACCAAGCATGGAAGACGGAGATCGGGAGATCATACGCCAGGGCACTGTGGACCTGCTGGGGATTAACTATTATCAGCCACGCAGAGTCAAGGCTCGCGAAAGTCTGCCGAACCCGGATGCGCCTTTTGTGCCGGAACGTTTCTTCGATTATTACGTCATGCCTGGTCGCAAGATGAATGAAATGCGGGGCTGGGAGATTTATGAGAAAGGCATTTACGACATTCTGACCAATGTCAGAGAAAATTATGGCAACATTGAATGCTTCATTTCGGAAAACGGAATGGGCGTTCAAGGTGAAGAAAAGTTCAGAGATGAACAGGGCATGATCCGCGATGACTATCGCATTGATTTTATCCGTGAGCATCTCAAATGGGTCCAACGAGCGATCTCAGAAGGCTCCAATGTGAAGGGCTATCACTTATGGACGTTTATGGACAATTGGTCCTGGACGAATGCTTATAAGAATCGCTATGGTTTTGTGTCTGTCGATCTTCAGGACGGTGGCAAGAGATCCGTTAAACAGAGTGGGCACTGGTTCAAACAGGTGATCGAGAATAACGGATTCTAAGGTGGTCCTCTGGACCGCCTTTTTTTCTTCATCATCGTCAAAGAACTGTGCTGTACGCCGCTGGTGAGAAAGTATAATGTTCGGTATACTTACTTATACCGTAATACCTTAACGTCCCGCCTGCAGAACAAAAGGAACCAGCGCTACCGATGTTTTGGTAAAATGCTGACATAAAACAATTTTTAGTACAGGTGGTAGACAGATGAACAAATACGAGCGGATTGCACAAGAGGTCAAAGAGCGGATTATGAATAAGACCTATAGCAGTGATGATCCGATTCCCGATGAGATCTCACTGGCAAAGGAGTTTCGTGTAAGTCGGATGACGATTAAGCGGGCATTGGACACTTTGGTGATGGACGGGTTGCTGAATCGTAAAAGAGGACACGGAACCTTTATCGTCAAATCAGTTCACAATGGCCCTGTTAACGTTGTCGTAAATGAAATGCTGGGGTTAACCAACGTACTGCGCGGGAAAGAGATCAAAAATAAAATCGTCGCCTTTGACGTTCAATTTCCATCCGAAGAGGTAGCGACCCATCTATTTATTGATGCCAATTCTCCTGTATATCATGTGATCCGTCTGCGTGTCGTGGAGGGTGAGCCCTACGTTATCGAGCGCACATACATGCCCACGAAGCTGATCAGCGGTATTACAGAGGAGGTGCTGTACGGCTCGGTGTACAAACATATTAAGGAGGAGCTGGGACTTAATATTGTCGGTTCACACCGTACCATCCGGGCATCCAAGTCAACGGAACTGGATCGTGAGCATTTGGACTGCGCAGCGGATGATCCAATCTTGGAAATTGAGCAGGTGGGTTATCTGGATACAGGTATACCATTTGAATACTCGTTCTCGCGGCATCGGTACGATAAATTTGTGTTTACCACAGTGAATCGAATGCGTTGATTAGTAAAAAAATAAGCATAAGGGTTCGAGCTACATATTCTCGAATCCTTATGCTTTTTTGTGTTTACAATAAGTTTAAGGGAAAATGAGATGCTTTATTTTTTACAATAAGCAATAAAACTTTCTATCCATTGTATGGTTATAGTTTCGCGTAAAATAGCACCATCTAATACAAGATAATCGCCAAAATTATCACTATCAAGAGGAGGAATAGTTTCATAACGTTCTTTATTTTTGCGTAAATGTTCCAGCCTATCTTGATGTTGAAGCAGCTGATGTTCCAACAAATATAATCGGGTTGTTATATCCAGATGATTAGAAAAATACATTCTCAGCTTAAACACATCTTTGGGAGTGGGTTCAATAGGCTCTGCTTTTTTTAGCCATTGTAAAAAATCTTCTTTGCCTTTCTCCGTAATCGAATACAATTTTTTTTCTAAAATTTCTCCGCTAATTTGGATCTCGTAGACGATAAGTCCCTCATTAAGCAGTTTTTTTAATTCTGGATAGATCTGACTATGCTTTGCAGTCCAAAATTCGCCTAAATCTTTACTGAATTCTTTACCTATATCATAACCAGTCATAGGTTCTTTATTTAACAAGCCCAGAATGGCATATTTTAAAGTTCTCATAAGGCACTCTTCCTAACATTTTCGTCGTTTATTGGTTAAGTATAACATATTTAGCGAGTCCACAATAAGATTGATATATTATTGAAAACATATTTAATAGAACATATAACTACATACATGTTCCTGTTGATATATTGCAAAGCACGTGTTAATATTATTTCGAAATATGTGAATGATTTCACAATACAACGACGAGGGAGAAGAAGATCTCAGTGGAACTTACAAAAAAGAGATGGATTATTCTGATTGCAAGCTGTTTTATTAATCTGTGTATTGGATCAATTTACGCGTGGAGTGTATTTTCTGCCCCAATGGCAGAATATTTGAGCAGCGTCACAGGACTTAGTTTAACACCGGGGAATTTGGCTATTGCATTTACGATTACAAATTCGGTAGGTCCTATCACGATGATTTCAGGTGGCTGGATTAATGATCGATTCGGGCCCAAGAAAGTGATCTTTGTAGGGGGCTTGCTATTTGGAGGCGGTATGATTTTATCAGGATTTGCAACATCTGTAGGTTACCTGGTATTGGCTTACGGTATCGTACTCGGCCTAGGAACGGGAATGGTTTACGGATGCACAATTAGCAACTCTATTAAGTTTTTCCCTGACAAAAGAGGACTAGTTGGCGGTATAACAACGGCTGCTTATGGAATAAGCTCAGTTATTATACCTCCTATTGCCAATAGTTTAATCAGTAGGTCTGGTGTGACATCAGCATTCATTATCATCGGTATAGCATTTCTTATTATTGTATGTGCTGCTTCTTTCTTCATTGAGAAATGTCCATCTGACTTTGTTCCTGCAGGATGGACACCCAAGACTGTAAATGTTGGCCGTTCTATTCAGAACGACAAAGACTGGAAAGGCATGCTCTCAAGCCCTCTGTTTTATATCATGATCTTGTTATTAATGTGTGGTGCTTTTGCCGGACTCATGTGTACATCACAAGCTTCTCCTATAGCTCAGAAAATGATTGGTATGTCTGCGGCAGCCGCTACGACAGTTGTTTCCGTATTGGCATTGTTTAACACGGGCGGACGAATCGTTGCAGGCTATATTTCGGACAAAATCGGTCGAATCAATACCCTGGCTTTTTCTTCTGTCTTTTCGGTCATAGGGCTCACATTGCTTTATTTTTCAGGCGAAGGTAGTGTGTTGACATTCTATATTGGTATTTCAGTTATTGGTTTATGTTTTGGTGCACTGATGGGGGTATTTCCTGGATTTACTGCCGATCAGTTTGGTGTGAGAAATAATAGTGTGAATTATGGAATTATGTTTATTGGATTTGCAACAGCAGGATACTTTGGCCCATCGATTATGAGTCATGTTTACAGCACAGACAGTAGCTATCAGAGAGCCTTTGTCATTGCGGCCGTACTTGGCATAACCGGACTTGTTCTAACATTTGTATATAAGTTCACTACCCGAAAAAATCAGAAGATGGCTGTGGATATGAATCAGAAAGCTATCAATTAACCCATAGCAATAAATACAGATAAGGAGCATGAGATCATGCAAAGAAAATATCCCAATCTATGTAAACCAATTACAATTGGAAATGTGACTTTCAGAAATAGAATGTTTGGCTCTCCTATGGGAGGTACAGATATTACAGCTGACTGCACTATTGGGCCGAAATCTACAGCTTTTTATGAATTAAGAGCAAAAGGCGGTGCTGCGTCAGTTACGGTCAGCGAAGTCGTGGTTCATCCTGAGACGGAAGCTTCCCATATGTACCATCTGGATCTGGGGACAGTAGATTCTCTTGCTAGTTTTACCTATACTGCAGACGCTATTCGCCGTCACGGGGCAATTGCCAGTGTGGAATTGTCTCATTCTGGACAGTATGCAGGAACTTATCTGACTGACAAAAATAAGAAACAAGGACTTGCTCAGTGGGGACCCAGTCCAGGAGTACGTCCAGACGGCAGAGAAGTAAAGGAACTTACGCAAGAACTAATTGCTGACATTGTAGCAGCTTATGGTAGATGTGCTGGACTGGCCAAGAGAGCAGGTTACGAAATGATTATGGTTCATGGCGGACATGGATGGTTAATTAATCAGTTTTTTTCTCCTTATTTCAACCGCAGAACAGACAAGTATGGCGGATCTTTGGAAAACAGGGTGCGTTTTGCACAGGAGGTTCTTGACTGTGTTCGTAAAGCTGTGGGTTCTGGCTTCCCAATCGAGTTTAGAATGAGTGGCTCAGAGTTATTTGAAGGCGGCTATGGTCTGACAGAAGGTATAGAAATTGCTAAATTAATCGAATCAAGAGTCGACTTGCTTCATGTATCTGCAGGAACCTATCAGACAGGATTTGGTATCACACACCCTTCGATGTTCTTGCCTCATGGAAGTAATGTTTATCTTGCAGCAGAGATTAAGAAGCATGTAAGTGTTCCGGTTGCAACGGTCGGCGGATTAAATGACCCGGCACAAATGGAAGAAATCATTGCCAGCGGTCAGGCGGATGTTGTTGAAATGGCTCGCGCACTGCTTGCTGATCCAGAGCTTCCAAGAAAGGTGATGAGCAACCGTGACGAGGACATTATTAAATGTCTGAGATGCTTCACCTGTATGGCAGAACGTGCAGAAACATCCACAAGACGCTGTACAGTTAACCCATTAATTGGTCGTGAGATGGATGGAACAGAAATTTACCCTTCCCCTAATCCACGCAAGGTTTTAGTAGCCGGTGGAGGCCCAGGCGGGCTTTATGCAGCTCTTACTGCAGCCAAACGCGGACATAAAGTTATTCTATGTGAGAAGGCTGACGAGATAGGCGGTATTTTGAGGGGAGAGCAGGCGATTCCTTTTAAATATGAGATGTATGAATTAGGTGTTACTCTCGGAAAGCTGGCTAAAGACGCTGGCGTTGAGATCCGTTTGAATACACCTGTTACTAAAGAGTATGCAGAGAAAGAAAATGCTGATGCGTTAATTATCGCAGCTGGTTCCGCAGCAATTGTTCCTCCAATTCCTGGATTGAATGGTGATAACGTAGTCATTGTTAATAACTACTATCTGGAGAAGGATAGGGTCAGCGATAGCGTAGTCGTATTGGGAGGCGGTCTGGCAGGCTGTGAAGCAGCAATTCACCTTGCCCAGGAAGGTAAGACGGTTCATCTGGTAGAGATGAGAACGGAGCTGGCTCCGGATGCTAATATTAGACATCGTCCGATTATGCTAAAAGAAATCGAAAAGAATAACATTCAGGTTCATTTAGGATTTAAAGGGCTGAGTGTTACACAAGAAGGTGTTGCTTGCGCTGATCAAAATGGTGAAGAACATTTTGTTCCAGGTACTTCAGTCATTTGTGCGCTTGGACAACGTCCAAGAAGAAACGTAGTAGATGAGTTAATTGATTGTGCACCTTATGTTGCACAAATCGGAGATTGCGTTAAGGCATCTACTATCACGACTGCAATATATCAAGGATATCATGCAGCGCTTGATATCTGATTATCTGCGACTCACCATCATTGCCCGGCATGGGACACTTCAGGAGTCTAAGAGAGGTACTCGAACATAGCGGTTCAACACAAATTGCACAGCTCCTGCAAATGGGTACAACATTGCGCAAGAGCTGTGCGATATTTTTTTAAGGATTAAGGCAATATTCCAAGTGTGAAAGTTAATTGCTAAGCAATCTTACTTCATGCACCGTCGGGGTATACCAGTTGTTCGGATTATTGAATAGCACTGCATTTACAAGGTTAATTCGCACGTAGCGAGCTTGAAAATTGACTTTGTCACTGGTAAAACCATACGTGGTATTACCTGTGCGATCAATCGTGAAGTAGTTAACTCCATCCGTGCTGTATTCAATTTTATATTTGTAATACGCTTCAGATCCTTTGTACATAAACCATGAAATATCCACTTCGCTGATGGTCTTGGTACTGCCTAAATCGACCTGCCACCAAGCGGGCCAGGATGCAGAAGCAGCCTTCCACGAGGTTTGGGCGTTGCCGTCGTTCGCTAGTGAAGCTGGAGAACTGGATGCGGCTGAGCTAGCAGTCGCTGTTTTGCCCTGTGCGTGATTCACAAGGGACGGCAGGATTACTGTGCCTGTCGCAGCATCCAGATCCCAGCTACTGTACCAGTTCAGGGTTGCTGTTTTGTTGGAGTCATTCAGAGTTAGTGGCAACCAGATGAATTTGTGGTCGCTCAGATTGAGCGGATTCCAGCGGTCGCCCATATAGATGTAGCTGGTTCCTGCGCTACCCGTAACCGTGGCGATGGAATGGATTTGCGAGCCGTAAGCCGCCGGATCACCGAAGGGCGACAGAGCAGACCAGCTTCCAGTCATGGAACTGGCGGTTGCGTGAGCGCCCTGATTCGGATACCAGCCAGATGCCTGCGAGGTGAACAGATAGTAGGTATTGTTCTTTTTCACAACAGCAGGAGCTTCGCGATAGCCATTTTCAAAAATCCAGCCAACGAACGACTGCACGCCTGTATAATCGGCTGTCAGCTTGAAGATCGCCATCGTATCGTTGGCACCGCCATTTTTACGGGAAGCTGTAATAAGGTAGCCGCTACCGTCCGTATCCGTGAACACCGTCATATCACGAGACTCGTAATTCAGCGGGCGGAAGCTGCCTTGGTAGGCAAAGTTTCCGTCGGGTGTATCGCTGGTAGCGACGGCTACACGACCTAGTGAGTAGTCCGTGCCATTTTCATAGTGCGCCCATAGTACATATTTTCCGGTGGTTTTGTTGTAGATGACTTTGGGACGCTCGATTTTGCTCGAATTCAGCTCAGGGGCGGAATCTTTGGTGAGAATACTGCTGCGGAAGGACCAATTTTTCAAATCGGTTGAGGTATATACGTTCACTTTTTCAAATTTCCAGTTTTCGGCGTGCTCGCCGTACCAATAATAAGTAGAACCTACTTTTAGAATATTACCGCTGTTCGCCTGAATCGGGTTACCTGCGGTGTCTTTCCAATCCGTTCCGTTCGTAATGGCTGTGCTTGCTGTTGCGCTCAGGGATAGTTCAGCATTGGCGACGTCCAAACCATTCAGCGCTTGGTTCACCTCGGTCCCGTAGGTTGCTTGCGTAACGCCTGTTGTATTGGCGTGTGCTGTATCGGGTTGAAGACCCGCACTGGCCACTGCGAATAGGATACAAATCCATGCGGCTAACCATTTGCTGCTGTTGATCCACTTCACGATATCATCTGCCTCCTTTAACACGGATAGGATGGGTCGGAATGGCTTGTCCGGCACCTCATTTTCGATTTTACCCTAATTGGAAGCGTTTACAAGTGGAATAAATTGAAGTCTTTAGCATGGTGAAACTGTTGTTACGAGAAAGGACAAATCTGATCACTGCATACAAAATAGGTATATAGATATTTGAAACTTTGGGGAAAGCTCGTCAGTTATGTGGGAAGCGTTTGTAATTGTGCGTTTTGTCATTGACACGTTCACATTATTTTAAATTTAAAGTGACTGGAATCACATAAACGGTTACTTTATGTGGGTATACTTGCTTTAAATTGAGGGTTACAAATGGGACATATATTGAAATACCCTTTGTTATCTTATTTTGGAGAGAAGAGGGATACAAAGATGCTAAGTGAGCAAACCATTGCAACGATCAAATCGACTGTACCTGTTTTGGAGGTACACGGAACTACAATCACCAAGCGTTTTTACCAGATGATGTTTGAGGCCCATCCCGAGCTTCTCAATATATTCAATCACGCGAATCAGAAGCAAGGACGTCAACAGGGAGCGCTGGCCAATGCTGTATACGCGGCTGCACAGCACATTGACCGTCTGGAGGAAATTCTTCCGGTGGTACGCCAGATTGCACATAAGCATCGCAGTTTGGGAATTAAGCCCGAGCATTATCCTATCGTCGGAAAATATCTGCTCGCTGCGATCAAGGACGTACTGGGAGATGCGGCTACAGACGAGATCATTGCCGCATGGGCCGAGGCCTATGGTGTGATCGCTAATGTATTTATAGACGTGGAAGCTGAAATGTACAAGGAGGCTGGACAGCAGCAGGGAGGCTGGTCAGACTTTAAGAGCTTTGTTGTGCAGAAAAAGGTTAAGGAAAGCGACCAAATTACGTCCTTTTATCTGGTGCCGCAGGATGGACAGGTGTTGCCTGAATTCGAGCCCGGACAATATATAAGCTTAAAAATGGAAATTCCGGGAGAACATAATACCCACATTCGTCAATACAGTCTTTCGGATGCACCGGGCCAACCTCACTACCGAATATCTGTAAAGCGAGAGGATGCTGTAGAGTCCCGTCCGGCAGGTAAAGTATCCGTGTATCTGCATGAGCAGGTGCAAGAGGGCGATGTGCTTCAGGTATCTGCACCGGCGGGTGATTTTACGCTGGATCGGGCAGATCGCAGACCTGTCGTGCTGATCAGCGGCGGGGTCGGGCTAACCCCGATGGTCAGTATGCTGGCTTCCTTGGTGAAATCTGCTCCGCATCGGCCTATCACCTTTGTCCACGCAGCAGTCAACGGGGATAACCATGCTCTGCGCAATGAGGTAGAAAAGCTGGTCGCCACACATGATGCACAGGCTGCAGTTCGTTGGTGTTACAGCAGACCAACGGAGCAGGATCGGCTGGCACAGGCTTTTCACAAGGAAGGTCGTTTGGATCTGGACTGGTTGCAATCCGTGATACCGGAACGTAACGCACAATATTACTTTTGCGGCCCTGAGGGATTCATGCAATCGGTATACGGCCTGTTGAAAGAGTGGAATATCCCTGCTTCGGATATCCACTATGAATTCTTTGGCCCTGCCAGCGCATGGGAAGCAGAAGCACAATGACACAATGGGACATCAAAAAAGACGAAGGATAGTTGTCCTTCGTCTTTTTTGCGATGATTACAATGGGAAATCCTGCTCATTGGGTACTACTTTTCAAAGTGCGCTCCTGTTTTCATAACAAGGGAGTACGCAAAAATTCCATACCTTGCGGCATATATGGGCGTAAAGCCTCCGGAATACGGATCGAACCGTCCTCTTGCTGGTGATGCTCCAGCAACGGGATCAGAATCCGGGGCGAAGCGACCGCTGTGTTATTGAGCGTGTAACAATATTTCAGCTTGCCGTCCGCATTGCGGTACCGGATGTTGGAACGGCGCGCCTGGAAATCAAGCAGCTGGGACGACGAATGTGTCTCGCCGTAAGCCTGGCGGCTGGGCATCCATGTCTCAATGTCCACCTGCTTGTAGGTTTTTTGCGCCATGTCGCCTGTACAGACAGCCATCTTACGGTAGGGCAGCTCCAGCAGTTGAAGCAGGTCTTCCGCATTGCGCGTAATCTCCTGAAACATCTGTTCCGAAGCGTCCAGGCTGGCTTCGCAGATGACGACCTGCTCAACCTTGGCAAACTGGTGCACACGATACAGTCCGTGCACATCCCTTCCGGCCGAGCCGACCTCATTGCGGAAGCATACGGACACGGCTGCCAGCCGAATCGGGTCCGTAACATCCACGATCTCACCGCTGTAATACGAGACCAGCGGCACTTCCGAAGTGCCTACAAGCCACTGATCCTCTCCTGTGATGCGGTACGTCTGATCCAGTCCGAGCGGGAAGAAACCAGTGCTGCGCATGGCCTCTGCACGTACCATCAGCGGAACATCCAGCAACTGGAATCCGCGTTCAGTCAGCAGATCCACCGCAAGTTGCTGCACAGCTCGATGCAATGCAACCCCTGCTCCCGTCAGATAGTAGTTACGGGTACCGGCTGTTTTGACACCCCGAGGGACGTCGATTAGCTTATGAAGCTCACCGAGCGTCATATGATCCTTTGGTTTAAATCCGAAGTTCGGAACCGGCCCGACCTGCTCCAGTTCTACATTATCCTCATCCGATCTCCCCTGTGGCGTATCTGGCGATACGATATTAGGCATCAGAAGCAAGAGTTGTTGAAACTGTTCCTCTACTTCCTGTTGCGGGGCTTCCAGAAGATCTAGTCGTCCGTTAATTTCTTTGACCTGCCGCTTTGCCACTTCTGCCTGTTCACTCTGGCCGGCATGGATTAGCGCGCCAATATCCTGACTACATTGATTACGCTTCTGCCGAAGCTGTTCCACTTCCTGAAGTAGCTGTTTTCTCCGATCATCCAGGGTCAACAGCTCTGCGACCGATACCTGTATTCCTTTGCCGTCTGCTGCTGTCTGAACCTGTTCTTGATGCTCTCTGATCCATTTGATATCCAACATGACACCGCACTCCTTTTCGGATAAAAATACAAAAAGCGCCCTCATCCACATGGGACGAGGAGCGCTTTGGTCTCGCGGTGCCACCCAAATTGACCAGACAGCATGACAGATGTCATAACTCTCCAATCCACTTTGCTCCGCTGTAACGGGCGGGTCCGGTTTACTTAGGTACATATCGCCATATCCTACGCTAACGTATGGTCCTTGGCGTAAACGCCTCCGAGTTGGATGCTCTTCATAGGCATAATATCGTTTGCTTTTTTGTTAGTATACGGATTTTTGGCAGGGTAATCAAGCTACAACAACTTTTTGAGCTGCGATATACGGCTTTGTGACACACCAAGCCACTGTGCATATTCGCCCTGCTTGGCATGGGGATATTCATGCAGAAGTTCCCTTAGGCGTTGGATTAATTTTTTTGATGATTGGTTTACTCTCTTTCCTTTCTACGCAGGTTTCTTAACCATTGGAGCAGGAGTGCGGCTAACGAATTGTGCACGATAATGCTGTCCTTGAAACAGGAAGAAAACTTCAAAAAGTGTGGAAAGAAATCGATCAAAAAGATGGCTTTGCTCTTGGTAACTACTAGCTTTTTACTGGTATTGGTACTACCGGTTCAGGCTAAAGACTCAACTCTTGGCAAAGCCAAACTGCAAGAACACACTGGTACAGCTTGATTCAGGTTCTAATTTCATTACCACTGACCAGCCTAAACGCTGGTCTTTTTTGTTATATTATGCTGATTTTTGATTGCAAAAATAGCAATTAATATTTCCATATTCCAACCTAAAATGAGATTAATTAGGAGCGGATGTGATATGAATACAGATGAAACGCTAAATCAACAGTTGGAAGATGCCCGGCAACGATTGCATGATCTGTACGAACAATATAATTTCGGATATGCCTGTGTGCTTGAGCAGTCTATGTTTTTGGATGAACTGATAAATCAGTACAACCGTATGTTTCAGACCAAGAAGCTGACCCAAATGATACAACTAAACATCTTCATGCTTTCAGAGCCACATCAGCTATATTGTTTTTCTTGTCTTATGCCTAGTTCCGTTTAAATAAATGAAATAGATTCGACTTATGCAAAACTATTCCTCCTCTCAACTAATTAATAAATCATTCTATATAATGGATTTTTTTAAATAAAAATACATTAAAAAGTAATAAGTTTTGAGGTATAGGTAAGAATTGATACATATATTAATTTCAAAAACCAACCAATGACCATTAAAATCTATCCTTTGACCTAAAGGAAATGGCAATTCAATCTTGTTAAAAGCTTTGGAAGGTTAGCTATCTAGGAGAGGGGATTCATTTATAGGGGATTATTGAATTTTATGGTAGGAAAATAGAAGTTTTGTGATACAATTATTATTATAAATATTTCCTTTGATTAAAAATTATAATAATAATTCAATATTTTTGGTGATATGATTTCACATGCAAATTTCTCCACTCTACTTTTTGCTCGATTACATAACATTACATACTCACATATTTATTAGCGTTGTTAGTCGCTTTTTTTGTAAGTTTCTATGCAAAAAAAAGTTTCTATAAAATAATATTATTGGAGGTATTTATTTGAAAAAGAAAAGTATTGCATTGTTTGCTCTATCATTAGCTCTATTTTCTGTTCCCGTTGTATCTGTTGCAAATGCTGAGGTAACTAATTCTAATATTGCTGTTAGTGAGTCAGCTACTTCACAGCCCGAAGTAGTTAAAGCCTACATAACTACAGAGAGTGGTTTGGAAGAAATCTCGTTAAATGAGTATCAAAAGCTCCTTTCTCAAGAACAGCCACAGACAGTCACAGCTCAAGTTTATGATAGCGGAAATAGGATTAGTCCAATGGCTGATACTGGTCTTGACTTTGTTTTTAAGCGTAAATTAATTCAATCCGCATATTATCCTCAACAATTACAAGTAGATCAGAAAACCGATATAACTGACTATATTAAAAATTCAAGTAAAACTACCACATTAACGCAAATGGTAGGTTGGTCAAAAAGTTTTTCGTGGAGTGCGAATATGACCATTTCCGCTAAATGGAATGACGCAGTAACTCAAGTTCTAGGAGGTGGCTGGTCGACTACTGAAACCCATCTTTATAATAGTTCTCTAACTGTTCAGCCTGGATATCAAGCGAAACTACAATTCACCCCTATTTATAAAGTAGTTAGAGGGGACCTGGTTGGTTATAATTATGTGGGCACGGTATTAGAGCGTATCAAAAATGTTACCATTAAATCACCTGTTAAACTTGCGGGTGGTAAAGTACAAGGTGTAGTCACAGTAGTAGAAAGAAGGCTCTAGTACTTAAATTATTAAGTTATAATGTAAAAGAAGAAGGCCTAGGCCTTCTTCTTTTTTTTCAAATATCCATATTCACTTATAATTAAGTAAGCTACTCCAATAATCAAAGCCATTACGGCAAAAACTTTTAAAGAACCAAACGGAGCATAAAAAGGATTTAACTGCCCGGCTCCTGTAATTGCTGCACAAAGATAATAAGAAGAATACAATATAGCAGATATAAAACAGAATATTGTTCCTGTCGCAGCCCTATTCATTGTCATCATCCTTTATAATTTTATGTAATAAATCCAAAAAATATAAACATGATTATTATAATCCAAAAGGTTGCGCACATCAACTTTTGGAGATTATCAATAGTCATCACTTCTTTTACCCCTCTCAGTCATCCTGACAGAATCAAAACGAAGGATGAATTTGTAAAAAAACTTCAGTCAAAATGAAGTGGTTTACAATGTTCCGGAGGCTACAGATAAAACCAAAGTAATTATTGCATATGACGTACTTATGTTAAGGAAGAATAACAATCGTTAAAATTTACACTCATTACAAAAAATAAGAAAGCTAATTTTAAGTGACATGCAGAAAGCCCTAAAGTCTGTGACGACTTTCATGAAAAAGTATTAATTTTGTGAAAGGAAGAATCCTACGGAGTTCTTCCTTTTTTTGTGGAAATCTAGAACGCTTAGATAAATCTGAACTATACACTCTACTTTATTTCTTTTTATGACTTACTTTTTTCATCATGATCCTTCCAATAAAAATAAATACAAAGAAAGATTAAGATAAGTGGAAATAAGTAAAAAGCATCATTAAACCCTGAGGAATGGGTGACTCTTAAATAGTATAAAAGCCAAAACATAGACATGCTTGCTATCAAAGCTATAGTGCCACTTATTGAATACATGTATATCTCCTTTCAATTTGGATTTCATGTTTGCGAAGGGGAAAGGTAGGCTTTATTTCATATGTATATCCATTCTACTTCATCTGCGAACATGAAACTGGAAGAATATATAAGTAAAAGCCCCAATTTAACGTCCAAAATGGGCTATAGTCTCTATAATGCCTTTTTAATTTCATGTAAAATGTAATGATTACCAAAATGGACAGCGATGGAGGAGAACATGGAGGATTTTAAAGATCGTTTACATACGATCCGCCAAGAACAGAACAAGCTGCTCAAGGAGTATCAAACATTAATCGCGGACTATGAAGCCTCAGATATCATTCTGGAGAATGAGGTTCTGCGAAAAAAGTTCGAGGATTATCAGGCTCGCTGCATTCACTTGGAAGAGCGAGTACGACATATTGAGCAGGAAAATGGAAAGCTGCGCACTGCGCTGACGGAGCAAATGCTGAGTGAAAAAGCGAATATGATCCGCATTTCGCGTGAAAAGCTGGAGACCTATTTTGCCTCCAGAACTACAGAAGGGGAAAATCGGCTGACAGCCTTTGAATATGGGGCTAAAAACCGGGTGGACCAGCTTATTCAGCAAACTACGCATGAGCTTAAAGAAGATCAGGACGAGATCGTCGCCAGATTACGACTGTTCTCAGAGGAGATTCGTGACCGGATCATGGAACAACGCGAGCGGTTTCAGGAGGCCGAGCGCCAATTGCTTCAGCAGACGGCAAGCGAGTTCCAGCAGTTCGGAGAAGAAGAGATCAGCGAGGAAACGATGCAGAAGCGCATGAAGCAAAATCAGTTTGAAATGAAGCTAGGCTTGAACTGGATCAACAAGCTGGGGATTTTTCTCATTATATTGGGTGTGGGAGCCGCTTTTAAATACTCATACTCGAACTGGTTTACAGGAAATATGAAGGGCGTGGCCTTCTTTCTGCTAGGAGCGTTGATGCTGGGCGGCGGGGAGTGGCTGTACCGCAAGCAGAAGCAGACCTTTGCGCTCGGTATTTTGGGCGGCGGTATTTCTGTGTTGTACGGATCGATTTTTTACAGCTACTTTTTGTTAGAAATCATAGGAATGTATACAGGCATAGGCTTATCCGTACTCGTTACGGTGACCGCTGTGCTACTGTCATTAAGGTATGAATCCCGAACGATATGCTCTTTTGGTTTAGTAGGGGGATATCTCCCGCTCTTTTCCTATATGGCAGCGAACGGACTGGAAGGGAACGCCGTGTATATCGCCATGGGCTATTTGTTCCTGTTAAATTTGCTGATTCTGCTTGTATCCTTCCGCAAACGGTGGGTCGTCGTGCAATATATCAGCTTTTTACTTAATACGCCCTTGATGATTGTGCTGGCGTGGTTATCGGAAAGTGCCGTAGCGAGCATGCTGTATGCAGTCATTACATTTGCGATGTACCTCGGGATGACGCTGTGGGTGCCGTTCCGTTTAAAATCAAAACTCTCATGGCTGGATTTCTCCCTTTTGGCTCTGAATACAGTCGTGAGCTGTTCCGTTCTGTATTCTCTGTTCGGCGATGCAGGCCTGGATGATTATAAAGGCTTGCTGGCTCTCGTCTTTTGCTTGGTGTACGGGGGTCTGGGACAATGGGTCCGTCGATATATTCCAGAGGAGAAACAAACCAAAATATTATTTTATGCGACTTCGTTGACCTTTGCCATCCTTATGGTGCCGTTCCAGTTTGGAGTTAGATGGTTATCCATGGGCTGGTTGATCGAAGCGGTTCTTCTTACATTATATGGGCACCGTTACCGGTTGAAGGAATTGGAACGAGCTGGCTGGGGCATTTTATTACTGTGTCTGGGCGCATTCTTTTTCGTCGATTTCCCTATATATCTGTTGTCAGGATTTGAGACAGACTATTTTGGACTCAAATATACGCTCATTACACTGGGAATGTTGATCGTTACCGTCTTCTATGCGATTCAATTTAGCCGTCCGAATGCTTTCAAAAACAATCGTTTGTACGAAATGCATATCATGCAAGGATTTAAATATGTAGCTTTGGTGAACGTGTATTTCTACCTTTTGTATGAAGCCGGGCATTGGTATAACATCGTTGTATCCGACGGGTTTGTCCATTACACCTTGTACAAAGTGTTGTTGTACACCTGCGTATCGCTGGTGTTGGCTTATTTCCTGCCTAAGGTGAGGTTGCTGTATGATCGGGTGATTAAATACTACAGCTTGGCGTTGTACGTCATAGGCTACGCGCTGGCACTGGTGATCACCGTAACGGTTCCAACCTTGCATGAAAATTATGCACAAAATACGGCTGTTGATTATGTGGCGTTAGTGGTACTCGCAGCCTTTAATGTGCTGGTATTCTTCAGCAGCAGGGATTTTCTGAACGCACTGATGACCCGACATTATAGAAGCAATGAGTTGTATCCGGTCATTATGGGTGTATATTTGCTGGGTATCATAACCGCCTTTCTCGGAGTTCAGTTCCGCCTGGGGGATGCTGGTCTTGTGTTCAGTCTGGTGTATTTGCTGCTGGCCATTTTGTATATTGTATACGGCTTCCTCAAGCGAGTGGTCTACATTCGCAGATTTGGATTGGGCTTGACCTTGCTGTCGACAGGTAAGCTGCTGTTGTATGATCTGCACCTGTTAACGACGGGGAGCACGATTGTAGCCTACTTCTCTTTTGGTGTTGTACTGTTGGCGATTTCGTATATTTATCAAAAAGTATCTAATCGCATGGGAGAGACCATAATAAAGAAGGATGTTGAAGAAAATATGTAGTTTTCTGTTGTATTTTGTAGATACGGAACATTATGAAAATAAATCCGGTAATAGTGAAAAATTATGCATGACCTTACATCCTACTTACGCTATAATGAGTAAAAATTATTTATGTGCGCATGCTCATGTTTATGCGTAAGTAGAGAGAATGAGGGGGATATAATGAATTTGAGCAAGGGGCAGAATAGCCTGTCTGATAAAAATGAACGCTTCTCGTCTGCTGGATTCATATTGGCGGCGATCGGGAGTGCGGCAGGACTAGGTAACATATGGAAATTTCCGTATATTACAGGACAATATGGCGGAGCTGCATTTTTCTTATTGTTTATTGTCTGCCTGTTGCTTGTTGGTTTGCCTGTACTTTTAGCAGAGCTTGCGCTTGGTCGTGCAGGTCGAGGAAGTGCTGCTTCTGCAATGGTAAAAGTAGGCGGTCACCCGATTTGGGGCAAGATGAGCATTATGTTTGTTATCGTGCCTTTTGTTATCTTATCGTTCTATGCCATTGTAGGAGGCTGGACACTGCATTATGCCGTAGAGGCATTTAGCGGAAATCTGTTTTCAAATAATGATTTTGCTGGACAGTTCGCTTCTTTTTCCTCCGGGTATGCGCCGTTGGTTTGGCTGTTAGTTGTTTTTGCATTTACAGCAGTCGTGGTTACTCTTGGGGTATCAAACGGGATTGAAAAGTTCAATAAAATTTTGATTCCTGCCAAGGTCATCCTGTTGCTCGTGTTGATGATTAACGCTCTTATGCTGCCAGGCTCTGGTGCGGGCGTATCCTTCTTTCTGAATCCCGACTTCTCTAAGCTAAGCATAGAGTCTGCATTGGTTGCTTTGGGACATGCCTTCTTCTCACTTTCACTGGGGATGGGGATTATGATCACGTACGGTGCGTACGTGGATCGCCGTCAATCGCTGGGTGGAGCCATGCTGGCAGTTGGTGGCGGAGATTTAATCTATGCGTTTATCGCAGGTATGATTATTTTCCCTACAACCTTCTCCTTCGGAATTAACCCAGCTCAAGGACCATCACTGGTTTTCATTGCTTTACCGGCTGCTTTCTCGGCAATGCCTTTTGGTGCATTCTTCGGCGGTTTGTTTTTTGTACTGCTGGCGGTTGCTGCATTAGGCTCTATGGTATCCTTGCTGGAAGTTCCAGTAGCCTATGTCATGGAGCGTATGCGTTGGAGCCGGGTTCGCTCTGTTATCGTCGTATCGGTCCTGTGCTTGATGCTGGGCGTCCCTTCTGCATTGTCCATGGGCCTGGTGCCGGAATTAAAAGTGGGGGATAAATCATTCTTTGATTTCGTAGACTTCACCGCTTCCAACATCTTCTTACCGTTAGGCGGTTTGTTGATTGTTATATTCACAGGTTATTACTGGAAGACTGCGGCTGAGCATGCGAACATCAAACCCTTCTGGTTCAACGTGTGGTTATTCGGTCTTCGGTATGTTGCACCGATCCTGATGTTGTTGGTCTTCCTTCATACCTCAGGTATCATCAAATTTTAAGAGCATAGAATACTAATAAAAAGGCATTTTCTTCCTAAGGGAAGAGATGCCTTTTTTTGTATATCTATCAGTGGTTACCTAACTGTGGAAAGGAATGATATAATAAAAACATTGTCATTAATTTTAACTTCATTGAAATCATTACGATTATGAAGTTTTATATAATGAATGAAAAGGCTACAGGGCATCGCACAGACGATGTGCAGGAGAGGGAAAGGGCAGAAGAGCATTGAAACAGACAGGGAGCTTGAATTTGCAAGAAGGACGGCGGCTGAAATGAAGTCTAAACAATTGCCGTCACAACGTCGTTATATGCCAGGTTTGGATGGATTAAGAGCGCTGGCGGTCATCGCAGTCATTGTGTATCATCTGAATCCGGATTGGTTGCCGGGTGGTTTGTTGGGTGTAGGCGTGTTTTTTACTTTGTCGGGGTATCTGATTACAGATATTTTGGTGAGTCAGTGGGATACATATCATAGTTTTAAAATGAAAGATTTCTGGTTGCGTCGTGCCAGAAGGTTGCTGCCTGCCATGTTGACGGTTGTGGCTGTCATTGTCCTGTGCTCGTTGCTTTTCGATCCGTCGCGGCTAACGGCCTTGCGCGGAGATGTACCTGCCGCATTGGTGTATATGAGCAATTGGTGGTTTATCTTCCATCAGGTTTCGTATTTTGAAAGTTTCGGCCCACCTTCTCCGCTTGGGCATCTGTGGTCGCTGGCGGTGGAGGAGCAGTTTTATATCTTGTGGCCTTTACTACTGGCGCTTGGGCTAAAATTCATGCCCAAGCGTATTGTGCTCGCAGGCTGGGTGACTTGTCTGGCGTTAATATCTGCACTCCTGATGGCAGTGATTTACGTACCAGGAAGCGACCCGAGCCGGGTGTATTATGGCACGGATACGCGCGGATTTGCTTTGCTGATTGGTGCGGCGCTGGCCTTGGTATGGCCAAGCGGCAAACTGAAAGAGCAAGCTTCTCCTAAGGCGCGTATGCTTCTGGACAGCATCGGTGCAATAAGCTTGCTGCTGCTTTGTCACTGGGCGTGGGCCTCGAATGAATATGACCCATCTCTGTACCGGGGCGGCCTGCTGGGCATAGCTTTGGTCACTGCTATTGTGGTCGCAGCGTTGGCACATCCGGTAAGCCACCTTGGTCGTCTCCTTGGAATCAAGCCGCTACGCTGGATTGGAGCCCGTTCCTACGGACTGTATCTGTGGCATGTTCCGGTTATTACGCTAACGACGCCTCAAGTAGATACCGATGGCGTGCATGTGATGCGTATCATTTTACAATTGCTAGCTACCGTATTGCTGGCGTCTCTCTCATTTAAATATATCGAGGAGCCGATTCGCCATGGAGGATTCCGCCACTGGATCACAGAAATCCGTTCAGCGGTTCGTAGACAGGCGCGGTGGAGATGGATGCCTACAACTACAGCGGCTGTGCTTTTTGCAGGTATTCTCGTGGGTACCGTCCACCTGTACGTGGCGTCTCCTGACGCAACGATTCAGGCAGCATCAAGTGATGAGAAGCCAGTCGCAAAGGCAAAGGCGATGCCGCCGCTTCACGGAACGGTATCCGTGGCTTCCAAGGAGCCCAAAGCCATCAAGCTGCAAGGGGCCGAGGGCAGCAAGGTGCAGACCCCAGTCCCGTCTCAAGCCCAGATGTCTAAAAACACGGCGGTCCATGCTGGTACTACGGATAATGTTACGAAACCGTCGGAACCTTCGGACAAACCCAAAGAAGCTACGCCTATTACAGGTGATGGGTCGAGTGTGACCGCCATTGGAGACTCTGTCATGTTGGATGTACAGTCGTACATTCAGGATTCCTTCCCGGGAGCTGTTGTAGATGGACGGATCGGCCGTCAGATGGCGGAGGCGCCTGCCGTACTGGAGCAGCTAAGACAGAACGGACAGCTGGGTAAGACAGTTATTATTGAGCTGGGCACGAACGGCGCTTTCACCAAGGATCAGTTAGCGAATTTGCTGGCCAGTCTGAAGGATACGAAGCATATTATACTCGTGAATACCCGTGTGCCTCGGCCGTGGGAGAGTATTGTGAACAAGCATCTTGCCGAAGCAGCGTCCCAGGACCCGCGAATTACAATGATTGACTGGTATGCAGCTAGCTCTGGTAAAAATTCATATTTCGAGCATGACGGAGTACATTTAAAACCTAGTGGTGCTAAAGCTTATGCGTCCTTGTTGGCTCAGGCCTTAACGAAGCAATCGTAATAAACTGCAATGATACTCATAAATTATGCAAATGCAAGACAAGAAAGCCACCAGGAGTAGGTTGTCCTCTGGTTGAAGTGCATCCCTAAATTTTCATCGGCTAAACCTAAGGGTTTTTCCCATGTCCATTCTAAGGTGTGTACATCAACCCTGATCCGGTGGTTTTTCTTATTTTAGTGGGAGGTACATAAGCTAATGGAAAAGGGCTATTCACATAGTAGGACAAGAGAACACCGCTTGAAGAGGAACAGAAAAAGACTAATTTTACTTGCTATTATATTATTTGTGGCAGGCTGTATTACTTTCATTGCGATAAAGGTCTCAGATAACAAAACGCATGCGCCAACACAGGAGCTTGCTAAAAAAACAGATTCCGTATCCAAGGACTCATCAAAAGGTAAAGTAAATGGGGGAGCAAATGGTAAAGCAGTCTCTCCAAAAAGCGACCCCGAAGTAGAAGATGGTGCCTTTGTCGAAAAATATTTAAAACAGCAAATGCTAGGGCAGATGCCCGATGGAGCCGATGGTAAAAAAGTGGCCTACTTATCCTTTGATGATGGTCCATCCGTGACGGTAACACCTAAAATATTAGACATTCTGAAAAAACAGAAGGTCAAGGCAACCTTTTTTATCGTAGGAAAAGAAGCCGATGAAAATGAACATACCAGGAACATTATCAAAAGAATTGTTAAAGAAGGTCATGCGATAGGAAACCACACGTACTCTCATAATTATAAGTATTTATATCCTAACAAGAGGGTAAGCACGGACCATGTTATGCAGGATATTGAGAGGAACAATAAGGTGTTAAAAAGTATTCTGGGGCCAGAGTTCACCACAAGAATGATCCGGTTTCCGGGGGGCCACATGACATGGAATAGCAGAGATCCACAGGGGATGGCTGCTTTGGATAAAGTTTTACATCAAAAGGACTATCATCAGGTAGATTGGAATGTATTAACGAAGGATGCAGAGGGGAAATCCAAGAAGGCACCGGCACTAATCAACCAGTTTATAAGGTCAGTCAAAGGTCGTGAAAAAGCCATCATACTCATGCATGACACCTATGGTAAAGAAGAAACCGCAAAAGCGTTGCCGCAAATTATAGAATTCCTAAAGAAACAGGGATATGAGTTTAAGGTTATGAAGTAGGATATGTTTATATGTAAGAAAAGGACGGGGCTGATGGCCACCGTCCTTTTTGCAATTAAGGTTTATACTTCGCGTGTTTAGATGCGTTCTGCTTCACCCATCGCCTGAATGAAAGCCCCGATACCTTTGGGATCGTTGGTTATAATCGGCTCGCTGATATAGTAAGCGAAGGTGCCATCCCGACGATCTTTACCACCCAAACCGCTTACTTGCACCGTTTTGTTCAGATTCACGAGTCCTTCTTCAGTAATCGTGATAAATTCATCGATAATTCCCTTACGGATAATTTCTGCCTCTTGACGATATTGCTCTGGCAGATAGCCTTTGCGAACGCCCTTGGCAATAGCATAGAGAATCATGCAGGAAGCAGAGGCTTCCAGATAGTTGCCTTTCACATGGCCCAGGTTGAGCACTTGATAAAAGACTCCACTTTCTTTATCACGCACTTTCAGCAGGGCTTCCAGTGTTTCCGTCAGCATATCAATCAGGACGGGACGGTCTGCATGATCCTCTGGAATATAGTCCAGCACGTCAACGAGTGCCATAACGAACCAACCCATCGAGCGTCCCCAGAAATTTTTGGAGCAGCCTGTTTCCGGGTTGCACCAATGCTGCTCACCTTTCTCATCCCAGGCATGGTAGAGCAGGCCTGTTTTAGGATCACGTGTATGTTCATAGCAGAGCTTGAATTGCAGGGTCACATCGTCAAACTCTGACGGATCTCCGAATTCACGGATAAATTCAGCGTAGAACGGGGCACCCATGTACAAGCCGTCGAGCCAAATTTGATACGGATAAATTTGCTTATGCCAGAATGCGCCTTCGCTTGTGCGCGGGTGTTTTTCCAGCTGACTGCGTAATTGGTAGGCTGCCTTTTTATATCGTTCATCTCCTGTAGCACGATACAGAGAGAAGAGCAGCTTGCCGTTATTCACATGGTCAATATTGTATTCATCTACTTTATAGCGCTGAATAACGCCATTTTCGTCAACAAAATGATCCATATGTTTCTTTATATATTCCATATACTTGGGATCGCCTGTCAGTTCGCCAACCCATTCCAGACCTCTGTAAATGACGCCGTGGTCATATTCCCATTTTTCATAAAATTCCGGACTTCGTTGTAGAACGGAATCGCTCATACGTACTGCCCAAGAATCTGTTTTTGTAGGACTGGTGGTTGGTTGTGATGTTGGATTTGCCATGATACAGTCACCTCTTTAGTAAATGTTTAATCTGTATTTGTTATTGTTATTACATAGACGGAGTGTGTGTTTTAGGGTCAACAGGTTTGTTCTTGAAGCCCACGTTATTGTTGCCCCAGCACCGATCGTAATGGAAACCTGTCAGTTCCTCGAATACCTTTCGTGCTTCCGGTTTGGCTGATTTCATGGAGCCACCGTTTTTGAGGCGGTCAATTTCGGCGATTAGCTTCTTGTGGCTGTCAATATCCAGCTTCATCACGACAGACGCAATCATACCGATGATCGCGAGAACGATGGTACCGACCACGAGTACATAAAAGATGGCGTGCTGAGCAGCGACTGGCTGACTATCAGCCCCGGATACAAAGCCAAAATGCTGTAATACCCAGCCAAGAATGAAGACGACAACGGCCCGCACCATTTTTCCGGCAAAAGTCATCATACCTGCATAAATACCTTCCCGGCGACGGCCGGTCAACGCTTCATCCACATCGGCAAGGAACGTGTATTGATTCCAAGGGATGTAGTAGACGCCCCCAGTACCAAGCCCCATGAACAGGGTGATGACATATAGCCATACCATCGTATTCGAGGCTCCCGTTATATAGAGCAGGCCATAACCAGCTACGCTAAAGCAAACGACAACGAGTGCGGCGATGAAAGGCATACGGAACCCTTTACGCACGCAGAATTGGATGAAGAAATAGGTAGAAATCAATTGAATGACAGAGTTAAAGCTGTTCAAATTGGATACCATCTCCGAGCTTTGGAACAAGGAGAAGACAATAAAGTACGTAAAAGCAGAAGTAAACAGCCACTCAGCTGAAAAGCCGCCCAGGTACATCCCGAGATGATGACGGAACGTCTTGACTCGGAAGGTAGAGGAAATGTCGACAAACAACTTTTTCATCGAATCTATAAAGGAAAGCGGAGCTTCACCTTCCAGTTCCTTTTGCAGTTCCTCACTTGGACGTTCCCAGGAGTTTTTGTATAAGAATGCCATCGCAATCAGCAGAATAGCTGCAAAAACGAGACCAGTATAAAAGAAAGGCAATGGAGAGTCTTTGCCATACTCGGCAATAAAGCGACCAGGGATAAAAGCGGCAGCGAAATTGGCAATTTTGCCAAACATGGCCTTCCATCCAGTCAATCTGGAGCGTGCGCCGAAGTCCCGGGTCATCTCCGACGCTAGTGCTTCATACGGCACCATGACAGAGGTATACACCAGTTCAAACAGCACATACGTACTCAGGTAATACCAGAAGCCCAACCCATCTACCCAAAGCATCGGATACACGAGCATCAGCGGGATACCCATCATGATGAAAAAGCGACGTCTGCCGAATTTACGGCCCAAGCGGGTCCGGTGAAAGTTATCGCTGATAAAGCCCATGACCGGATTGCTGACCGCATCTATGATGCTGGCAACAGAGAAAATGGCCGCGGCCTGAACGGGAGACAGTCCGCAAAAGGTTGTATAAAAGTACATTAACCACGCACCGCTAATAGCAAGTGCGCCACTTCCCAGCATGTTACCGCTTCCATAGGCGAGTGTATGTTTCAGTGTGATTCTTCGTTCCATGATCTGTTCACCTCATATTTTGTCTGGTTATGAGGACAATCACCGGTCGCTATATTATGCAGAATTGTCTAAGTTGGTAGATGGGCCAGGGCGTCCTGAGTTGGAAGGGGCGTTTAGCGTGCCCCTATATTAGTGCCGCTCGGTGTTCCCGAGCCGATCAGATCGCTTCCTTTGGCCAGCTTAAGGAAATCACCTAGCTGGATGGAACCGTCTGCACTTCGAGTGATAGAAGGCGTGAGACTAACAAAGTCGTCTGCACTGACTACCAGACCTTTGGCATTTGTCGATTTTTTGTTTTTCCACCAAACGCTAGAGTTGTCCTGATCTGTACCGCTTGTTTTGTCACTAGCGCTTCCCTCAAAGGAAAGATTGTTTATGAACACGTGATCACCCTTGTCAAAAGCAAAATTACTTTGTCCATTGTCCCACGAAGTATTATTGGTCAACGTAATGCTGCCGGGGTTGCTATTGTAGGTGAAGCCGTGTTTTTTGTTCTGGAAAGCAATGCTGTTTTTCACAATATGGTTGACTTTGATTTTGTCTCCACCCAGCTTAAATCCGTTGCCGTCGCTGTTCGCGGTAGACGTTCCATCTGAGGTCTGCCCGTTGTGGTGGGCCACACTGTTCAAAATGGTTACTTCGCCGATGGGACCCGTTTCGGTTTTGCTATACAAATCCCAGCCATCGTCTACGTTGTACGCAGCCAAGCAGTTATCAAACACATTGCCTGATCCTACAGTTAATTTAGCCGCGAAGCCATCGGCATCCTCACCATTATCGGGATCAGCGTTATCGTGAGAGTAAGAATTCAAAATCAAATTGTTCGAAGGCCACTCACTAGTGGAAGCGTTAGGCGAGTAACGTCCAAGCTGGAGTCCAGTATCCCGGTTGTGGTGGGTTTCCACGTTTTCGATTCGGTTATTGCTGCCGCCGATATAGATACCATTATCTCCGGCACCCTTTACTTCAAGGCCCTTTACTAGCCAAAAGTCTCCGTTAAGTTGAAGTCCACGATTGGCTGAACCAAAGGCTTGAGCAGAGAAATCAAGTACCGGCTTTTCACTACCGTAAGCGACCAACCCTTTGAGTGAGCCGTTATTGCCGCTGTTTTCACGCTGAATTGTAATCGTTGAGGAGTAAGTGTAGTTACCACCGCGCAGATAAATAGTTTTACCAGGAGCAATTTGTGTAAGTGCTGCTTCGAGCGTGGTAGGACTGGATATTGTACCCGGATTGGACACGTTACCATTTGGCGACACATACAAATCTCCTGCCGCTAACGTTGTGGAGACAGCTGTTGCGTCGGTTGTACTAACTGCCTTTTCTGTGAGTGCAGAAGAAGGGATGTCGTTGGATGACGTATCTGCGTAAGCGGTTCCAATAAGACAAGAAGAAGCGAAAACAAAAGAAACACCGAGCCTTAGAGCGTTAAATCCGTTTTTTGGACGATCATTTCGTTTAAACATGTAATTTCCTCCTTATTTGAGCTCATATTTTAAAAGAAGATAGCATCTATAAAAGTGACTCATGCTGTCTTTCCACTAAAAACAGGACACCTCCTGGGGGGACAGATTGATCTACCATTAGTCCAAAACGCTCTAAGAAGTATATGCACAGTGTAATATATGTTAACGTTTGCATCAACAGTTTTTTACTGTTTTTTTGATATTGTGAAAAAAAGTTCACACTTTTGTTTCAACTAAAAATGCAATTTTGCCAGACTGGGAAAATTTGATTATACTTAAACATTATACATATAATAGGAATGAAAACTGTGAGAAAGGGTGGGTTTAGTGCATGGAGAGTGGAAATCATTTGACGGATTCAACTGTCGAACAATTGCAGGAAAAGCAGCCACGAGTGAAAAATGAGATGATCGATTGGCTTAAAGCCATTATTGTAGCCATTGTGCTCGTGTTCATTATACGTTGGCTATTATTTGCGCCATTTATTGTTGAGGGAGCGTCCATGGAACCGAATTTCAAGACAGATGAACGAGTGGTCGTGAACAAGATGATTTATGATTTTCGTGATCCCAAGCCGAGTGAGGTTGTTGTATTCCATGTGAAAAAGGAACAAAAAGACTTTATTAAGCGTGTTATTGGAGTGGCTGGGGATACGATTCAGTATCAAGGCGATCATCTTTATGTGAACGGTAAGAAAGTAGAGGAGCCATACATTCAGGGAGCTATTCAGAATGCGCACGCCAAGGGAGAACTATATAACAATGTTGATTTTCCAAATGGAACCATAACCGATTCCAAGGTACCTGAGGGTTATATTTTTGTGATGGGCGACCACCGCAATAATAGTAGGGATAGTCGTGCTATTGGCTTTGTTTCTATTAAAGATATCGTTGGCCGTGCGGATGTGATTTTTTGGCCGGTGGATAGCGCGCAATGGGTTAAGCATAAATAATATAAGAGCGCCTAAGAGGGGGGGGATTCCTCACTTAAGGCGCTTTTATTTTATAACCTCATTATATTTTTTTCGTAAACGGGTCAGGCAGCTTGCGCCAATCCTGCTCCATTTCTTCAGGGGTCAGCAGTGTCTCATCCAGAGTGCGCTCGATTTCTTCCCGGTTCATATCGATACCAATAAATACGAGTTTGGTCACCCGGTCACCATACTTTTCGTCCCAGTCAGGTGTCTTTTCGAAATCTTCGCCAAGATAGTATTCGCGTTCTTCTTCAGTCAAAGCAGATACCCACAGTCCTGCGCGTGCGAATTGTTTGGAGCTACCCGCCTGACTGAATGTAAAAGCAGTGCGGTTCTGCGTGGCGAGCCACACCAATCCCTTGGAACGTACAACCTCAGCAGGCCATTGAGCCAGCCATTTCAACAAACGTTCGGGATGAAATGGGATTTTGCGCTTGTACACAAACGAAGCAATGCCATATTCTTCTGTCTCCGGTACGTGCTCTTCTTTGTTCATTTCCTGTATCCAGCCTGCCGCCTGACTAGCTGTTTCAAAATCGAAGCGATGCGTGTTCAAAATCTCTTTTGGGTCCACCTTACCGTACTCGGAACGGATGATTTTGGCGTTTGGTTGAATGCCGCGTAACGCTTTTTCCAATCGTTCCAGCTCCTCTGGGGATACCAGATCGCATTTGTTAATGATCAGCACATCACAAAATTCCACCTGTTCTATGAGCAGATCAACGATGCCGCGTGCATCCTCTTCTGCCACTTCCTGTCCGCGATCCCTGAGGGAGTCCCTAGAGTAGAAGTCTTTCCAAAATTCCGGTGCATTCACGACGGTGACCATAGTATCCAGTCGGGTCAGCTTGGTCAAATCAATTCCATTTTCCTCATCTACATAACTGAAGGTCTGGGCTACCGGAATGGGCTCACCTATACCCGTGGACTCGATAAGGATATAGTCAAACCTTTTGTCGAGTGCCAGTCGTTCTACCTCTTTTAATAAATCTTCCCGCAGGGTACAGCAGATGCAACCGTTGGACATTTCCACCAGCTTCTCATCCACACGAGATAATCCTCCACCGTCACGAACGAGATCAGCATCAATGTTTACCTCACTCATATCATTGACAATGACGGCTACCCGCAAGCCTTCCCGGTTATTCAGCACATGGTTCAGCAGTGTGGTTTTGCCGGAGCCGAGGTACCCGCTTAGTACCGTGACCGGTATTTTCTTTTCCAATTCCATAGCGTTTGCCAACGTAATCACTCTTCCCTTCGAAAGTATCATGAAATGTCGAATGTGGTGTAGTGGTTATCATGCGAGATAGGAAAGCAGACGTGCTTTCTTTGTCTTTCTTTAATCGTAATAATTACGAATAGTAAAATTAGTAAATCATTATTAAGAGGAATTGTCAAGGAAGGTAAGATCACCTGATAAGAACTGTATTAATTTTCAAATCGATAAATAATTAAAATTTTAGGTAATTTGTACGATAAAATAAGTATCCATGATGGAACAGATTCGGCTTAAGTTGTATAGAGTTGTGACGGCATGGCGTCAGATTAGAGAGGACGTATCCAATACATGCGGACAATAGGAATAGGCACAAAAATTAGTGGTATGGTGATCGGCATTTTGATAGTGTTGTCTGTCGTGATCGCTTATGTGGCTACTAGCCGAATGCAGGAGGGTATTGAGGCTTTTGCTACCGAAAAGGCTAAAAATGACTTGAATATGGCAACCCGCCTGGTGGACTACAAATATAGCGGGGCATGGAAGATCAAGGACGGGCAATTATATAAGGGGAGCCAACGGATTAACAATAATGAGGAAATCGTCGATGAAATTGGCGAGGCAACAGGCGATACAGTGACTTTCTTTCAAGGGGAGCAACGGGTAGCGACGAATGTCATGCTGGAGGGCAAACGCGCTGTAGGCACGAAAGTATGGGAGAAGGTGGCTACCGTTGTCTTAAAGCAGGGTCAGCCCTATTATGGTCAAGCGGTAGTAGTTGGCAAAACGTATCAAGCTGCGTACACACCCATCCGCAGTGCGGACGGTGCTGTGATTGGCATTCTGTATGTAGGTGCATCGCAATCGATCATTGACGGGATCATTAGCGGGTTTATCCGCCAGTTTATGATTGTAATTGTAATTGCTATTGCGGTGTCGCTAGCCGTGATTCTCTGGTACATGAGCAGGGTAAACCGCAGGCTGGGCCGTGTAGGCCAAGCGCTCGCCAAGGCAGGTCAGGGAGATTTTACTTCTGTCCTGCTTGACCGGAGTGGAGATGAGCTTGGGCGGCTGAGTGTCAACTATAATGAAATGCGAGAAAATTTGAGCATTTTGATTTCCGAGGGCATGCATGCTTGTGGAGCGGTAGCCGATTCAACGGGGCGGCTTGCCGTCATTGCTGAAGCATCGACCAGGCAGGCCAATAGGATTGCAGACACCATCCGGCAGGTTGCAGACGGAGCCGGAGCGCAGACCCGAAGCGTGTTGGAAAATCAGACGGCGATGGAAGAGATGGCTCAGGGCATTCAGAATGTCGCGGAAAATGCCTCAGAGATTGCGGAAGCTGCTATCTACTCCAAGCAACAGGCGGAGGCAGGAGCGGAAACGGCGCGCCTCACGGTGGAACAGATGGGGGAGCTGCATTCGTCCATCCAGCATACGGAGGCTCTGATTCAAGCGCTTCACCGTCAATCAGGTGAAATCACCGGAATCATGCAGGTTATTCAGGGAATATCTGAACAGACGGGACTGCTGGCGCTGAATGCTTCTATTGAAGCTGCTCGCGCAGGTGAGCAGGGACGAGGATTCGAGGTTGTAGCATCCGAGGTGCGGAAGCTAGCAGATCAATCGGGAATAGCCTCCCGCCAAGTGGCGCAGCTTATCCAAAACATTGATGGAGATGTACAGCGCTCGGCAGAAGCGATTGGACATGTGGTAACGCATGTGGACAGCGGGCTGCGGATGATGAACAAGACACATGACAGCTTCGAACATATCGTAGAAAGAAGCACTCACATTGCGGAACGGATCGAAAGCATGGCAGCAACCGCAGAACAAATGTCAGCAGGTGTGCAGGAAGTTACCGCTTCTGCTACTGAAATTATTGTCATCGCCCGCAGGACGAGCGGCGGCTCACAGGAAGTATCGGTTGCAGCCTCTGACCAGATGGAAGAGATTAACCGTCTAAATACCTGCTCTGCTGACCTACAGCTTGCTATGGAAGAGATGCTGAAAGCGCTAGGCCAGTTTAAGGCTTAATGAATACTGTACAGAAGCCCATGATGGATATCACGAAGACAAGAGGACTTGCGCGAACAACACGCAAGTCCTCTTTTTTTTGCATCTGGCTTCGAATACTTGACTCAGCCTTTGACGGCTCCGGCGACGACGCCTTTGACAATGTATTTTTGCAGAAAAATAAATACGATAATGGAAGGCAGCACAGCCATTACCATCGCGGTCATGGCATATTGCCAGTCTGACGTATACTGTCCAACGAAGGTGTAGGCGGCCAGCGTCAGCGTTTTGGTGCTGGGTGAGCCGTTGACCATGAGAAGCGGAAGCAGAAAATCGTTCCAAATCCACATCACGTCGATAATGACAATGGTGGCGGTGACTGATTTCAGCAAGGGGAAAATCACGGAAAAGAAAAGCCGGAAGCCCGAGGCTCCATCGATTTTGGCGCTTTCGTCAATCTCAGCCGGAATACCTTTCACGAAGCCGTGATAGATAAACACTGCCAGCGGTGCGCCGAAGCCCCAATACAGCAAGCCAAGTCCCCAAGTGCTGTCTGCCAGATTTAAGTCTTTCGCCAGTCGCAAGACAGTGAGCATGATGGACTGAAACGGGATCAGCATCGGCATAATGCACAGCATGTAAATCACGGAGCTCCATTTGCTTTTGGTTCTTGCCAGCTTGTAGGCCGCGATGGAAGATATCAGCACGATACCTGCCAGGCCGACGACGGTAATAATGGTGTTATTGAGAAATAGGCGTGGATAGTCGATGAATTTCCATACATATACGTAATTATCCAGCGAAAGCTGCTTGGGCAGCGCAATGACGTCGGTCATGACCTCAGCGAAGCTTTTGAACGAATTGTTAATGGCGAGAAACAGCGGGTACAAAAATAACAGTGATAATACAATCATGCCCGCTTCTAGCAAAATACGTCCCGTACGGCTGCGTTGCATCAGGCTTCAACCTCCCTGCGTTTGAAAATAGACAATTGAATAATCGTAATGATCAGGACTGCAACGAATAAAATCAATGCTTTGGCTGTTCCGTAGCCATACAGATTGTTCTGGAATGTGTCCCGGTAAATATCATACGCAATGCTGTATGTCGTACCTCCCGGTCCACCGCCGGTCAGAGATAAAATGACGTCAAACACTTTGATCGAGTTGGTCAGTGCCATGAAGACTGAGATCGTAATGGAAGGTGCGAGCATCGGTAGAATAATACTGAAAAATCTCCGAATCGGCCCCGCGCCATCAACAATGGCAGCTTCTTTTAGATCCTCTGGCACAGATTGTAAGCCTGCAATATAAATGACCATGTAAAAGCCAATGGATTGCCAGATTGATACCGCCAAAATGGAAACAAACGCGAGCCCTTCCTCACCCAGCCAGCTCAGCTGGAAGATACCCCAGCCTGTACTGTGTCCCAGTGACTCAAAGCCTTGCATGAAGATGAATTTCCATATAAAGCCGACAATCACGAGACTGAGGATATACGGGATAAAGAAGGCCGCCCGCAGCCAAGCCGAGCTTTTCAGCTTCATATCGAGAACGAGCGCCAGCAAAATGGCCAGCACATTCACCAATACAATGTACAGGATGGCATACTTGACGGTAAACCAGGCTGCATGTGCAAAATTGGCGTCCCCAAGCAGGATTTGCTTGAAGTTATCCAAACCTACAAATTTCGGATGTTTGGATATGCCGTTCCACTTGGTCAGGGAATAGCGTATCGTCATCAAAAACGGAATATAAAATGCAATCGTAATGCACAAGATTACGGGCAGTGTGAATAAACCGAATTCCAGTTTACTACCCTTGTCGCCCCAGGTTCCCCTTTTTTTCAGCATAACGCACCTCTTTTTCTCAACATTTTCCGCTCTTTCGCTCCAAGCTGTTTAAGATATAATGAAAGTATAGGATAGCCCCTAGGGCCGGACCAATGGATTTAAGAAAACAGTTGAGGGTAAAAATGTGTACGCTTTCAAAAGGGGCGGTTATCATGATGTCAGAGCGCGTAGGAACGATTCTTCGCTCCATGTGGAGGAGGATCACGCAAAAATTAGTGAACAAACTCATTCTTCTTTTTACCTCGGTGATTATTCTGGTGGTGGGCTCACTTACAATTATTTCCTATCAGATGATTGAAAAGGAGTCGGTTAACCATAGCATCGCCAGCACGACCAATAATCTGCTGCTGGTCAATCAGAATTTGGAGGATTACTTGGAGGGAATGCAGCAGTTGGCTCTTCCACAGCTACGTTATAACGATATCATGAACGCGATTGCCAATGAGAACCGGGACTATGCTTCGCGAATGGTCATTGAAGATTACTTGCGCAGCATGTTTTATTCACGTAATGATCTGGAAGCGATCTATCTGTACGTGGCGGACCGACATCAATACTATGTGGTTACCAGGGAGACGTACAACATTACGGTGCGCAAAGGAATAAACACGGATATTCCCAAGCTTCCTTGGTATAAAGAGGCGATGGCTAGTACCACGAACGAATCATTTCAATCCTTTGTAGGGTCCCGTTCTGATATGGGCTATGTGGCGCCACAAGCCAGCTTTATGGCATACCATCGAGTGCTGAGGTCGATTGCATCCCGTCACCCGCAGGCGGTGCTGTCCTTTTATTACAATACGAGCGCCGTGGATGAAATCATGCAGAACATCCCACTGGGCAAAGGGGACCAATTGATGCTAATGAGCCCTAAAGGGGTTCCCTTTTATGTGAATAGCTTTCCGCTATATGAGCGGATGCGTGATTCCGGAGTGTTGGCACAGATCGGCAAGGGAGGAAGCGGGCGAGTAACGTGGTCAGATAGCAGTGGCAATCAGGAGTATTTGGTCGTCTATGATGCTGGTGAAAAAGATGGGTGGCAGCTCATCAAGCCCATCCCATACCGCCAGATTTATGAAGCAGCTACGACAACACGGAATTGGAGCTATGCCATCGGGGCTTTATTTTTAGGTGTGTCTATTATATTAGTGACACTGACCTCGAACGCCATTACCCGACCTTTACATAAGCTGTCCACCCAGATGAAGCGGTTTAGCACCGGAGATTTTGGAGCAACAGCTCCTGTGAAGGGACATGACGAGATTGCATATTTGTCGCTGCATTTTAACGAAATGGTCCAAAGAACCGAAGAACTTATTAATGAGCGCTATCGCATGAAGCTGGTCGAAAAGAATGCCATACTCAAGGCGTTGGAGGCTGAAATTAATCCTCATTTTCTGTACAATGCCCTGCAAGCCATATCCACACAGGCATTAAAGCGGGAGATGTTCGACATGGCGGATATGGTGGATGCATTGGCCCAAACGTTGCGGTATTCCATCAACGGCAAGGATATCGTAGTTGCCCGCGAAGAGCTCAAGCACATTGAACGGTATATAGGACTGCAAAAAGCAAGGTTCGGGGCGAGACTGCGGGTCGAAGTGGTATGGGAGGAAACGCTGATGGAGTTGCCGATCCCGAGATTATCTGTGCAGACGTTGGTGGAAAACGCTATCAAGCATGCGTTGGAAAAAGTATCAAGCGATATTCTGATCGTCATTTCAGCCGAATCGAGTTCTACAAATGCCACAATTGCAGTCAGGGACAACGGACCTGGAATTTCAGAGGACAAGCTGAGAATGGTGCTGGATTCATTCCATGAAAAATGGGAAGAACGGGAGAGCGAGCATATTGGTTTGAAAAATCTGAACACACGGCTGAAGCTTTTGTACGGAGATCAGGCAGGATTATTCATACTTACGGATGAAACGGGAACGGAAATGAGAATGCAAATTCCCCGGGGAGGAAGTAGTCATGTATAACGTATTGATTATTGACGATGAAGAGCCGTTGCGCGAAGCCATTCGTATTATCGGGGACTGGGACCGTCTGGGCATCGAACATATTTATGAGGCGACGAATGGAAGGTTGGGACTGGAGCTGTTGGGTCAGCACCATATAGATGTGGTGATGGTCGATATGAAAATGCCTGAGCTGAACGGTATCGAATTTCTTCGTGCGATCGAAAAGGCATATCCCCATCTGCTGACGATTGTCATTAGCGGCTACAACGACTTTGAATTTACACGGCAGGCGATACAATCCCGGGTGGTGGACTATCTGCTCAAACCTATCAATCGTCAGGATCTGAACCAGGCACTGCGCAAAGCAGTGGACATTCTGGAAAGCCGAGAGCAAAGCAAAAACAAGTTCATTAGCCAGAACATTACGCTGAATATGTCACTGCCGAAGCTGAAAGAGAAGCTATATTTGTCCATTTTGGACGGTAGCTTTAAAAGGCAGGCCAATACGGCGTTGCTCCCATTGATCGGAGCGGATCAGAAGGGGAATCGCTTTGGGGTGATCGTGCTGCGGCTGCTGAACAGGGATGAGATTCGCAGGACGCGTTTTCATGGCGATGCCGATCTGATGGATTTTGCCGTGACCAATGTGTTAGCTCAGACGTCAGATGAACGGTTGAGTTGTTTTAGCTTCTCCCATCCGCGACGGGAGCGTGAGGTCGTTTCGATCTGTACCCTGGCCCCAGGACAAGAAGAACATATGGCCTTACTATTGGCACAAGTGACACAGAAGGCGGTGGCCAACCTGCATGGGCTGTTCAGCATGGTGGTAGTTGCCGGATTGGGTAAGCTCTGCACAGATGTATTGGAGCTAGCGTCTGCTTATATGGATGCCAAGACGCTCATTCACAGCACGGATGTGTTAAAGCTGGAAGGGGAATCCATTCTTCATACAGTGCCACGGCAAATGGGTACGTTAGAGGAAATGTCATGGACGGAGCGACTGTTGTCGATCCAAAAGGATGCTCAGACAGGTCAGGCGAACCGGGCAAAGGTACTGCTGGACGATCTGCTGAAACAATTGGCATCAGGCCCTATTTTCCGTTTACAGGATGCGGATCGAATGATGAAGGAGTTCCATTTTTTACTGAGAGAAGCTGCGATTGAGTTGGGTGCGTCTACGTCAGCGTTGAATCAAGATGGAGCTTTGGAAGATCTGGAGCAAGTGGGGGAAAGCGATTTGTCTGCTGATTTTACGAGCTTTGTCCACTACGGTCAGAGATTGAATCGGATGCTGGAGCTTTACATTGCTGGGGTCCAACATGCTCAAGCGGGGAACCAGCCCTTTGACATAACGGACATCAAAAGGCACATCGACCGTTATTATTTTGAGGATATCAAAATTTCGTTTTTTGCCGAAACCTATTTTTTGAGTCGGGAATACCTGATGAAGCTGTTCAAGCAGCAGTTTGGTTACGGTATTCACGAATATGTGCAGAAGGTTAGAATGGACAAGGCGAAGGAGCTGCTGGGTGATTCTAGCCTGAAAATACAGGAAATCTCGGATATGCTTGGCTACAAAGATAAAAATTATTTCAGTAAGGCTTTTCGTAATTATTATCAGGTGTCACCGTCTGAGTATCGGGTGAGCCTGCAATAAACCACTTTTTTACCCTTAACGCTTCACTAATCTGCCTTTTTAAATTGGAGTATATTTTTTAGAATGAGCGCATGGACGTTGATCACAAACAAATGGGGGAGTATCCATGTTAAAGAAGATGATGGCGTTATCCGGCAGTTTGCTTTTGACGGTCGGTTTGTTGAGCGGATGTGGAAGCAGCGGCGGCACGGATGCGTCGAAAGAAAGTGCTGGCGGCAAAGAAGATTTGAAAACGGTTACAATAAACATGTTCACAGCTTCACCAGAGTATACCGATGCTTTTAACGCGTATATTGAGGAGTATAAGAAGGTCAAACCTAACGTGAAGATCAATCTGGAGATCATGCAGGCAGACTACAACACGATTCTGAAGTCGAAAATAGCCTCAGGTAGTACACCGGATGTATTCCAAACGACGGCTGGAGGCGACATCGACACGTATGCGGATTATAGCGCCGATCTGACCAATGAGCCACTGGCAGCAGCCATGACGGATGCGGTTCGAGCGAATATGAGTTCCAGTGACGGTAAAGTGCTGGGATTCCCGGTGAAGGGGAACCTGTTTACGCTGATTTACAATAAGGATTTGCTTACCAAGGCTGGGGTAACCTCCCCGCCGAAGACGATTGCAGAAATGCAGGATGCGGTCACCAAGCTAGAGGCGAAGGGCATTACTCCATTTGCCAATGCATATAAAGAGTGGTGGGTATGGAAGCATATCTTCCAACACTATGTAGATGCTGCTGCGCAGGATGCGGGCGTGGAACCGAAGCAACTCGTTAGCGATTTTATCGCAGGCAAAGCAAAAATCAAGGACTACCCAGTGCTGTACAACAACTTCTTTAACTTCATTGATTTGACGGTGAAACATGGCACAGATAAGCCACTGGAACGGGACAGCAATGCGGAAGTAAGTGATTTTGCATCCGGAAAAGCTGCGTTTATGACGGGTAAAGGTGCGTGGGATGAGGAAGCAATCAAGAAAATTAATCCTGATCTTAAAATTGGCATCATGGGATATCCGGTGAGTGACAAAGCTGATCAATCGGTCATCATTACCGGTGCAGATCAGGCGCTGCGTATCAACAAGGATTCCGAAGTATCGAAGGAAACGATTGAATTTTTCAACTGGCTGTACACTTCGGAATACGGCAAGAACTGGTTCTCCCAGGTAGCGAAGGTGATTCCTCCAATTAAGGATGCACCGCTTCCTGATCTGGAAATGCCTAAGGAAATGGAAAGCATTTTGAAAACGTCGAAGTCCGGTGATCTGTCTGTTAACTACTCGCTGGATACGTTCCACCAAAAATTTGGCGAGCTGATGCAGGCATATATCAGCGGCAACATGAACAAGGATCAGGCGGTTGCAGAGATTGAGAAGGCATGGGTGCAATTAGGTTCAGCACAATAAGATTAGTTCTGCAGAGGCGTCCGTAAGGGCGTCTTTTTGTGTTATAGCTAGGAGGCGAAGAGGGCGTGGATAAAAAAATATTTAATAATAATTAAATATTTACTTGCAAAAAGTTATTGAGTTGTGGATAATAGGTTGTGTGCAATATATCTACAACGTACGACATACATAATGACTGCAAGTTGCAAATGTGAGAGATCCCCCGTTTGAGGGAATCTCTTTATTCCGTTTGGACTATGCCGATCATGTTTATAATAGACCGTGTAATTTGGAACGCATTTTCATTGATGTGGTAAAGGTAAAAAGGAGATGAACGTTTTGACGAATTCGTTGTTTACACCGTATACACTGAAAGATTTGGAATTAAAGAATCGTGTGGTGATGCCCCCGATGTGCCAATACTCGGTGACAGCCAAGGACGGGATTCCGAATGATTGGCATCATGTTCATTACCTGAGTCGGGCTATTGGAGGTACGGGCCTGATTATTATAGAAATGACAGACGTGGAACCAGATGGACGGATTACAGATTATGATCTGGGTCTTTGGTCAGACGAGCATGTCCCAGCTTATAAGAAGCTGGTTGATGGCATTCATGCGCACGGGTCCAAGGTAGGCATCCAGATTGCTCACGCGGGCCGTAAAGCTGAGGATGCAGCTGAGCCAGTTGCTCCTTCGGCCATTGCATACCCGGATGCGAATTATAAACAGCCACGCGCGCTTACGACGGAGGAAGTCCGTGGCATGGTGCAGAAATTCGCAGACGCTACCCGGCGTGCAGTTCAAGCGGGCGTGGATACGATTGAACTTCACGGGGCACATGGTTACTTGATTCACCAATTCCATTCGCCAGTTACGAACAAGCGAGATGACGTGTATGGTCAGGAGCTATCCCGTTTCGGTGTTGAGGTTATTCAGGCTGTACGCAAGCAAATGCCTGCGGGTATGCCGTTAATCTTACGCATCAGCGCAGTGGAATACGTAGATGGTGGGTACGATGTGGATCATGCCATTGAGCTGAGCCGTGCATATCAGGCGGCAGGCGTAGACGTGATCCATGTTAGCTCGGGCGGGGAAGGCCCTGCTGGCGTCAGAAAGCCGGGCAACTATCCGGGCTATCAAGTGCCGTTCGCACGCCAAATCCGCGAAGCACTGAACATCCCGGTGATCGCTGTCGGTGCACTGGATGATCTAGCCTTGGCGCAGTCCGTTATCGGCAACGAGGATGCCGATCTGGTCGCTGTGGGACGCGGATTGCTGCGCGATCCATATTGGGCGATTCATGCAGCAGTGACGCTGCGCGGCGAGAAGCCTTCCATACCTGAACAATATCAACGTGGCTACTGAGGCCTAAGTAATCCCCACGTTGTTTATATATAAACAAGGCACCTGCAACGAAGTGTACGCTTCGTCAGGTGCCTGTTTTGTTTTATGGACAGATGGTACAGTGTAAGCAATCTTACACGTAGTAGTGGTTATATTTTGTATACTTGTATTATTTAGTGATTAGGAGGTTTGAAAGTGGATTATATTATCGAAACGAAAAAGCTCCGCAAACAGTTTGGGGGGTCTGTAGCCGTAGACGACATATCCTTACATGTGGAGCGTGGCAGTATCTACGGTTTCCTCGGTGAAAATGGAGCTGGTAAGACAACCACTATCCGCATGCTAATGAGGCTAATTGAGCCTACAAGTGGGGAGGTTTTTTTATTTGGCGAGCGGCTGGAGAAAAACTATCCTTCTATTTTCTCGAAAATAGGTACAATTATCGAAACGCCTGGTTTATACGAAAATTTGAGCGCACGCGACAATCTAAGAATTTGCTGTATGTACATGGGGGTACAGGACAACGGAAGGATAGAACGTACCCTAACCACGGTAGGATTAGAGCATACCGGGAAAAAAAAGTTTAAGGATTTTTCCCTAGGAATGAAGCAAAGATTAGGGATTGCGAGGGCGCTTGTTCATGACCCTGAGTTGCTCATATTGGATGAGCCGACGAACGGACTGGACCCATCTGGAATTAAGGAAATTCGTCAGCTATTGAAGCGGTTGTGTGAGGAGAATGGGAAAACCATTCTTATTTCCAGTCATATCTTGAGCGAAATTCAGCAGTTAGCTACACACATCGGGATTATACATAATGGAAAGCTGTTAACAGAAGATCGTTTGAGTCAGTTGGAGGAAGAATTTGAACAATACACAGACATAAAAGTACACGATGCAAAAGCAGTACAAACGTTTCTGCAAGAGCACATGGGACAGCAGCTTCAATCTAATGTGATATCCCCACAAGAACTAAGAATTCATAGTCCGATCGAAAATACAGCCAAGTTAAATAAACAATTAATAGATCATCAGTTTTCAGTCTATGAGATACACACCTCAAAACAGACGCTAGAGGAGTACTTTCTGACTCTCATTTCAGGAGAGGATGGGCGACGTGATTAGAGCAGAACTTATCAAACTTAAAGGCTCTAAAGCCTTCTTGTTGAGTTATATTATATTGCTGGCTGTTGTGCTGTTGGAATTTGCGACGAGCGCTATTTTTTACAGATATTCAATTGATAAACGGGGTTGGACTTACTATTTCGAGGGCATAGTTCTCTTCGTCAATGTTGCAGCCGGATTTATCAGTTACTACATATTAACCGGTCATATTTTTGCAAGAGAGTATCAGGAAAACACGCATCTATTTATGTTTACCACGCCTGTCACCAGGGTTAAATTTTATTTTAGTAAATTGATCATTATTTATGGATTTATTATTGTATCCTTATTTCTCGTTCTGTTTTTGTCTACCTTATTAGGCATGTCCATTACAGAGCGACCTTTAACGATGGCTATCTGGGTATACCAAATCCAAGTGTTTGCTAAAATGTGTGTGATGCATGCGATGTTAATCCCAATCGCCTCTTTTTTTGCTATACGCTGGAAGAGCATCATGGTGGTTGTACTCGTAGTTTGTACTGCAATATTTTTGAATTTTATATATAAAAGTGAATGGTACCCTTGGATTGTACCCTATCTCTTATCTCCTAATGAAAGAAATGCGACTATACCTACCAATGTTTCAATAGCATGGCTCAGCTTATCCGTGATCTTTCTTCTTGGATTGTCTTTATCCATATGGACATATCAAAGAAAAGACTAAATGGAGAGTTTTTGAGAGGAGGGTTACTATGCTTGACCTGTTTAAAGCAGAGTGCTTGAAGCTGAAAGGAACTAAAATTCTTTGGTTGAGTGTAATGATTTTAGTATTAACCATTGTTTTAGAATTTTATAGTTACGCGGGTAGTTCCAAGTATTCCATAGATCGTGATGGTTGGAATGACTACTTTATGAGTGTTGTTATTCTTATTAATTTTCTGACCGGTTATATGAGCTACTATATTTTGACCTGCTATATCTATGCAAGAGAGTATCAGGAGAAGACCCATATTGCACTGTTTACAAACCCGATTCGCCGGACTCGTATTTACTTCAGCAAACTACTCGTTATTTATATGTACGTCGCTGTTAGCCTACTGATGGCATTTGTGCTATCTACAGTATTGGGTACGTTTATTACAATCAGACCGCTAACCTTTGAAATCGTTATGTATCAGCTTGGGGTATTTGCTAAAATGATTCTTATGCACGCTATGCTCATCCCGATCATCACGTTCTTCGCTATTCGTTGGAAAAAATTTGTACCCGCCATTATTGGGATGTGTACGGTTATGTGCTTAAATTTTGTTTTGGTTAATACACCGGGGAATACCTTTTATCCATGGACAGTGCCGTTATTGTTTTCTCCCCATGGACAAATGGGCAGAACATTCACGTATGTTCCTGGAGGGGTCATCAGTATTTGCTTCATTTTTGTGCTGGGTCTTTTTTTGGCGTTGAGAAGTTATACTCATATAGAGAAAAAGTAGAATGTGCAAGCAGAAAAACAAGGATGGTAGTCCGCATAAGGTTGGTTGAATGAAGCTGTAAAATGTTGTCGCTAAAGGACGGATTTGCGTGCTATAATTCCAGTAACAACAGAATGGCTTAGGTGGGCGGTCGGCTAAGTCTCCCGGAAGGGAGGTGATGCCTGTGGAGGTTAAGGATGCTCTGACATTAATGATGATGTTCGGCACGCTATTAGTAGCGTTGATCGGATTAATCGTTACGATTGTTATTGCGTTGAACCAAAACAAAAAGAAATAGACCGCCCTGGACAAGGGAAAACGGTCTATTTCTAATAGAGCTAGCCCTGTTCAGCCGACCGCTCTTCAAAGCGGCTGTTGCCAAGAGTAGGGATGTTACCAGCATCCTTGCTCTTTTTTAGTATATCCTTCTATCATTTATTTTAGCACAATTGAATAATCGATGCAACTCATTTGGTGAAAACTTTAACTTCCTTTGGAGCGAGGGTCACGGTGATCGAACCGTTGTTAATCTGAATGGAGTCGTTGCTTAATTGGTTGGTCAGGCGAGTGCCGTTGGACAGATTGTCGAAGTTGCCAATCGTGCGGGTTTGACTGCTCCAGGAGTTGTTGATAAGTACGATGGCCTCGTCTCCATTTTTAGAGCGCTGGAAGCTGTAAAAGGAGTCGTCTACCCACTTTTCCTTTTGGCTCCCGTTTTGCAGGGCAGGGTGGCTGTTGCGCACACGGTTCAGCTTAGCGATGTACTGATACAGATCATGATTGGCGTTAAACACAACGTTTTCCCGGTTGGCAGGATCATCTCCGCCACTAAAGCCTTGCTCGGTGCCTTGATAGATGATAGGAATCCCGCGTGAGGTCAAAGTAAAGCCCAAGGCGGCCTTGAGCTGAGGCCATTTGTCATAGTTAGCACCCGGCTTGCCAGAGGCGTCATTCAGGAAACGTTTTACATCATGATTGTCGATAAATACGCCGTTGGTCTGGGCATCGCGATAGTGACGATCATCTGAGTAGCGTTCCTTGATTTTCCTCATAGATTGATCGTGTCCAAACACATCCTTGATTGTATAATACATCGGAAAATCCAGTGCGGCATCGAGATACCGGGTGTAATCACCCACATAAGCAGGATCGCCACTGTAAATTTCACCGAGAGTGAAGGTATTGGCGGCCTGGTCAAAATCCTTCAAAAACCCTTTGGGTACATGCTTCACAGTGTCCACCCGCAGTCCGTCGACCCCCGACTCGTCCAGCAGCCATTTGATCCAGTTTTTGAGTTCATTCGCTGTATCTGGGTTGTCCTGATTCAGGTCGTCCAATCCGGCAACGTCACCGTTTTCGATTTTCCACTGATTGTTTGAGTTGTAGTCTGCTCCTGTGATGTCGCCATTGTGATGATACCAGTCCGCTTTGTCAAAAGGAGCCTTGGCGATGCCGTTCCCAGGTTGAAAATCGCCAGTGTGATTGGGAACTACGTCCAGCATCACAGCGATATTTTTGTCGTGTGCCTTACCAACCAGCTCTTTGAACTTGTCCATGGTACCAAGATGCCCGTCTACCGCATAAAAATCATACGTATGATAGCCGTGGTAAGCGTATTCGCTCTTTTGCATCGTTACCGGAGTAATCCAGATGGCGGTAAACCCCATATTTTTAATGTAGTCGAGTTGGTTAATAATACCTTGAAAATCGCCACCATGCCACTTGCGCTGATCGCTGTTGTTGGAATTGAAACCACCGTAATTATCGTTGGATGGATCTCCGTTGCTAAATCGGTCTGTCATGATAAAATAAATGCTCTGTTTGCTCCAGTCTGTGTTGAGGGGAGTGGGCTTGGAGAGGGTACCCAGATCTAAAGGAGTGAAGGCGCCCGATGGCGCCTCCGTTTGAATAGTTACTTCAACTCCGTTAGAGTTGGGTACGTACGTAGAAGTGCCTACGTTTAAGGATGCACCCGAAAGTTCCACTGTTTGGATAGGTCCTGCAACTTCGTTGAGGTTGGTTGTGTAGGTGGAAGTCCCTACGCTGAGGATGCTCCCCGAAGGTGCCCCCGTTCGGATAGTTCCTGCGGCTCCGTTAGAGCCGGGCGTGTAGGTAGAAGTTCCCGTGCTGAAAAGGTAGTTCTTCGTGTTATTGCTGTCCCAGCTGTTATTGCCGTCATTAAAAGCGGCTTCCAGTTGGGAGGCAGACCCGATATCGACGGTAATTTTAGCATAGCCGCTAATCTCGGCATCCTGCATTTTCACACCGGGTACGGCAGTCCAGTTTCCGCCAGCCGGGCGGTAGTGAATGTAAGGCGAGTTAAAGCCTTTTTTGTAGTATACCGTTACCTTATTAGTTGTACCGCCGCCATCCCCGGGAACCGTGCCCGATGGAGCGCCTGATGTGATCGTTCCCGCATTGCCGCTGTTACCGGGCGTGTAAGTAGAAGTGCCCGTGCTGAAGGAGTAGTTTTTGGTGTTGTTGCTGTCCCAGCTGTTATTGCCGTCATTAAAAGCGGCTTCCAATTGGGAGGCAGACCCGATATCGACGGTAATTTTGGCATAGCCGCTAATCTCGGCATCCTGCATTTTCACACCAGGCGCAGCAGTCCAGCTTCCGCCAGCCGGACGGTAGTGAATGTAAGGTGAGTTGAAGCCTTTTTTGTAGTATACCGTTACCTTGTTGCCTGTACCGCCACCGTTATCGCCGGGCTTGGCCTTGTTTACGATATACTGTTTGAATCCACTCATCTCACCGGTTGGTGAGCCGTCGTTGTTGACGAGATTGTTGAGGCGTAAAAGTGTAAAGCCGTGATAACCGAACTTTGTGATTTTTTCTTCGATTTTTTGAAAGCCGCTACCGCCTGTTGGGAGTGCATTTTCACCATTTAGGCGAACACCCTTGGCATTAGCGATCGAGGAGACAGTATCTACTAATGTGGACGGCAAGGAATAATTTGGTGCTGTACCACTGTCGTTCATCTCCAGAGCAGTAAAGGTCAAATCCAGATCCGCATCTTTGAACTTCTCGATGAGACGGTTGTAATCATAATATCCACCTGCTTGCTCTGTGCTGTGAGGCATGGCAGGATTGTTCATCTGCCAGTGCAGACCGGAAATCTTGGCTCCGATACGGACACCGAACACGGAATCGAAGTTTTTGTGTGCAGCAGCTCCGATGACGCCCAGATGCTTCTCAAGCACGCTTTGGTACCACGACAGAAAATCCTTCCCATACGTGGAAGTATACCCGCCGTTCGTGTAAAATCCGTCCCCGTCGGTCGGTGGATTGATTTGGCCAAGGCTGCTCAGCTTGGTACCCCAGGCTGCATTAATCTTGTCCATTGATCCATACTTTTCATTCATGGCCGTGCGGAACGCATTTTTGGCTGTTTCAGTGTAGGCTTGGAATTTGCCCCGTGCAGGATAACTCCATCCCGCTGCCGGATAGTATGAAGGATATCGCAATTCTCCAGAGGGCCCACCGCTTAAATAAATTTTGGGAATGATGCTTTTGTAGCTAGCAAAGGTTTGAGCAAATGAGGAATACAGCTCGTCATATTGTTTACCAGTCCCGCTCCATAATGGAGAGAGGGCTTCGTTATTGGCAAAACCGCTTTCGTCCTTGAACTGCATTTCATCTGCACTGCCCTTGCTAGACAGCCAGCTTGGTAGCGGGATGTTGCAATCATCCCCCACATTTCCCCCACACTTATGCGTAGAGATAATAGGAACCCACTTCAATCCCACTTCTTTTACGGCATCTGCATAGGTCTTGTAGTAGCTCCAATCGAACTGGTTATCTCCTGCGCTCTCCACATGGCCCCACCAGACGTCGGTGGTAATAGCATACACACCGTTACTTTTCAGCGTTTGCAGTTGCTTTTTGAAGGCACCCCAGTCATTAATTTTCGCCAGCGGCCCCATGACAGAAGCCTGAAAATCATCAGCAACCGCTGCGCTTGCCGTATTGGAGGGTGAGCCAATAAAGGCGGTCAGAGATAGCACAATGCTTAATAGCATCAGGCACCCTTTTTTCCATAGACTTCGATACAAGGTCAAACCGATCATCCTCCCCAAAGCATAGTCTAATTCGACAACATTTTGTAAACGTCTACAAAAATAGTATAAAGCAAGCGGTTGCATAAAAAGAAGAATTTATTGCACACTCAGGGTGGACAAATATGACATTTTACGTAAGCAACCGTGTGCTTAAAAGTATTCAGACAAAAAAATAAGGCATAGGTCTGAGTAAGACGCATGCCTTTTAGTGATGTGCGAGCCAATGCCAGTATAGGAGAAAGTGAACCTAAGCGTATAAAAGCCTTGTTCCAGTCTGTATGAAAGTATTGCCGAGGCAGCTTGTTTAATAGTTGCTTACTTAATAAATAGGGCGATCCTTCTGGTCGGAAATGCCGCTTTTACGGTAGAAATACGTATTGATCCGATCCCGCCATTCTTTGGCATGCTCTGCCTGATGCTCCAGCCGCTCCAGCACCTGTTCATACATGGCAGCATTCAGTTGCCCTCGTAGACTAACCCATGTGTCTCGGAGATGGGCCGCACGTTCTGCACCTTCAAAATGGGTATCATAAATGTGCTGTATGACAGTTTGGCCGGAGTGGAGCAAGTGTGTATAAGGAACATGGTGAAAGAATAAGAGCAGCTCATCCGGGCAGGTGTCCGTAGATTCGTAGATATCAGTATTGGGAGAAAAATATTGTCCTGCATAGCCCGTTCCGGTTGCGGTCGTGCGATCTACCCCGATCCCCCTGCAATCAGCAAAATGGTAGGTGCCCCACATGGAATATTCGTACCCGTCTACATCCGGCCCATAGTGGTGATCGGGACTGACCATCCAGCCGACCCCGAGAGGGGCGGTGTAGGATTCGTAGACATTCCATGAATCGAGCAGCATCTGCTTAAGGGTAGAAATTAAATCTGTGCCGCCGTCGCTATTCCCTTGTCTGCCAAACGTCAGCCGAACCCACTCATCAGCGATTTCGTCTGCGGACAGATCCGGGTCCCATGCCAGCCGACCATAGCCATAAAGATTGGATTGGGCGAGCAAATGTCCGGTCCAATTGGTGTCTGCACCAATATTGGATACAGCGGCTATTCCATAGTTGGTATGCTTGGGAGAATGCAGAGCGCCACTCACGATACGCTTGATGGTGGAGCCTTTTCCTTGGGCGTAGGTGTCAAAATCCAATACTTCCTTCCATTGGGGAACAAGGTAACATAGATGTTTCTGTTGCCCGGTGTACTCTTGCGCAATTTGAAATTCCAGCAGTATCTGAGTGGATTCCAGCGCACCGAACAGGGGGGAGACAGGCTCCCGCACCTGAAAATCCATGGGACCATTTTTGATCTGTAAAATGACATTTTCCCGAAATAATCCATCCAGCGGTTTAAAATGGTCAAAGGCTGCGCAGGCCCGATCCGTCTTGCGATCGCGCCAGTCCTGCTTGCAGTTGTAGACAAAGCAGCGCCAAATCACACGTCCGCCATAGGGCTGCAACGCATCTGCCAGCATATTGGCTCCATCGGCGTGATGGCGCCCGTAGCTGAACGGTCCAGGCCGATTTTCGGAATCGGCTTTGACCACAAAACCACCCAGATCAGGAACGGCGGCGTAAACTTCCTGGGCTTTGGTCTGCCACCATTCAGCTACAGCTGGTTCCAGGGGATCGGCGGTGGTTAACCCACCGAGCTGAATAGGACTGGCATAGTTAATGCTCAAGTAGATCTGTATGCCATAGGCGCGAAATACCGCAGCTACTTTAGCCACATCCGGTAGGAATTTATCTGTAATCAGCTCGGTCTCTACCTGATGGACATTCACGTTGTTAATGGATAGTGCTTGAATGCCTACAGAAGCGAGTAGACGGGCATAGTCTCGCAGGCGCTCCATATTTGTAGTAAAGGCATTATTATCATAGAAAATAGAGCCACCCGCATACCCGCGTTCAATACTACCATCCATGTTATCCCAGTGATTGATCATGCGGATGGAATTAGCAGGGTTGGATAATTGGTCTAGAATGGGGACGTGCACTGATTCGGTGGTGGGCTTCAACTTCCCGTCTAGTCCTCCCTGCAGGTAGCGCAGCAGATGAAAGACTCCGTACAATACGCCTTTGGAGGTCTGCCCCGCGATTGTAACGTACTGTCCCTTGATATCATCGTTACCGTGCGAAGCTGAATATGCCGGATCTGGCATCTCTATCCCGCGAATTCGGTAGCCTTCTGCGCTCACTTCTGCCTGTTCTTTTGCGCTGAATCGTTCTGCGACCAAAGGATGCTCTGGGAACGTACCCAGCGCAATGAATGGCGTATTCACAGGAACGGCGCTGATCTTCGGCTGCTGTCCAAACATAGAGGTCAATCCGTGCTGAAGCTCACTCGCAGCCGATTGAAGCACTTCATCTGTCCCAGGGACCACGATGACCCTGCACCAAGCGGGCAGCTTTTCTACCTTACTATTGCGGCGGTAATGCAGCCAAGCCGCATAGCCGCTCTCTTTTGGCATATCCATAAGCTTGCTCATATTGGAGCCTCCTTTTGGGCAGGTGAAGATGATCCTCAGACATGCTGTTCCTGATCCTGACTCATATGCTCAGGGAGAGTCAGACGGTTGCCCTTGCCTTCATACAGCCACAAAATAGCGGTAACTCCGCGCGGATAATATTTACTACCGTGAGCAATACCGGAGAGTATCTGATCGCTCCAGCACCAATAGGATTCTTCAGGGTGAAGGAGCCATGAGGCATGGGCAGCGTCTGCGGCCTGCCCAGCTTCTTCCCAAGGCAGCTCCAGCAACTCGCGGGCAATAAACTGTGACAGATAGATTTTGCTCAGCCAGGAGTTGTTACTGGTCGAGGACAGCTTCCAGCCTCCGTCTTCAAACAGACAAACTCCTGGTACCAGTACAGTTTCCAAATGACGCCACAGTGCTTGGATATATCCACCGAACCGTCCATCAGGCTTAAGCGCAGCCTCACATCCTGTAAAGTAAGGGAAGATCAGCCCCTCAATGGCAGGAATAATCTGCGAGTCATTGCCCTCCTTAATAACTGCAGGAATATAGCCTTTGTCTGTCATATGTGCTGTGATCGCTGCTGCGCATTTGTCCGCCTGTAAGCCAGCCTCCTGTGAGAGGGAGTTAAGCCCTTTTGAGGCAAATATCTTTTCCAGTGCAACATATACTGCCCAGCATTTGCTGCCTAGATAAATGTTGTTGCGAGACTGACCCAGAGATACGTCCAGACTGTCGTAGGTCGTAATTTCCGCGCCTCCCCGGGTTCTAGAGCTGTCCAAGCCCATCAAGCCGTTTCGTTGTGCCGGGTCGGGGTGATCCCGCCGCAGCATGCTTTCGAAGCAGTCACACAAGACAGGCAGCATACGTGTCGTAAATGACTGATCCTGTGTCTGCTCGATATATACCGTGGCGCAGCAAAGCCAGTTCACCAGTTCCTCATGGCTCATGTAAGAGAAGCAGTCGTCAATCCCAGCCAGCTCATAACAGGAGTACCCCTGCCGGGAGAACACGTTTGCGACGCCCATATCATGCGTAAACGTGATACCACCGGTATAGGTCTGTTCCTCTCCTGGAAAGCGTACCTCATCCCGATAGCTGTACCTTTGGACAAACCACTCCAGCTCGTTGCGTACCGTCCATGGATTTAAAATCAATTCATAGTAGAGCTGATCTGCCGTCAAATCGAGTGTATTCATCATCCGATACTCGCCTTCGTTCACAACCCAGATCGGTTCTCCGTCCGCTTGGTGAATAAGCAGTTGGGTACTGCCATAGTAGCTGTGGATCGCCTGAGCGAGCATAAATTCCTGATCCGGGCTCAGGTCGGCCGACTCCATCCAGCGATTAGCCTGAACACAGGCTGCGGTCAGGTCTGAAAAATGCTTCAACGCATAGCTTCCCACGTCTTCAATATCCTTGAACAGCTGGGTATAGTAATACGACGCTTCGATGCCTGTTGTCACAATGCCGCCACGATAGAAGCATATGGCGAAGGCATATGTGCGCTTCTCACCTGCGGGAACGTCCATCAGAAGCGCACCCGTCGCGCCCAGGCCAAAGGATAAATTCTCGGCCATGGTCTCCCCAAGCAGCTTCTCCATTGCAAATCCGCTGGCAGGTACCGCTTCACTGCTGTTGGTCACAATGGCTGTGCTTCGTCCTTGGCCGATGCCTGTGAGTCTTTCCTCTAATTGGGTAGAATCCGTAGCGTCCCTACGCGGATCTTCTCCTATAATGCGTATGCCGCTATACGGATCACTGCCCTGATAGCCGAAAAAAGCTCTTCGCGCTGCAGTCCCCTGTGTGTTATCGACGGTTAGCTCGGCGAATACCGCCGGGGCCAACGCTGCCCGCAGCTCATCCATACCCGCGGTTCCCGGCTCGGGCACTGGGCGAACAGGAGAGTACAGCCGGAACGTCAAATCGCCAGCCTGCCATGTATCCGTTCCTGCTTTTAGCTCACGGGTAATGTCTGAATCGGCAAAGGCCATAAGCAGCGGTTCCGTTCGTTTACCCTTTTTCTCCACGTCGTAGCGGGCACTTTCATCCTGTGTGGATGTAAAAAAGGGAAGCGCCTCGTATACTCCGCCATCTCTGGATTGCAGCCCGATATATACATTTTCATCGGCAGGCTTGCCCAGCTCCAAACCAAGTCCGCCGCGATTACCCTTAAACCCAAGTGTAAAGCTGGAAAAAGAACCGATAGGTGCATGCTGTGTGTTATAAAATATATTTTTCGACATATAATGAAACCCCTTTCATGATAAAGTTTAACTTTGAGTAACTTCACTTAGAGCCTAGCATGTCATGTGGTGGGGAACCATTGTCAAATCGCTCAACTATTTATCCAAATCGCGCTGAAAGCGATATACTGGAGTATATCCATGCAAGTAAGCCAGGAGGGAAAACATGTCGACATCACGTTTACCGAAGCGCCCCCATCATCCAGACCTTACAGTTGCCAGAGAGGAATTCTTTTTTCCCGATGTGCGAACCACAGTCAATTTGTTTGCTATTCATACACGAAGTGTCGGAAGAGAGTGGAGCTATCCGCTACACGAGCATCCTCAATATGAGATTAACATCGTGCTTGCGGGAGAACAGATCATGGTTGTGGATGGTCGCAGCTATACCCAGCGACAGGGTGATCTGGTGCTGCTGCGACCGGGGATTGTCCACTCCAGCCATAGTAACGGAGAGGGATTTACGTATTTTTGTATGCATTTCGATATTGATGATAAGCTGTTTCTCTCGCTCCTGAGTCGTCTGGAGCAGGTGCTGTTTCCAGCTGAAGGAACAGTGGCAGGGCAGATGGGACCAGCGCTGGGCAAGTTGCTCGATCTTTCAGCGCCGGAAGACATAGGAGTAGGTAGTGATTCGGTGGCAAAGCGAATGCGGATTCAATCTGCTGTGTTTGAACTGTTCGCAACGTTATGGGAGGCTGTATCCAGTGAAGCGGCCCATCTGCCGGGGCGTGGATATGTGCAGGCAGAGCTTGCCCATCAGATTGCCAGTCGTCTTCAGGGCAGAGTGAATCAGCCTTATGGACAGGCCGGCTCGGTGGAAAAGCAGGATGGGATCGAGGGGATTTCATCCGAGCTAGGTATTAGCGTGTCCCATTGTAATCGTGTATTCCGTAGCGTTTTCGGCGTATCTCCCCGTGTATATCTATCCGGGCTTGTGCTGCATGAGGCCAAGTTGCTGTTGGCTGATCCGCAATGGTCGGTGCAACAAATTGCCGATATGCTCGGCTATGGGGATATTGCGCATTTTAGCAGACAATTCAAGCGCTGGTCGGGCCAATCGCCGACATCCTATCGCAAAAGCACGGTGCAGGAAAGCCTATTCGAATAAAAATAAGTATGTCTTTAAAATAGTTATGATATAATCCTTATAAAGGAGCTGAGAATAATATGAATTTACATAATCAACGTGTCGTCGTGATTGGCGGCAGTGCAGGTATAGGGCTGGCAACAGCCATAGAAGCAGCAAAGCAAGGGGCAAGCATTGTGATCGCTGGGCGTTCCGCAGAAAAACTGGAGCAGGCGAAGAAGGTCATCCCTGCCGAATCGGTGGAAACCTTCCAACTGAATAATCAGATAGAGGAAGAGGTTCAAGCGTTTTTTGAAAAAGTTGGAGCATTCGACCATCTGTTTACACCGGGTGCCAGCTACACGCGTGGTCCGATCACGATAGATACGGAAAAGGCTAAAACCCCGTTCGAAGGGAAATTCTGGCCGCAATATTTTGCTGCCAAGCATGCGGTACCGCATATCTCCAAGGACGGCTCGATCGTCCTTATGTCCGGGGCTTTCAGTCAACGACCGATGGGGTTTGGTGCTACATATGGAGCGGCTAACGGCGCGATTGAAAGTTTGGGCAAGGCGTTGGCAGTAGAATTGGCCCCAGTACGGGTTAATGTCGTATCCCCTGGAACGATCAGGAGAGACGGCCCTGAGGGTGAGCAGCGGGCACAGGCTTTTGAGGAATACAAGGAAGTAACCTTGCTCCGTCGAGTGGGGTATAATGAGGAAATCGCACATACTGTGTTGTATCTGATGACGAACAAGTTTACCACCGGAAGCGTGCTGTTCCCAGATGGCGGTTATACGCTGATCTAATCCGACAGGCAGGAATCAATTTTTAAACAAAAACCGGTTCAACACCATACAAAGTGTTGAACCGGTTTTTTTATGATAACAGGCTTGCCTCTTGCAACTCTTTAGCTTTGCACATCTAACCCTTTATATTTTCGCAAAATACGTGGGTAAATCACTTTAGACCCGATGCATACCATCGCCAGCATGGCGAACAGCAAACCGCTCCACAGCGTCCCATGAATCCCCGCTCTGACCATAAACCACCCCCCTACCAGCGAGCCCAGTGAGACCCCTAGGTTAATAAACGAGATATAAAGACTGTTGGCAAACGCGGGAGCTTCTTTGGCCTCATCAATCACCCAAATCTGGGCGACAATCAGTCCGCTGGTATGAACGGCCCCCCACACGATAATGATGAAGAGCGTAGGGATAAATGAGGAACTGATCCCGTACAACAGCAAATAGGTGCCCCCCAAGGCTACTGGATGAAAAAGAGCGGTGCGTACCTTATGCAAGCCCATGAGCTTGCCAGCCAACAGATTGCCGAGCATTCCGCCGATGCCGAAAATAATAAGCAGAAAGCTGATAACATTGCTGCTCATCCCTGTATTTTGCCCCAAATATTCGGCAGAATAGCTATACACCGAGAACATGGCTGCAAAAATAAAAGTAGCCGCCCCGATATTGAGCCACAGCGATACCTTACGCAAAATGCCAAGCTGCTTCCGATAGGAGGACATTTCGGCTTGTCGTGTATCCGGCAGCATAAATAAAATACCGATCCCTGCAATCCCATTCGCTACCGCAGTAAACCAGAAGGAGGCCTCATATGAAAATTGATTGGCGATATAGGCTGTAATTGGAATACCGAGTACCATTCCCATGCTCGTGCCGAGAAAGGCTTTGGCAGAAGCTTGCGTTGCTTTTTCCGGGGGATACAACGCAGTGGCAGCGACAAAGGCAAGCGAGAAATACACCGGGTGAAACAGAGCCGGAATGATACGTAAAATGACTAGTAGATAAAAGTTGGATGTATAGGCTGACAGCAAGCTTGTTATGGCAAAAACAAACAACGACATTGTCATGATTCGCTTGCGGTTAAACCTGGACATCCATAGCACCATGAAGGGACCGAACAGCGCGATGATCAATGCAAATGAACTGACAAGAAACCCGGCCTGGGCTGCCGTAATATGAAAACGTTCAATGATGACTGGCAAAATGCCAACCACACCGAACTCGATCGTGTATACACCAAATAGGCCAAGCGCAATGAAAAGCAGGGGCTTACTATATTTCATTAGTTTCATTCCTTCTCCACTTCTTCCTGCTTTACGTCCTTGATTTTGCGTGCTAATATTTCATTAAATCATAAAATAATAAGGCAATATTCGGAATAATACATAATAATAATTGTGTTTTTGTAATATTACCTTGGACTTAAGGAGATGGATTTGATGGATCAAGTGGATCATAAAATTTTGTTGTGTCTACAAAACCAGGCGCGTATCTCCATGACCGAGCTGGGTAAGGAGGTTGGGCTTTCCCAGCCTGCCGTAACGGAAAGAGTGCGGCGCATGGAGGATAAAGGTATTATCGCCGGGTATCGTGCCATAGTTTCACATGAGAAAGTTGGAAAGCCGATCATGGCTCACGTGCTCGTGCATACGAATCAATGCAATTCATTTGTTGAGTTTTGCCAATCTGCACCCGAAGTCATTGAATGCCATAGAATCAGCGGTGAGCAAAATTACTTACTGAAAGTCATGGTTGAGTCTATGCTCAAGCTGGAGCAGTTCGGGGATGAGTGTGGAAAGCACGGGCACTCTACCACGTTAATTGTCCTGTCCTCGCCTGTAGACCATAAACATGTAACCCCCACTTTATTAGACCCTATTTGAGCTACCGTAAATGGCTTGGCAAAGCTCAGTTGTAAACGGACCTGACATCCCTTCGAATGCTGTATTGGTAAAGGCGACCACACTAAGTCTTAGTGTGGGATCAACGAACCACGAATGGCCATAAGCTCCTCCGAGTCGCCACGTTCCGGGTGATTCTGCTGTTCCACTTTCGTCGGGATTTTGGAGTACGGTGAATCCTAGTCCAAAGCCCCGCCCCGGCCAGCCTGCCAAGGGAAGGTTCCCGGTCTGGATGGTGCCCATTTCACGGACCCATTCCTCTGAAAGTAACGGATTGCCGCCGTTTCGCAGTGTTTCCAGCAGCCGCATGAAATCTTTTGCGCTGCCAATCATACCCGAGCCACCAGAGTGGAAAGCCGTGGAATCAAAGGCTCGTGCAGGCTGAAAACGAAGTCCTGCGGTGCCTTCAAAAACCTGCGCAACCTCAAGCTCACGCATCCGCCGGGGTTCTGATATATCGTTGACATAAGGAGCCGCAAGCCGTCCAGCATCCGCGACCGCGAAACTGGTGTCGTGCATATCGAGAGGTTCTGTAACGAGCTTTTTAACAGCTGCATCAAGGGTTGTGCCACATACACGGCTAATGATCGCGCCTAGCACATCAGTAGCAATCGAATATCCCCATGCTTTACCCGGTGTATATAACAGAGGCACAGAAGCCAAACGTTGCAAGTTCTCTTCCAGCGTAAGATTTGAAAAATCCATGCCATCTGATACGCCTGCACGATGATAGAAACCGCCACCTTCTTCCTCTAAAAAGCCATAGGTCAACCCGGCAGTATGTGTCAGCAATTGGCGTACTGTAATGGAGGGCTGCTCACCACTGATTAATCGGGGGCGAAAATCGGGCAACCAGCGTTCAATAGATTCATCGAGCTTAATCAATCCTTGGGCTGCCAAAACCAAAGCCGCAGTCGATACAATCGGTTTGGATACAGAAGAAAGCCGAAATAAAGCCTCCTCATGCATAGGACGTTGTTCTTCTCGATCAGCCAGCCCCGCCGCTCGGACATACACGGGTGAACCATCCATATATATCATGACGACTGCGCCGACCAGGCGCTTCTTGGCAAGGGTTTGATCTATAACTGCATTTACACGTCCGTCCAGACCAGCTTGTATCGCAAAAACTCTATTATCCAAACTCATAAATATCTCATCCTCTCTATGATCCAGCGGTTATCGCTTGATGGAACTTAGTTTACAGGATGGGAAGGCGACATTACATAAGGTAACAAAGGTGTTCAGTGAGTATTAACGTTAAAATAAAATTATATTAAAAGAATGGCTTTGGATTTAAATGAATGGGGTTTTACAAAAAGTTATACTGCGTTTTACAGTGGCTTTTTAAGTTGAGATACGTTGAAAATAGGTGGTAAAATTTACAACAAAGGGGGTTTTATTTATTGAGGCTTGTATCGCGTAATAAGTTGGCTTGCTTGGTTGTCCTCGGAGGGATTTTGACTGTAATTGCTACAGGTTTTGGAGGGGATAAGGAACCTTATAAACTTCCCGATAAGCCCAAAGAGGCTGCTGTCTCGACATTTTCAGAATATATGAACGCTTCTATGAGTCGGGATTACGATAAGATGCTTTCACTGTCTGATGATTATCGCTTTAAAACAGAACAGGCACGGCTTAACTTTCTAAAAGCTCAGGGAACACCGATTGATTATCGTATCGTGTCTGTGGATGATTCTAACCCTTCCAAGATTGTTGTTTCGTCGATAACGAAGTATGAGGATATGGAGTTACCTTCCATTAAGCATGTTCTTGCTTTTGAGGAAGGAAAGTACAAGCTACAAATGAGAAATGTTGTGATCAATATGATTCCTTCATCTCCTGACTACAGAACGGTCGAGTACGAGCCTGAGAAGGTAGATAATATTTTGGAAGATAATTTCAAGTGATTTTAATTTTTCAATTTTCTAATCAAACGGTCCAAGGCGTATCCAATGAGATACCAGAAAACTAGTGTAGTGAAGTAAACAATGGCTATGGGGATGTCTGCCTCTCGCACAAATCGAAATGATTCATACATCCAAACCAACGGACTAATAATAGCTAATAGTATATTGTAGTCGTCATACCCCGTAATATTTACAGTAATAACTAGACATGAGAGTAGGACCAGCCAAAAACGAAAAGATTTCATTGCCTATACCTCCGCAAGTGTATTTGTTGTTATAGACGAATCAAAAAGCTGGAAGTAGCATTTATTCCAAATTTATTTATTAAAATGTATTAAAAAGAACGATATTTCGATCCTATTTACTTGTCACGATTTTTAGACGTACGGTATTCGTGTGGTTTTGAGTGACGCTGGATTCTTTCAGACTTTTCGATTTGTGATATACTCTCGATATATGAATTGTATGGGATGGTGATGACTGAATGAATCGTACACACGATCTAGGCAAGCTAATCAAACTAACTGGAGATAGAGCAAAACTGGACGCTAAAGCAAATGGCACATATATTGTCTACAAAACGCCGGATGGTCAATTTGTTAAAGAGTACAGTAATGGTCAAGTCGAACGAATTAAAGAACAGGATATTTTATCATGAGTGAGCCGTTTGCTACTATGTTTGTATTCGCAGGAAACAACGGAAGTGGTAAGAGTACAATTCGTAATCTAATCGTTGATAAACTTGGTGTAAGTGTTAATATCGATCCAGATGCGTTAGCGCGAGGGATTGATCGTGAAAACCCTGATCGACACAAAGTATCGGCAGGAAAGGAAGCGATTAAGCTAGCGCGGGATTGTATAAGAAATAAACGAGATTTTACTGTAGAGACGACACTTGCTGGTGGCAATGTGATTCGACAAATGCGAGTGGCAAAAGAAAAGGGCTTTGAAGTTATTATGTTTTATGTGGGCCTTGGTGATTATCGTCTTAATATCGAGCGAGTTGCTGCACGAGTTCGAAATGGGGGTCACCACATTGATACCGCTGATATTATAAGACGGCATCAGACCTCACTGGACAATCTTCTCTTACATCTTAAACTTATCGATCATTTAATTGTCATTGACAACAGCAGCTCAGATGGCGTGATTGTATTGGAATCAGATAGTGAAACGATAAAACACCATGTGGCGTTGTTACCGGATTGGGTTAAAATCATTGATAGTTACTTGCAAAATAAAAATACTGATCAAGAATAAACCGACAACTGTATGATTCAGTGATCGGTTTATTCTATATTTACATCGTATTGTGTCCACAATGTCAATTCGATGTGTATTGCACCTCAAAATGGGACCCGTTAGTAATAGACTGTTATTATTTTTCAACAGACTTTAGCAAGACGATGAACAGCATCCTGATCGTAGCGGCTTCTTCGGATTCTTTTTCTCTACACTTTTTTCACTGGACGTAACACTGCGTAGCCGTATCCTTCTGGGAAATGTCGCTGATAATCCTGCTTCGTTTCCTCATCCCATTCATACCCCAGGCTGCTAGGGTCAAAGTTCCAAGCCTTCTCCTCCACCATTCTCATAACGTCTCCATTGTTTTTTAAATAATTAAAGGGCGGGTGAAAAAACACCAGGTAATCTGATTCGGGGATGTCCCGGCACTTCATTCCTGCGGGAATCTCTCCGGCGTAGTCAGCGGCGACCGGTATTCCATAGAGATAGCCCTTCTGACCATCCTGATAGAACCAGCCCGCAGTTTGGCCCAATTGTTCGGGAAGCTTGAGATGAGACATGCTTTCCAATGTTCCGCAAATTTCATCACAATTGTGACCGTTTCTCCAGAAATCACCGTAGTTTCGTGAAGAAGTATCCCAAATTCCAATAAATTTGTGTGCTGGTATACGCTCGATTTTGACTTCAGCTTCTTGCAAATGATCCTTAACCATCTTATCCCGCTCCTTCAAATGGTAATGATAAGGAGAGAACACCTCAACGCGAATGGCTAACGGGATAGGTCGGGGCTCCTTCTGGTATACAGCCGGAGTTACCTCAAACGCTTTTACAAATGCCCGTGTAAAAGCCTCCTGTGAAGAAAACCCATACTTTACTGCAACATCGAGGATGCGGACATTGCTATCCCGGAGTTCCAGTGCAGCACGGCTAATCCGGCGCATCCACACATAATCCCTTAACGTCATTCCTGTAAGAGAATGAAACTGTTTTGTACAGTAGTAAGGGGAGTAGCCTAACTGATCGGACATTCTCAACAACGAAGGTGCTGAAGTAAGATTATTATCAATCCAATCGATCATGAGCTGGACCATTTCGTTCCATTCGTACACGAGGGTTCCCTCCTTTCGACTCCATCTTAACAGCCGGAATACAGGAATATTTGACTTGAGTTGCATGCACTCTTTTGTATTATTCATGAAGCTTTAGTCAAGGGCTATGTTAGTCCTTGTTGTCTTGTTCTATTTTACTCCTCTACATAACGGATATATGGGCGTTGAAAGTACCTTTGATCAGATACGAAATAATATTGTTTGCCTATAACCAGAGGAGGGATCACAGACTTTGAGGAAATATATAATTCTTTATATTCACCTCCGTTAGAAGCATCTCTCTGTATGACCAAGTAATCATCTGTAGTTTTAACTAATTTAGCGGTTTCTGCTGAGTGATGACCTGAATAATAATAAATCCAGCTGAAAATCAGTGAAAAAAATATAATTCTTAAAATAGTTGCAGCCGTTTTATTCTTTGTAATCAACATTCGCGCAAACCTCCTATAATCCATTCTTTCATTTTATGTATGATTGGTTAATTAACCTGTTTATGTATATTGTAAGGTGTATGATCGGTTGACGAAAGTAACTTTCACACAAAAAGCCTATCTGCCAAAACAACGGCAGATAGGCTTTTATAACATAAACGTCCACTATACTTCGTGTTTATACGCAGTCTGTGCCTCTACATTGCAATTGCACCAACCACATACTCCCTATTGTCAGTTATTTCTACGCTGACGGGCGCGGGCCTCGCCGCCTTTGCGGCCTGCTTCTTCCCTGCTCATTTTCCCGTCGCTATCACTCTGGTCTGAATTGCCACGGGCTTCACCGCCCTTGCGTCCGATTTCTTGATAGAAGTCCTTGTCATGGTTTTTGGAAGTGGCTTCGCCACCTTTTTCGCCAATCTCCTGATAAAATTCTTTGTCGTGATTTTTAGCAGTAGCTTCTCCACCTAAACGTCCTGCTTCTTCGCGACTCAGTTTGCCATTTTGGTTGTTGTTAGCCATGTTCAATCACTCCTCATCGAATTTTAGTAAAGCGTGTTCGTGTATCTATTAACCTTCATGTCAGGAATTAAACATGTCTACTTTTTTATAGAAGCTGGTAAATAACTGGATATATCCGCCTCGATCAGCGTTCCCATGCTTCTGTGTTCAATTGTTGCTGGCGGGTAAATAATGCCGGATAAATGAACAAGCTGAGCAGCACGCTGGTCAAAATAGCAGAGGTCATGGTAGTAAATACGATTAGCAATTGCAAACGCACGGCGGCAATCGGATTGGCACCTGCGATGATTTGTCCGGTCATCATGCCGGGAAGCTGGACAAGCCCCAGCGTTTTTTGCCCCTCGATGGTTGGAATCATACTGGAACGTATGCAATCCTTGAGTATAGGGAAGATGGCTTGTCTAGGCGTGCCGCCTAGCGCCAGAATGAGCATGATTTCAGGCTTGCGCAGCAGAACTTCCGACTTGAGCCGGGACACCAGCAGGCTGGACAAAATCATGGAGCTGCCAATGATCATGCCGCTAATCGGAATCATATATCGGGCTGTCGCCGGAATAATATGCAGGCCAATCAGGAACGCCTGCGTAACGATTTCCACACACAGCAGCGTCAGGAATGACTTCCACATGAGACCGGGGATAAATCGTCCTTTGCGCGCAACATTTTGTGAGGCTACGGTAATCATGAGCAGAATGAATAATACGATAAATCCGTAGCTTTGCATCCCAAAAATTAAATGTAATACATATCCAATCGCCAGCAGTTGAATCGACGCTCTGATTGTGGCGATGATAATGTCTCGGTCCAGACCGAGTTTGAAGGATTTGGACATGACGATGGCGATAAATACAAAACCGAGAGAGAGAATCAAGGCAACAATCGTCATACCCATTCTCCTGCTACAAACCTGCGGGTCTCACTATGCTGCGGAGCATTAAAAAACGTCTCCGTATCCGCTTGTTCTACTAGTCTTCCGTCGATCATCAGCCATGTCTCGTGGCCTACCCTGCGGGCTTGTTCCATATGATGCGTAATCCAGATCATCGTTGTTCCCTCTTCTTTGTTCATTTGCAGCAGCAGTTCCTCAACCTCTTTGACCGAGGCGGGGTCCAGTGCAGAAGTAATCTCATCCAGCAGTAAAATATCCGGGCGGTTCGCGAGCGTCCGCGCCAAGGCCAAGCGCTGTCTTTGTCCACCGGACAGTTCCTGGGCCTTTTGTTCCAACAGATCGTGGGTGAGTCCTACGCGTTCCAACAGGCCGGCAGGATCATCCAGCACTGTACCGTGCAGCCGTTCTACGGTTTGGAGATTGTACAGGACAGTTCCCTGAAGCATGGGGGCATCCTGAAAAACCAATGCTACTCTCCGTCTTAGTTCAGGGATCTCCCACTCCGATATCGGTTTGCCGAGGACACGGATGTCCCCTTCATCCGGTGTCATTAGGAGGTTGCACAGTGAAAGCGACGTGCTTTTACCAGACCCCGATGGACCGACCAACGTGGTGATTTTGCCGGGGGAAACTTTTGCCGTAATCCCGTTCAGAACAGCACGTTGCTGTCCAGACCCGGCGAAATATTTGATAATGTGATTGAATTCAATAGCTGGAAGTGGCTTGGATTCCATAGATATAGCTAGCTCCTTTGTAGGGGATCGAGAAAGGGATCAGGTCCGTTCTATGATCTTATTTTTTTATTATATCAGTAATGACTGCTATGCTCTTCTATAAAGGTTCAATGCAGGCCGGCTGTTGTAAACGGCATCTTCTTTGTATAAACTAACAGGATTAGTTAAAATAGAATCTGGATCAATTCTGTATAGGTATAAGGAACCGGATTACATAGAAATTCGATGAAAGGAGACAGGATGATGTCGCCTAGAAACGGAGTAAAGTTGCAAGATATCCTGCGGGCTGCCGAGGACATTGCCAATGAACAAGGGATGGGGGATGTCACGCTCACCACGCTGGCTCAAAAACTCCACATTCGCCCTCCGTCCTTGTATAACCACGTGAACGGATTGAACGGACTGCGCCAAGTACTGGCATTGCACAGCCTCGAACAGTTGGAGGAAGCTTTGATGAGCGCAGCGGTGGGTAGAGCGGGCGAAGATGCGCTGACCGCTATGGGGAAGGCGTATATGCGGTATGCTCGGGAGCGACCCGGTTTGTATGAAGCGATGCTGTATGCAACAGATCGAAATGATACCGAAATGAGGCAGGCTGCGGATCGCGTGGCCGAGCTGGTCATTACCGTCCTGTCCAGTGGTTATGGCTTCAAGGAAGAAGATTGCATTCATGCAGCGAGGGGATTCCGTAGTCTGCTTCATGGATTCGCCTCGCTTGAACAAAAGGGCGGCTTTGGTTTACCTGTGGAGGTGGACCGGAGTATTGAGGTGATGATGGCTACCTTTTTGGCAGGTCTGCGTGTGCGGCAAAAGCGAGATGTCGAGCTTACCAAAGAAGTCTGATTTCAACCTGATGCAGCTAACATGATTGCGTCGCAGACCCGAAGGGTAAAATACATCTGTATAATGTAGATGAGAGACTGCGAATACAGGAGGGGTATGAGTGAACGTACTGGTGATTGGTGCAAATGGAAAAGTAGGCAGACATCTTGTCCGTCTATTGGGGCAAAATGAATCGCATCGCGTAAAGGCGTTGATCCGAAATTCGGATCAGGCCGAAGCGCTTGAACGTTTGGGAGCAGAAACGGTGGTAGCTGACCTCGAAGGGACGGTTGGTGAAATTGCCGCAGCTATAAAAGGCAGCGATGCTGTCGTATTCACAGCAGGCTCCGGCGGGAAAACAGGAGCTGATAAAACGCTGCTTATCGACTTGGATGGAGCGGTCAAGGCGATGGAAGCCGCCGAACAAGCAGGTATCCAACGCTTCGTTATGGTCAGCGCCCTAAGTGCGGAGAATCGGGAGCAGTGGCCCGAATCCATTAAACCGTATTATGTGGCGAAGCATTACGCTGACCGCCTGTTGGAAGCGAGCAACCTAGACTACACGATTCTTCGTCCGGGTGGCCTGACGGATGATGTGGGCACCGGCAAAGTTGCTACCGGTGAGGAGCTCACCAGCCACACCATTTCTCGTGAAGATGTGGCGGCAGCGGTGGTAGCAGCGCTGGAGGAACAGCAGACGTATCAACGTGCAATTAATCTGGTGTCTGGCAGTACGCCTATTGCTGAGGCAATCCGGCTGTAATTACGGATGAAGTTGTTGCACAGAGGACGCTTATAAATGACAAAAAAGCGAGAAGACGGCCATCCATGGTCATCTTCTCGCTTTAATAATTTTACAGCTTGGTTGGATCAATTCCTTTTGGGAATGTTTCTTCAAAGCTATGCTTTTTCTCGTATAAGTTGTACCAAGCTTCTGCGATGATATCTGGATCTCCTGCCGTACCAGCTTGTATGAAAGTGCCGATTGAAAGGTGTCCTACAAAAACTCCTTTTTCTTTCAGTTCATTATGCAGGTTAGTCGCATAGTTTCGAAGGCCGGACATCACGATACCACCATTCCCAAGACTGGGCAAAGGGAACATGGCAGATATGCCCGTTGTAAATAGAATCGCGCCTGAACCATTGCTGATCATGTCAGGCAATACTTCATTGACGGATAGAACTGCAGGAAGCACAATGCTGTTGACTTGTTCCAAGACGCTTGCGGGCGTTGTTTCTAAAATATCTGTGAAATTACTCCATCCTGCATAAGGACTGAATTCGAGTACATCAATACTGCCTAAGTCTTTTTTAGCAGCCAGTAAGGCTTGTTTTAAAGCGTTCAAATCCGTAATATCCGCGACATAAGAGCGCGCTACAATATTCAGGCTTTTTAGTTCATTTGTGATGATTTCCAATTTTTCTGGATTACGAGAAACTAAAGCTACCTTAAACCCTTGCGCCCCGAATTTTTTCGCGATAGATAAACCTAACCCGAGTCCTGCACCAATTATTGCAATAGTTTTCATCTTATATGAACTCCTTATTTGTGGTATATTTTAAAGCAACATATGTTGTTTTAGTAAGTATAAGCCCGCTTAATATATGGAACAACCAACAATTAAATGAGAATGTTGTTATAGAAACAAAAATTGAAATGTGCCAAATAAGGAGGGCAGAACGTGGGGACAAAAGTAAAAAATATGCGAATGACACATACAAAGAGATCGTTGATTAACGCTTTTGTTAATTTAGTGAATGGAAAGGATTTTGAAAAGATAACAATAGCAGATCTAACAAAAGGGGCCCAAGTGAATCGTGCTACATTTTATGCACATTTTAATGATAAGTACGAAATGTTGGATTACATGATTGACGACTCTGCTTCGAACGTCATTGAAAAACGAACATTAGGAGTAGTAGAGTTCGATCAGGACACCATAAATCAACTCGTTCTAGCAGTATGTGACTTTCATCAACAACCGAAAATTCAATGTCGTCGTAGCTATTTAAGTCTTGCGCCTCTGTTGAAAGAAAAAATGTTAATTGAGCTGAAAAAATATTTAGTGAAAAGTTTAGATAACATATGTACAGACTCAGAGAAGAGTTTTTATGTACCTATTTATGCCAATATCATACATGAGGCTGGTTATTTATGGTCATCAGGAATTACTCCGTTTGATAAAGAGGAAATAGCCAAGAAGGCTTCGTTATTAATAACAGGAGGAAAAGGTTAATTCTTGTTGTGAGAGGCATCCCCGGGGGCAGAGTCCTGGGGATGCTTTTTGCTGTTTTCTCAGTATGATCGTCCCCGTAGCAGTTCCAGCTCCAACTCCAACTGAATAGCAGCAAAAATATTTGCTTAAAACTAATTATATTATTTATAATACTAATATGATTAGTTTATAATTAAGACAAGGAGATGAGCTAAAATGCGTATTGTTCAGGTGCAGCATGTGTATCAATTGACGTTTATGCCCCGGCTGTTCCCAGTGAACTGTTATTTGGTGGAGGAGAAAGAGGGGCTCACCTTGGTAGATGCCGGATTGCCATACAGTACCCGTGGTATAGCGCAGGCTGCGGCGCAGATCGGGCAGCCGATTATTCGAATTGTACTTACCCATGCCCATGGGGATCATGTGGGTGCGTTGGATAAGCTCAAGGCAAGGTATCCTGACGCGCAAGTGTTCATTTCAAGGCGGGACGCACCGCTGCTACAGGGCGATGTATCGTTGGAGGCAGGAGAACCGGATACTCCTATTCGAGGCGATGTACCGAAGCATATCCTTACCCAGCCTGACGTTTTACTGGAGGATGGGGATCATGTAGGTTCGCTGTTGGCGATCAGCGCACCAGGACATACGCCGGGCTCGATGGCATTTTTGGATACTCGTACCCGTGCGTTGATTGCAGGCGACGCCTTCCAGACCCGAGGTGGTATAGCGGTATCGGGAAGGCTTAAGCCGCTGTTTCCTTTTCCGGCACTGGCTACCTGGAACAAGGGAATTTCGCTGAAAAGCGCCAAAAAGCTGGTGAGTTTCAATCCATCTTTATTAGCTGTCGGTCACGGTAACATGCTGAAGCATCCACAATCTCAGCTGGAAAGGGCGATTATGGAGCTGGAACGACAAACTTCAGTGTGATGATTCGGTATTCAGCCAACATTCAGCCAGAACTCACAAAGTCCTAAGCTAAGGCAGATACAATATGGGAAAATAGAAACAGAGAGAGGTGCATCGGATTTGAACGTTTGGAAAGCGAACGGTCTGAAATATATACTTCTATTTAGTCTCATATTGTGTGCTGTCGCTAGTGTCGTTTCGTTATGGAGTTATTCAGGTAGTTCTGCGTCCCAGTCTGCGGCTGTTAGGCAGGGCCCATCCGGCGGGTTCGGAGGAGGAAGCGGACCTGGTGGAGGTATGGGAGGACCGGGGCAACCTACCAACTCCTCCACTGAGGGAACATCGACATCGGGTGACAAAGGTACAACGGCCGGGAATGATACGTCTTCGGGCGGCAGTGGTGTTGCCAGAGACGGACAGCACAGAGGCCCCGGTGGCATGTCTGGTAACGGATCTGGTATGGGCGGTCCTGGCGGTGGTATGGGTGGTGGACGAAGTGGGAACTCCTCATCTGCTTATGCTACTCCGCTGGCGATTTTCGCCGCTTTGTTCTTCGGTGCATTCGTGTTTATTGCATACCGTTTTCGGGCTCGTGAATGGAAGCTCGGGGAACGTAATCGGGGACTGATGCTGTGGACAGTGCTGGGTGTGGGGTTCTTTTTAAGAATGGCGATCGCCCCATGGATCTCGGGTCATATGGATTTAATGCTATTCCGGAACTGGGCTACGACAGCAGCGGATAGCTTATCGGGCTTTTACACGAATGGATCAAGTGATTATCCGCCGTTCTATATTTATATTTTATATGTGATCGGTCAAATCGGCTCTACGGATGCTTTCAGTCCCTACATGTCCGTACTGCTGCGGCTTCCCAATATATTAGCCGATATCGTGACAGCGTACATGCTGTACCGGTTGGCAAGCAAACGGGTCGGCTATGGAATAAGCCTTGGATTGGCTATATTCTACGTGTTTAACCCAGCTGTATTTATCAATTCGACCTTCTGGGGGCAGGTGGATTCTTTCTTTACTATGCTGATTGTGGGCATGATTGTGCTGCTTGTGGAAAACCGGGTCGGCTGGTCAGCCGTATTGTTTACGGTAGCCGTATTGATGAAGCCGCAGGGAATTATTTATGGGCCTGTTTTGTTCTTTGAGCTGCTGAGACAACGTAAAATACAGCCTTGGCTGTTGTCCATTGGCGGTGCTGTTGTGACGACCATTCTGGTCATATTACCATTTTCGTGGGGGCAGGAGCCGTTATGGCTACTTGACCTATACAAGGGAACGGTCGGCGAGTATCCGTATGCTTCGGTGAACGCATATAATTTCTTTGCACTGATCGGTGGCAATTATACGCAGGACACTACAACATTGTTCCTGTTCAGTTACCATACATGGGGTATGATCTGCATTGTGCTGGTGACTCTGTTTACGTGGTGGATGTATATCCGCAGTCGCAAACCACAATTTGCAGCGGCAGCTGCACTGGTGCTCATTGCAGGTGTATTTACCTTCGCTTCCAGCATGCATGAACGGTACTTGTTCCCTGCGGCCGCGTTAGCTGTACTGGCGTATCTGTATTTACGAGACCGCAGATTTTTGTGGCTTGCGGGTGGATTTAGTCTTACGATTTTCCTAAACACCTTCGATATTTTCTATAGCTCCAACTCTCGGGATCAATACGGTATTATTTTGTGTGTGACATCATTGTTGAATGTGTTGTTGTTTGGGTATTTGGTCAAAGTAGTGTGGGATTGCTCCAAATCGACCACGATTGAGACTGCCCCTCCCAAGGACATGCTTCCATCGGAGTCACCTTCAGGGAAACTTATATGGGGTGCGTCTTCCCCAAGTGTGAACACAACAATTGATAGTTAGTGGAGTATAAAATATGCTAAAAAACCGCCCTTTAACGAAATGGAAGTGGTTGATAGATCAACTGCAATCCATAAGTTAAAGAAGCGGTTTTTTGTTGTCCTCATGTTAGAGTAACATTGTATCTATGTGTCTCAATCCATATATTCGTTCAGTTTCTGTACATCGCAGATGGTAATCTCTCTTGTACCCTTGCTATGAATAATCCCCAGCTGTTCAAATTTTCCGAATTTGCGACTGATGGTTTCGCGGGTAACACCCACATAATTAGCCATTTCCTCGCGTGAAAGGGGGAGGTTTATTTTAATGTAGGAACCATCCGGCTTGCCGTATTTATGTCCAAGCTCAAGAATCATATAGGCGATGCGGATTTCCGGGTCTTTGGTAGCTAGGCTTTGAGCCAGGTTTTCGGTATGTGCCAAGCGTTTAGTAATGGTTTTGAGCAGCTTCAAAGAGATATCGGGATTGTTGCGGATCAACTGCTCCATATCATCCTTGGTGAGCATACAAATATCAGTATCTTTTAAGGCATACGCACTAAAGTTACTCAGCTCATCGCTGTTAAATATGTTCAACTCGCCAAAAAAATCGCCAGTTGTCAGAATGTGCAGAATTTGCTCCTTGCCCTGAGGCGTCATCTTCAGCAGCTTGACATGCCCGCTTTTAATAATGTACAGCGTATCGGAAGCCTGCTCCTCCACAATCAAGGCCTCGCCTTTCTGATATTTTCGGTGTCGGATCATGGAGCTGACCTTACACAAATCTTCGCAGGACAAAGAGGAAAAGATAGGCACTTTGCGGGCACAGGGCTCCTTTTCGCACTGGCAGGGGCAGGACATCTCATTCACATTCATTCACTCCATTCATAAACCGGAAACTACAGGTTATAGCGCATGGTTGTTATTCTGTATCATCTATTGGGGCAAAATGACTTTGATCCTCACCACAGACTGGACAAACCCAGTCTTCTGGAAGATCCTCAAACGCTGTACCGAGCATAACGTCTTCATCGGGGTCACCGATAGCAGGATCATAAATGTATCCACAGGGCTGACATACATATTTTTTCATCTCTAGTTCTCCTTGTCATTCAAAATTTTTGTAAGCTCTGGTGCGTCCGGTTTGAGTCCCTGCATGATGGCTGTTTTGTATGGTAGTGAAGCAAGGGCATCTCCAAAGCCAATCACGCCGCAGATAGAGCCGTTTTGTATGAACATACGTGTATAAGAAGCTTGATTTTTAGTAATCAGGCTGGTGTCGCAGACTTGTTCATCTACTAGACCGATGGAAAAGAGAGGAGATTCATAGCAGTTCGAAAGGGTTACAGGGAGGGGACGCTGATAGCTGACGGATGCGCCCGCCATATTAGCGCCTGCTATTTTTCCCTGCTCCATTGCGCTTTCCCATAACCCATCTACTCTACTCTGAAATTCGGCTGCATCACCTGCTGCATAGATATTGGGGGAGCTGGTCTCCATCTGCGCATTCACCAGAATGCCTTGTCCAATATCAAGGCCGATTTGGCGAGCAAGCTCCGTATTCGGTACAATTCCGATAGAGTACACGACATGCTCGCAGGGGATAACAGAGCCGTCCTGTAGTTCCACACCTTCTACGTGATCTGTGCCTTTAATACGTTTTACGCCTTGCCCAAGGAGTACTTGAGTACCCTGTTCGGTCATCCGATCGGTCAAAATAGCGGAGGCCTTTTCATCTAGCTGACGGGGGATAAGCCGATGCGAAGCTTCCAGTATGGTTACAGCATATCCTGCTTGCTGGAAGGACCAGGCGGTTTCCACGCCTTGAATACCGCCGCCGATGATACATATCCGGTCTCCCTGTCGCAATTCCGCTTTAAGGCGATCCGCATCTTGTCGAAAACGGATATTGTGAACGTTCCTTAGAGAAGCCCCATCTAGCACAAGCTTACGGTTGTGAGCTCCTGTACACAGCAGTAGCTTGTCATAAGCAACGGTTTGTCCATCTATTGTTTTGATAGTACAATCCTCTGGATGTATCTCGGTTATCTTGATGCCGGAATACACATGAATTCGTTGATTGGCAAACCATTTTTCCTTTTTGATCAGGATTTTGTCGCTGTGCAAATCAGTGAATAGTCCCTTGGAAAGTTTGACTCTGTTATACGGAAAGGATGCTTCCTCCCCGTAAATAGAAATTTCGGCCAGATCATCATGATCTCTAATCGCTTTTGCCGCGTTGACGGCGGCGACACTGCCTCCGATAATAACGTAATGTTGGTTACCCATTCAGTATCTCTCCTATTCGCTATACGCTACTGTGTTTTAAATAACACTAAGCAGTAGATCTGAGACAAATTCAGCGGCATTTTTAATTTTTTTCACTTTTTCAACTTCTGTAGGAGAGAAACGAATACGTACCGGGAATTCCACATGGGTCATACCCGTTGATTTGATTACCTCTGAAGTGCTTTGGACCTTCATATTAGTACCGTTCAAGTAATCCTGTACCACTTCAATGGCTTCCCCGCTCCAGCCGTAGGAACCAAAGGCAGCAGCCAGCTTGCCTTCCAGATTCATCTTTTGCATTTGTTGCAATAGGTCTTCCAATTTGCCTGTCATGTCGGCATATTTGGTAGAGCTACCGACGAAAACAGCATCTGCTGAGGCAATACTCTTCAATATTTCCGTTCCATCCGCTTTATCCACGTCCCATAGCTCCACCTTGATTTGGTTCTCCAAAAAGCAGTCTTTCAGGATGTTTGCCATTTTTTTAGTGTTATTTTTGAGGGTGGCATAGACAATCGCTACTTTTTTATCCTCCTTGGTTTCGGTACTCATAGAGGCGTACAAATCAATAAACTTGGCAATATCATGTCGGATCGCGAAGCCGTGGGAAGGTGCAATCATCTCAATTTCCAGATCGGCAACAGCTTCGATTAATGTGCGCACATATCTGCGATGTGGATGAATAATAGCCTGATAGTATCCGATAAAGTCCTCGGTGATATCAAAACCAGCCTCATCAGCAAATAGATGCTCTACAGCCACGTGTGTACTGAAAATATCGCAAGGGAACAAGATTTTATCTTCTATACAATACGTAATCATGGTTTCTTCTGTATGCAGATAAGGAGTTTCTTTGAATAGCAGCGTTTTACCTCCAATGTCCAGTTGATCCCCATCCTTGATTACGAGGAAGTTGCGATGCTGAAGCTTGTACATTTGTTGAATTTCCGGAACGGCAATCTCAGTGCAGACAATCGTAGCGTTCGTTGCCTTGGAAGCAAGTGCCGCCAATCCGCCCGAGTGATCTGGTTCCGTGTGATTGACGATGATATATTGAATATCCAATGGATCGATCAATTCGGTTACAGCTTCGGCAAATTCTCTACCGAACGCCATATCTACGGTATCCACAATGGTTGGTTTTCCAGTTTTCAATAGATATGCATTATAGGTTGTACCCTTAGATAATGTAAGACGATGAAAGGGTACCTCACGGTCATCAATTTTTCCTACCCAATAAATATCCTTTGCCAGCTTGAATCCAGGCTTCATATGGAATAACCTCCTGCTTGTTTTGTTTATCTAACACAATTTGATTCTAGTTGGATGTGTCGATGAAAAAGATGATTGAAATCAAATTTTTAAATATTTTAAAAGTATTTTTACTTAAATTTAGTTTTGTGATTGCAATCACAAGGCGAGCGAAATAATCCAATACAATAAAGGTATTAATCCATCTTAAGCAAATTTAATTTCAAACAGGAGCGTGAACTAATATGAAAAAATCAAACCTCATTCAATTTCAGGAATATAAAGAAGCTGGGTTTACAAAACGAATTGTGCATAAGGAAGCCGACAATGTAATTTTTATTCTCAACTTTACTCCTAATGCCGAGCTACCAACACATAATCACCCAGGAGCGAATGTATATTTGCTTGTTCTTGAAGGCAGCGGGACTGTAACTGTGAACGGCGAAGCAACGGAAGTTGTCCAAGGGGATATCATTCATGTTACGGGAGATGAGCACTTTTCCTATCGTGGTGGTGCAGAGGTGAATTCCAGCCTGCATGTGGTGTTGACCAAAACGCCAAGTGAAAGCTATGCGCAAAACATATAAAAGAGGACACAGCAGCAACATGCTCATAAAAAAAAAAGAAAATAGTTATTTTTTTTCACTCGTATTGATAATGAATATCATTATCAAATTTTAAGAAGAGGTGTTAATAGCCAATGCAGACAGTAGATTACAAACAGGTGCCAGGGCACTGGATATTAGCAAGTCTCGGTAAGCGCGTGCTTAGGCCCGGAGGGTTAAAAACAACACGTTGGATGATAGAGGGACTTGACGTAACCGGGCAGGATGAGGTTATTGAGTTTGCCCCCGGATTGGGTATAACTGCCCAAATCACACTGCGGCTTAATCCCCGTCGTTATATTGCGATTGAACAGAATGAGAAGGCGGCTTCTATCGTAAAAACGTATGCAAGCGGAGCAAACCGGGAAGTTATTATTGCCGATGCTGAACAGGTTCCGTTGCCGGATGCCTCTGCGACGGTGGTATATGGGGAAGCCATGCTGACGATGCACACAAGAGCCAAGAAAGCGCAGATTATTTCGGAAGCCAGGCGGCTTTTGAAAACGGGCGGGAAGTATGCTATTCATGAGATGTGCCTTGCTTCTAACCATATTGAGCCTGCGCTCAGAAAACAAATTTACAAGGATTTGGCTACAGCCATGAGAGTTAATGCGACACCGTTGACGGTGTCAGAGTGGGAACAGCTGCTGAAAGAGGAAGGCTTTAAGGTCGTTAAAATCTATACGGTTCCCATGCACTTATTGCATCTGCCACGTATCATTCAGGACGAGGGCTGGTTGAGATTTGGAAAAATCGCCTTTAACCTTATGCGTAACCATGCTGCCCGGACAAGGGTTATGGGTATGCGCAAGCAGTTTGTAAAGTACGCCGACCATCTGCAAGCGGTCAGTATCATCGCTGAGCGATAGCCTGAATTCACGAATAAGAGAATAATAAAAGCTTTTTACGCAATAGCAAAAAAGGAGACGAACCCCTATTCAGGGATTCGTCTCCTTTTTGTATATTTGCTGCTTTGGCTTGGCTGCTGGAGTGCGCATGCTTTGCACCCCTCTATTCGTCATATAATAGGTATAACGAAAATTTCCAATTTCTGATGTTTTACATTACCATATTGACTGAGATCATTGGAATAGTTAACCAAAATAATAAAATAGGCGTACTTCAAAAGGAGGAAGCGTGTTATGAAGCTGCATCGAGCCATTGTGGTGGATGATGAAACCTTTACTCGCAAAGGGCTGCTTCAACTCATGGATTGGCAAGCCTGTGGTTTTGAAATCGTAGGAGAAGCTGATAACGGTGAGGATGCGCTGGAGCTAATCAGCCGTATTCACCCGGACCTGGTCATTACCGATATTCGTATGCCTGTGCTGGACGGATTAGAGCTGATCCGGTCTGTGCTCGAACAGAGTACAGAACATCCCGCGTTTATTATCTTAAGCGGTTATAGTGATTTTGCTTATGCGCAGCAGGCAATCCGCTATGGGGTTCATGATTTTATGCTTAAGCCGATTGATGAGGGTGACTTTTCGGCTACACTGCGCAAGCTGAGTGAAAGACTGCATCGTGAACAACAGAATGCACAACGATATCAGAATCACCATGCAGGTGGGCTGTTAGAGACTGTGATGATGAACCCAGTGGATGATGTAGTGGTGACACAGTGGGAGCAGCAGCTACGGCTTGGGGAAGCCACGTATATGTACTATGTACTCGTCGAGCTGAATGACCAACACCCCTGGCGCTCCGGTGCCGATGGTGTCATGCTATCACTTTTCCAGTTCAGGGAGCTTATAGAGCAAGCGCTTCATCGTTTAATGGATGGCAAGTACCCTCTCTATGTTCATGAGCATCGTAACCGGATTGGTCTTATCGTACCGGACTTCTTTTTGGGGTGTTTTGAAGGCAAGGTCGAAGTTTTTATGAAAGCGCTACAACGAGAGATAGAGGGGATGAAAACACTAAAAGATCAGCTGGGAAGTCGGGTTTTCGTTTATGCAGGAAAGCCTGTGAATTGGTTGCAGGATATCCAGCAGTCCTACGCCTGTGCGAAGGAAGCAGTGCTCCATAAATACATTTATGACAATAGCGGTATTGTTGTATATCTACAGGAGGGAATGCCACCACTCCACTATAAGACCATCCCTCAGGACGTACTGGATCGCTTGACGGAACAAGTTGAGGAACTGCGGTTGGATGAGCTGCGTGTGGCCGTGGATTATTTATTTAGCAGCTTTCGGGAGGAGTGTTATGCACCTGAGGCTATGAAAATGAGTCTGCATCAATGCTTACTTAGTATCGTTCGGGTCATTCAAAACATGCAGGGAAATGAGCGCTCACTTCAGTCACTAGAACCGATGATGAACTGGCAGGACATGAACCTGTCCCTGGGTGAACTACAGCGATTGTTTACAGCTTTTGCAGAGGAAAGTGGAAGGTATATTGGGGTTCTGCGCAAGGATTGTCAGCAAGGAGGCATTCAGCACATCCGTGCTTACATTGAGCAGCATGCCGCCGAGAATATAAGCCTGAAAAGTATTGCGGCTCGCTTTTACATGAACCCGGTATACCTCGGTCAATTGTTCAGAAAAACGTATGGTGTGTACTTTAACGAATTCCTGCTGAAATTGCGCGTTCAGGAGGCGAAACGCTTGTTGCGGCAGACGGATCTGCGGATTTATGAAATTGCTGAGCGCGTGGGCTTCGGCAGTTCAGACTATTTTGTTACCCAGTTTGAAAAGATGGCGCACGCCACGCCTAGTGAATACCGCAATAGTCTGAGTATTGGCGACGAGTCAGAGAGGGCCGGCGAATGAAGATGCTGAGAATGACTCTTGATCATGTACGACTGCGAGATAAAATGCTGCTGCTTTATTTTCTCTGTGTTTTTACGCCTGTAGTGCTGACCAATCTTATTTTTTACCATGTCACCTCGCAAAACGTGAAGGAACAGCGTATGCAGGATATTTCGCGCGCACTGGAACAGATTAAAATTGAATTTTACCGTGAATTTGAAGATGCGATGGAAATCTCGTCTATCTTTTATACTGATCATCAGCTCAATGAGGTATTGGAAGAAACATATCCCCACCCTGCTGACTATATCGCCGCTTATGACTCTTATTTACGTCATATCTTGAACAACACTTACAGTCCTGCATACCATTCCGTAGGTGGAATTACGATCTACACCAATAATTCAACGCTGCTGAATTCCGGGGGAATCAGCTTTATAGATGAGGGAGTCAGAAGTTTGCCCTGGTATACCAAAATCTCGCCTGGACGCCAGTCCAAGCCTATATTTGTACGTACCGATGACAGCACAGGTGAACAGCTGTACCCTTTTAGCCTAATTCGGCGGATGAACTACTTTTATTCCCAAAATGGTCGTGAAAAAATACTGAAAATAGAACTGCGAATGTCGTCCATTCGGGAGATTTTCAATAACCTGAATTTGCAGGGAAGTCTCTTTCTGCTGAACGAACGAGGGGGAATCGAATATACAACGGACCCCAAAGTGGATATAAACCACAAACATGTAGCCTATAACACTCTCAAGCTGCCCGAGGACACGATGGAGTTCAAGACGAATTATGTGCTTACGAGCAATCTGAATGGCTGGAGCATTGTGGCTGCGGTATCGAGAGATGCAGTGCTGTATGAAATGCAGGAATCTCGCAATTTTGTGCTCTTGTTAACCTGTGTCAATATGCTGCTGCCTACATTAACCATTATTTGGATTACACGTTCGTTGAACGTGAGGATTCATCGTATTTTAAAGCACATGAAGAAGGTGAAAAACCAGCATTTTGAGCTGATTCGCGGTACAGAGTCGCGAGATGAAATCGGGCAATTAACAGGTGAGTTTAATCGGATGACGTTGAAAATAAAGCGACTGATTAACGATGTTTATATGGCCGATATTCAGCGAAAAAATCTGGAAATTCAGCGCAGACATGCCCAGTTGAATGCACTTCACAGCCAGATCAACCCGCATTTCCTGTTCAATGCGCTGGAGACGATTCGCATGCGGAGCTTGATGAAGCATGAGGATGAGACAGCGCGCATTATTCATAACATGGCACGGATTTTCCGCAATTCGCTGGTGTGGAACAAGGATCGGGTTACTTTGCGGGAGGAGCTGGAGCTGATCCGTTGTTTTCTGGAAATCCAGCAATATCGCTTTGGTGAGCGAATACAGTACGAAGTGCAAGCGCGCTCTGAGGACCTGGACAATCTGCTTCCCAAAATGGTCGCGCTGACACTGGTTGAAAATGCAAGCATCCACGGCATTGAGCCGCTAGAGCATGGGGGACGCATTGAGATACATTTTGAGCATGAGGAAGGACAACTGATTCTAACGGTTCGGGATGACGGGGTGGGCATGTCTGCGGAACAGGTACAACGCTTATATGGTTACATGCAAAGGCAGGAGGAAATGGGTGAGCGTATAGGTCTGCAAAATGTCATCTATCGTCTTAAGCTTTACTACGGGAGCCGCTTTGAGCTTGCCATTCGCAGCGCACCCGGCGAAGGTACGGAGATTCGAATTAGGATTCCTGCGGATCGGGAGTGAGGGTAGACAGCAACGCCTATTTTGCTTTGAAGGACCTTTACCTATAGTTTTCTAAGTAACACCTTTAGATTGACAGGTGAACGAAATGAACGGCATTTTATAAAATGAAAGTGCTTACAATTTAGGGAGTGCGGGATTTTCAGTGCTTGAGGTACGTGCGCACGATATTCACACACAATCGACAAAAGAGGACGAAAGGGGAGGGTCTGGCATGACAAGCAAAAGGTTCGGAATCATCACTCTGGTAATGGTTATGATGGCGTCTATGATCGCTGCTTGCTCAGGGAGCTCGGGCAAGGAGCCAGCGTCAGGAGATAGCAAGGAGAAGGTCACATTCACGTATTTTAATGCCACTGCGGGGAGGGACATTAATACCAAAGAAACGCGGATCGGCAAAATCCTGGAGGATCAGACGGGGGTAAACTGGAAGCTGGAGCATTTGGTGGGTGATTCCAATACGAAGATCGGTACATTTATTGCCAGTAACGATTACCCGGATGTGATAGTACCGGATGGCACGATCGATAAGCTGCTTGATGCCGGGGCTTTTATTCCCCTGAATGATTTGATCGACAAATATGGACCCAATATTAAGCGTGTATATGGACCGTACTACAACTTGATGAAGGCGGAGGATGGGAACATTTACTTTCTGCCGCTCAGTGCGGTTGTAGGCGATTATTTACCTGCACCTAACTTAGAGCAAGGAGCCTTTTGGGTGCAACGCAGGGTATTAAAAGAAGCGGGATATCCAAAAATCAAAACACTTGACGAGTATTTAGCCCTGATTCGTAACTATGCGAAAAAGCATGCAGATGAGGGATTGACTGGGTACCTGGCGTTAACCACGCAGGATAGGTTTTATGCTCTTACGAACGCACCGATGCATCTGGCAGGCTATCCGAATGATGGCGGCACGATTATTGATATGAAAACACACCGGGCCACGGATTATGGAGATATGGAAATCACAAAGCGGTATCTGAAAGAGCTAAATCAGCTCAATGTAGAAGGCCTATTTGATAAATCGTCCTTTGTGGACAATTACGATCAATATCTGGCGAAGCTGACTTCGGGTAAGGTGCTGGGCTTTTTCGACTACCGCTGGCAGGCGGGGCAGGCCCTGAATAATCTGCAGGAGGCTTCCAAGCAATCGGGCAATGATGATATGGAGTATATAGGGCTGCCTGTTGTATACGACCAGAATATAAAGGATCAGTACATTGATCCGTCGTCATTCGTTAATAACCGAGGCATAGGAATTACGGTCAGTGCCAAGGACCCGGTACGTATCATCAAATTTTTTGACAACCTGCTGACCGACGAAAACCAGGTGTTATCCAACTGGGGAATCAAGGGAGAAACCTATGATGTAGATAAAAAAGGACGCTTTTACCGGACTGAGGAGCAAATTAAGCAGACTGGTCAGGACGCGTTCCGCGAATCATTCGGGTTCAAATATTTTGAATACAGTTGGCCGCGATACGGTAGCGGTTCTACCCTGCCTGACGGCAACTCCGTTGGTGCCGGACGGCAGCCGGAGGTTGCGCGTATGTCCTACACCGAGGGAGATAAAAAGCTACTAAAAGTCTATGGTGTAGAGTCCTTCTCGCAAATGTTTTCCGCACCAGACGAGCGCCCATGGTATCCGGCCTGGAGTATCCCAATTGCTCAAGGTTCACCTGCGCAGCTCTTCCAGCAAAAGAAGGGGGACCTGCAGCGCAAATATTTCCCGCGTTTGGTGCTGTCTGCACCGGAGCAGTTTGATGCGATTTGGAGTGAATACACTACTGAATTTAACAAGCTGGATGTAAAGGCGTATGAGGAGCTGATCACGAAGGAGGTTGCCAAAAAAATCGAGAATCCCGGTAAAAAATAAAGGAGGAACCAGCTATGGGCCACTCGTCACCACCAGCAGTCACGATCTCCCCGGATCAGTTGCCGCCCTCGCGGCGAACCGGCTTTAGGGGATTTATGCACAAGCTGAATCAGCAACGGGCACTGGTATGGATGTCCGTCCCTTTTTTAATCTGGCTGTTTATCTTCAAGTATTTGCCCATCTGGGGCTGGACAATTGCCTTTCAGGATTTTAAGCCTGCCCGCAAGTTGCTCGATCAGCAATGGGTCGGATTAAAACATTTCCATTTTCTATTTCAGGATGAACACTTTCTGCGGGTCATGCGCAATACGCTGGCGATGAGCTTTATTAATCTGGTGCTGGGCTTTGTCACCGCTATAACATTAGCGATTTTGCTGAATGAGCTTCGCCAGCTCGTATTTAAGCGGGTGGTACAGACGATCAGCTATCTACCGCATTTTATTTCGTGGGTGGTCGCGGCTAGCATCATCAGTACGGCGCTGTCTGCTGATGGCGGCATCATCAATGAGGTGCTGATGTGGCTGGGGTTGATTAAGGAGCCTATTCTGTGGCTGGGCGAGGGAAGCTATTTTTGGGGCATTCTCGGTGCATCGGAGGTATGGAAAAATGTCGGCTGGAACACCATCATTTATTTGGCCGCGATGACGATGATTGATCCCTCGCAGTATGAAGCGGCCGAGATGGATGGAGCAGGGCGTTTTCAGCGAATTTGGCATGTGACATTACCCGGATTGAAGCCTGTATTTATCATCCTGCTCATTATGAACATCGGCAATCTACTGGAATCCGGCTTTGAGCCGCAATACTTACTGGGCAACGGTATGAACGTGGATTACTCGGAGAATCTGGATATTTTCGTGCTGAAATATGGTATCCAGATGGGTAATTTCTCGCTTTCCATTGCTGCGGGGATGTTCAAAACGGTGGTCAGCTTCATCTTACTGTTTAGCGCCAATCATATTGCGAAGCGGTTAGGGGAGGAGAGATTGTTCTGAGAAAAGAGTGAGTTATGGTGGGGGGACGGCCGCTTCGCGTGCGGATTGTTCTTCCGATCGCTGTTATCCCCGTATTCCTTTTTATCATAAAACATTAGAGGCTGGAATCCGGGGCTAGCTTATGCTTACGATGCGAGCTTTCCTCTGGAAAGCTTTTAGCCGAACGCTCCGCTTCTTCAGAACAATTCCGCCCGCTCCGCTGCTACCCGCCATAAAGTCACTTTTTTAAGAACTGAGGGTAGGGGCAGGGGAGAGCTTAAGGAAGGCGCGTGACTCGCGCTTCCTTAGGTAAATGCATCATGGTAGCTGGCTCAGCTTCGCTATCGCCATTGAAGGGTGTCTTTGGGACAGTGCTATTCGAGGCGATAACAGAGGGGGCGTGCTCATGCATACTACAGGTGCAAGTCAGTGGATTTTTAGCAGGCTGCTTCGCTGGCCTTACAACTTCTAATTGCCACTAATAATCAATAAGAGTCTGCTCAAATAGCTACTCAGATTTTTACTCGAATTCCTATCATTGTAGCCACTAATATAACCGTTTCAATTAATAGCACCAGCAGCTTCAACAATATTAATCGTATGAATTACAAGGCTGGGTGCTTAAGCTATTTTTTAGAAAGGAGCGGAAGTCATGGGCAAAGGGAAGGCCGTACACGGGCGATTTCGGGCCCCCTCGGATCGAATTTTTGATGCGTGCAATATCGTGTTTATGCTCTGCCTGATGGTGTTCACGCTGTATCCGTTTTTAAATACGCTGGCGGTTTCGTTGAATGAAGCGAATGATTCGATTCGGGGCGGGATCTATTTGTGGCCGCGTGAATTCACGTGGAGTAATTATGAATATGTGTTCAAGGAAGCGACGATTTTCCATGCTACGCTGATTTCTGTATTACGTACGGTTGCGGGTACGGTGACCTCTGTGTTTTGCTGCGCGATGGTGGCGTATACGATCAGCCGGCCGGAATATGTGCTGCGCAAATTTGTTTCGATTGCTTTTATTTTAACAATGTATTTTAGCGGTGGATTGATTCCGAACTTTCTCCTGATTCGTGAGCTTGGGATGCTGGGGACTTTCTGGGTGTATGTCGTGCCGGGATTGATCGGGGTGTTTAATGTGATTGTCATTCGCTCCTTTATTGAGGGATTGCCGGAAGGGATTTTGGAGTCGGCGCGTATTGACGGGGCTGGGGAGTTTGCCACTTTTATGCGCATCGTTTTGCCGCTGTGTGTTCCCGTACTGGCGACGGTGTCGCTGTTTACAGCGGTCGCGCAATGGAATTCCTGGTTCGATGTGTTTTTGTACAATTCGTCATATGAGCAATGGAGCACTCTTCAATATGAGCTGATGAAAATACTGCAAAATTCCAACACGTCTGTTAACACTCAGGACTATGCGAGCCAATTCGCTGGTTCGGAAAATCTGGCGAAGTCGGTCACGCCTACCTCGATTCGGGCCACGATGACGATTGTCGCTTCAGTGCCTATTATTTTAGTTTATCCTTTTTTGCAAAAATACTTTGTGAAGGGTATGACCTTGGGAGGTGTCAAAGGATAGTAACTGAAATCCAATGGTGCCCAATACGAATTCAAAAAAATTGAGTGCGGGAGGGATTGCTTTGCGGCCATGTTGGGTTAAGCCTTTTTGTCTGGTGCTGGCTGGAGCGCTGTTGTTATCGCCTGTTGGTTGGTGGGGAGCGTCTGTAGCGAAGGCAGCTACGTCTATAGAACATTCCCCGCCCGTTGCGGATACGGTGCTGTCAGCGGGTAATATCCATAAAACCATTGGAACGTATGGATTTGAGCAAGGAAACAGCGATGGCTGGAAGCCTCGGGGAACTTATACCCAAATTGCATCCGTCACGGAAGCAGCATATGGCGGCACGCACAGTCTGAAGGCAACCGCCCGCACAGCGGCTTGGAACGGGGCGGAGCTGGATGTGAAGTCGCTGTTGCAGCCGGATGTAGAGTATGAAATTAGTGGCTATGTGAAGCTAGATGGTCATTCTGCGGTTCCGAGCATGGTTAAACTTACAGTGGAGCAGCAGCCGACAGGTGGGACTACGACATGGAAGACGGTAGCGCAGACGGAGACGGCGGATACATCGTGGATCAAACTTCAGGGGAAATATACTTTTACCGGGGGGATGGATGCATTGAAGCTGTATGTGGAAAGCTCGAATCCCGCGCAGGCCTACTATGTGGATGAGGTAGAAATAACACAGGTATCGAAGACGCCAACGGAGCCGGCCAATGGTATCGTATCCGGGTTTGAAGATGGTACGGCTCAAGGATGGGTGTCCCGTATGGGAGCCGAGACCGTGCAGGTTTCGAATGCCGATGCACGAACCGGCTCATACAGTCTGCTGACAACAGGCAGACAAAAGACATATGCCGGCCCCAAGCTGGATGTGACTGCTACGATGCAAAAGGGCAGCCGATATACGGTCAGTGCCTGGGTGAAGCTGGCGCCGGGTGAGCAGCCTGCCAAGGTGAGGCTCAGCATACAGCGTGATCACCAAGGGGATAGTGCGTATGAAACTGTTGTAGGCGACACGGCTACTACGACAGGGGGATGGATGCATTTGTCTGGTACGTATACGCTTGCGCATGATGCAGACACCGTTTCTATGTATTTGGAAACGGCAGAAGGAACGTCTTCCTTTTATATGGATGATTTCGAGCTGTCACTTGTACCGCCGCTGGCTATTGAAAAGGACATTCCTTCTTTGCATGGATTATATGGGGGACAGTTTAGCATTGGCACGGCGATTGAAGCTTTCCAGACCGAAGGGGCTTACGGAGAGTTGGTACAGAAGCATTTTAACAGCGTCGTTGCAGGGAATGCGATGAAGCCAATCTCCTTACAACCGTCCGAGGGACAGTTCCATTGGGAGGAAGCAGACCAAATTGTGCAATTTGCTAGACAGCATGGACTGGAAATTCGCTTCCATACTTTGGTGTGGCATAACCAAACTGGGGATTGGATGTTCAAGGATAAGAATGGACAGCCGATGACGCCGACTGCTGAGAATAAAAAGCTTTTGCTGGATCGGCTGGAGACGCATATTCGCGCTGTTGCAGCCCGATATAAAAATGTCATCACCGATTGGGATGTGGTGAATGAGGTCATTGATCCTGATCAGCCGGATGGCATGCGCCGCAGCAAGTGGTATCAGATTACTGGTACTGATTATATTGAAAAAGCATTCCGTGTCACGAGGGAAGCGGCGGGCCCGAACGCACGACTATTCATTAACGATTACAACACACATGAGCCGAAGAAACGGGATTTTCTGTACAATTTGGTACGTGATCTGCTCGCTAAAGGTGTACCGATTGACGGGGTAGGCCACCAATCGCATATCCGCCTGGAGTTTCCCGCTATTAGCGAGATTGAGCAGTCCATAGAAAAGTTTGCTTCGCTTGGTCTGGACAATCAGATTACCGAGCTGGATATGGGTCTTTATTCCAATGACACAGATCGCTATGAAACGATTCCAGAATCTATGCTGGTCCGGCAGGCTCACCGCTATCGGGCGCTGTTCGATATGTTTTCAAGGCAGCAGAATCATATCAGCAATGTGACGATTTGGGGTACGGATGATGGAAATACGTGGCTCAGCACGTTTCCGATAGCCCGGCTGGATAAGCCGCTACTATTCGACGAACGGTTAAAGGCCAAATATGCCTATTGGGCACTTGCTGATCCGTCCAAAGTCCCGTCGTTGCCAGCAGGGAACAGCGAATAAATGGTTTGAATACATGCCGGGCTTGTTTTGCCTTATTCTATGCTGTATCGAACGTCGCCTTATACAAGCATAAAAGCAGGCTGTCCTTCACATGTGACATGTAAAGGACAGCCTGCTTTGTTATCGTAAAGGAATTACATTTTTATTCCAAATTGGCGTGTTGGCCAAACATAGATTTGGAGGTCAGCTTGCGCAGCTCCATCGTTCTGAGTACCAATGCGTCACCGTATAACAGCAGGGTTTGCTCAAACAATGAGCCCATAGGCTGAATCGTTTGGTAGTCCTTGTTGGACGGGTCCTTGGCCGCACCAGGCAGCTTGACGATGATATCGGCCAGTTTGCCAATGGTGGAACCCGGGGAAGTGGTTAGAAGCGCCAGAGAGGCCCCAAGTTTCTTTGCTTTTTCTGCCATGGAGGTCAGGCTTTTGGTTTCACCAGAGCCTGAACCAATAATGAGTAGGTCGCCCTCGCCCAAACCAGGAGTTACGGTTTCCCCGACCACGTAAGCTTGAATCCCCATATGCATCAGCCGCATCGCCAGCGAGCGAATCATGAACCCTGAGCGGCCCGCACCTGCCACGAATACCTTATTCGCAGCGGCGATGGAGTGGATCAGCTGCTCCGATTCTGTATCACTGATCAATTGTGGAACCAATTGCAGCTCCTTGAGTACCTCGGATAAATATTGAGAGGTTTCCATTGGGATTAACCTTGTTTGATGAGCTGTTGCATTTGGGAAGCTACAGCCTTTTTGTCGTCCTCGCCAGTGATACCACCGCCGACGATAACCAGATCCGGTTGAGCCTTCACGACCTCAGCCAAGGTGCTCAGTTTAATACCGCCAGCCACGGCAGTTTTGGAGTTTTTCACGACTTTTTTGACGGTTTGCAGTGCTTCGAACGGGCTCTGTCCTTCAGCTTGCAGATCGTAGCCTGTATGCACACAGATGTAGTCAACGCCCAGAGCGTCGATTTCTTTCGCACGTTGCTCCAGGTTTTTAACACCGATCATGTCCACCAGGATTTTTTTGCCGCCTTGTTTTTTCGCTTCTTCTACTGCACCTTTAATTGTTGCATCTTCAGCTACAGCCAAAATCGTAACGATATCTGCACCAGCCTCGGAAGCTTTTAGCACTTCATAGCCCCCTGCATCCATAACCTTCAGGTCAGCCAGCACTTTCAGATTCGGGAATGCTTCTTTCATTGCTTTTACTGCATGAAGTCCTTCATTGATGACAATCGGTGTACCGATTTCTACGATATCAATATACGACTCTACTTCTTTTACCAATGCAATACCTTGCGGGATATCTACTAAGTCTAAAGCCAATTGAAGTTCCATGTTATTAACTTCACTCCTTAAGTGAATTTATATTTTGATGAACAGGTACATGCTCTGTTGAGTATTACTCTATACTTTGGTTTCATGCACAGGTTTGATTGTAAGGCCCCGATATCCGATTGAAAAGTACGCACTAATTCGTAACGTAGTTACCCCGACGATACTATAGCATCATAAAAACCATTCATGAGAGAGCCTGCATTTTGTCTTCTTTAGCATTATTTCTATAAGGGGAGTCGATTATTCGTAACCAAGGATTTTGCAAAAATCCCATAAGCGACTTCCAATGAACAAGATATAGATCGAAATGGTTTAGTTCGTCTATATCTTGCACTTCGGAGCGACTGGAATCGAATTTTGCAAAATCCATAACCATACACAGCAATGTAAGGTTGCAAAAAAAAAGAAGGTAGCGATGATTAAATTGACTTCAAGTTAGGTTTTGACTATATTTGTAATATACTGGTATGCAAAAAATGGAGGCTAAGAGCATAACTACCCTGAAGAGTAGCCGCTGTGCTAAGGGGTAATCGCAATTTTCAGGATAGGGAGGCGGGTTTTAGTGGAAGAGGTCCTGAACCAAAGGGAAGCCATTTATTTGTTGTCGGACAGCCACGAACTCGATAAAGCTTGTGAGTTGTTTAGAATCAGCTACACACATAATGATTGGGATGAAGCGAACAAAGTAGCAGATTATCTGCATACGTTGGCTGAAAGCCTGTATCACACCCAACTGAGAAATGCTGCAGACGGCAAGTATGAGACATTGGACACCAAACACCCGCTAGTGTTTTATTATGCTTACAGTTATCTGGCGAAGTCTATTTACTATCAGAATATGGGAAAGTATGAGGAAGCCAGAAACTATATTATGAAGTATAGCGAAATGGGCTGGTTTATGGGGCTGGATCAGAGCGGTCACGAAGAAGTAGAGAGATTCCGTTTCCTCGCCAAGGCCAATTTATTTACGATTGAATTACTTTCGGGGAGAAGGGAACTTTTGCCTGAGTACGTTCAATTTCTTCACGACAATGAAGAGGAGCTACTTCCAGGATTGGTTGGTATTGCCGAAGCGGCTAACTTGAATAATTGGAATATAGACGACCTGCTGAACGATTTTGCTGATGATATTAAGATATTTGAAGGTTATGAAGATAGAGCAAACCGCGTATATTATTTAAAACTGGTCAACCAATTGGCCATTTACCATTTCAAGAAGAAGCAATACTCTGTTGCCTTAAATTATGTCCTTGATTCTCTGCAATTCTCTGCCAGTGTAGAAGCGGATGCCGATTTCAGGACATTGGTTGCTCTGTTTGAAACTTATCGAGATTTGGCAACACCATCACAGCAAGAGCAATACCAAACCATTTTATTAAGGGGGCTTCATAATGAAAAAGGCATTAATCTCGGTAACTATGGTCTTGGCGTTTCTTAGTATTGCTCTTCCGGTGGGAAATATTTTGGGAGGGTTAGACCCAGTGTTTCCTTCAAATCATGGTGTTTTTTCTTATACTGCTTGAGTTTCAGATTTAGACCATCAAGCCCGATAGGGCTTTTGTACATAAAGGGAGCACACTTTTACGCATTTTGCGATCAGTGTGCTCCCCTTTTTTATCCCAAGATTTATTTTATGGCATACGAAGTCAGGTCATTGGCCAGATGTTGCATCGTTTCACTCGCCTTTTGCATACGCTCCATCACTTCAGTGAAGGAGCCTACCAGAGTCGCCTGCTCCTGAGAAGAAGAAACAATTTGCTCAATTTCCTGCTCCATTTGACGAATGGAGTTTTGTACATCCTTAAGGGCTCCTTCAATATCGACCGTTGCCTTTTTGGATTCTACGGATAGCTTGCGCACCTCTTGAGCGACGATACCAAAGCCTGCTCCTGCTTCTCCTACACGTGCGGCTTCGATCGCTGCATTCAATCCAAGCAGGTTGGTCTGATCGGAAATTTCCTTGATGAACACAGCTACCTGATTGATTTTACCCGAGTTTTGTACGGCGATTTGAGTGTTTTTCAAAATCTGTTCACTGGTTGCCTGAAGCTCCTCGGAATGAGCCGCTACATGCTGTACCATATCAATGAGCTGCTCGGTGATGGAGCGATTCTCGGATACGATTTGATCCAGTTGATTTTTGTTAGTCAAATTATAAGAGGCCGCAAATGCTGCGATGACTTCACCTTTCTCGTCAAATACAGGGATACTGATCATATCAAGAGGAAACCCTAGAATTTCAGCAGGAATGTGGGTCAGGCTGGCCTCACGTCCATTTTTAAGCATGGCAAAATCTTTATAGTCCTCGAGCAGCTCCGAGCCTGTTTCAAAGCCGAGATCCATACCCTCCGATTGGGTATACATAAGGACATGAGTGCGGTCGAAGAGAGCAAGGGTCACTTTCTCACGCATAATCTGTTGTATGTAGGGAATGGCTGCAATTAATGCATCTATTGTATTCAAATAGATAACCTACCTTTCTTTACTAGATATATTTTTTATAGTCTCGTATATAGTTGTCGGTCTAAAGACGGATAAAAGTTATAAAGATATTGAAAATTTAAAGGGAAATGAAAGATTCAGAAAAAAAGGCATACCGTTTCCATTACGGAACGATATGCCTTCTATTTAATCTTAACGTGTCAGTGCTGTGTATAGGTAGTTCACTTGCCGCGTTGCTCGAACAGTTGTGCGATTTCCACAATAACCTTGGTAGCAAGTACCATGTTGTCCACCGATACATATTCAAACTTACCGTGGTAGTTCTCCCCACCTGTAAAAATATTCGGTGTAGGCAGTCCCATGTAGGATAGCTGTGAACCGTCTGTACCGCCACGAATCGGCTTGATGATGGGTTCGATATTCAGCTTCGTCATTGCTTCATAAGCGACATCGACGATATGCTTGACTGGCTCTATTTTCTCTTTCATGTTGTAATACTGATCTCTCAGCTCCAGTGCAATACGGTTTTCTCCATATGCGGCCTGCAGCTCTTTGACTACATTTGTTAAATAAGCTTTCCGGTTTTCAAAGCTCTCGCGGTCAAAATCACGGATAATATAGTACAGTTTAGCTTGTTCTGCCGTACCTGTAGACTCCAAGAGATGATAGAAGCCATCATATCCGTCTGTATATTCCGGGGCTTCGTTTGCAGGTAACCGACTATGCAGCTCCATAGCGATTTTGGCAGCGTGGATCATTTTGTTTTTAGCCGTACCGGGATGCACATTCACACCGTGAATGGTAATATGGGCGGCTGCGGCGTTAAAGCTCTCATACTCCAGTTCTCCGAGCGGTCCGCCGTCTACCGTATAGGCATATTCAGCGCCAAAAGCGGCTACATCAAAGCGTTCCGGTCCTCTTCCAATCTCTTCGTCCGGTGTAAAAGCAACGCGAATTTTGCCATGTTGAATTTCTGGATGGTCAATCAGGTAGTGGATAGCTGTCATGATTTCTGCGATCCCGGCCTTGTTGTCTGCACCGAGCAGGGTGGTACCATCTGTTGTGATCAGGGTGTGGCCTTTATATTGAGCCAGTTCGGGAAACTCACGTGGAGAAAGAACCACACCAAGCGAAGCATTCAGCGTGATATCGCCCCCATCATAGTTTTCCGTCAATTGCGGCTTTACCCCTGCGCCAGTCAGCTCGGTAGCCGTATCGAGGTGAGCGAGGAAACCAATGACGGGAACCTCTTTATCCGTATTGGAGGGAAGGGTTGCCATCACATAACCATGATCATCAATGGTTACGTCTGTCATACCAATGGCTTTCAATTCGCCCACCAAAAGGTTGCCCAATGTGAGCTGTCCGGGTGTAGTGGGGCAAGTGTGGCTGCTTTCATCAGATTGGGTATCTACCTGAACATATGTAGTTAGGCGGTCAATCAGTTCCTGTTTCATGTGTGTATCCTCCTTGGTGTCATTTCTATTATGGTACGTATTTTATCATGATTAGGCTTATAATATGAAAAAAATGGTTGACCCTTTTCGGAATGACGGGTTGTGTTGCACAGGGGAGACGAGTAAGATAATAGTAAAATAAAAGTAAAAATAGAGTAAAACCATTAAAGGAGTCTGCAATGCCTACGTTAAAAGATATCGCCCAGGAGGCAGAGGTTTCGATATCCACGGTCTCCCGAGTGCTGAATTATGATGAAACACTGTCTGTATCAGAGGAAACGCGACGTAAAATTTTTGAGGTTGCCGAGCGCATGAAATATACGACTGCTAAACGTAAAAATGGCGGTATTGGTCGTCAGCCCCGCAAGAAGGCAGAGGGACCCATCCGGTTGGGTATGGTGCACTGGTTTAGCGCGTACGAGGAACTGGAAGACCCTTATTATCTGTCTATCCGGTTTGGCGTGGAAAAAGAGTGCCGCCAAAGCGGGGCGCAGCTGGAGCGTATTTTCAGAAGAGAGGACCTGACTGCGCTGAAGGCGTCATCCGAAGGGCTACATGGGCTGATCGTGCTGGGGCATTTTAGCAGCGAAGAGGTAGAACGTATGCTGGAACTGCCCATTCCTTGCGTCTTTCTGGATCATCCGGTAGAGCGAACAGGGGCAGACTATGTGGTCATTGACCTTGCTCACGCTGCGGCTGATGCACTGGATTATTTGATGGGCGCAGGCCATCGTCACATCGGATATGTAGGTATGGGCAAGGATGAGCAGTCCCATGATTCCGAACGAGTCGAGTTAGATGCCCGCTATGAGACGTTTTTGCGGTATCAGGAACAGCACAGGCTGTGCACGTCGGATGATATTCATGTGTGCGGCGGAACGGCGGCAGACGGCTTCCGTGCGATGGAAGCGGCTATTCTGGCAGGAACAGAAAACCTGCCTACAGCCTTCTTTGTCGCGAGCGATTCGGTGGCTATTGGGGTGTTAAAGGCGCTGGAGCAGCATCACCTTGCGGTGCCGGAACGTATCTCAATTGTTGGCTTCAATGATATTCCGACAGCGGAATATTTGACCCCATCTCTGTCAACGGTCAAAACGCATACCGAACTGATGGGAGAGACGGGCGTTCAACTCTTGCTGCATACGGTACGCAACGGTGCAAACGAGGTGGGGCGCAAGGTCATCATTCCGACCGAGCTAATGATTCGCAACAGCAGTGCGCCGCTACATACCGATACCCAATAAAATCGACGTTATTGATTTGGACAGCCCCGGCTTACCGGGGTTGTTTTTTTGATATAAAAAGATACAAAAATGGATTGACAATTACCTTGTAAATGCTTACATTGAACATATATTTATTTTACTAAGTTTTACTCGTTATTTTTACTTAAATATTTTACTATGGTATAAGAGTGGAAAATAAAAGGTTGAGGTGACTGCCCATGCGTACCATTTTGCCGTTGAATGACCAATGGTTTTATCTTCCTGAATATGTCGAGAGCGAAGTAAGCGCAGGCATTGATGCAAGTCGGTATGAGCCAATTCAGCTGCCGCACACCAATGTAGAGCTTCCGTATAATTATTTTGACGACAAGGCATTTCAGTTTATTTCTACGTATAAAAGAGAGTTGAACATTCCGGCAGATGCCAAAGGTAAGCGAGTGTATGTTGATTTTGAAGGAGTCATGACCTATGCCCAGGTATTTCTAAACGGGGTAAAAGCGGGGGAGCATAAAGGTGGATATACACCGTTCAGCGTTGAATTGACCGAACTTGCCGAATATGGCAGCCCCAATGTGCTCACGGTCATTGTCGATTCCACGGAACGGGACGACATCCCTCCCTTTGGGGCAGTCATTGACTATCTGACCTATGGCGGTATTTACCGCGAAGTGCAGCTACGAATAGTGGAGCCTGTACACCTCGGAACGGTATTCATTCAGACACCAGAGCCGCTTGCGGCAAGCAAGACGGTGCACGTGGTCGTGGAGCTGGAGGGCATCAGCGATCAGGAGGACGACTTGACGGTCGCGCTGCAATTGCTGGACGGAGCGAGCGTGAAGGCGGAGACCGGGCTGGAAGCGGTGACGGCGGCGGAAGTAACGCTGGAGCTGAAAGAGCTGGGCGGCCTGCAACTTTGGGATATAGATGATCCCAAGCTATATGAAGCGAAGCTGACGCTGCTACGAAGCGGAGAAGAGTTGGATCAGGTGACCGTGCGCTTTGGCTTCCGCGAGGCCGAATTTCAGCCGGACGGTTTTTACTTGAATGGGCGGAAGATCAAGCTGCTTGGCTTGAACCGTCACCAGTCCTATCCGTACGTTGGCTATGCTATGCCTAAAAGAGCGCAGCGTCGTGATGCAGATGTGCTCAAGGAGGAGCTGGGGCTGAATATGGTACGGACATCCCACTACCCTCAGTCCCTTCATTTTCTAGACCGTTGTGATGAGATCGGATTGCTCGTTTTCGAAGAGATTCCGGGTTGGCAGCACATTGGCGGTGAAGCGTGGAAGGAGCAGGCGGTGAGGGACGTAGAGGACATGATTATCCGTGATCGTAATCATCCCTCCATTGTAATCTGGGGGGTACGAATTAATGAGTCGCAGGATGACCATGATCTGTACACGCGTACCAATGAGCTAGCACGAAAGCTAGATCCGACCCGTGCTACGGGTGGTGTGCGTTATATTGTAGGCAGTGAGCTATTGGAAGATGTATATACGATAAATGATTTTGTTCATGATGGTGGGCACAAAAAATATTTGGCTAAGGAAATCCGCAATTTTGATACGTATGACGATACAGAAGGCGTAGATGGCGAAACGACAGGCTTGCGCCAGCCGTCTCTCGTTACAAAGCTGGATCATCCGGTCCCTTATCTGGTAACGGAATATAACGGGCATATGTACCCGACCAAGCGTTTTGACCAGGAGGAACGGGTAATGGAGCATGCACTGCGCCATACGCGGGTCCAAAATGCTTCCTATGCCGATGAGGGCATTGCCGGGGCGATTGGTTGGTGTGCTTTTGACTATAACACGCATGCTGATTTTGGTTCCGGTGATAAAATCTGCTACCACGGTGTCATGGATATGTTCCGCCTGCCTAAATTTGCAGCGAGTGTGTACCGGAGCCAGAAGAACGTCGAACAGGAAATCGTTATGGAGCCGGTCACTTACTGGTCGCGTGGTGAGCGGAATATTGGAGGCATCGTGCCGCTGGTTGTGTTCACCAATTGTGATGAGGTGGAGTTCATCTACGGTCATGAGCGCAAAGGTGTTTATCGTCCGAACCGAGAGAAGTACCCGGCGCTTCCTCATCCCCCTGTCGTGATCGACGAGCTGACAGGCCACTGGGGCATGAAGTGGGAAGACGCTGTATTCATTGGATACGTAGATGGGCAAGAAGTGACCCGCAAATACTATTCACGTAATCCGGTGCCGACAGAGCTGCGGGTAGCTGCAGATGATATGGTGCTGGAAGTTGGCGATTGGGACGTAACCCGAGTAGTAGTGGATGCTCTGGACGAATACGGCAATGCCCTGCCGTTCTATGCAGATCCTGTTTCGGTGGAGGTCGAGGGAGTGGGTGAATTGATCGGTCCTTCAAGCTTATCCTTAATTGGTGGACGCATTGCATTCTGGATTCGTACAAAGGGTGAGGCTGGCAATATCCGCGTGAAAGTTTCCGCGCCTTCTCGTTTCGGCTCGCAGGAATTGAGCATTCACGTGCAATAAGGGAGCAAAGGCAACATACAATCCTACTAGCCGCTTGTATACCGTTTGAGACTTCCATTATTTAAAAAAGGAGTTGTCCGCAGATTCTGAAAGGGATCTGAGAGGGCAACTCCTTTTTGGCATAGCTTAGGGTATGTTAATCTATCAGTCTTTTAAATTGTGTCTTATTACTGAGTCACTTAACGTTACGCTCATAGATTGGAAGCATAGAATACACTATCAAACGCAAGGGAGGTGAGTTTTATGGCGATCCTTTTACCTTCGCAAATCTACAATCTCGCTGCGGGTGTGGGTAAATCCTTTTTTGAAAATTTGAAAGGCGGTAATAATGCTACAATTACCGTGAATAACACGGGTGCCAATCCGGTGGATCTGGTTGTTACACGTGTCAATGCTCCCGTGATCACGTATGTTATCCCGGCAGCCAATAGTCTGACGTTAGAAGTGGCTTTGTTGCTGGTAGCTGCTCTCCAAGCTACTCCAGCTGGAGCTGTGACAGGCACCATCCAAATTGCTACGGCTGATTTTTAACCTGTAACGACCTGACCCTCTAACTCTAGCTTTGCCGTATGGCAAGGTTAGAGTTTTTTTGTTTGAAATTTTCTGAAACTTTTTTCATATTGTGCCGATATATACATATAGCATAGCAAACAACAACATCGAAAAGGAGTACCCTGTATGAGCTTTAGCAATCCGGTTTTACGTGATGACATCTTTTTGCGCGAAGATGAAAGAGAAGCTAGTGAACAACGCATGACCATCGGAGGAACGGTGAACAAAACGTTGCTTCTGCTGGTTCTGCTCATCGTCTCTGGCAGCATTACCTGGTACATGACCTACGAGGGAACCGTAGAGGTGCTATCCTTGCTGACGGCAGGCTTTATTGGTATGGCAGGCGTAGCACTTGCGATATCCTTTTTTCCAAAAACCGCTCCGTTACTCTCTCCTGTATATGCGATTCTGAGTGGTTTTGCTTTGGGTGGCGTTTCAGCCTTTATGGAGTATGAGTACCCTGGAATTGTAGCCAATGCCATTTTGCTGACCGTGGGTATTTTGTTCTTAATGCTCTTTATGTACACACAGCGAATCATCAAGGTGACACGCGGCTTTATCTCATTCGTTGTCCTGTGTACGATGGCGATTTTTCTGGTGACGCTAGTTGATTTTATTTTGAACTTTTTCGGTATGAATGTTCCGTATATCCATGAAACGGGTTGGCTGGGTATTGGTATTAGTTTATTTATCGTGATCATTGCGGCTTTGAATCTGCTGGTTGATTTCAATTTTATTGAAGAGCAAGCAGATCAAGGTGCACCCAAATATATGGAATGGTATGGTGCTTTTGCATTGCTGGTGACTCTAGTGTGGCTGTATGTACGGATTTTGGATCTGTTGGCCAAGTTCAGTAAGAGAGACTAAGTGCAGGGTGAGAAGAAAAGGATGGCTGAATGCCGTCCTTTTTTGTATTAAATAGACGGTTTAAAAATTGCATTTTACGTTAAATACATAGAAGTTGGGTAAAACATAAAGACAGACAGGAGAGGAGTGAGTGTATGTATCAAGTGGTGCTGGTTAGGCATGGAGAAAGCGTGTATAACCGACAAAACCTGTTTACGGGCTGGACGGACGTGGACCTGACTGAACAAGGGACTCATGAGGCCATTGAGGCAGGACGTATTCTCAAGGAGGCAGGATATACGTTTGATTTGGCATTTGCCTCTGTGCTAAAACGATCTATCCGCACGCTGTATCACATCTTGGATGAGCTGGATCATCTGTGGATACCTGTGCAGAAGTCATGGAAGCTGAATGAACGCCATTACGGTGCTCTTCAAGGGCTTAGCAAGCTGGATTCCGCCGTGCAATACGGCGAGGAGCAGGTTCATATCTGGCGGCGTAGCCTAACAGTGCGGCCACCCATGCTGGATGAGAAGGACGAGCGGAGTCCGCATCGGGAAGAGCGTTATCGCAATATTAAGCCAGAAGAGCTGCCGCTTGGGGAAAGTCTGGAGGACACAGTGCATCGGGTCGGTGAGTTTTGGAAGCAGCGGATTGTACCTTTGATTCTCAAAAAGGATCGAGTTATCATTTCTGCACATGGTAACACTTTGCGGGCCTTAATCAAGTATATGGAGAATCTGGACGAAACCGCATTGCTGGATTTGAATATTCCCACAGGCATTCCCCTGGTGTACGAGCTGGATGAGCATATAGATCCCATCCGGCGCTTTTATCTCGGTGATCCGAGTCATGTAGAGGCTAAGAAGCAGGCTGTGGCCAACCAAAGCAAGGTAACGGAGTGACTTTCCATACACAAAGAGGACAGGGCGCTTCCTCGCATCCTGTCCTCTTTGTGTTGGGTATAGATTAAGCGTTCGCTTCTTCTTCTGTTTCCTGGCTGTCTTCCTCTGCGGGAAGTGCCCACACCGATACACTGCCGGCACGAACGGGAAATATGCCGTAGCCATCCTGCTCAATCTTTACGGTATGATCGTGACGCCCGGTCAAATCTATCCATTCTTCCGCTGCATGTTGTTTGCCTACGAACATGCGCTTTTCTCCGTCATTTGCGTTGGTGATCACCACAGCACATCCGGAGCCTTCCAGCTCAGGCACGCCTTGACGAACCCATCCAATCGTATGGGGATCATCGAAATAATCTTTTTGCTCACCATAAGCTTTATGGTATCGGGCATATAGAAGCGGGTCTAGCTCAGCCTGCTTGCCTTTGACGGGCGTTTGTCCCTGGATGCCGTAGTAATCGCCATAGAATACGCAGGGATAACCGTCCTTGCGCAGCAAGATAAGTGCATAGGCGCTGGGCTTGAACCAGTCCTCCACCCAGGATTCAAGCGCTTCATGCGGCTGGGAATCATGATTATCGACAAAAGTAACCGAGTTCAGGGGATGGGTATGAACAAGCGTATCCTCGAAAATGGTGCTTAAATCGAAATCCTTGCCACCCAAGGAAGCGCTATGTAGTTTGTAGTGGAGGGATACGTCAAATAGGTCGATTTTATAATCAATGGTATCCAGGAACTTTTGACACGATTCCAGATCCGGTTTCCAAAACTCGCCTACCATATAAAAATCCTGCCCGCGTTTTTTAATCATTTCTGTAGCAAACTCTCGTACAAATTCATGATTAATATGCTTGATTGCATCCAGACGGAATCCGTTGCATTGCAGAGTATCTACCAGCCATTTGCCCCAGCGGATCATCTCTTTGCGCACATCCTGATGATTATAATCAATATTGGCGAACATTAAATAATCATAATTGCCGAATTCATCATCTACATTTTCGCTCCAGCTTTTATTTTTACCTAAAATACGATAGATTCCTGTCCGGTCCTGGCTTGCATCGTAATCGGTTCCGTTAAAATGTTCAAAGTTCCATTGAAATGTGGAATACTGACCTTGACGGCCGGGGAACGTAAATTTAGTCCAGCCCTCGATATCAAAGGGCTCGGAAATGACCTCATTGCGGTTATCCGGATTGACCTCGACGACCTTGAACACTTCGGTTTCATCCGCGCCAGCCTTATGGTTCATAACCAGATCGACATAGACGGCCACACCGTGGCGAACGCAGGCGGCAACAGCCTCCAGCAGGTCTTCCCTGGTTCCGTATTTGGTGCGCACCGCACCTTTTTGGTCAAATTCGCCCAGATCATAAAGGTCATAGACGCCGTATCCCGTATCCTCGGGCGATTGGCCTTTGGTGACAGGTGGAATCCATATCGCGTCAATTCCTTTGGCCTTCAGTTCCGGCGCCAGGCGGGTAAGCTTCTTCCAGTGAGAACCGTCAGCTTCGACATTCCACTCGAAAAATTGCATCATCGTATGGTTCCTTTTCATGTGCGTCCCTCCTTCATATATAACAAGTTACCCACCAAGTGAGGGGGGCTAAACGTCAGACGGTCAATATGATGCTGAATGAAGAACAAGGATCGCTGTATAACGTATGCTAAATCATTAAAATTTGTTATACCTAAGTGTTCCCAACGACTCGGGTAGCTAGAAAAGGGAACGTGAAAACGGTAAAATGAATCTAACTTAACAATAGTTCGGGTTTTGGTGAAAACCGTAAAGCACGAGCAACAGAGGAAAGGAGGGGTGGACGTGACAGAACCGCAGCAGAACAAGGATGAAGAGAGCAAACCGCTGATTAAAAAATGTACGTATTGTCAGGAAATGAAACCTTTAACGGACTTTCAGCGCAGAACGGGTCGCCGGGCTGGTCCTTATTCACGGCGTGGTCCTTGCCGTTCCTGCCGAGGGTTGGCCCCGGCCCCGCAAGAACGTGCGGCTACGTCCGCTCCTTCCGGCGAGGAAACGAACCCCTCGGCTGCTCCCGTGACGCAGCATAGCCTTGAAGCAAATACGGCTGCGCACAGCCTGGAGGCGCCACTACCTATGGAGGCACAACGCCCCCGCAGGAAGCTGGTCACGGATAAAGCGCGTGAGCGCCACCGGCAACGGGTTCGGCATCTGCTTAGCAGGCTGAAGCCTGCGGATACCCGGGCATTGCGGCTCAATCGCAATGGCATGATTCGGCTAAGAGGCAAAACCGACCAGGGGAGACGCTGGCATCAAGAGATTGAGCTTGATCTGGCCATGACCCTGGTCAGAGAGCGTATGGCGGTGATTGTTAATCCATACACCGTGCGCAGACTGTATAGCAACAAGGAATTTCGTCAATATGTGCTTAAGCGTGACCGCTATACTTGCTTTTTTTGCGGAGACTACGGTGACACGATTGATCATTTACTGCCTCGGGCAAAAGGGGGGCACACGACGCCGGTCAATTGTGTATGTGCTTGCAATGAATGCAATCAAGTTAAGGCTGCCCGCGATGTAGATGAGTTCATTGAATCTGGTGTGCCGCAGCCGTCTCCTGATGATTTCGAAGCACCTGATAATCCTGATACTTCTGAAGACACCCTACGTACGTAGGGCGATTCTTGGAGCGTAGGTCCCTTAGTACAGTTCTACTTCAAAGCCGGATTCCTTCCAGGCTGTTGTTCCGCCTTCGATAAAAGCTACATTGGTAAAGCCCATCTGCTGGAGTGTATAAGCTGCCAATGCAGCTTGTCCGCCTGCCCCACAAGTGGTGATAATCGGGCGGTTGCGGTCACGTAGACGTTCGTCACGCAAATCCTGTGGAACCTCCAAGTCAGCGCGGATGGGCAGCATGCCCAATGAAATATTGGCGCTTCCGCGAATCAGACCGCAAGCGCCTGCATCATGGGAGTCCTGTACATCGATAACGAATGTATCAGGATTTGCCTCCATTCGCTGACGTGCCTCCTGTGAATCAATGCCCTGAACGTGCTGTCTCGCTTCTTGAACCATATCTCCAAATGTTTTAGCCATCGTTTTAAACCTCCGTATGAATATATTTTGTGTTATTTTCATATTATCGAACTGAAACGTACGCTCTCTATTACCCTCCTCTAGCATAAAATGACCCTTTTTTTAAGGGAAACTTGGACAAAAATCGAGCTTATTCTAATTTTTATCTAAAATAACAATAAAAATTTTGCAGAAATTTGTGCAAATTTAAAATTTCTTCGACGATTGTGTTGTGAAAGGTGTAATATAGAGGTATAGGGTTCCGTTTCGGCCTGTTGTAGTCACGAAGGAGCGCTTCGTGGGATATTCCGCAGCAGTAACAACAGAATACCGTCTGAGCAATATACAATTGGCATCTGCGATAAATCAGTCTTGCCCTTTAGGGTATAGGCCGGTTTTAGCTGTGCTTCTTGCATGTTTAAGGGCGTGAATTCAATGCACGTTTTATTGCTAGAGTTTATGGATACAGGTTACGAGAAAGGAATGGACTTCTATTTTCACAGTAAAGGAGGACGTTCACGCATGTCTGAAAACCAACAAGAGGTGGCAGTAACACAAGAAGCTACCAAAGAGTCTCGGGATGTATTGGACCAATTGATGAAACCGGAGGTTCAGCAATCGCTGACCGTGCTGGTAGAAAATCTGCCCAAGTTGACTGAGATGGTTACTTTGATGACCGATGCTTATGATGTAGCTCGTAGTCTGGCGACTGACCCTGTCTTTATCGGAGATATGAAAAGCTCCATGGGAGAGTTTGTGAAGCCTGTTACAGATTCGGCTAAAGGATTGGCTTCTGCTGCAATTGAAGCAAATGACCGTGTACAAACTACGGACGGCAGCGTAGGTCTGTTTGGCCTGCTCAAAATGCTTAAAGATCCGAATGTACAAAAAACGCTGCGTTTCAGCCAGGCTTTCCTGGATATTCTGAATGAGCGCCAACGCGAAAGCAAATAATTACCTGATCAAGAACGGAGGATGGACATGTCGAAGCAAATTTTGATCTTGGGCGGCGGATACGGCGGATTGCTGGCCGCTCTTACAGCACGCCAGCATATGGACGCTAGCCAAGCAACCATTACAGTGGTTAACCGCTTTGCGTCGCACCAAATTATTACGGAACTGCACCGTTTGGCGGCAGGTACAATTGCTGAAAAAGCTGTTGCGCTTCCTTTGGAAAAACTGCTGCGTAACAAGGAAATTATCCTGAAAGTGGATACTGTTTCCGAAATCAAGCCTGACGATAAAAAAGTAACCTTGGCCAGTGGCGCTACGTTGAGCTATGACGCTCTCGTTATTTCCCTGGGCAGTGAAACGGCTTACTTCGGTATTCCAGGACTGCAAGAGCATAGCTTCACGCTGAAATCAGTGGCAGAAGCCAATCGCATTCGCGCACATGTGGAAGCTCGTCTGGATGCTTACAAGCAATCCGGTAACCAAGCGGACGCTACAATCGTTATCGGTGGTGGCGGTCTGACTGGCGTTGAGCTGGTGGGCGAATATGCTGACAAATTGCCTGCAATTTGTCGCGAAAAAGGTATTAACTACGAAGATATCAACTTGTATTGCGTAGAAGCTGGACCATCTATTTTGGCAGGCTTCCCTCAACCACTGGTTGATCGTGCAGTAACAAGCCTTGAAAAACGTGGCGTTCAAATCGTAGCGGGTGTTCCGATTACAGAAATGAAAGCTGACGAAGTTCTCTTGAAAGACGGACGTTCGATCAAAACGAACACACTGATCTGGACAGGCGGCGTACAAGGTAATGCACTGGTTGGCGCATCTGGTATTGAAGTAAACCGTGGTCGCGCAACTGTGAATGGTGCGCTGCAATCGACTTCTCACGAAGACATCTTCCTCGCTGGCGACAGTGCAGTGGTGTTCCCGAGTGAAGGCGAGCGTCCATACCCACCAACTGCACAGTTGGCTTGGCAAATGGGCGAATTAGTTGGTTACAACATCTTCGCTTATTTCAACGGAGCGAAAATGGAACGCTTTACACCAGTATTCTCCGGTACACTGGGCAGCTTGGGCAGAACAGACGCGATTGGTACTGTAGGCGCGAATGGCACCCAACTGAAAGGCGCTGTAGCCACTTTGATGAAGGAAGGCAGTAACATCCGTTACTTGTCCCACATCAAAGGACTTTTTGCATTGGCCTATTAATATTTCTTACATTTTATATGGTTCATTGGAAGAGAGCGCTATTCAGCGCTCTCTTTTTTGTAGCTTTTCTTTTCGACACTAGCGATACTCACGATTCATTAGTCTTAATTCACTTTCATCTTCGCTAACTCCGCCACCTGTGCAGGGGGGAGCGCACCTTCAAATATACTCAGCTCATCAATAGATCCTTTGAACGCAGGGTCCCACCAGTTGACACCTAAGCTGAATGATCCAGATTTAGAGGTAAAGACATCTGGAAATCCTGAGCCGGTAAATTGAATCTTTCCATTCACATACACGGCTAACATTCCACGATCTACAGTGAAGGCGAGATGTGTCCATTCATTTGTTTTGATCTTTAGGCCGGTACTGCCAGTATACCAAGATGAGCTGCCGGACCAGACCATTGTGTTATCCTTCTCAGGTCCTCTGGGCAAAAGGCTAATCCAGTGATTACTATCCATAGCTCCAAAGAAAGTTGGTGTATGCAGAGTCAATTCGCTTGGTTTTACCCACAGTGACACGGAATATGCTGAGCTGGATATGAGTCCTTCAGGCAGAGCAATGCCCGACTTTCCATCAAGGACTACAGCTTGGCCTCTTACGCCTTCAGCGTAGGACACACTCCCTCCCTGGCGATCGATTCGGTCACCGATAACTTCGCCATTAGCAAAAGCATCTTGCTGATCCTCCAGATTATTTTCAAACGTGTATGACGCAGTCAATGTTGCCTTCTCATAAGGGGATACCGTGATGTTAAAAATTTTGTCCCGACTACGTTCTCCCTTGGTAATGGTAGCTGTCAAAGTGGCAGATGCAGCCTTTTCTCCGATTCCTGGACGCTTGATTTCACCTGTATCCGTAATGACGCTTTGGTCTGAAGTTTTCCAGGTAATCCGGGATTGCCGACTGCCTTCCTTCGGAAGATTCAGGCTAGCCGTCACCCGACTTGTATCGCCAAGATCTAATTCACGATACACACTGTCCACTACTGTCGTATCGGTCATATCAGGGAGCTTGCTGCCCCAAGCCATCTCACCTTTATTCGATAAAACTGTAAACGCCAGGATGTATTGATTCGTAACCTGATCCCATTGTCTTAAGAACACCCCATCCAATACAGCACCATCCAGTGTTAATTGGATATTCGAATCCCCCGACTTGCGCCATGTTCCTTGCACATCGCCTTCAATGGTATAATCTGCTTTAAGCTGAATGAATTGCGTATTCTTGATCGTAGCCGAAGAATCACTGCCATGATTAATATATTGATAATCGCCAAAGAATTGTTTCTCATCTAGCTTTGTAAGCGTCTCGCCACCGTAACGATAAGGAGCTACGACGGGCCAGTCCTCCTGATTCATGAACATTTGGTGTACACGCAGCTCATGTGTCTCCCCCTGATGAGGGAATCGGGTATGAAAGACGACAAACATTTGTCCAGTAGCAGGATCGGTGTATACAGAATTGTGTCCAGGGGAAACATAGCCGTAGCCAGTGCCTGTACCGGGGTCACCTATTTTACTATCGAACAAGAAATTACCTATTAACTTGTTGCCATAAGTTATATTTTTGGTGTTTGCTGGCAAAACAGCATTCTGTCCTTTGGCATCTTTATAAGGTCCTGTCGGACTCTTGGAACGGAATAACCTCATGTTATACCCTCCGTCCGCTGCAAGGCCACCGTAGGTTACATACAAATAGTAATAACCCGTCTCCTGGTTGTATTCAATATACGGACCTTCCCCTGACTCACCGTATCCGCCTGCGATCTTGGTGCCAAAATAACGATCAATGAGCCGACCGTCTTCTGTAGTTCCATCTTTACCTGGGTACATGGGTTTGCCAGTTGCTTTATCTAGCTCCAGTAAAAATATTCCCCCGGACCATGATCCATACGTCATCCACAAGCGACCGTTTGCATCGTAAAAAACGCTTGCATCGATTGCATTTGGGAACATCCGATTCGCATAAGAACCATCGGTATTAAACCATCCCGGTCTGGGCCCCTCAAGCTTGCCTTCCTTAATAAGTTGTTGAATCGGCGTATTTGTCCATTTTTTATCTACCTTGCTATCTTTATCGAATGCAGTCTCCTTCGTAAAACCAGTGTGTATAATGGTATCCACATATTGATATGGACCCTCGATTTTGGGTGCAACTGCAATGCCGATCGCGGAACGAATGTAGGTGGAAGATGCACTATAATAAATCATATATGCCCCTTTTGTCCCATCCTCATTGACATAATGCTCATTCCAAAATACATCGGGCGCCCATACCGAGAATCCTCCCTTACTATCCGCATCATTCTCACCCGCCCAAGCGAAAGATCCGGCCAGATTCTTCGATAAATCCCCGTAAAGTGTGTTCCCAGGCGTGGTGTAACCGTTTGCAAAAGAAGTCCAGTTTGTAAGATTTTTTGACTTCGCCGCAGAGATATGTGACCCAAATACATAATAAGTGTCACCGTCTTTGACAATGGAAGGGTCATGAACCGATACATTAGAGAAGGTTGGCGCATCCTGCTTTTTGTTTTGGTCTGGCACTGTTGCCGCCGCGTCTATTGCACCTAATGGTGCGCTTGCGATTGCTAATAATAATGTTAGTGTTATTGCAATGCTTTTCCTGACTTTACGTTTAACAAAACTTCTCATCATACACATTTGCCCCTTTCTAAATTGGAATACAGTGATATATTCTGCTTTCATCGCTAAATACCTTTCTATTTATAAATATTATTAATGTATTTATGAATTATATAGCGATAGGAAAGATATCGGCACCCAAGAGCCGTTGTATACCTGTAAGGCGGTTATAGTAAAAAAGCTAAGAGGCTTTGAAATGTCTTTGACCACTATTCCTCTCTTTTTTTTGATATGTAGTTGAGCCTTCTATACACTATGATATGTAAAATACTTCGTTCTACTTTTAGGTAAAAATTATAAATTATGGTTGACGTTATATAATTGTGGAGGTATGCTAGTTTCGAAAAATAACTAGGAGGTTTGTGTATGTTTAGGAAAAATAAGTTTTTCAGCATGGGATTAGCAACTATCCTCATGTGTTCCGCATTCTCGGGAAGCCTCGCCTATGCGGAACCTAAGTCCACTACGTACGATGCTTCATTTTTTGAAAATCTCAAACAGCGGGCCATAGTTCATGAGCTTCAAGAACACAAGATCGCTGTTAATCCGAAAGCATCTATTGCTGAACTGCTGAATACAGCGGATAGTACATCACTAAAGAGTAAGAATAATAGTGATCTACAACATAATCTGGAGAAGCTTAACAAGTCGGAATACATATATCTTACACTCGATGGAGAAGTATACAGCTCAGAAAAGGGTTATGTAGGCATGGCGGATAAAGTTGAATCAAAAGAGGATAGTGTAACGGATGCTACTTATATGAAAACAAACTCTTTGAGTGAACCAAGCAACAATCATGATGTTTCCATATCAAGTAAAAATAATCCCACTCCATCGCAAGTGAGTGGAGGAACAACTGGAGCTTTTTCAAGGGTTCAATTGGATTATGATGGTTTTGATGGGGTTAATGCACGTGTGATTCTGCCAAGAGCTGAGGACCTAGGAGCAAACGAACAGCCATGGGCGTATTACGGTTTTGATGCGAAGAATGGACGGAAAATCGAGGGGGGATTTTCCTTTCAAACGGGCCAAAAAAGATACTTAGGATACATTAAAAATGGAGATTATAGATATTCTACAGAGTCGTGGGTAAATTACGAGGGATTTAATTCAGTTAAATTTTATATTGATAATAGTACCTATAACGCTTATCTGTTAGCCTACTACAATCAAATCGTCGTTATGCAAACCTCTTTTGACTCTTCAGACCTATCATCCATGTCTGTTAAGAGAGTGACAGCAATAGCGAAAAAAAACTTTGATGGCAGCAATATCTATGGAAGTGCTATCAATGGGGAGTTTTCAGAATTGGTAGTCTCTAAATTCAATTCAGATTATTATTATCCATGGGATGACTATCGGGATTACTCGTTTTGGGATGGAAGTCAGTGGTTCGGTACGATTGATTGGCCCACCGATTATATTACTCATTTTGGTCCAAGTGTATGGATCAGAAATCCAAACCGATAAGAACAATTAGTTAAACAATGGCTCAAGCTAAAATATACTGAGTAGCATCTGTCATTTCCTTTGTTGTTGGGTGGGACTTACAACAATGTGGCTTGGCAGATGTTTTTCCATGTTAAGCATACTCAACTGGACTCCTCCACCGTAATTTTGGTTTTGAGCCTAAACAAAATAATTAGGAGGGCATTATGAAAATCAGGTTATTAATCAGTATTATGATTGTACTAAGTTTTGCTACTGCACACTCGAATTCGACATCAGCTCAAGCTCATACCCCCATACACTTGAAGGTCAATGATCATTACGTTTTATACACCTACCCTGCATCCCCCTTTGTGGATACGAAGGGAAGGCTGCTTATACCGCTCCAAGTGGCTGAGGATATACTGGGTGGCAAAGTAACTTATAATGCAGCGAACAAGACGGCTGCTGTCGATCTGTTGGGGCGTAATGTAACGGCAACGATTGGATCACCCGAAATATCAGTTAACGGTGAGCCGATGACAATGGACACAGTCCCCATCATGAAAAGCAACGCAATGTTTTTGCCGGTATCCATTTTGTTGAAGGATACAGATGCGAAGATGGAATGGGATCCCAAACGTGGCTTATTGAAACTAAGACATGATAGCTTTACGGAAAGTCCAGTTCTTATGAGGTTTAAGGGACAAGACTTGGCCCAAGTCATTGATGCGAATGCGTTTGATCTTATTTCCTTTGACTGGGATCAAAAAAAAGAGTTATTAAATATTTATGCTACGTATAAGAGCGACTTATCGCCCGCCTTCAAGCAAATTGACTTTAATCCTATGATTGTTTATAGCAAAGGGACCTATAGTGTATATCCTTATTCTAAACCCAATATGTTTTACAAAGTTAAAATAACCAGTCCTGGTAATTTGGTTTATACAATGAATATCGATACAACCAATGCGGATGAAGATTATATAAAATATATTACTTCTGTTGGCAGATTAATTAAGTAGTGGAATGTATGTTGCTTGTACATCATAAAAAAGCGACAAAGGCTTAAGGGCCTTTGTCGCTTTTTTTGAAAGATTATCTTAGAAGGTAATGATTTGATTGCCGTTCCCTTTATTGCGGATATATCCCACGACCTTGGATACAGACTCTTTGTCTTTAAGATAATCAACAACGCCGTCTGTTAGGTTGTTTCTTTGAGTATTTGACATTTTATTCCAATCATCCGAATTTACATAAACTTCAACGATAGCTTCACTGCTGTCGCCTCTTACGGTGAAATCAAAGCCGACTCCGGCATAGGTGCCATATCTATCGGACAAACTACGTTGGATACTGCTTTTATCCAAAGATGAAGCTACATCCTTCAAGGTAACATCGCCTCTACTGTTGGTTGTAAAGGTCGCCATTTTATCCCTATTGCTGGAGTTTTTAACCGTACCCTCTACATCGGCATCTTTGTACTCTTTCAAAATATCATCCACGATGTCCTCCAAGTAGCTTCTCTTTCTACTGTCGGATAGTTCAGTCCATCTGGATTTTGTCATTTCGATGGTCACCGTAATATCGCTTTTGTTACCATCCAACGTGATATCCGAGTTGGTGCTGTAATCATCGCTGTGATCATCGTTCAGTTTCTTTTGGAGATCCTTCAAGGAGCTAGAGCTGTTTTTACTCGCTTCATCTTTTAGCGTCTGGTTGTCTTTTTGCAATTGAGCGATGGTAGCGTCTTTCGTCGTGTTTGCTGCTTTTGCTGTGTTGAGCTCTTGAGTCAGCGTCGTAATCTGGTTGTTCAACGCCGTCACTGTAGATTGATCAATCGGAACGCCGTTGTCGGCAATGACTACGCGTTTGTTTGTACCATCCCATGTTACCTTTTTATCCAAAGCTGTACCTGCCAGCTTCAGTGGGATATACGTTACGCCATCCAGCAGGAACGGTTCTGTTTTGGCATCATAAGGAACCTCGGTTCCGTTGTAGATGATTTTGATATTGTTATATACTGCTTGGATCGGCTTAGTCACTTGTGCGGCATATGTGGATTGGCTGAAAAGAGCCCCGGATATGGCCAAGGCGGATACGGCAGTGATGATGACAGGTTTTTTGATAGATTTCAGTGATTTCATTCGTTGGTCTACCCCTTTATTTAAGAATTATAGCCTGGTTCATAGACTAGAGTAACATTAATGCCTACAAAATCCAACAGCTTGGAGAGTCATTATGGGTTGTGCTTATATTGGTTAGACGCAACAGCAACCGTAAAAGTTGCCCTGTTTGCGCAAAAGTTTTTCCAAAAGTATCCGAACAACACAAAACAAGCCCGCTGCACAAGACAGCGTGACTTGTTGGTAAAATAGTGCGTCGAGGTTATCCATTCAGGATTATTTGCCGTCCTTCAGTTTGCCTGCTGTTTCCTGAAGATGGCCTTTGGCCTTATCCAGTTTACCTTCGGCTTGAAGGGACTTATTATCGGTAGCGTTCCCGATTTGGTCCTTGATTTCACCTTTGGCTTTGTTCACATTACCTTTGATTTTATCGCTAATTCCGTTATCCTTCATGTTGTAGCCCTCCTTATGTGATCGAACTTTCATTCAGCATGCTGTAGTTAGTCATTACCCGAGTGAGGGTAATACGAAACCAGAGGCTGTATATCACAGACGGGGGTATAATGTTGGATACGGGTTAAATCAGAACGTGAAGTGGGGAGTGAGCGCATGCTCAAAATTTTATTGTTTATTCTCGTTATTCAAATTATTTACGTATCGGCGTATACACTACGCATGATTCTGACGTTGAAAGGACAGAAGTACATTGCTGCGCTCATTAGCACCGTGGAAGTTACGGTCTATGTGTTGGGCTTGAATGTTGTGCTTAAGTACCTGGATCAAGTGGCAAGTCTTGCAGTATACGCCATTGGCTATGCATTGGGCATTCTTATTGGAGCATGGATTGAGGAAAAAATAGCGCTTGGTTATGTCACCGTTAAGGTGATCAGCAATGAGATCAATGGAGGAATTGCCAATGCGCTACGGGACAAAGGATACGGTGTTACAGCCTGGCTGGGCAGTGGACGTGATGGAGAGCGCCTGGTGATGGAAATTTTGGCTAAACGGAAAAACCAGAATAAGTTGTATCAGTCCATTCTGGAGCTGGACCCTAAGGCTTTTGTCATTACGGTAGAGCCGAAGCAATTTCATGGCGGCTTCTGGACCAAGGCTATCCGTAAATAAACATTTTGGTAAATTGCGCATATTTTTTGGGCGTTAGAGCATATTAATACCCGGACAGGTGGAAATTAACAGTAAGCCGACAGGGGATATTACCCTATAAAAACCGAGGGGGAATATAGATGTACAGACGCCAGGCCCCGGAAATCATTCCAGAGGAAAATACGGCTATTTGGTCGTGTACAAACGAGGGTTGCAACGGTTGGATGCGAACGGATTTCACCTTTTTGAACGAGCCAGCTTGTCCACTTTGTCAAGCCTCGATGGGGCAAGAAATGCGGATGCTGCCGATTCTCAATCGGGCGGGCAATTCCTTTGTCGCCCAGCGCTCCTAATCCAGGATTTTGCAAAATCTACAATTGAATGTGAGTACGATGATCACACTGCAGAATTTATGAACGTCAAAAGCCGCTCCAGCGACATGCTGAGCGGCTTTTGGTTGTGGAAATTAGAGTAGGGGTGACCTGTCCCCAAGTAAGGTATGCATTGATCATGGTCTCTGGATGGGCTGCACGGAATCACGATATACAATATGTCCCTGCACCAGGACTCGACCAAAGCGGCTACCGGGATGGCTTATTTTTTTCATCATCGAATCAATCGCGGTACGTGCCATCTGCTCGATGTCTACTCCGACCGTGGTCAGTTGCGGAACAATAAGAGTGGCGTATACATCGTTGTCAAAGCCGACCACAGAGCAGTCTTCAGGTACGCGGTATCCCAGACCAATGAGCTTATGCACCAGATTGTGAGCGACCTGATCGCAGTTACATACAAAGGCAGTTGGTAGCGGCTGAGGAAGCTCCATTTCAACATAAGTACCTTCGTCGTCTCGGTCACTGAGCACCCACTCGTTACGGAGGGGCAACCTGTGCTCCAGCAAGGATTTATAGTAGCCGAGGAAACGATCCTGAATACTACTGGTGGAATAAATATTACCCACATATGCAATATCCCGGTGTCCCTGGGCGATCAAATAGTTGGTCAGCTCGTAGGCTCCGTAAAAATTATCCGTCACCACGGAGTCGATATCGGCATGCTCATCATAAAAATCGAGAAACATTTTGGGTAGGTCCATGGTTTGTACAAGCTCAATATATGGCTTGCTCACTTGGCCCAGGAGAATGAAGCCGTCCACCTTGCGGTCGTAATAGATACGTGGCAGATTAAGCTGTTCTTCGTCTTCGCGATGGAGGATGTGAAGGATACCGTAGTAGCCGTATGGCTCCAGTGCCCGTGAAATTTGCTGGTAGATGTGCAGATAAAACGATTGGCCAGGGCCGGTAAAACGTTCAGGGATGACAACACCTATGTTATAGGTGAGGCCCTCCTTCATGGACTTGGCAACGGTATTGAAACGATAACCCATTTCTCCTGCGAGCGTCTTAATACGCTCTTTTAGCTCCTCGCTAACCCCATCCTTGTCATTGAGCGCCTTCGACACGGTCACGCTGCTTACTCCCAGCTTATCTGCAATATCCCGCATCGTTACGTTGCTCTTCATTCCTGTTCCGCCTTCCAATTTTAAAAAGATAAGCATTTTGCCTAATCCAGAGAATGGATGCAAAATGCTGGGGAATATATCAGTAGCTTAGCCGCCTGTAAAAATCCAAAAGACTTAGCAGGGTTGCTGTCCTGTAAAGATACAAAGACTGGCAGCATGGCTGCCCATAGAACAACTATTAGCCTGCGGGTAACAGTTGTTCTATGGATAGTATACATGGTTCCGCAAGCAGGATAAAGCCTGCGGCTTATGTCCGCTGGGAAGGACGGGAGTGTGCTTGCAATAGCGCTTCATTGTGATGAATTAGCTCACGACGAACAGCGGCGCTGCTGAGAGAGCGCAACGGGTCGGATGGTGTATTGAAGGTGTAGTCCTCCAGTCGAGCGATGGTGGTCGTCGCTACGTGGATACGGGTATCACTGGATGCGTAGTAAATAAAGACTTCATCTTGTTCGTTAACGACTGCCCCATTGCAAAAAATAACATTCGAAACGTCACCCACGCGTTCCTCATCATAAGGAGCCAGAAAGTGCCCGCCGGGCTTGGCGATGACGCGCGTAGGGTCTTCCAGACTGGTGGCAAAGGTATACAGCACATACCGCAGCCCAGCGGCCGTATTGCGTACCCCGTGAGCGATATGAATCCAGCCGCGACTGGTTTTGATCGGGGCAGGGCCCTGACCATTCTTGGCTTCGTACACCGTATGATAACAACGCTCATCAATGACGGTTTCGTGTTCAATCACGGGTTGTGTAATATCTTTGCACAGGCCGAAGGCGATGCCTCCGCCCGAGCCGGTGGAAATAAATCCGTCCTGGGGACGAGTATAGAAGGCGTATTGACCGTCCACAAATTCAGGGTGCAGGACAACGTTGCGTTGCTGTGGGGACTGGGTAGTGATGTTGGGAAGCCGGGTCCATGTACGAAGATCACGAGTACGGACCAGTCCGGCCTGAGCGACAGCACTGGAGGTATCGTGAGGTGGTGCGTCAGGGTCTTTTTTCTCTGAGCAATAAATACCGTAAATCCAGCCGTCCTCATGCTTCACCAGCCGCATATCGTACATATTTGTTTCTTCTGGGTCGATATCCTCCCATACTAGGGGGGCGTCAATGAATCGAAATTGATCAATGCCGTTATCGCTCTCTGCTAAAGCGAAAAATGATTTTCGATCCAGTCCCTCGGTACGCGAAACAAGAATGTATTTTCCTTCATGATAGATTGCCCCTGGATTCAATGCCGCATTTACACCCAGCCGCTCCATGAAAAAGGGATTAGTTTGCGCATCCAGATCAAACCGCCAGTGAAGTGGAACATGATGGCGTGTGAGCACTGGATAGAGGTAGCGTTCGTAGATACCATTATAAAAGGTAGTTTTAACCTCATTGGGGCGTGTAATCAGTTCCTCTTGCTGCAACCGCAGCTCATTGTATTTGCTATGGATCATTGGTTTTCCATCCTTTCTAGCATTTCTATGCAAAATCGGCTGTTGTGATAAGGGCACTTCCAGGGTCCTGCAATCTCTCTCGCATCAGGCTTACCATCCGCTTGAACTGACCAGAACCATTCGCCTCCGGGGCGCGGATCGATGATATATTGCCGGGTATAGGACCATAGATTTTTCACAATTTGCAAAAAACGTTCGTCTTTTGTACGTTGAAACGCATTGTAAAAACCAACCATCCCCTCGGCCTGTACCCACCAGATACGTGAGGTGTCTACTCGCTCTCCTTCCCGCTCGTTGATGAGCGATCCGTCTGGCTGAACAGCGCGCTCAGCTACCGCATTGGCAATATCCATCACCATATCCACGTATTCTGACGGGTAATAACCCAGCACATTCATAGCGTCTTCAATCAACCAGCTGGCTTCGATGTCGTGACCATATGAGGTCAGGTCAAGCAGAGAGCGCCATTCACGGTCGAAGAATACCCCCAATCGCCGGGCAGAAGCATCGTAAACACGATGATATAAAATATCCAGTACGTTCGTCAGCGCATTTCGAACCTCTTCATTTGGCCAGACGCGCAGCAATTGGGTATACGCCTCCAAAACATGAATATGCGTATTCATGGTGATATGCGCGGTAACCCCATTTTCGCTGAGTAGCTCATTAGGCTGCGTGTTCCACAAGCGGTCATATTGTTCGCCGTATGCCTGTCGGGTGCGATCATATCCTTTTTGCTCCAGCAGATGGAACAGCTCCATAGCTAGTGGTAATGCATTCGGGTCGTCTGTGGCACGTGCATACTCTGCTATCGCATAGATCGCAAATGCCTGCGCGTATACATGCTTGCACGTGTCCACGGGTTGCCCGGTGTAGTCCACCATCCAGTACATTCCTCCATGTAATGGATCAAGCAGGTGATTCCGCAGGAATGTGAATGCATGTCGTGCGGCTTCTGCATAGGTATTTTCCCCTGTTACACGGGCAGCCGCCGAGAATGACCAGAGTAGCCGTGCAGTGGCAATCCCGCCTTTGTCGGCTTGGTTATGAGTGTGCAGATCCACGTCCACCTCGCCGTAAAACCCACCGTGTGTCTCATCCTTCAGTCCAAGCCAGAATGGGAGTATGTGCTCCTTCCATTCCTGTCTAATTTCGTCCAGTAATGTTTCCAAGAGACAAAGCCTCCTTCGGAAAATAAGTTATTAGGTTATCGTTAACTTTACAGAAGTATCATATCTAGGTGTTTGTAAACTGTCAACTATTCTCGTCTTGTGTTTATTTACAAGATAATAGCCCAGCGTACTGTACAAAAAAATAATGTAATTGACATAGTAAGCGTTATCATAATAAAATAATTTTTGTTAGCTTAACGATAACCTTATTTAAAAAAATGGGAGGGGTCGTTTTATGAAGTTGTCTAAAGTTTTGATGCCATTGTTGTCAGTGCTACTAGTAGCGGGTTTGTTTGCAGGCTGTGCTCCAAAAGCATCGGATACACCAGCAGCCAGCTCTGATCCAAAGGATGTGGAAGGTGAAATTACGGTTATCACACAGCGGACTGATATTGTGGATACCGTATTTCAGGATTACGCCAAGGAATTTAACAAACTTTATCCGAACGTGAAGGTCAATTTTCAGGCATTGGCCGATTATGAGGGTCAAATTAAAATCCGTATGGGGACCAGGGATTATGGAGATGTTTTGCTGATTCCTGGCAGTATTCCAGTTGAAGAGCTGCCCAACTTTTTCGAGCCGCTGGGTACTTATGAGGAGATGAAAAACAAGTATACCGGCCTTGAAGAACGTACGGTGGATCATAACAGCTACGGTATTCCAATTGCGATGGTTTACTCTGGTGTGATTTATAACAAAAAGGTGTTCAAGGACGCAGGAATCACGCAGCTTCCCAAAACACCGGATCAATTCCTAACAGCGTTACAGCAGATTAAGGACAAAACCAAGGCAGTGCCGCTGTTTACGAACTATGCCTCTGGTTGGGCACTGACCCAGTGGGAGTCTAGTCTGGCAACATTGGCGGGTACGAAGGAATACGTGAATATCACACAGCCGAATACAGATGACAATTTCACGAAAGGACAGCCCCACTATGAACTGTATAAGGTCCTGTACGATGCAGCTAAAAAAGGCCTGATTGAAAAAGATCCAACGACTACGGATTGGGAGACCTCCAAGGCGGATCTCGCTCAAGGCAAAATCGGTGCGATGGTACTTGGCTCTTGGGCGATTGACCAGATCAAAAGCACAGCTCCTAACAAGGAAGATATCGGTTTTATGCCTTTCCCGACGAATGCCTCGAAGGTACTTGTACCGCTAGCGGGTGATTTTAATCTCGGTATTAACGTAAACAGTGAAAATAAAGCGGCGGCCCGTGCTTGGGTGGACTGGTTTACCGAAAAGTCCAACTATGCTGTAGAGCAGGCAGGCAGTATTAGTCCGCTGAAGGGTGCTCCAATGCCTAGCATTTTGAAGCAATACGAAGATCAGGGAGTCGTTTTTGAAACGCTTACTCCGTCTCAAAAAGGACAGGAAGGAATTGTTGATAAAATAGATAAAATGGGCGAAATTGGTTTGTGGCAGCCTGATTTCAAGAAACGCATTATTGAGGCAGCGGTTGGTAACCGCCCGGAATCGTATGACGCCATTATGAAAGACCTGAACGATGCATGGGTGAAGGCGCGTGCTGAAGTGGCTGCAAAGGAAGCAAAATAGCCATCTGAACTGACGAAAAAAAGGATCGACGTAGCAGTCGATGGACGGATAGCCAGGAGGTGCAGCATGTTAAAATTTTCGAATCTCAGCTACTCCAAACAAAGATTGGCGATTATTGTTGCCTTTTCATTTATTCCGCTAGCGCTGCTGATCACTTTTGCGTACTTGCCGGTGATCAATATGTTTAAATACAGCTTTTCGGACTGGAACGGCTATAGTAAGCGTCTGGAATATGTGGGTTTTGAAAACTATATCAAAATCTTTACCGACCCCGAGTATTTCTCGGTGTTTAAGGTCAGTCTGTATTACTTTGTAGCCACGTTTGTACAGATGGGTCTGGCCCTTTATTTTGCAACCATTCTCAGCTTTCAGACCTGGTTTAAAAATTTCTTTAAAGGCGTTTTATTTTTTCCTTCCCTAATGAACGGGGTGGCCATTGGTTTTATTTTTCTATTCTTTTTTAAGCCAGACGGCACGCTCGATACCCTGCTTCAGGCAGTGGGGCTGGGTTCGTATGTCAAGCTGTGGCTGGGCAACCCGGAGATTATCAATATTTCGCTGGCTGGTACGTCGATCTGGAGATACATGGGCTTTAACTTTATTGTGTTTCTGGGTGCGATTTCTTCCATATCCAGTGATTTGTATGAAGCAGCCGATATCGATGGAGCCAACCGCTGGCATCAGTTCCGCTCAATTATTTTGCCGAGCATCAAGCGGATTTTGCAGTTGAATCTCATCTTGGCAATTAGCGGTGCGGTCAGTGCATTCGATATTCCGTATATTATGACCGGTGGCTCCAACGGTAGCGAAACATTCGTCATTCAAACGCTTGATGTGGCATTCAAATACAGCAAGGTCGGTTTGGCCTCGGCGATGGCGGTTGTTCTGCTGCTGATCGTAATCGCTGTTACGTTGCTTCAACGGTTGCTAATTCGGGGAGAGGAGGACTAATCATGTATAAGCTGAAAAGAATACTGGCTAGCAGCATCAAGTATGCGGCGCTACTACTAGGTGTGTTCATTGCACTGCTGCCGATTGTCGTCATTTTGTTTGCATCTTTGAAGACGAAGACTGAATATGCGGCAACCAGTCCTCTGACTCCCCCCGTGAACTGGCTGAATTGGGCTAACTATACCAAAGCTTTTATTAACGGAAATATGCTGACCGGATTTGTGAACACAGCTTTTATCCTGTTGATTTCGATCATCGGAGCCACGTTAACAGGTTCCATGATCGCGTATATTTTGAACCGTTTTAAATTTAAGGGCAAAAGTCTTATGCTCGGAGCGTTCCTGCTCGCGACCCTCATTCCGGGGGTAACGACACAGGTATCGACATTTCAAATTATCAACAAACTGGAGCTGTTTAACACGCCTTGGGCGGCGATCTTGCTGTATTTGGGAACGGATATTATTGCAGTGTATATTTTTCTGCAATTTCTGGATTCCATTGCGGTGGCGCTAGATGAATCAGCCATGCTGGATGGGGCCTCCTATCTGACGATCTACTGGCGCATTATCTTGCCCCTGCTGAAGCCTGCCATTGTGACGGTGATCATTATCAAAGGCGTTAATATTTACAACGACTTTTACACCCCGTTCCTGTATATGCCCAAAACAAGCCTTCAGGTTATATCGACGGCGCTGTTCAAGTTTAAAGGGCCATATGGCTCGCAATGGGAAGTTATTAGCGCGGGCATTATCATTGCCATTATTCCGACGCTGATTGCGTTTTTATCATTACAAAAATATATCTATAACGGATTCGCGCAGGGTTCAGTGAAATAGAATAACGGCGAAATAGAAAAATGATGAGATCAAGTATCTCGGTGAGAGGAGAATATACGTATGAGTAAATTGAATGTGGATTTGGATGTAGGTGACGTACGAATTTTGGGAGAAAGTCTGTCGAAAATGCCGTGGCAGGATAAGCCGGAAGGTAGCGAGGCTCCGGTGTGGAGGCATACTGAAAACCCAGTCATTGGACGCAATCCGGTGCCGGGTATTGCCCGTATTTTCAACAGTGCAGTAGCTCCGTATGAGGGACGGTTTGTAGGGGTATTCCGGGCTGAAACGATTAATGGACGTCCGCATTTGCATCTAGGCTGGAGTGACGACGGGTTGGCTTGGGACATTGAGACAGAACGTCTGCATTTGGTCGATGAGGAAGGAAGCGATTACCAGCCTAATTATGCTTACGATCCGCGTCTGGTCCGCGTGGAGGATACGTATTATATCATCTGGTGTACAGATTTTTACGGTGCAGCGTTGGGGATAGCACAAACAAAGGATTTTAAAAGCTTTGTACGATTGGAAAATCCGTTCCTGCCGTTTAATCGCAATGGTGTGCTGTTGCCCCGCAAGCTAAACGGAAACTTTATGTTGCTATCCCGTCCGAGCGACAGCGGACATACACCGTTTGGCGACATTTTTCTAAGTGAAAGTCCTGACTTGGTCTATTGGGGCAAGCACCGTCATGTCATGAGTAAGGGCGGACAGGGCTGGTGGCAATCGGTAAAGATTGGCGGCGGACCGGCCCCGATTGAGACGACCGAGGGTTGGCTGATGTTCTACCACGGGGTGACGGGCACGTGCAATGGGCTGGTATACAGTATGGGCGTAGCCGTTCTTGACCTGGATGATCCGTCTAAAGTTAAATATCGTTCCTCCAATTTCGTGCTGACCCCAGAGGAATGGTACGAAGAACGGGGCTTTGTGCCGAATGTGGTTTTCCCGTGTGCTACGCTGCATGATGCGGACACTGGGCGGATTGCGATTTATTATGGAGCCGCTGACACGTATGTAGGTATCGCATACACGACAGTAACTGACATTATGAAGTATGTTATCGCAACGGATGAAGTGGTCGCAGACGACCGCGAGTCGGGCCGGATGTAGGAGGAACTTGAATGCCAGAGGATATGTCTTTACAGCAATTGCAGTCATATATGGGGAGTAACCCGAAGCCGCTGGACTTTGACGCATACTGGGAACGGGCATTACAGGAGCTGGAGCGGCAGCCGCTTGATTATACACTGGAGCCTGCTGATTTTGTCTCTCCGATGGTGGAGTGTTACCATCTATATTTTACTGGAGTGGGCGGAGCGAAGGTTCATGGGAAGCTGGCTCGTCCTAAGCACCTTACGGAACAAGGTCCAGCGTTGGCCATGTTTCATGGATATTCCTGCGACAGTGGTGACTGGTTCGACAAGGTGAGCTATGCGGCACACGGATTCACCGTGCTGGCTATGGATTGCCGGGGGCAAGGAGGGCTATCAGAGGACAATTTGCAGGTTCAAGGAACGACGGTTCGCGGCCATATCATCCGGGGGATTGATGACCCGGACCCGGATCGGATGTATTACCGCAATGTATTTTTGGATACCGTGCAGACGGTACGCATTCTGATGTCTATGGAGCAGGTCGACCCTGAACGGATCGGCGCATTTGGCTGCTCCCAGGGAGGGGCCTTAACGGTTGCCTGCGCTGCATTGGAGCCACGTGTCCGTATGGCAGTTCCGGTATATCCATTTCTGTCGGACTATAAAAGAGCTTGGGCGCTGGATGCCACTACATCTGCATATGAAGAACTGGTTTATTATTTTCGTTGGTTTGATCCGAATCATATGCGCGAGGAGGAGCTCTTTCACCGACTAGGCTACATCGATATTCAACATTTGGCAGATCGTATTCGTGGTCGTGTGTTGTTTGTGACAGGGCTGTCGGACACCATCTGTCCACCCTCCACGCAGTTTGCGGTGTACAATAAAATCGTATCAGACAAGGAAATACTCCTGTATCACGAATACGGTCATGAGTATCTACCCTATCTGTCGGATCGTGCCATGAGCGAATTTTTGCGGCTGTAGGGGGTTGAACTTAGCCACAGGCTCCTTTATAGTAATAGCTATAACCTTCGTGAATGCGTAATAAATGAATGCCCCATTTGTATAACCTCAATAATATGGTTTGAGGGTCTCTACCAGGAACCGATAAATCCTGATTACAAAAAGTGTACGTCTTGTACATTTCTTGTGGTCAGGATTTTTTTGCGTAATACGAGGGAATTTACATGACAGCAAAGGAGCTAATGTAATGAACTTCAAAGTAGTTATTTTAACGATTGCGACCTTTACGGTGGGGCTGGTGGAGCTGATTATCGGTGGCGTGCTACCCCAAATTGCACAGGATTTGAATGTCTCCGTAAGCACGGCAGGACAGCTTATCATGATCTATGCGCTCGTGTATGCTATTGCTGGGCCAACTTTATTGGCGTTGACCGCCAAAATTGAACGAAAACGACTGTACCTGTGGTCGATGTTTATCTTTATTCTGGGAAGTCTACTGGCCTTCTGGAGTCCGAATTATGCGGTCTTATTTGTATCCCGTATCGTTACCGCTGCAAGCGGGTCGCTGATCGTGACATTGTCACTGACCATTGCAGTCAAAGTGGTGTCCAAGGCTTATCAGGCCCGTGTCCTTGGTGTCATCTCCATGGGGGTTAGCTCCTCCATCGTTCTAGGTATTCCAGCCGGGGTGCTGATTGGAAATGCGTTTGGCTGGCGGGTGCTTTTCCTGATCATTGCCTTGTTGACGGTCGTTGCTATGATCGTTATCAACTTGTTTATGGAGCGGATTCCGACCGAACATGTTGTGCCTATGCGCGATCAGCTGAAATCCTTAAAAAATGTTAAAGTCATCAGTGCTCATCTGGTGACCACGCTGACACTGGCGGGCCATTACACGTTATATGCGTATTTCACTCCATTTTTAGAAAATATGATGGGCTTAAACGCTTCGTGGATTAGTGTGGCCTATTTTGTCTTTGGGCTGGCGGCAGTGAGCGGCGGATTTATTGGCGGCTCTTTGGCAGATCGGTTCGGCACAGCGAAAAGTATTCTAGTCGTCGTAGGCGTGTTTATCGCCGTGATGTTCTTGCTGCCATTCTCAATCCACTCGATTTATGTATTTGCGCCACTACTGATCATCTGGGGCATACTGAGTTGGGCCTTGTCGCCCCCGATGCAAAGTTATCTTATTGAAAATGCACCCGAATCGGGTAGTATTCAGCAAAGCTTTAATTTCTCCGCACTCCAGGTCGGGATCGCTCTCGGTTCTGCCTTGGGAGGAGTAGTGATTGAAAATAGTGAATCTGTTGCCACGAACGCTTGGGTGGGTGGGGCATTTGTGATTGTTGCTTTTGTCTGCGGCGTATTTTCGATTACCAGAGCGGGGACATCGCAGGCTGTCAGAGGGCACCACTCTGTTTCATAATTCGCTGAACCATCGCCCTCTTTTATAATGCGAGCAAACATGTTATACTACACACAATTATGAAGAAGGAGGTGAGGTAGGTGAATCACGAGATGCTGAACAACCGTATTAGCCAGCTGCCGATTGCTATGGCTGGCATTGTTCATGCTTTTCCATACAACGGGAGAAGTCTGTCCAATTTTAATCATACGGTTGTAAACATCGCGAGAAGACGCCTACCTTAACTCGAACGGATTGCTGTATCTTCCGAAGAGTCGCGGGGTTGCTCCTGCGGCTCTTTTTGTGTTACCCAGGTAAGGGTCTTCCTAAATAAAGGAGAGCCTGAACATGTATATAGTAAACGGTCAACAATTGAAAAAATACCACGCTGCCAATCTGATTTTGGATGGTGCATCGTTTGATATCCACACAGGAGAAAAGGTGGGACTCATCGGCCGCAACGGAAGCGGTAAAACCACCCTATTACGCCTAATCGCACGTTTGTCCCGCCCGGATGAAGGGCAGCTCGTCATCGCCAAGGATACGAAAATCGGCTATTTACCGCAAATTCCGGCGGAGTTTGAGAGTTTTACTGTGTACGAAACGCTGGCTTACGCCTATCGTGAGCTGAAGGATTGCCGCAATCAGATGAGCACACTGGAACGGGAAATGTCAGATCCGGTTGTGGCAGCAGACGTAGGCCTTCTGGAGAAGCTGCTGCAATCGTATGCTGCCTTGCAGGAACGGTTTGAGCGCAACGGCGGCTATGAAATGGATGCAAATATTGATCAGGTAGCGGATGGTCTGCGTATTCCCAAAGGAATGTATACGCGCAGCTTCGGCTCGCTGTCAGGTGGAGAGAAAACAAAAATAGCGCTGGCATCACAGCTCATCGGGCGGCCGGATTTGTTGCTGCTGGATGAGCCGACCAACCATCTGGATTTGAAGGGGCTGGAATGGCTGGAGCAATTTTTGCAGGGCTACACAGGTGCATGTGTGGTTGTGTCCCATGATCGTTATTTTCTGGATCGGGTCGCCGTTAAAATGATTGAGCTTGAGGATGGCGAGGCGTTTACGTATTATACGAACTACAGCGGCTATGTTAAGGAAAAGGAAGAACGATTGCTACTGCAATTTGAAGATTATAAGGAACAGCAAAAGCGGATTAAAAAGATGAAAGAGGCCATTCGGCGTTTTGAAGAGTGGGGGCGCAATGGCGACAACGAAAAGTTTTTCAAAAAAGCAGCCTCCATTCGTAAGGCGTTGGAGCGTATGGAGCTGGTGAAGCGGCCTGTATTGGACCCGCAGGGGGCGGAATTTCACTTAAAGCTGGAGGATCGTTCCGGTCGCCGGGTGCTACAGTTTGAAGAAATCGTTAAAGCCTATGGAGAGCGTCAGATATTAAACGGGGCAACGGGCAGCCTGGAATTCGGTGAAAAGGTGGCCTTGCTGGGCGATAACGGTTCAGGCAAAACGACGCTGCTCAAGTTGCTGCTTGGTCAGGAAAGCGCGGATGCAGGCACGGTCCAGTGGGGTGCGCGCGTGGAGTATGGATATTTGGCGCAGCAAGAGAGAGAACGGAATAGCCGGGCGACTGTGCTTGCTTACTTCAAGGAGGAAGCAGGGGTGGAAGAAGGTGAGGCACGCGGGCTGCTAGCGAAGTATTTGTTTTACGGTGCCGATGTGTTTAAGCCCGTGAGCATGCTGTCCGGTGGCGAATGGTCCCGCTTGCGGCTGGCGTTGCTGGTCATGAAAAAGCCAAATTTGTTGGTGCTGGATGAGCCGACGAACCATCTGGACATTGACTCACGCGAGGCGCTGGAGGAAGCGTTAGACACCTACACGGGAACGGTACTGGCGATTTCACATGACCGCTATTTTGTGAATAAGCTGGCAGGACGCGTGTGGGAGCTGGAGGCTGGAAAGCTGACCTTTTATCTGGGCAGCTTTGATGAGTACCGAGCGAAGAAGCGGGAGCTGGAAAACGCCCGCTTGCTAAGTGAGGGGGATGCCGGGGTACGCTTGGCATCTGCAAGTAGAGTCGCATCCGATGGCGGCTCGGGCACGGCTGCGCATTCCAGTGCAGCGAGCAAGGGCCCAGAGACGGCTGCGCGTACGGGAGCGACCTCGGGAGCCGATAAGGGTCGTGCTCGCACCGAGTCGGCAGGTCGCTTGGGGGCCCCCGCTGCCGGGTCTGGGGCACGCGAAGCGAAGGCCGCGAAGCCATCACGCCCGCCCGCTGCATCCAGCGAGCGGTTGGAGCGGGCCATCGCCGCCAAAGAAGCAGAATTGGCGACAGCGGATGCCGAGCTGGAGCTGCTCGGCACAAGCGGCGACACGATCCACATGGCGGAGCTGTGGGATGCGCGTGAGCGGTTGCAAGCCGAGCTGGACACGTTGATCGGCGAGTGGGTTGAGCTGGAGTAGGTGACAGGCTAGTAGTTACTGGCTAGAAAACAGTTTATTTTATATAGAGGGTAGCCCTGAGGTAACGTTTACTGAAGGGCTACCTTTTTTGCAGTGAAAAGACAAAGATATCATCACAAAAATTAATGACCATTAATTAAGATAAATGGTATTGATGTATTATTGTTATTATATTTTACATATAAAGAAAGTTGTTTGCATTTCGCAACATATGATAATTTTTAAATTGAATAAATAATATGAGTCATTGTTAAATGAAGTTTGTTTTATCCATCATGATCTTACATATCAAATGCACGCGTTGGAACTATGTTGTGATTTGTTATGGATGGAGGGAATAGTATGTCGGACTCCTTACTGGAGGTCAGTCAGGTAACGAAAAAAATGGGAAAAAGGCATTTGTTAGACCGTGTTTCTTTTAAGCTTCAGAAAGGGAAGATATATGGATTCATCGGACCTAATGGAGCTGGTAAAACTACAATGATGCGAATCATGACCGGATTAATGCAGCCAACCAGCGGTTCTGTAAAGATAGCCTCATATGATGTACAGACGGATCGGGAAAAGGCGCTGTCCAAGGTGGGGGCTATTATTGAATCTCCGGTTTTTTTTGATTATATGACAGGCAGGCAGGTTTTGCGCAATTTGTCACGGTTACACTTTGAGATTGCGTCCTCAGATCGGGAGACACATATTGAAGAGTTGCTTACAAAGGTGAGGCTGGAAACACGGGGAGATGACAAGGTGAAAACCTATTCGCTGGGAATGAAGCAAAGGCTAGGTATTGCGCAGTCCATGCTGGGGACTCCTGAGCTTTTATTGCTGGATGAACCGTCCAATGGGCTGGATCCTATGGGAATGCAGGAGCTGAAAGATATTGTGCTTCAGCTACGTGATTCAGCGAATTATGCCTTTTTTATCTCCAGTCATTTGTTGGATGAACTGCAACAGATGTGTGATGAACTCGTTGTTATCAAAGAGGGCAGGCTAGTTTGGCAGGGACCTACTGATCAATTAGTAGAGGACGGCCAACGGCTAGAGGATGCTTTTATGGGATTGATGGGACTATGAAATCATTAATATACAGCGAGTTCGAGCGATTGTGGAGACGGAAGTGGTTCTGGCTCATGGTATTATGTACACCGATTCTAGCCTGTTCGACAGGAGTATATTTTTTGCGCACGATGAAGGTTCCTGTAGAGGTATTATCCTTAAACTTTGTCGTTACTGGTCTGCGTGAGAATTTGTTTTTAGTATGCAACATAGCTGTGGCTGCTTTAGCTGCTGCTGTATACACAGAGGAATTTCGAAGCGGGCAACTGCGTTTGTTATTTATGCGCCGATTTACCCGCGGGCAGATTTTCTGGAGTAAGCTGCTGGTTTTAAATGTTACTATTTTGCTTCTTCTCATTGTATTTGCAGTATCTTCGCAGGTGATCGTTGAAGTATGGACTCTTTCCTATGATGTAAGTGATGCGGGGCTGTCCGGATCTCAAGGACTGCAGATGCTTAAATACTATGGTTGGGCGCTTGCCTCATTATTAGCAATAAGCTCCTTTTATTGTTTTATCGCTATGTATAGCAAAAGTGTAACGTATGCTATCGGTGTTTGTATGGTTTACAATCTGGGCTCTTTGTTGTTTGATTCATTGTATTTAAAATTGGTCTCTTTTGTTTCTCATATCCCATACCTATACAATGTGATCGCATTTATGATTATTCCATATATGCAGCATACAGGATTAGATAGATCCTTAATCGGGAATTCGTCTGTGAATGGGGCGATTATCACCGTGGTTAGTCTATATCTTATCTTTTTTACTTGGGGCGCATACCGCCGTTTTGTGACTGATGATTATCTGTATTAGGGGCATCCGTAGCCTGAACAGCATAAAAGTAAAAGAAAGATCCAATCGACCGCTTGAGGGTCAGTTGGATCTTTTATCGTTTCTTTTCCATAAGGGACGGGTATTAATTGTCTAGTCCCGCATAGATTGACATAGGGGAAAAGGAGGTATGAGCATGTGGAATTGGGTCAAAAAGCTGTCTACACTGGCGGCGATCCTTTTGTTGGCTGTTTTTGTAAGCGCATGCAACAAGGGCGATGCTTCGGGTAAGGTGAAAATTGAGTTTTTTCAAAACAAGCCGGAGGCCAAGGGTTCATTCGATAAGCTAATCTCTCAATTCAATCAGGAACATCCCAGTATTGAAGTGACACAGGTCAACCCGCCAGAGGCAGAGACCGTGTTATTGACCCGGGTTGTCAAAAACGATGTACCTGACATTGTGGGGCTTGGGGCCACAGATACCTACTCCATTTTGGCACAAAGCGGTATTTTTACGGATCTGGCGAATACAGAATTGCCACGTACGATTGACCCGATTTACCTCAAAATGCTTAAGGATGTGACCGGGGCCGATCCCGTGTATGGAATTCCTTATGCTGCGAATGCGAATGGTGTGATGTATAACAAAACGCTTTTTAAGGAAATGGGATTACAGGTGCCTAAAACGTGGGATGAGCTGATTGCAACGGCGCAAAAGATCAAGGCTGCTGGGAAAATCCCGTTCTATTTTACATATAAAGATGATTGGCAAACGAACCTCCCCTTTAATGCCCTGGGCCCGAATCTGGTGGGCATTGATTTTTTCCTGCAACGGCGTGAAAATCAGGTCACCTTTCAGGACAAGTACCGCGAGGTTGCTGAAAAGCAGCTGGAGCTATTGAAATACGGACATGGTGATAATTTTGGCAAAAACTATGCCGACGGTAATCGTGCCTTCGCTAACGGGCAGGGATTGATGTACATTCAGGGCTCGTGGGCCATATCTGAAATTCGCAAAGCCAACCCGAAAGTGGAGCTTGGTTTTTTCCCATTACCGACAGGGAATGACGAAAAGGCGGTCAAACTGGTGTCCGGTATAGATACGCTCTTGGCCGTATCGGAGAGCACTCCGCATAAAAAGGAAGCCGAGGAGTTCATTGCCTTCTTGTTGAAGCCGGAGAACAGCAAGCAATACATTACAGAGCAAACGCTGTTTTCGGCGGTGAAGGGAGTTACGCAGGATGATCCGAGTGTGGCGGAGCTGTTGCCTTATTTTAAATCGGGCCGCGTCATTGATTTTGCCGATCACTATATTCCCAAAGCGGTCCAATTGAATTCTATTGTGCAGGCCTTCCTGCAAAACAGAGACATCGACGCTTATCTGGCCAAGCTAGACAGTGAGTGGAATAAGGTAGCTAACCGCCGATAGGAGAGGAGGAGGAGACATGAATAAGCGACTGACGACTTTTTACTGGATGACGGTGCCGGCGGTGCTATTGTTTTTTGTATTTTTGACCTTGCCTGCCTTGCAGGGCTTTTATTATTCGCTAACGAACTGGAACGGCTTTGGTCATCAGTATCACTTTGTCGGGTTTAAGAACTATATTAATTTGTTTCAGGACGACAATGTGGGGAACGCTTACTGGTTTACTTTTAAATTTGCGATTGTGGTTACCATTGCGACTAATATCCTTAGTTTGCTGATTGCGCTAGGGCTGAATGCTAAAATACGGTTTCGTAACTTTTTCCGCGGTATTTATTTTCTGCCTAATATTTTGAGCGTGCTAATCGTGGGTTACATATTCAACTACTTGTTCTCGAACGTGTTTACGATTTGGGGGCAAAATTTAGGTATTACCTCATTGTCGACGAACATTTTGGGCAGCGAACAACTGGCTTGGGTGGGGGTTGTCATCGTAGCTGTATGGCAGGGGATTGCCTTTAATACGATTCTCTATCTGGCCGGGCTGCAAACCATTCCGACAAGTCTGTATGAGGCGTCCAATTTGGACGGTGCGGGTAAATGGCGCGAATTCTGGAGCATTACCTTTCCGTTAATTGCTCCATTTTTTACGATCAATATGGTATTGGCGATGAAAAATTCCCTGATGGTGTTCGATCAGATCGTGGCTTTGACGAATGGCGGGCCGGGACGGGCCACCCAGTCGATTTCCCACCTGATATACACCGGAGGCTTTAGAGGCGGAGAATTTGCTTATCAGTCGGCTAACTCTGTTATTTACTTTATTGTGATCGCGATCATTTCCATCTTACAGCTGCGATTCCTCCAGAGAAGGGAGATGGATAACTGATGAAAACAAGCAGACGTACCAACTGGCCTGTGCTGCTTCTGGTAGCGTTGGGAACAATATTTATTCTGTTTCCCCTCTATATGACGGTGACGATAGCCCTTAAAAATCCCGAGCAGATGGCGCATTCCGCCTTTGCCTTTCCGACCGAGCTGCATTGGGAAAATTTTAGTCGTGCAGTGGAAATGACCAACTTCTTCAGCGCTTTTCAGAACAGTGTGATGGTCACGACATCGACGGTCATACTCACTTTGCTAACCAATTCGATGGTCGCTTATGCGATTGCCCGTAATATGCAGCGACGCTTTTTTAAGGGATTATATTTTTACTTTGTGAGCGCCATGTTTATACCGTTCCCGATCATCATGCTGCCGATTGTAAAACTGGCCTCGGGCCTTCATATGACTAATCTGTTGGGTCTTATTATGCTGCATACGGTGTATGGTTTGGCGTTTAATGTCTTCGTGTATGTCGGTTATATTCGCTCCATTCCGGTGGCATTGGAAGAGGCAGCCACGGTAGATGGTGCGACGACATGGGGTACTTTTTGGCGCATTATATTCCCGCTGATGGCGCCGATTAGTGCTACGGTGGGAATTCTCACTTGTCTGTCCACATATAACGACTTCCTGCTGCCGCTCATTATTATCAGCGATGCAGAGCAGTATACACTGCCGCTCGTTCAGTATGTGTTCCAGGGGCAGTTCAATACTGACTTTAATCTGGCTTTTGCTTCGTACCTGATGGCCTTGCTGCCGATGATTATTGTCTATCTGATTGCACAAAAATGGATTATCAATGGCGTTACGCAAGGTTCTGTGAAGTAGGGCGTGAGTCAATCGTTTCAGGCAGACTGTGCCTTACTAGGAAAATAAAAAGGGGTTCCCTATACCACGGTTCACACAGGCATAGAGGACCCTCTTTTTATAGCATTGCTATTTAGCTGCTTCGCTGTTGCTTGTCAGAGGCTGCAAGGGTACAGTTGTCTCTGCTTCTGGGTCGTCCGTTGTATAGTAGAACATATAGATAGAAGCTTCCTTCCCTATGAAGTTCTTGTAGACATCCACTGCCTTGTTATTGCCGTCTCCGGCGAAATTGGCTGTGATTGGCTTGCCGATAATCCGTTCTTTACTCAGGCCAATATGCGTCTGGTTAATCCCTCCAAAGTGAGCATCCTCGCTTTCGGTTTCTATGAATAAGTCTGATCCTTGTTTGTAGTAAGTCCACTTCACAGGATAGCCACCGATTTGTGTCGTTAGCGTCTGCTTTGACTCAGAAATATCAGTTAAACGCTGTGACGTTTTGTCATCCGAATGGGTCGTAACCTTGTATTTGCCTGTAAAAGTAATGGGAGTGTCCTTGGTAATCACAAGATTGGACGGTCGTTCAAAACGAATCGTGTTCAGATCGTGTTCCTGATCAGGTGAAGACCAACGACTACCCTCCAGCGTTGTGCCGTTCACAGAAAGAAAGTATTTTTGATAAGGTAACATGGCGAATTTCTTTTCGCTTCTGATCGTGACACGGATTTGTGTAGGTGTGACAATCATTTGTTCTAGCGTAAAATTCGGATTGCCGTTCTCCAATGGGGTGTTCAGCACGCTTTTAATCGTTCCGCTTTCCATTTTCTTCTTGCTTAGCTGCAGATCAAGGTTTATGGGTTCATTTATACTTTTCTCAGTTTGCGCATATTGCAGTTTGAAAGTAGTCTGTCCTTCCGGTATATCTGCTTTAGTAAAATACTGCTGGGCTGTGTATTCCCCATTCTCTCCGGGTGTACCAAAAGCTCCTCCAGGCTGAGGCCGCACAGGTTCTCCACCTTTGTAGGCAATGATTTGTGGATTGTCCCATTCCTTCGGCTTGGACGAATCGAAGGTAATTGCCGAGGACAGCATTAGCTTATCCTTCCCTTGTTCGAATACCTGTACCTTCAAATCTTGTAAGCCGTTACGATCCAGCTTGAACGTCTGCATCTGAGGCGATTTGATATCGAGCGGCAATTCCAGTTCCTGAACGCTGGTGAGCTCAATATGATCTACGGTCAGTCGCACGTTCTCTGTTTCTTGCTGCGGTGTCCAATCGCTTTCAAAGTAGCCGTTATAACGTTGGTTTTTCTCGTCCCATTGTTGAAAGCTATACTCGCCCGCACTGCTTTTCCCCGCAGCACTTTTAAGTGATACGCCTTTGACATTCCAAAACTCGTTGTCTGCGCGTTTTCCGACCTCCAAGCTGTACAGAATCACGGTCCGGTTCTCATCGACAATAGCGGTATGCAGCGTCAGCTTCACTCCGTCTCTGGTTACGGATTGCTCCAGCGGCTGTCCAAGGTCTTGATTTAGTGCCGTCTGTATGCCGCTTCTTCCGTGCAGCAGATCGCCCCAATTATAATGGATGGCGGCATAGACGGGAACGGCAACGAGAAGTGCACTCAGAGAGGCGGCGATAGCTATTTTGCGCCAATTTCTGTGTCGGTGCGGAGGGAATGAATCGGAAGTGTCGGTTAGCGTAGGGGCAGTATGCCCTGTCTGTTCCATCCGGTTCCACATCTCATCGAAGTCAGGATAGGCCATTTCCGAATCATCATTTAACTTGCGCTTCAATGCCTTTTCTATGTTGTTCATAGTTCTCTCCTTCCATCTCGGGAATTTGTACACCTGCATCCCGCAGTATTTTCTCCATTAACTTTAGCCCTTTGTGATTCCTCGATTTGACGGTTCCCAGCGGAATTTCCAGCAGTTTTGATATTTCCGCCAGCGTGAAATCATGCATATAGCGGAGTGTCAGCACAGCGCGGATTTTGGCTGGAAGACGATTCATATAAACGGCCCATTCTTCTGCCGATTCGCGTTCTTCCACCAGCCTGTCTACAGGCTTACCTTCCGCCCCGCTAAATCGATAGGGATTAGCCGATACCTTCAAATGCAGGCTTTTCTGGCGTTTAAGGAAATTCAGACAATGATTGACCGTAATTTTCATAATCCAGGCTTTTAGTTGTTCGATCTGTTCACGATTGCTGCGAAACAGGATGATAAACACTTCCTGTGTTAAATCCTCTGCATCCGATGCATTATGTACCATGTAGTAGCAGGTTCGGTATACATCTCGTTGATACAAATCAAACAACTCTCGATTACTCTCCAATGAATGTGCTCTCCTTTCTCGTGCAGTTTATCTATATAACAACTGAGGTCCTCAAAAGGTTCATTTGGTTGCGAAAAGTAAACCGTCTGCTTCAAATGTACCATGATGTATCTATGTTGTTTGCTCATCTATGGATAAGGAAGTAGCAATAAACGAAAAGAAGCCTGTAAATCTCAAAAAATGCAGATTTACAGGCTTCTTACATTTTCCGAAGCTAGAGCTTACGGAATGAACATTCCTTCACGCGAAACCGCGTCAACGGATTAGCTTGCGGACCTACTCGCTTAGTCAACCAGTCGTACTAGCGTTCTTCCTTGCGAGCGGGCTGCAAGGATGTCTTCGAGCGCGCTTGGCAGGTCAGCCAATCCGACTTCGCGCTCAACGAGCTGCTCCAGCTGTTCCGGCTTCCATTCGCTGCCGAGTCGCTTCCAGATCGCTATGCGGGTGTCGTATGGGCAGAAGACAGAGTCTATGCCCAGCAGACTTACGCCCCGCAAAATAAACGGCAGCACCGTCGTAGGCAGCTTGGTGCCTGCCGTCAGGCCGCTCACGGCTACAGAGCCGTTGTAGGCGATTTGGCTGAGCAGCGAAGCGAGCGGCTTTCCGCCTACAGGATCAACAGCCGCTTGCCAAAGCTGCTTGCTCAGCGGGCGGATGCTCTCCGCACCGTCGTAGACCTCCTCGCGGGAAATGACCTCGGCTGCTCCGAGCGCCTTGAGGTAATCGTGAGCATCAGCCTTGCCACTGCTGGCTACGACATGATAGCCTCTCTTGTTCAGCAGGGCAATGGCTGCCCCGCCTACGCCGCCCGTCGCTCCGGTGACGAGTACCTTGCCCTGCTCCGGAGTAACGCCGTTTTGCTCCAGCCGATATAACGACAGGGCTGCGGTGAATCCAGCTGTCCCGAAAATCATCGCCTCTCTCGGCGTGAGTCCGTCTGGAAGTGGAACCACCCAGTCCGCAGGCACACGTGCATATTGGCTGAATCCCCCGAATTGAGACACACCCAGCCCGTATCCGGTAACGAGCACCGCTTGTCCTTCGCTAAAGCGGCTGTCCTCCGAAGAGACGACGGTCCCCGAGCAATCTATGCCTGGTACGAACGGATAGGCTTTGACAATATTGCCATCCTTGCGGGCAGCAAGCCCATCTTTATAATTGATGCTGGAATAAGCGACACGAATCAATACTTCTCCAGCAGGTAAACTGCTAGCTTCCAGAGAACGTACCTCTGCTTGAACTTCACCGTCCTGCGTCTGATCGACGACAAGAGCTTGAAATGATTGAGTCATCTGTAAAAGCCTCCTTTATTACCTTTTAACCCTATGAATGTCCTATATATTCCATCTTTAATTCACAAATTATGCTTAGGAAGCATACAACAATCTTCACAACCTGTCAGCGGCAATGCTCACAGGCTCGTATTCTATTATACTCTTTAGCTCATAATTACGTGAAAAGACCAGATTCCTGGTATATTCTTGCAATATTCTGTTTCAATAAAGTTCGATAATCAATTATAAAGAGGGTGATAAATGAATTCTTACGCATTTTGCAAATCATTTTACGTAAACGGGATGTATTTTCAGAATGACTGTGCTAACATACCTTTTGATCGTTAAATAAATCTATGAAGAAAGGTGAATGAATGACAACCAGAGCACTAAAAAAAGGTTCGGTATTGTCCGAAGCTAAGGAACTGAATTTGTTCCGTTTAACATGGCCTATTTTCCTTGAATTGTTTCTGTTTATGCTAATGGGGAGCGTCGACACGTTCATGATCAGTTCTGTATCTGATAATGCAGTGTCGGGTGTGGGCGCGTCCAATCAAATTATTTCAATTGCCATCCTTGTACTGGAGGTTATCGGCAACGGCGCTGCTATCGTCGTAGCTCAATATATCGGTTCTAAGAAACTAGTCGAAGCGGCCCAGGTTACAGGTACGGCCATTACGTTGAATTTGATGGTAGGTCTTTTACTTAGCGTAATTTTTCTTGTATTTGGTACGCACATGTTGCAATGGCTGAATGTCCAGGGTGAGATTCTGGCTTACGCGGAGTCGTATATGAGCATCGTCGGGGGTGCCATTTTTCTTCAAGCATTGATTAATGCGCTGGCGGCGACCATTCGTACACATGGTTTTACCAAAGAAACGATGTATGTATCGGTTTTTATGAACGTGATCCACGTGGTCGGCAACTATGTTTTGATTTTTGGGCATTGGGGAATGCCTGCACTTGGAGTAGAGGGTGCTGCTATTTCTACAGTAGGTAGCCGCTTTATTTGTCTCTTGATCTTCTTCTGGCTGATGTACCGGGTCACTGAGGTTCGTGTCGAGTGGAAATATTACGTCCAACTGTCCAAAAAGTTCATCTCTAAAATATTGCGCATTGGTGTACCATCCGCGCTGGAGTCCATTATGTATCAGTCGTGTCAGCTCATCTTCACACTGTACGTGACTTATCTGGGCGCAGAAGCAATGGCGACACGTCAATATGCGAATAATATTTCAAGCTATATTTACTTGTTCAGTATGGCAGTCGGTATGGGTACGGCTATTGTGGTAGGAAGGCTCGTGGGAGCCAGACAGAAGGATACTGCCTATAAACGTGTACTGACCAGTGTGAAATGGGCGTTGCTCGTGACCGTGATTATTGATGCGGTGGTCATCTTTTTCCGTGTTCCCTTGCTTGGTTTGTTCACGGAAAACCCTGAAATTATTCGGTTGGGAGCACAGGTCATTTTACTTAGCATTCTGCTAGAAACTGGCCGGACAACGAATATCGTCATTATTAACTCGTTGCGTGCTGCTGGAGATGCGAAGTTCCCGGTCTTTATGGGTCTGATCTCCATGGTCTGCATGAGCTTGCCGCTTGGTTATCTGCTTGTGTTCAAGCTGGACATGGGGCTCGCTGGCGTGTGGCTGGCGATTGCTGCTGATGAATGGACTCGTGCTGTCATCATGTATGCCCGCTGGAAAAGCCGGTTATGGGAAAAACATGCGTTGGTCGAGCACGATACACCAGATCAGTCTGCAACGCCCGTTCCGGCACACTGATCCGAGCAGTATTTATGGTTACGTGGAGGCAGTTCAAGAGAACATCTTGAACTGCCTCTTTTTGCTGCTGGAGAACCATACTTCTACACGGTGGCACGATAGGCAACTTTGAAGTTCGACTTATATCATAATGGCATTCATAAATAGAAGTATGGTAAATTTACTAAAAAAAAGATATACTTTTGTTGCACTAACGCAGTACATGAAAGACAAGGAGTGTACCGATGAAGAAGCCGACGATTGAAGATGTTGCCCAGAAGGCAGGAGTGTCTAAAAGCACTGTCTCGCAATTTCTGAACAAACGATATAAATATATGAGCGACCAGACCAGAGACCGGATTGCCGAGGTTATTCAAGAGCTGAACTATCAGCCTAACGGGCTGGCCCGCAGCTTGAAGCAAAACCGGACGTTTATGGTCGGGGTCATTGTAGCCAACATTGACTATACCCTTTCGATCCAGTCCATCCGTGCGATTGAGGAGGAATTGCAGCGTTTTGGCATTCAGGTGATCATTTGCAACGCCGATGAAAACCCGGACAAGGAGGGCCAATATATTGAGATGCTCAAGGCTCGGCAGGTGGACGGCCTGATCATCTTCCCGACAGGCAAGCATGCAGATATTTACAACCAGCTCATTCGTGAAAAGTATCCGTTAGTGTTTTTGGACCGTTTGGTAGACGGGGTGAATACGCGCAGCCTGCTGCTGGATAACGAAATGGCGATTAAGCTGGCGATTCAGGAACTTGTGGCTCACAAACATGAGCGAATTGCGCTGATTACTTTGCCCCTTGGCTTGAATCGGATTACTCCACGGGTGGAGCGGCTCAGCGGATACAAAAAGGCGCTGGAGGAGCATGGCTTGCCATTTCGAGAAGAGTATATGCGCAGTGTGCCGAGAGAAGAAATCCAGCAGACACTGAAGGAGTTGTTCCAGCTGCCAGAGCCGCCGACTGCGCTGTTGGCCGGGAATGATATTGTGTTAGCAGAGGCGCTGAAATATGTAAATGCCCGCCGTATACGCATTCCGGTAGAGTTGTCTATTATCGGGATTGACGATGCGGAGTTTGCCCATATTTACAATCCGCCGATTACGACTATTACGCAACCGATTGCGGATATGGGGAAGCAAGCGGCAAAGACGCTGCTGTCCAGCATTGAGGAGGGCGGCGAATCGGTTCCGATTATCTACCGATTTGTACCGGATATTAATCGGGGAGAATCCGTCAAAACGCTGTAGACGAGCAATGTGTCATATATTATAAAAATAGCCCGTATTCCTTTGTACGATCTGAGTATGCGTATGCTGCTCAGATCGTACAAACGCGAATACGGGCTATTGGAAGTTAAGGCTGACTTTGGATTCGGCCTTGTTGAGCTTGCGCTAATAGCGGTGAAGGCTATGCGGGGAATAAAACCGGATTAATTCGTGCTGGCACTGAGCAAAAAGGATTCCAGCTCGGCTCGTGTCGGATAGCCGTCCATATCTCCAGCTGACATGACAGCCAGTGCGCCAAGGGCATTACCGCGTTTGACTGCCTCTGCCAGGGGCAAGCCCTCCAGTAGCGCACTGATAACGCCTGCGGCAAATCCGTCACCCGCGCCTACGGTATCAACGACATGCTCTACACGGAAGCGTTTGACGTATCCCTCAGCATCTGCGGATTTGTAATATGCACCTTCGGTTCCCAGCTTGATGATGACCAGCGAGGTACCTCGGTCAAGATAGAAGGAAGCGATATCCTCCGGTGAGGTGTAGCCTGTCAATATTTTACCTTCATGAATGCCGGGTAGAAGCCAGTCGCACCCCTCAGATGCTTCGTTAATCGCCTCCACCATCGTTTGCGTGTCAGGCCATAACTTGGGTCTGAGGTTCGGATCAAAGGATACGGTTTTGCCAGCCTTTTTCATAAATTGCCGCGCATGTCGTGCGAAATCACGGCACTCAGGGGAGAGGGCGACAGAAATACCTGTAAAATGCAGATGGCGAGCTCCGGAAAAGTAAGCCTCGTTAAAATCAGCGATGCTTAGTGTGGAGGCGGCGGAATGTTTGCGAAAGTATTCCACCTCTGGGTCCCCACTTGTAACTTTGGATTTAATCAGCATGCCGGTAGAGTGGTCTTTGGTAAACATGACGTTCTGGGTGTCGATCCCTTCTTGACGTAGCGCACTAGCAATGAACTTGCCGAACGTATCCTCGCCGAGTTTGGTCACGAGTCCCGCCCGTAGACCCAAACGCGCCAAACCGGCTGAAACATTCGTCTCTGCCCCGGCCAACGCTTTGGTGAATGAACGCACCTCATCCAGAGAGCCTGCTTCATTGGCATAAAACATGGCCATCGGTTCTCCGAAGGTAACAGCATCCAATGTTGCGGTCATTTGTATTCCTCCTTATGTTTAGTAAACTTAATCTGTAAGCGCATGCACCAACTGAATAAATTGAAATTATCACATAAATCGGTTTTTCACAATGATGAAGTTGATATATTTGCTAAAAACTTTTTGGGTAATATAGATAAAAAAATTCGATTCTGTTTATCAAAAGGTGAAAATCGTGTAAAACTTCGTGTGTATTAAGGGTTTTTCTAGGAATAGTGAAGTTTTGGGTTGACACCCTCTTAGATAATTATTACAATTCTAGCTAAGAAGTAGAGTTAGAAACCGCTTTTATAACAATTCCGTTGATAAAAAAGTTTATCTAAACAGGAGGAATGTTTTTATGGAAATGCGTTATTCAACTCATCCCGAACATGCCAAGCATTTTACGACTGAAGAGTTGCGTCAGCACTATCTGATCCAGGAACTGTTTGTACCTGAGGAGGTAAAGTTGGTCTATACGCATGAAGATCGTGTCATTATCGGGGGCATTTATCCCGTGAATAAATCTGTTGCACTGGAAGGTAACGATCAAATCAAAGCGGAAACTTTCCTGGAGCGCCGCGAACTGGGTATTTTTAATGTCGGGGGCAGCGGTACGGTCAAGGTGGACGGTGAAACTTACGAGCTGGCCACAAAAGACTGTCTCTACGTAGGTAAAGGTGGTAAGGAGTTGATCTTTGAAAGCGATTCCAGTGAAAAGCCTGCAAAATTTTATATCGTTTCGGCCCTGGCTCATACCACGTATCCGACGACAAAGCAGTCTTTTGCCGATGTACCGTCTGAAAGTCTGGGTTCGCAGGAAACAGCCAACAACCGTACGTTGCGTCGCTTTATCCATGATGAAGGCATTCAAAGTTGCCAATTGGTTATGGGGATGACGACGTTGGAGAACGGCAGTGTGTGGAACTCCATGCCGACACATGTTCATGACCGTCGTATGGAAGTGTATTTCTACTTTGAACTGGATGAGAATGCGAGAATGTTCCACCTGATGGGTGAACCGAACGAAACGCGCCATCTGGTAATGAAGAATGATGAAGCCGTTATTTCTCCACCTTGGTCTATCCACTGCGGTGCGGCTACGGGCAGCTATACCTTCATTTGGGGCATGGCCGGTGAAAATAAAACATACAAAGACATGGATCAGGTTGCCATGAGCGAGTTGCGTTAATCCGATCAGTGTATTGGAGCGTAGACCTGCAAGCGGCTGAGGTACATGGTCATCCCATTCGTGGAAAGGATCAGGAACATGACGAAAAAGAAAGTTTTGGAACATATCACTTCAGTAGGTGTCGTCGCAGTCATTCGGGGAAACACGGCGGAGGAAGCATATCTCATGTCTAAAGCCTGCATTGAAGGCGGCTTGGATAATATTGAGCTTACATTTACGACGCCGGATGCGGATCAGGTCATTCGAAGATTGAGAGACGAATTTAAAGATCGGGCAGTGATTGGTGCAGGAACAGTATTGGAGTCACTGACGGCGAGAATTGCTATTCTGGCCGGAGCAGAGTTTGTTGTGAGTCCTTCTTTTGAAGAAGAAACAGCGAAGCTATGCAATTTGTACGCGATTCCTTATATGCCCGGCTGTATGACGCTGAATGAGATTAAGGAAGCCATGAAATTGGGTAGCGATGTCGTGAAGTTGTTCCCAGGAAGTGCAATGGGAGCGGACTTTGTTAAGGCCGTCAGAGGTCCAATGCCTCATGTACAGATTATGCCAACCGGTGGCGTTGATCTGGACAATATGGAAACCTGGCTGCGTAATGGATGTGTAGCCGTGGGAATTGGGGGTAATTTGACGGCTCCAGCCAAGGAAGGTCGCTACGACTTGATCACAGAAAATGCAGCACGTTATGTAGCTAAATATAAGGAAGTACGCGCAGCGCTGTAGGCTTCAGGAAATATAGGTTTTTATACTAATTTGTGATGGAGGCGTAGACATGGGTCTGGACAATTTTTCATTGGATTTTTTCAGTCTAAAAGGTAAAACGGCGATTGTAACAGGAGGCAACAGTGGTTTGGGTCAAGGGTATTCCGTAGCTTTGGCCAAAGCGGGTGCAGACCTGTTCATTGTAGCTAACAATGATGATTATGAAGAAACAAGACGTCTGCTCGAACCTACAGGTGTGAAGGTTGTCTTTCATGAGGCGGATCTGACGCAAAAAGAATCCATTAAAAAAATTGTAGAAGAATGCGTCAATGAATTCGGTAAAATTGATATCCTTGTAAACAATGCAGGTACGATTCGTCGCGCCCCTCTGCTGGAGTATAAAGATGAGGATTGGGATGCTGTCATGGAGATCAACCTCAATGCCGTATATCATCTGAGCCAGGGAGTGGCAAAGGTGATGGTAGAGCAAAAAAGCGGGAAGATTATCAATGTCGCTTCTATGCTTGCTTTTCAGGGTGGCAAATTCGTTCCGCCGTATACAGCGAGCAAGCATGCGGTAGCTGGTTTGACCAAGGCATTTGCGAACGAGCTGGCAGTTCATAACGTTCAGATTAATGCGATTGCGCCGGGTTATATTGCTACGGCAAATACAGCTCCAATCCGTGCGGATGAAAGTCGCAATCAAGAAATCTTGTCGCGTATTCCTGCGGGTCGTTGGGGCGATCCGTCTGATTTGATGGGAGTTGTGGTTTTCCTCGCCAGTCAGGGTTCCGACTACATGAACGGTCATATCTTGGCGGTGGACGGCGGCTGGTTGGTACGTTAAGCAGCGCTGGTCGCATCGAAGTTTATGAACTGAAAGCTGCCTCCAAAGGAAACTATCCTTTCAGGCAGCTTTTATTTTTTCAATGAAGCTATATGGTGAACTTGAAGACTTGGGGCGCTGTGTCGATCCGTCCTATGCATATGGCACGAATGCCTTTATAATTTAATGAGATAAAAATTGCTAGGCTCCAGCCGTACACTTGGTTGGAGCCTTTGAGCATAATACAGATGGATTGGAGAATGGAGAGATGAGTTCACAGCAACACCAACGAGCTTTGGTATACAAATCTTTGTGGCATGCCGGTCCTTGGGTGCTTGCCGTAGGGATCATTCTGGTAGGTGCCAATCTGCGCGCCTCGATTACCTCGGTAGGACCTCTTATCGGTTTGATTAAGGATTCTTTGCATATTTCGAATACACTGAGTGGCCTATTAACGACATTGCCGCTGCTGGCTTTTGCCCTGTTGTCGCCTTTTGTAGCCAAACTGTCGCGCCGCTTCGGGTCGTCTCTTATTATTTTTGCAGCCTTGCTGCTGTTGACCGCAGGTATTGTGGTGCGCTCAACGCTGGGGGTGACCGCATTATTTGTCGGGACCGCCATGCTGGGACTGGCTATTGCCGTGTGTAATGTGTTGCTGCCCAGTCTGATCAAAGAGGAGTTTCCTCGCAACAGCGGACTGATGACCGGCGTATACTCAGTATCCATGAATGTGGTCGCAGCAACCGCATCTGGCTTGAGTATACCGCTGGCTATAAATGGAGGTATGGGCTGGCGAGGTGCTTTGGGAATATGGGGGATTGTGGGTGTCGTAGGTATTTTACTCTGGGTGCCCCAGCTCCTTAAGGCACGCAAAACAGCCAATAAAGCGGCAGTGTCTGCCCGAACCGTGAATGTATATACATCGTCTTTGGCTTGGAAGGTGACGCTGTTTATGGGGCTGCAATCTGCTCTGTTCTATGTTCCTGCCGCCTGGTTTCCAGAAATGATGAGCGGACAGGGAATGGATTCAGAGACTGCGGGATGGATGCTGTCTGTGCTGCAGTTTTCGCAAATGCCATTTACCTTTATTGTGCCTATTTGGGCGGCACGGGTGAAGGATCAGCGGGTATTGGTTCTGATTATGGCTGTGCTGTATTTTATCGGTCTGGGTGGATTTCTGCTTGGAGCTACACAGTGGAGTGTGATTTGGGTCATTTGTATCGGTATAGCGGGTGGTTTTGCTTTCCCGTTAGTGATGATGTTCTTTAATTTGCGGACGCGGACACCACAGCAGGCAGCAGAGCTGTCTGGTATGGCGCAATCCTTTGGTTATTTGCTAGCAGCGACCGGGCCGACACTGTTCGGTTATTTGCATGATGCGACACAAGGCTGGACAATTCCGCTGCTGCTGCTCTTGTGCCTGAGTGTTCTGCTTATGTTTATAGGGCTAGGTGCAGCCAAGAAACGATATGTCGGAGGCGAGGTGGATGATCAGACTGCAATTTGATGCAGACGGTTACAGTGTGATCTGTAGTGCAGGTCGTGTTATGTTGTTGGCTAAAGAGTTTGCGCTGTTGCGCTTTCTGTACGATAACCGGAATCAGGTGTTCACCCGGGAACAACTGCTGGATCGTGTGTGGCCGCTGGAGTATCCGGTGGAGCGTACGGTGGATGATCATATCTACAGATTGCGCAAAAAACTTAAATCATGGGATGTGCTCCGTATTCATACGGTCAGAGGGTATGGCTACAGCTTGACCTTGACTGACGTGCAGCCACAGAATCATCCGTCCTTGCACGATCAGGAGGTGCAGGACGCCGTACATGGACTATTCCGGAAATACCAGCTGTTGGGGCAGGGGAACTCCATCGTAGCGTTGGCTGCCCAGCAGGAGCAGATGGGTTTTGAATTGTCTGTCTTTTATCAAATGTATACCCGTTTTGTACAGGCGGATGTGTCCTGGTTCTTGGAGCGGGAGGACTTTACACGCGCAGACCGACTGTATTGGATGCTGCTGCTATATATGTGCACAGCAGGGGTGACGGATGAGGGGCTTGCTCTATGTGAGTGTGCGCTTTCCAGCAGGCTGCTGTCCAGTGATCAGGAACGGGAATTACGCATTCTCAACATCCTGGAGGCTTATGTGGAAAATGGAAAACCTGAACGCGCACAGGAAGGTCTACCACTGACCTTGATGGTCATGGAGCGGGATGATCTCGATAAATTTGTGATGCCTGTTGCACTGATGGAGATGTACATGCATCTGGCTTCCAATCATATGGAAAAGGCTGCGGAACTGTCTGATCGTCTGGAAGGCATGCTATCGGAGGCTCCGTATTTACGCGAACTGGGCCGTTATCGCATGATGCGCGGACTTATGCTTTTACGTACTGGAGATGTGGGCAACGCCGAGCGGCTCATGGATGAAGGGCTGGACACCCTTGATATGGCTAAACAGGAATTGCTAAAAATCAAGGCGATCTGCCAAATCCGCAGTTTTTTGAAGCTTTGCGGCTCCTATCCCATGCTGGAAGAGAAATATGCGGCTCAATATGATCGGCTTGACCGGGATAACAGTTTAACACTGCATCGTCCAGCGCTAAGGCGCTGGTTGGAACAAACACTTTCTGTCGTCTGATGTTTTTAGCTGTCTGATTTTCCTCTGATATAGACCCGCTAGAATGTTCTTATTGCTAAAGAAGCTGAAAATGAGAGCAGGGTGAGTAGATAATGAAGGAAAAGAAAGAACTGCAATCCACGCCTAGCATTTGGCGCAATGGCCGTTTTCGGCGGATGTTTGCAGCGCACACGGCTGCTTCCTTTGGCGATTGGTTTGATGCTATCGCCATTCAAGTGCTTGTTGCCTATCGCTGGGAAGCCGACCCTATGATGATTGCACTGATTCCGGTAGTGATGGCGCTACCGGGTCTGCTGCTGGGTTCCATCGCGGGCACGTTAGCCGACCGGGTACACAAGGCCAGGCTGATGATCGTCTGCGATGCAGCTATTGCCTTATTGACGCTGGCCATCCTCGCCGTCCCGGGCCCGGCGTGGCTGCTGCCTTTGCTTGGTCTGCGCGCGGCGGCTGGCGTATTCCAAATGCCTTCACAGCAAGGCTTGACCCGCACGGTAGTCACCAGCGACGACCTATTTCGGGCAACCTCGCTGAATGGGTTGGTCAATCAGGCCTCCAAAGTGGCAGGGCCATTACTGGGCGCTATGACCTTGACTGTGTTGTCCCCCCAGGCATGCATTATTCTCAATGCATTGCTGCGTCTCTGTTCCGGCCTGCTGCTGTGGCCGCTGCGCGGAATCGGTCCGGCGCTGGTCAGCGCAGACCAACAAGCTGTTGCAGCCGAGAAGCAAGGAAAGTCGGCTGCGCATACAGCGCCTGAGGCTGATGAAGCTAAAATGCGGGAGGAGCATGTCCGCGCATCTCGTTTTTTCAACCAATGGCGTGAGGGCTGGGCGTTCTTATGGCGCAGTCGAATGCTTTTGCATACGCTCATATTCGGACTTTTCGGCTTAATCGCCATTCTCATGATCGACTACCAGTTCCCTACATTGCTGCGAGTGCTCGCTCCAGGTAATGAATCGCTGCTTGGCTGGCTGGTTTCAGCCATTGGGGCTGGCGCCGTCGGCTGCATGCTTGTGCTTAATCGCTTGAATCGCATAAGCGCAGGCTGGGGGCTCGGTGGTGGATATGTGCTGGTTGGCGGAGCTATTGCTGCTTTAGGCTGGGCGCAACCTGGAACTGGATTGCCTGTACTGCTTATGATCGGGGCTGTGCTGGGCGTGGGCAACGGCCTGTACATTATCACCCAGAACTATATATTACAAGCCAAAACCCCTGCTGATATGGTAGGACGCGTCTTTGGTATCCAAAGTACCGTGATTGGAGCAATCATGGTCGTTTCACCGCTTGCCGGAGGAGTATTGATCCGAATAGCAGGGGCGGGCACGGCTTTTGTCTGGATCGGAATGACTGTTGGAATCCTGGGTTTGACGGGACTGTTGCTTCAATCTGTAATTTGGCGCGAGTCCCTCGCCGATTCTAGCCTGACTACGGAGCAAAATGCAGACCTTGCGTAGTCGATCTTGCGCAATAATTTGCTTTGATTTTCGTCATTTATATTTTTAGCATGGGAGAGATCATGATGACTCAACAAACTTCATCCTCAGAGCCTGTGGCACGGTTACTTGAAGGATCACGGGTATACTTGCGTCCCGTTAACGTAGAGGACACCGAGCTATACTATAATACATTGTTCGATCAGGATGTGCGGCGGCTGACAGGCACACAACGCAGCTTTACCAAGGATCAAATTGCCCGTTATATTGAAGCTAAAGGACAGGAAGCCTCAAGCCTGCTTCTGTTGATTGCGCTTCGCGAAGGTGATCGTGTCATTGGGGATATAGCCTTGCAGGATATGGACAGCTTGAACCGCAGCGCCAACATCCGTATTGCAATCAATGAGCAGGGAAATCAGGGGAAAGGCTACGGCACCGAAGCGCTTGTACTCATGCTGGGTTACGGATTTGGTATCTGTAATCTGCATCGGATTGAGCTGAATGTATTTGATTTTAATGAACGTGCCATTCGTTGCTATGAAAAAGTAGGCTTTCAGCGTGAAGGTGTACAACGGGATGCTTTATTCTACAATCATGAATACCATGATTCGATTCTGATGAGTATGCTGGACCACGAATACCGCGACCGCTATGTGAAAAAAGCAGAAAGTTAATTCAACACGTTTACACGGGTTTACAGAAGAGATATAATTAAAGGATAAAGTTGCTTGTTTGCGCAAGTATGACCGACAACATCAAATGAATATATGAATTACCGGAGGAGTCTGTCACCAAGGCTCCTTTATGTCTTTTTTAGGGGAACCTGTGCTGTATCTCGGGTTCCCCTTTTTATTTTGCGAGTTGTCCGTTAAGGTCAGACACATATTTTGCACGTTTGTTTTACACTTTATGATTATCAGTTTTCTTCAATATCGTGAATTATGCGCAAATAAGTTCAAGGATTAAACCAAAGGAGGTTATCAGCCTATGCAATTTATACTATATCTTCTGCTGATTCTGTTGTTCACAAAAGTCGCGGGTCATGTGTCTGTCAGACTCGGTCAACCAGCAGTGCTGGGAAAGCTGATCGCAGGAATTGTGCTGGGTCCAGCCGTATTAGGATGGGTTCAGAATGATTCGCTGATTCATAATATATCTGAAATCGGCGTGCTGCTGCTGATGTTCATTGCTGGACTGGAGACGGACCTGGATCAACTTCGACGTAACTGGAAGCCTGCGGTAGCTGTGGCGGTTGGAGGTATTATTTTACCGCTAATTTGCGGCTTTGGTGTAGGGGAAGCCTTTGGATTCTCGGTGCATGAAGGCTGGTTTCTAGGAATTATTCTGAGTGCTACCTCTGTAAGCATTACGGTACAGGTACTCAAGGATATGAATAAGCTGAATACCCGGGAAGGCTCGACCATTTTGGGTGCGGCAGTGCTGGATGATGTGCTTGTCGTGGTGCTACTAGCGGTAGTAATGAGTATATTCGGTATGGGTGGAGAAACTTCGCTGGGACTTCTTGTTGGCAAAAAGCTAGTTTTCTTCGTAGTAGCTATTCTGGGTGGCTGGTTCGTTGTTCCGTGGATTATGAAAATACTTGCTCCACTCAAGGTGACTGAAGCAGTCATCACGACTGCGTTGATTATTTGCTTTGGGTTTGCGTATTTTGCGGATATGTTGGGGATGGCAGGTATTATCGGGGCTTTTGCGGCCGGGATTGCCATTGCACAAACCAGCTTTAAGCACGTCGTAGAAGAAAAGGTGGAGCCCATCGCTTATTCCATCTTTGTTCCTGTATTTTTTGTCAGCATCGGATTAAATGTTTCCTTTGAGGGAGTAGGGCAGCAGCTCGGATTTGTTGTTGTTTTGACACTGATTGCGCTGGTGACAAAGCTAATCGGGGGAGGTCTCGGGGCGCGGCTGACGGGCTTCGATAACCGTTCTGCCCTTGCGATCGGCTCCGGGATGATATCTCGCGGCGAGGTCGCACTTATTATTGCAGCTACCGGTCTACAGACGGGTCTGTTGGCACAGCAATATTTTACATCGGTGATCATTGCCATCATTCTGACGACCTTGGCTTCGCCTCCGATTCTCAAGCTGTGTTTTAGCAATAAAAGGGAGACTTCCGCTCACGATATAGAAAAGAAGGTCAGCACTGACAAGTCATAACGAGAGTATCAACAGGTCATAACAAAAAGACCCTTCGGGTTCAGCTTCTCATAGCGTGCATGGAAAGTCTGATTTAGAGTAAAGCGGACTTTCCATGCAGCATGAGAAAATGGGCGAAGGGTCTCTTTTATGCTATAAACGCTGCAAGAATAGAAAAATTAAGACTCGGACACCACTGTGAAACGTTGGTTCAGATGTTGCGGTTTTTCGATTTCGTCCACTACGGCAACTGCATAATCTTCATAGCTGACATAGCTTGCACCTTTGGAATTAACCAACAGAGTGTCTTTTCCCACTTGGTAAGAGCCTGTACGTTTGCCCAGTGCAAATTCAGCGGAAGGACTAATGAAAGTCCAGTTCAGGTCGCGGGTACCACGCAGAATTTCCAGGTTTTTTCCTTGGTTATTTGCTGTAGGGTATACGAAATCCGGGAAGCCAGGAGTATCTTTTACCAAAAGTGTTTGGGATTCGTCAGTGAACAAGCTGCCTGCACCACCTACGACAATTAGGCGAGTACCGGATACATTACGCAGGGCTTCAATCAGTACGTTACCTGCATCGACATGCAGATGCTCTTGTCCGAGTGGAGCGGCAAAAGCATTAACGACTACGTCAAAACCTTTCAGATCATCTGTTTTTAGATCAAAAACGTCTTTTTGTACTACAGTAGCACGGCTTTCCGTTACTTTAGCCAAGTCACGGACGATTGCGGTTACTTCATGTCCTCTGTCTAATGCTTCTTTTACGATATTACTTCCTGCTTTACCGGTTGCACCAATAACTGCAATTTTCATAATAGATAGCCTCCTATAAATATGATGTGGATGATTCATTAGTTTGATCGTAAGTGTACCTGGTACATTTACGAACTTTAACATGTAACTATTATAGTTACAATATAAAATAAAAGTCAAGCTCTTCTGTTGGGCAAACTAAAGTCCTCCGATTGGAAAGAGAGGAACTCGTTTAAATATATAAGGTGAAACTGAATGAGCAAACTTAAGCCATATTGGATATATGTAGAGCACAGATAAGAAAGGAAGAGTGAACTGATATGATTAAAAAAGTACAGCTTGAACCCGCAGCACAGAAATTTGCAGATGATAATGCCAAGCCTCCGTTTCTATATGATTTGGGTCCTGAAAAAGGACGTGAAACGGTCAATGAGGTCCAATCCGGTCCAGCAGTCAAACCTGCCGCAGATTTAGAGGATCTAACTATTCCAGGTGGGCCTGGCGGCGAGGTGAAGGTCAGAATTGTTCGCCCACAACAAGTGACAAGCGATCTCCCGGTCATTGTATATATTCATGGAGCAGGCTGGGTATTCGGTAATGCCCATACGCATGATCGTCTGATTCGTGAATTGGCAGTCGGCTCACAGGCAGCAGTTGTATTCCCGGAATACAGCTTGTCACCTGAAGCTAAATATCCGACGGCAATTGAGGAAATTTACGCGGTCGTTCAATGGGTGGCGCAGCATGGGCGCGAGCATGGATTGAAGCCCGATACGCTGACGATAGCCGGAGACAGTGTCGGCGGTAACATGACCGCGGCCGTAACGCTGCTGGCCAAAGAACGCAGTGGTCCTTCCATCCGGCAGCAGTTGTTATTTTATCCGGTGACGGACGCTTCCTTTGACACGGAATCATACCAGGAGTTCGCCACAGGATATTTCCTGAGCCGCGAAGGAATGCAATGGTTTTGGGATCAATATACGACGGATCCCAACGAACGAGCGCAGATCACGGCGTCCCCGTTACGTGCCACTACAGAACAGCTCAAAGGGCTACCGCGTGCGCTGGTCATTACAGGCGAGGCCGATGTGCTGCGCGATGAAGGTGAGGCCTATGCGAACAAGCTGCGTGAAGCGGGGATAGATGTGACCGCTGCACGTTTTCAGGGCATCATCCACGACTTTGTGATGCTGAACCCATTGTCGGAAACAGCGGCCAAGCGCGGTGCGATCACGCTCGCTACCTCATGGCTGCGCCAAGGGTTTGAGGGCTAGATTAGCTTCAGGCTGAGAGGATAGCAGCGATCGTGCTGGGTAAAGGGGTACAGTTAGAGCATAACAGTAAGGGCAGAAATAAATCGGATCTGCATGAAGCCAAACACGCTTTACAGACGAGCGAAGGAATACGAAGCGAGTATGTAAGGAAGCGCCTCCCAGTTCATGTCTGGAGGTGCTTCTTTTGGTTCTGTATATATAATTCTAGTTGCGTTTACCATATAGTGGTTTTCTATTCTTGCCTAACTTACCTAATTTTCCAGGTGATTTTATAAAGCTGAACTTCCCTAATTTAAAATTGGCCTTTCTTTTTTTCGCCACTAGAGTACGTCTTGACTTAGAGGCACCTTGGGTACTATCTACAAGGTTTAGTGTGTAGTTTTCGAAATTACCAACATTAATCTCATCGAACCCCACACTTCTACAGCCTTGACCTTGGCAACCTGCTATCCAGCATCTTGTGAAAGCCTCTCTAGGAACATCTGTATAGAAACCACCCCCCCACCAATTACCAAAACTGTCATGTCCATAGACATAAAAAAATTGGTTTGCTGCTGATCCAGCTACAAGAAGTGCGCGTCTACCGGGTTCTATACGGTACCACCCTCTCTTAGCATAGGTGATAGGACTACAACCAGAATCATAGTATCCAACAGCAACCGAAATAGGGTTAGGTGTACTGTTACGAACATAAAAACCCATTCTATTCACTCCATTCTTTGAAAGATTAATATTAATTTATGCGAGTTTTTCGAAAATGAAATAGACATATGGATGATTAAAAAGCACAAAAAAGAAAGCAATATCTCAATGTTTTTGTGGTAGGGAAGTAAAAGAGGCGGGAGTAATCGAGCGCACAGTTGGGGATGATGGGGAGTTCCAACCACAATATCCCAGGAACCTGGCAGATGTGGCAGTCAATAGAGATGATCCATGGATGTTGTTTAGAAATAAAGGCACATATGGAGTATAAAGGGGTATTCTTATGAAACCGCTTCACCTTCGTCGAACAGAGTGATAATATAAAATTTGAACGAGTTTGACCGACATTCAGCTTTAAGGGGGATATCCATGCCATTTCAGGGACAACGCATTTTACCTGCAGCTAAGCATATGAAGCAGCTGGAGGGTATTTTGGACAGCTCTTATGAGTATGCGGTTTTTCTGGATACGCATGTAGCGCAGCTGCGCAACCTGTACCAGATGGCTAGGAGTCGCAACAAGCAAATGCTTCTGCATGCCGACCTGGTGCAAGGCTTGAAGAATGACGAGTATGCGGCTGAATATTTGTGTCAGGAAATCAAGCCGTTTGGGATTATTTCGACCCGATCCGGGGTGATTGCAACCGCTAAAAAGAAGGGGATTCTTGCTGTACAGCGCGTGTTCCTGCTCGATACGATTGCGCTGGAAAAAAGCTACGCGCTGGTGGAAAAAACACGGCCTGATTATATTGAGGTGCTGCCTGGTGTTGTTCCACCGATGATTAAGGAAGTTAGCGAACGCACGGGCATCCCTATTTTGGCGGGCGGACTTATTCGCACCCCAGAGGATGTGGAAGCGGCGTTGGCTGCGGGAGCTACAGCAGTTACGACCTCCAATAAACAACTGTTCGAGTATTATAAGCAATAGCTTTTATTTGAATCAAGTGGGCAACCATACATAAATATGCAAGGAGGCTGGGAAACGATGGAGCAATACATTCTTGCCTTGGATCAGGGCACAACCAGTTCGCGGGCCATCTTGTTTGATCGGCAGGGAAAAGTGGTATACAAGGCACAACGGGAGTTCCCACAGTATTTTCCCCAGCCGGGGTGGGTAGAGCAAAACGCAAATGAAATATGGAGCTCTATTTTGGCCGTCATCGCCTCCTGCCTGTCGGAATCAGGTGTGAAAGCTAACCAAATTGCCGGGATTGGTATTACGAATCAACGGGAAACCGTAGTGGTGTGGGATAAACATACGGGTCTTCCTGTATATCATGCGCTGGTATGGCAGTCACGGCAAACAGCCGGGATCTGCGAGGAATTGAAAAGCCGTGGATTTGATCATATTTTTCATAGCAAAACGGGACTACTCATTGATCCCTACTTTTCTGGCACCAAGGTCAAATGGATACTCGACAACGTCGAAGGGGCACGAGCTCAAGCGGAGCGTGGGGATTTGCTGTTTGGTACGATTGATACCTGGCTAATCTGGAGATTGTCCGGTGGTAAAGCACATGTAACGGACTACTCCAATGCGGCCCGCACACTCATGTACAACATTTATGAGCTAAAATGGGATGAGGAGCTGCTGGATATTCTCGGCGTTCCTGCGTCTATGCTACCAGAGGTGAAATCATCTTCTGAGATATATGCGCATACGGTGGATTATCACTTTTTTGGGCAGGAAATTCCTATTGCCGGAGCGGCGGGCGATCAGCAAGCAGCTCTGTTCGGTCAGGGATGCTTTGACAAGGGCATGATTAAAAATACATACGGTACGGGATGCTTTATGCTGATGAATACCGGAGATGAACCCTGTGACTCGGAACATGGACTGATTACGACCATTGCATGGGGGCTGAATGGTCAGGTAAAGTATGCGCTGGAGGGCAGCATTTTTGTAGCTGGGTCTGCTATTCAGTGGTTGCGTGATGGGCTGCGCATGTTCCGCGAGGCCAAAGATAGTGAAGCGTATGCGGCGCGTGTGACCTCGACGGAAGGGGTATATTTTGTCCCGGCCTTTGTAGGTCTAGGCAGCCCGTATTGGGACAGTGACGTGCGCGGCGCGACATTTGGTTTGACGCGGGGAACGACCAAGGAGCACTTTATACGAGCGGTACTGGAATCGCTGGCCTACCAGACTAAAGATGTCCTAACTGCCATGGCGAGCGATTCGGGTGTACCTGTGCGTTCATTGCGTGTAGATGGAGGTGCAGTGATGAACGAGTTCCTGATGCAGTTCCAGAGCGATATTCTCGATCTGCCTGTAGAACGACCTGCTGTGAACGAGACAACTGCACTCGGTGCGGCGTATTTAGCAGGGCTGGCAGTTGGGTTTTGGAGCAGTCTGGATGAAGTCCGGGGATATGCGCAGAGTGATCATACCTTTACTCCGTCCATGAGTGAGGACATGCGGACTGAGCTTTATGGTGGTTGGAAAAAGGCAGTTTATGCCGCAATGGCGTTCAAGTAGAGACGGTTATGCGATAGAAGGCAGCCATCTGGCAACAGGCAGATTTCCCTTTTCATAGCGTACCGTGTGTGCTACGATATAGATAAGTTAATACTCGTCAGGAGACTTGGAGAGACCATGAACCGCTCGGCATCCGCCGCAGCGATGTTCGTGGTCTTTTTTTGTACCTTATGATGATTCGGTTGGCAGATTGCATCGTGAATATATACAAAGCTGGAGGGATAAATGATGGGAGAACAGGGATTTGCTGCGCAGGAGAGAACCGCTGTTTTGGAACGTATGGGACATGAGCATTTGGATATTTTAATCATTGGCGGCGGCATTACAGGGGCGGGTATTGCGCTGGATGCGGCGGATCGTGGTTTGAAGACAGCATTGGTGGAGATGCAGGATTTCGCAGCGGGTACGTCCAGTCGCTCGACCAAGCTAGTGCATGGTGGTCTTCGTTATTTGAAGCAGTTTGAAGTTAAGATGGTAGCCGAGGTCGGGAAGGAGCGGGCAATCGTATTCGAAAATGGTCCACATGTGACCATACCCGAGCGTATGCTACTTCCTTTTCACAAGGGCGGCACGTTTAACGCATTCACCACCTCTGTCGGGCTGCTGGTATATGATTTCCTTGCTGGTGTTAAGCGTAGTGAGCGCCGCCGCATGCTGGACATCCAAGCTACACTAGAGCGCGAGCCTTTGCTGAAGCGTGATGGACTGAAGGGAAGCGGCAGCTATGTAGAGTACCGCACAGATGACGCTCGCCTGACGATTGAGGTCATGAAGGAAGCTGTTACACGAGGGGCGCTGGCGGTGAACTATGCCAAGGCTGACAAGCTGCTGTATGACGAAGGACGAATAAGCGGTGCAAGCGTAACGGACCGGGTAACGGGAAAGCCATACGAAATTCGAGCTTCGCTGGTTATTAATGCAGCCGGACCATGGGTAGACACGTTACGGGAAATGGATCGCTCCAAAGAGGGCAAGGTGCTTCGCCTGACGAAAGGTATTCACCTGGTGTTCGATGCTGAGCGCTTTCCGCTCAAACAGGCAGTGTACTTCGATACACCGGATGGACGCATGGTATTTGCCATCCCACGTGATGGAAAAACCTATGCAGGTACGACCGACACGGTGTATGAGGGGGATACGGCGCATCCCCGGATGACCGCCGAAGATCGGGCCTATGTGCTTCAAGCGATCAACGGAATGTTTCCGGATGTAAAGCTGACTGTTACGGATGTAGAATCCAGTTGGGCAGGGGTACGGCCGCTCATTTATGAAGACGGTAAAAGCCCTTCGGAAATTTCACGCAAGGACGAAATTTGGGAATCCCGTTCAGGTCTGATCACGATTGCAGGCGGCAAGCTGACGGGCTACCGGAAAATGTCCGAACTCGTCGTGGATCGTGCGGTACGGGAGCTGGGGCGCTTGCATGGGCAGAGCTTCCTGGCATGCCGCACCAGACATATCCCGATTTCGGGTGGCAGCGTAGGAGGCTCAGCGGGCTGGGACGCGTACGTAGGTAAGCAAACCGCAGCAGGTGTTGCGCTCGGCCTGTCGCCGGATATAGCTAGAGCATGGGCTACCCGCTATGGCTCCAACACAGAGCGATTGTTTGCCATAGCGGCACAGAGCATGAAGGAGGCTAACGAGAAGGAAGCGGCGCTGCCTGTGGAAGTGCGTGTCCCGCTCCTGTATGCGATGGAACAGGAAATGACAGTGACACCGTCTGATTTTTTTATACGCCGAACTGGGGCTCTGTTCTTCCAGATTGACGAGGTGAAGCGCTGGAAACAGCCCGCCATCGCATGGATGTCTGAACATGCAGGCTGGAGCGCCGCGCAAGAACGACAATATACGGCTGAGCTGGATGATTACCTGTATGAAGCTGTAACGCCTGTAGAGGTAGAGGTGAAACCCGGTGACGTTAAAGCTATTTGAGGCCGCGAGGGATATATATCCTTGAGCTATCCATTGCTTTGAGACATGGACTGAAAGCAAAGAAGCAGCGATTCTTCATAACAAGAGAATCGCTGCTTTTTTGTATACAGATGGCTTACAGCATCAAGTGGAACAGGAACGGGGCAGCCGCCAAGGTAAAGAGAGCGGCGAGCACCATCGAGATGCTGGATATCGTCCCCGTCAGCGAACTGAACTCGAATGCTTTGGAAGTGCCTGTACCATGAGCACCGGTACCGAGCAGCACCCCACGTGAGACTTCATTTTCGATACGGAACAGCTTTACAATCATCGGACCGATAATAAGACCGCTCAATCCGGTCAGAATAACGAATACAGCCGTGACCGTCGGATTGCCGCCAATCGTTTGCGATACATTCATCGCAATGGGCGTCGTAATGGAGCGAGGAATCAGGCTGCTCAGCAGCGAAGAATTCAGGTGCATCCACTTGGCAAGCGCCATGGAGGACAACACGGCTACAACAGACCCAGACAGCACGCTAAGCACGATTTGGGTCGCGTGTTTTTTTAACACAGGGAAATATCGGTACAAAGGGACAGCAAATGCAATCGTAGCTGGCTGTAGCAGCATGGACAGCAAGTGAGCGCCCGAATTATAAGAACGGTAGTTCACACCCGTCAGCGTCAAAATCAAAATGATAACAATAGGTGTAATGAGCAATGGAGACAAATACACCTTGGGTAGTGTGCGGTACATGCGTTTGGCCATCCAGTAAATAGCGAGTGTCAATACAATACATAGAAGACCGGTCATGATGATTTATGCTCCTTTCGTTTACCAAGCAGACTAGCGACCATACCTGTGCAGGCCATCACCAGAAAGGTGCCGAGCAACACGACCAGCATAATGCTCATACCATCGTGTTCCAGCATCGGCCAATAATTCATAACGCCGACAGCGGAGGGGATAAAGAATAATAGCAGCTCGGCCAGCAACCAATTTGCACCAACTTCAATCCAGCTTAGCCGGACCAAGCCGGTTTGCAGCAGAATAAAAAGGATCAGCATACCAATGATACTACCGGGTACAGGCAGGTGGAGCCAAGAGACTACCGCGTTCAGGATGAGCGAAAAGGCCATCAGGACGGCGATCTGGAGGACACCGCGTATGAAGCTTTTCATATATAATGGCTCCTATCTTTGGGATCGGTTATTTTCAAACTGTAATGAAATTTTACATCACAAGCTTTCATGAGTAAAATGCATATAAAGAATGTAATCTATTCCGTTTGTCTATGGGAGAAGGTGTAGCTTTGGATATCCGACATTTACAATACTTTTTGGAAGTCGCGCGGTTGCGTAGCTTTACAAAGGCAGCCCAGAGCATGTTTATTACCCAGCCGACGATCAGTAAGACGATTAAAAGTCTGGAAGATGAATTGGGGGTCGCTTTGTTCGACCGAATTGGCAAAAGAATCGAACTGACGGACGCGGGAAAGGTAATTGAGCTTCAAGCACAAGCGATTGTAAAGTCCTTTCAGAGCCTGTCCTCGGAGCTGAGTGATTTGATGAACCTGAAAAAGGGACATATCCGTATTGGCCTGCCCCCTATGGTCGGATCGAGCTTTTTCCCGCGTGTCATTGGAGAATTCCATAAGGCATATCCTGATGTGACTATTCAATTATTTGAGGACGGAGCGAAGAAAGTGGAACAGGACGTAGAAGCCGGGGCATTGGATATCGGGGTGATTGTGCTGCCTGCGGTTGGAGATATGTTTGAGACATTTCTGTTTGTGGAGGAAAAGCTGAATTTGCTCGTTCATCCTACGCATGCACTGGCAGAGTGCAAGGAGGTACCATTATCTGCGTTGGCGGAGGAGGCGTTTGTACTGTTCCGTGAGGATTTTACGCTGCATGACCGTATCATTGCGGAATGTGTTCGTGCTGGCTTTCAGCCGCGTGTAGTCTACGAAAGCTCACAATGGGATCTGATTAGCGAAATGGTTGCTGCAAACCTGGGAGTAGCACTGTTGCCGGAGGCTATATGCCGAGATCTGGATTCCGAGCGCTTGCGTGTTCTTCCATTGGTGGACCCCGTCATCCCTTGGCATTTGGGGATGATCTGGCGGAACGATCGTTATCTGTCCTTTGCCGCCAGAGAATGGATATCGTTCACACAACAATTGTTGCGGACGGAATATGGCGGAAAATAGTCAGTCAACAAGAAGGTGAGTACGATGCAGAGGTGCACCGAAGGAGGACGAATACTGCTTACATCATAAAAAAGCTGCCCTGAGGGGCAGCGATGTAGCTTGCTTCTATGAGTGTGTTTGGTTTATTGCACGCTTGGTGTGAAGGTACTTGTCCATAATACGGTCAAGTCTGGAGGATTTGTCCAATACACGTTCATCTTTTAATCCGTGTAAGTCAGCCATGCGATTCAGTTCACGGCGTTCTTTTTCCATGAGTTTTTCCAATTGTTCGAGGTTCACAAAGCCCACCCCCCATGTCGATTGTAAGGCATGTCTCCACTAGCGGCAGAAGTTTTTTTGATAACGATGTTATTTCCATTTTACCACTTTTTATTAACAATAATCCAGCTTTCCTGACATTTAGCGACTAATATTTATGGTTTTGCCAGTTTCACCTGATTGCGTCCTGAACGCTTAGCTTCATATAATGCCTCATCTGACTTTTCCAGTAAGTGCCTCGATGCAATGACAGGTGAACTGCCTGCTCCGATGGATACGGTTAGAGAGATCGAGGTTCCGTCATTCAAAAGAAAACGTTCATTTTCCACAGCTTTCCGAATCTTTTCGGCAAAGCTTGCTGCTTTCTGACTATCACAATTTCCAATCAGAATGGCAAATTCCTCTCCGCCTTTACGGGAGGGGTACGCCCTCGTTGTAGATTCCCGGATTAACAGCATTCCTAATTGGCTTAAGACGGTATCTCCGTTCAAATGACCATACGTATCATTAATATTTTTAAAGTGGTCAATATCCAGCATCACGAGTCCAAAGGGTTGTTTTGTAGTCTTGGAAGTATGGAAGACCTCTTCAAATAGCGCATCGAAAGCACGCGGACTGTAGAGTCCGGTTAAATGATCCCGATTTGCAGCTTCTTCCAGCAGATGAACAGCCCGTTCTGTTTTTTTGATATGGGACATCATAAAATAAGTGAACAGGCCGCCAAGTAACTTAACGGTTGTGATTATTATCATAGATTCATTATCAGGAGGATTAACCACATAGAAAGTAGATAACAGCGACACTATAGCAGCTCCAAGCACGGCCGACATCCACTTGCGGAGTGTTAGGCTTTTTTCTCGAATAAAGATAAGTGAAATGCCCAGTGTCATGAAGCAATTGACGGTAGCAGTCAGAGAAACATCTGTCCAACCACCTGTGATGTAAATACGGTACAGGCTTATGATCAAGGTAGTCAGCAGACCGGATACCGATCCTCCCATATAAACAGAAATGATAATCGCCAATTGGCGCAGATCGACCACAAAGTGCCCACGGATCCATAAACCGGTCATCATTAACAGAATGCCAAACAGACCCAGCATTAAACCGTTCATTACCCGATAAATGAATACATGTTTTTTTAGGTAACGCTCATATTTCCGGAAAAATAAATTTCCAAAGAATAAGAAGCTTGTTAATAACGCAAAATTGTTAATTAATTCTTTTAACATATCCCTATCCTTTATGCTGAAATGAGAGTTGTAGTATCGTGGGGAATAAAGCAAAAGGCCTCGTTTCTATATTTCGGTAAAAAGTAGGCATGAGTGAATACCAATCGACCACAAACGATTCTTATGTCCCTTACGTTTCGTTTATCTACGTGGTACAGTGAAAGGACTATGACCGGAACGGGTGATCGTATGAAGGAACCAATTCACATATCGGTGCGTCCTCTTGTGGAGTATGTGCATCGGAGCGGCAGCATTCATAGCGGCTTTCGCTCGAATAGCAGTATGCTCGAAGGAACTCGCGTGCATCAGGTTATCCAGAAAGGTTACAAGGAGCATGACCGCAAAGAGGTACATTTACGTACAGAAATTTCGTATAAGGACGAATTGTTTATCATTGAAGGTCGCTGTGACGGACTGATTGAGCTGGATGGCGTATGGACGGTTGATGAAATTAAATCGATCTCTTTGCCCCTCGAAGATATTCAGGGTGACGGTCAACCCGTACACTGGGCACAAGCATTTCTGTATGCCTATATGATTGCTCGTGAGGAACAACATCATTCCATGCAGGTCCAGCTTACTTATGTACAGGCACACAGTGAAGACATTCGCCGATTTAGGCGCGAGCTATCCTTTGCTGAGCTAGAAGCTTTCGCACAAGAGATGATTGCTGGTTATGCACCGTATGCATTCCTGCTGAGAGCACATGCGGAAAAGCGGGATGCCAGCATTGCTATGTTGAACTTTCCCTTTGATACGTATCGTTCGGGTCAGCGAACTCTCGCGGGTTCGGTGTACAAGACGATTGCCGAAGGGGTTAACCTGTTTGCCAAAGCACCTACAGGTATTGGTAAAACGGTATCCACCTTGTTTCCTGCGATCAAGGCTATCGGTGAGGGCCAGGTTAGGCGAGTATATTATGTGACGGCTCGTACCACGACTCGGGCAGCAGCCGAAGAAGCTTACGCTAGAATGCAGGCCCAAGGGCTGCACATGCATGTGGTGACTTTGACTGCGAAGGATAAAATTTGCTTTAAGGATGAAAATGATTGTGATGCTGGATCATGCAGCATGTGCGAGGGCTATTACGACCGGATCAACGGTGCGGTATCCGATATTTTGGCGAATGAGACGTTAATGACCCGGGCGGTGATTGAGCATTATGCGCGCAAGCATAAGGTATGTCCCTTTGAATTTTCGCTGGATGTGGCGTATGCCTCGGATGGTATAATCAGTGATTATAATTATGTTTTCGATCCACGGATTTCTTTGAAAAGATTGCTGGAGGAGCACAAGCGAAAAGGTGTCGTACTGGTGGATGAGGCGCATAATCTGGTAGAACGCGGTCGGGACATGTTTTCGGCGGAAATTTTGAAATCTTCTTTTTTAGAACTGAAACGAGAATTTAAGTTGCTAAGCCCAGAGATTGCTGCGGCTGCGAGTGCAGTGAACGCACATATGATTACGCTGCGCAAGCAATATGCAGATACAGGAAAAGCAGTGGAGACAGTAGCACCGCAAGAGGTGCTGGAGCTGTTGGTGCCTTTTGTGGAAGCAGCTGAACGTGAACTGGTGACGGGGGGCAGTACAAGCCACGCAAGCGGGGAGGGTACGGCTTATGCATTGCTTCTAGATACGTATTTTACCGCTCAGAATATGCTGCGCATTGCTGCTTTATACGATGAACGATACGTTACTTATGTGGAAGCGGGGCGCAGTGAAGTGAGGGTCAAGCTGTTCTGCCTCGATCCTTCTCACTTGCTGGGACAAGCTATTAAGGGCTACCGCTCAGCCATTTATTTTTCCGCAACGTTGACACCGCTTGCTTATTACCGGGACATGCTCGGAGCAAACGAGGAAGATTATACGTTACAGGTTCCTTCCCCCTTCCATCAGGAGCAGTGGGATGTACGTCTGCTGCCGCTCTCCATCCGTTATCGGGATCGTGAGCATTCCAAAGGGGCGATTGCGGATATGCTGGCTGCATTGGTTGTAGAACGGAAAGGAAATATCCTTGTATTTTTCCCGTCCTATCCATATCTGCGTGAGGTGTATGAGGAGTTCATGCTTCGGGACGTGTCCGCAAATACGTTGGTACAAAGTCCGGGGATGACCGAACCAGAGCGGGATCGATTTCTAGAGGCTTTCCAGCCTGGGCAAGAGCACACCTTGCTTGGCTTTGCCGTACTGGGTGGTGTGTTTGCTGAAGGTGTCGATTTACCTGGGGATCGCTTAAATGGGGTAGTGATTGTCGGCGTCGGCTTGCCGCAAATTGGAGCAGAGCGGGATGTGCTGCGGGATTATTTTTCCGAACAGGGACGGAATGGTTTCAACTATGCGTATGTATATCCAGGGATGAACAAGGTTCTTCAGGCAGGTGGCAGACTTATTCGCACAGAGCACGACGAAGGATTGTTGGTCCTGGTAGATGATCGTTTTGCCAAGGAACCGTATGCTTCTTTGCTGCCAGACGAATGGAAAAGCTACCGTCTGACGGAACAAGCGGGATTAAGGAAGGAATGGATAGACTATGAACTTTAATTTTCATAATGACTCCATACGCGGGGTGCTGCGTAGCTTTGGACATGAAGATGCCGAAGTGGATAATATAGAGACTTTTGTGACATTTGCGCGCTTGGCTAACGGTATTTTCAGAGAAATGGATACCGATTTTAGCAAGTTGGGGGCTTCTCAGGGCCGGATTATTGTTCTTAGCCTGTTGCATTGCCATTCGCCGCATCGCATGACACCATCAGAGTTGGCGGAAAAAGCTGATGTGACGCGTGGAACCATGACGGGGCTGATCGACGGATTAGAGCGAGATGGCATGATTGAACGTGTGGCTCATGAGAGTGACGGGCGGATGGTGACTGTCGGATTAAAGGAGGCAGGACGAGAGCTGTTAAGTAAGATAGTCCCTTATTATACGAAGTTGATTCGGTCGTGTATGTCTGAGTTTACGCCGCAGGATCATAAGATGATGAAGGGTTTACTGGGAAAAATGAAAGGCGGTTTTGAGCGGTCCTTGCCGAAATGCTGAATTCCTAATATAAGGAATAAGGAATAGGAGAGAGAACATGTTCTTTTATACAGATGAGGTCTATGAAGCCCGTGATTTTGGATCAATGGATGCCAGAGAAGGCGAGTGGAGAAATTGCGAGTTTACCCGATGTCGCTTTCGGGGTGTGGAGATGAATGAGTCCCTCGTGGAGGGCTGTACTTTTGTGGACTGTGATTTTACCGGAGCCATTCTGAATGCATCTCACTACAAGGAGTCGGCTTTTACCAATTGTTTGTTCACCAGCGCCAATCTGTTTGTAGTCCGGTTTGATAACTGCAAGCTAGTAGGTTCAGATTTTGCAGGGGCGAATATGGATGGTATCACAATTACGGGCGGAGACTGGTCTTATACGAATTTGCGTCATGCAGATTTAAGAAAACAAGATTTGCGAAAAATACGATTCAAGGAAGCTGACTTATCCGAATGCAATTTGGAAAAAGCAGATTTGCGGGAGGCGGATCTTACCCGAGTAAGACTGCACAAAGCCCATCTTCAAGGAACAGACCTGCGCGGTGCGAAAATGGATGGTGTGAATTTTAAAGATCTGGACATCACTGGAGCCAAGCTGGATATCGAGCAGGCAGTAGCGGTAGCTCGCTCCTATGGAGCCAAGGTGGAAGGCTAAAAAGCACGGGATACAGGAGCTGTCTCGATCTGCAGTACCCCGTGTGGGTGAAATGGATGATTGACTTGAATTTGAAGGACTTAATCTTTAGTGGATGCTGGCAGTAGTGGAATTGCTGCTTCCGGGTCCCGGTTTGGCAAATGATCAACTCCCACAGGCTCTAGCGGCTGCTGTGGAACCGTCCAGTTGCGCGCGATATCTGCCGCAGTTCGCTGCTCCAGCAAGCGCTTGGCCACTTCATAACATTGATCGACGTGCCGATTACCAATGGTTCGCATAGCAGTAAAGCCAATTGCCGCGGCTAGCCCTTGCCCCAGAAGGGGGACAAACTTGCTAACCTGCTTGGTAGCGATGCGAATGCCCATTTTTTGCAAAATCTGCACGATGGCTTCACGGGTAATGAGTCGCCCGATCAGCTTGCTGCCAATTGAGGTGATAAAACCATACACCATGGATTTTGTTTCTGCGTCCAGACCTTCCAGCTGCTTCTCAGATAATCCGAATTTTCCATTAATAGCTGGCAGTAGCTGCATCAAAATGCCAACATCAGCAAGAACGTCAGCCCCTGGAACTGGAACTAATACCGCCCCACCTGAAGCCGCAGCCCTTTTCGTCACCATGGATTTACATTCTTTACGGATCTGCTCCAACTCTTCTATTGTTCGGGCTGTCATATGCATCTCTCCTTCATACGCTTCCGATTAGGACCCATGATTCTACCCTGTTATTACACACATTTCTACCTTTCTTAAGCATGGAGTAAGCAAAAAATCCCTGATTCACGCACTATCCCACATTTACTCCTGTGAAGCGATCAGGCATAATGAAGGATGGTTGCCGATAAGAACAAGCCTGTTTTACGGGGATAAAGGAAGGAAGAGACAGATGAGTCAGACAAACGTTTATTTTAATCATGATGGTGGAGTGGATGATCTAGTATCCCTTTTTATGCTGCTTCAGATGGAGCAGGTTCATTTGACCGGAGTATCGGTGATTCCAGCAGATGGTTACCTGGAGCCTGCGACGGATGCCAGTCGTAAAATTATTGATCGTTTTGGACAAAATAAAGGGCCTGTGGAAGTCGCAAAGTCTAATTCACGCGGTAAAAATCCGTTTCCTGCCGCTTGGCGTTTACATTCCTTCTATGTGGATGCATTACCCGTACTGAATGAATCGGGGCGTATGGAAGCACCGCTTTCATCCCTGCCAGCTCATCAGCATCTGATCGAAAAGGTACGCGGAGCTGAAGGTAAGACGCTGTTGCTATTCACTGGACCGCTAACCGATCTGGCGCGAGCGCTGGATGAAGCACCGGATATTGAAGCAAAGATTGAAAAGCTGGTATGGATGGGTGGCACCTTTGAAAAAGGGAATGTAGAAGAGCCGGAGCATGACGGTACAGCAGAGTGGAATGTGTTCTGGGACCCGGAAGCGGCATATCGGGTGTGGCAAAGTGGCATTACGATTGATCTGGTAGCGCTGGAAAGCACAAGCAAAGTGCCATTAACTCCAGCAGTACGCAATCGTTGGGCTGCGGAGCGCCGATATGAAGGCGTGGATTTCTTGGGCAATTGCTATGCAGGATGTCCTCCGCTTGTTTATAGCGAAACGAACTCAACCTATTACTTGTGGGATGTACTGACCACTGCATCCGTAGGACGCCCGGACATTGTCAAGAAAAAGACGGTGCATTGCAGCGTTATCGCAGAAGGACCAAGTCAGGGCAGAACGGTGGAACAGGCAGATGGACGTCCTGTGAACCTGGTATATGATACAGATCCAGAGGCCTTTTTTACGTATATGGCGGATTTGGCTAAGCTGGCTGCTCCCAAACGTTACTAAGTCTGGCTATGCACAAACGTGCGGCATAGGGTGATAATACTGCCTAGTGACACGTACCGATAACATAAAGCCCGTGACGTTATGCGTCACGGGCTTCTATTATAGGATATGCCATATCATCACAAGCTAATCTCTGTTTTAGGCAGACTCCTGGTATATTTTCAGGGTGAACTGGAGCGTTATCTCCGTCCCGCTACCAGGTTCACTGCTCCCTGTCATCTTACCGTTCATTCGTTTTAATAGATGTTTGGTAATCTGCCAACCCAAGCCTGGATTTCCATATGAGAGAGAGTACCCACGGTCATGTTCAAGCAACAAATTCAATTTATTCGGAGATATACCGATTCCGGTATCCTTCACCTTTAATTCCAGTTCAATCTCAGGTGCATCGGTCACGGATTGGGTGGTTGCAGATAAAGTGACAGCTCCTGTGCTTGTAAACTTCACTGCATTATCTACCAAATTAATCAGCATACGGCGAATTTTAGCTTCATCCCCGATAAAAATAGGCGAGCTGGTGAGATTCCAGTCGAGCTTCAACTCGAGATTCCGCTGCGCGGCTACCTCTGTATACAGGCTCAATACATTTTCCATCATCGTTCTCAGATCAAACGGATCTTCAATATCATCAATCTGCCTGGATTCCATAGTGCTGTAATCCAAAATATTACTCAATAACGTCATGAGCGAGCGACTGCTCGACTCCATGATGCTCATATATTGCTGTTGTTCCTCTGTTAACTCCGTCGTCAGCATGAGATCGGTGGCTCCCCATATTTCGGTTAGCGAAAACCGAATTTTATTACTCAGGGAAGATATCAAATCCAGCTTGCTCATAGAAGAGATTTCAGCATCTATCTTGTCTTTCTCCAGTTCTACCACATAACCCAGAAACACAGCCATAGCCTGAAGGGCCTTCAGTTCGGATTCTGTCAAATGTACAGATGGCGCGTCCAAGATACAAATGGTTCCGTAAGCCTGACCATTTTTCATGCGAATAGGGATTCCTGTAAATGAGTGGTTTCCAATGGTTTTAGTCACATCTAAATCACATGTGTGCGGGTGAATAGTTGTTTCTGAAATCGTGAGGTGATCGGCAGGATGGTCCAACACCAGACTACAATAGCTAAGCTCAAAAGGGAGCACATCCCCTTCCTTAACCAGCACCTCTTCCCGGTTAAATGAATCTACAATCACATTCGTAATGCCGTCATTAGCGGCAATAAAAATGGTGTTTACATATAAAATACCACTTAGCACATCAATGACATGCGCGGTAGCCTCTTGAATACTATTATAAAAACCTGTAGGTGAAGTAATCATGTATCTCCAATCCTGATGCAAAGTGGTGGTTATCCAAAACTCTAGCAGTTTGTGTATCCCATTCCCGATCCTCTGAATGTGTTTTTGGAGCGTATCATTAATTATACATGATTATTTCATTATAAACCGATCTTTCTACTTCCATTTACCTATTCACTTGCGCAAACCTTCATTTCTTAGGTCTAATGCTAGCCTTTCTTGGAGAGTTTTTGTTTATATCATTACATATTCACGAAAAAATGTGATTATTTTCATTCTATTTTCATAAATTCATATGTAATCTCATGATATGAAAATTGTGTAATAAAATAGGAGGATAGGACCAGTAATATCATGTAAATATTCTATATAATAGGTTCAGAGGTGGAATTATGAATAGACTGGAAGCCCTAGAACACTTCCATAAGACCTATGCGGAAGATGTATTGAACCAGAAATTACATCAAGCAGCGTATTTGTATGAACAAAGAAAAGATGAGCTCATTTTTTCTTTTATTCAATCCTTTCAATCGATCTGTCTGCAAGCCCATTCCGGAGAAGTGGCCAAGACAAGGATCGGATACATTACTTATTCTATGAGGCGCACGTATCTGATGGATCGCAACTATAACTATGTCGTCGAAGCCTATGATAAAAATTGGTTCTTTGATCCTCAACCTTGTTATGGAATCTATGATGCAGGCTGGGCATTCAGCTTTTTAGCAGAAGTGGAGGATGAATTGAATCAGCTTCGAAAACCCTATATGAATAAGATTTTTCAGCCTGATGTCGAGCGATTTGTACTCCAGGCTACAGGGGAATTTCATCAATATATTCTGAAATTAGCGAAAGATGCTATTCAGCAAGCTGTACATTTACCTGAATTCAAGGCGTTGAAATGCGAGGACGATTTGGAAGTAAGAATAGGGGAGTATAAAGGAATCAGTGAGGTGGTGTATTCAACAGCTTATGGAGTACTACATGATTCAACAGGATAATCGTATTACGGAGTATATGTATCCAGTAGAGACGAATCGCAGGCAGTTATTGGAATGGGCAGAAAGCTCATCATGTACTGATGAAGAATCCATTTTACAATTTTATGTATCAGGTGATTCGGACTATATTGATTTTATAGAGCATCCGGTATCCATCGTTTCTGAACAACTAAAGGAAATATTTGATATATATCAGGCCGGATTAAGCTGGAAGTTGGTTGTTTTTGCCGATATGCAGCGAATGCAGCAAACAAGGTATTGGCTGGTAAATCCGCCTAGCCTGATGTGTTTATCACCATGTAGTGAATATCATAGGGACGGTACACTGAAGAAAATCATTCTAGATGAATATGCAGTGGAGAATCATAAAATATTCAGGGTTCAGGATGCCAATCATCATATCATTGTAGACCTCGATGTGGCTGAATGTATTTTGAAGTTCAATCTGGCAGGCTTGAAATTACAAAAGGTTGATACAGAGGGGCCAATTATACAAAGGAGAGTCCAAGAATGAGTGAGAGCTATGTAGTGGATGGGGCACAGATACATTGCAGCTATGGAAGTCATACGGGAAGATTTAGTGTTTCAGCTAACAGAGGGATTAGTATTGGCGACAAACTGCAAGGGAATATTCAGGATTTTCACCCGCAGACGCATATCCCTTCTTTCGGAATGTGCCGTAGTATGCATAATCCTACAGTTTCTTCTGCTAACAAAGGAAATTCCGGAAAAATCATTCCGCAGCCCTGCAAACCGAGCGTTTCTATGCCTTGGTTGAATGGAAAAAAGGATGTATACGTAGATCAATCTCCGGCTCTTATGAGCTGCTCCACGAACTTATGCATGTGGTGTGGAAAAATCTCGTTCACCACAGACGGGCAGGAATAGTTAACAGATTGTAGGATTTGCATCACATGAAAAGCAAACGGGGGGAGTAAGATGGGACTGGCAGGAACTGTGCTGAATTATGGAAATATTAGAGTGAATGCACCGTATGAAATTATCAGGCTGCTTGATTTTGAATTGACACAGAAGATAAATGAGCACGGCAAGGTGTACATCACTGCTCTCATACCGGATGAGGATCATGCGAAGTATGACGGTTTAGCGCATGATGAAGATGTGCTAGAGGTATATGAGACGGATAAAGAGCGAGGGACAGTTAGCATTTTTAAAGGAATCGTCACCAATATTAGAATTGCATTCAAAAATGGCGTATATCACATGTACATAGAGGCTGCCTCTTTTACATATCTGATGGATCAACAACGGAAAAATCGTTCGTTTCAAAATAGCAACTTGACGTATTATCAACTGTTCCGCAAACTCATCGATACCTATCCACACGGGGATTTTATTGACCTGACGGACAGCGATCAAAAGCTGGGCGGCTTTACTATTCAGTATGGGGAGAGTGACTGGGAGTTTCTGAAAAGAATGGCCTCTCATCTACAAACTGGACTGATTGCCGAGATTACATCCGTATTCCCGAGATTATGGTTAGGTACCTCGAAAGAACAGGTGAAAGGTGAACTGCGCAGCATTAACTTTTCCCTCCAAAAAACAAAGTCAGGTCCAGAATATACATATGCTGAAGTGGAGGATACGAAGCGTTTTGAACTTGGGGATGTCGCCGTGTTTCAACGAAAGCATTGGGTTATTGAGCAGATTCATGCAGAGATGAAGCAAGGTATTATGACATATGGCTACATTCTCGTTCCGGAAGCAGGTATTCCGAGGGAGCTTATATATAACCCGTTAATCAAAGGTACCTCTATTGAAGGGAAAGTCATAGAGTTAGATGGTGAAAACGAATCCGTTAAACTTCACTTGTCCGTGGATTCTATGCAGTCCAAAGTTGAGGGTTGCTGGTTTTCATACCCCACCATGTATACCGGGGAGGGGATCGGTTGGCATTGCATGCCTGAGCTAGGGGATCATGTCCATTTGTATTTTCCATCTAACAAAGAAAAGGAAGCTCGTGTAGTTCAATCCCTGCGTAAGAGAGACTACAAAGAAGATGAAATCAGCAAGCCGTCAAGAAAGCTGTTTCATACCAAAACTCAAAAAGTGGCGAGATTCGACGACAAAGAAGTGGCACTTTCCACCCAAAAAGAAAAGATACTTGTACGCTTAAATCCTGCTTCCGGTATTCACGTGTATAGTCATCACGATCTTACCTTTCACGCTGATACAGACTTGGTGCTGCATGGCAAAAAGGTACAGATGACCGCTACTCGCGAAATAACTCTGACGTGCAAAACCAGCTATATCCGAACCGATGGAACGCTTCATATCAAGGCTAGTAAGTTCATGAAAAATCAGGTGCCTGATGCAGAGCTGAAAGCCTATAAATCCCTGATTCAAGAATTAAAGGGGAAGGGATATCCGCAATGGGTACAGGATTTGCTGCTTCAATATAAAACGGACTACTACAAAGCCGTGGCAGCAGGGGACAAAAAGGGGGCCAAGGAAGCAGCAACCAAGGCCAAGCAATTGCGTCAACAGGTGGCAGAAATAGATCGTATGCCTGCCTGGGCCAGAGCACAAATGCATGAATACACGTCCCAGTGGTGGGAAGCGCATGGAGCCAACGACAAAGCCAAGCAAAAGCAGATGCATCTTCTCGCGAACCAACTGCGTGACAACGTGCTAATCAACGAGCTGATTCGTGGTCATTCAGCCAAATCCTATCTAGATGCGAATCGGCTGGAGGAGCTGTCCGGACAATACGCAGATGCGGCCCATAAGCTGACCATCGCCGATCAAAAGGCTATTGCTAAGGAAGCTGCCGCCTTGCGGAGTAAGTATGGCGTGAACAGCCTGCTTGCCAGAGATAATTTGAACAAGCTTGCCAAGAAGTATCCAGACAGCTTCTCGTACAAGCTACCAACTACAGGCGATTGGGATAAGGAGCTTAACGCCGCTTTGCATGATTTTGCGAAAAAATACGGCCTGGAGAATAAGGGCTATGGTCGTGATGTGCTCGCAGTGTACCTGCATCAAGTAGCCAATGGTATCCTTCCATGGCCTAAGGTTAGCAAGGCTGCAACGCCAACAATTCCAGCAACGACGACAACAACGAAAACGGAACCGGGCAAGAAGACGCCGACTACTCCTGAAAAACCGACGAAGGAGGAGCCAAAGCCATTAGATCCTAAGGATTATAAAGATGGATTGGTAGCGGTGAAAAAGATTGAAAGCTATATAAGTAGTAAGGGCATAAAAGGTAATCAGGCTCGAGCTCTATACAGAGTAAACGATTATACCAATAACAGTATCATTCAAAAGAAACTGTCTTCGAACCGTAAAGCACCGCTCGTGTTTTTCTTTGAAGGAGACGGTTCGTATAGTTATAAACAAGAAGATCACCCGGAAGGTCGATATGGAGCTATGGCAATTGTGGTGATAGATGGCGAAATTAAGTATTCAAGCAAAAATGCCAGCACACTTCCTGATTATGAGAGCAAGTATAAAACGGTTAAAGATGGAGTATACGAGTTTGTAGGCGGGTTGCATTTGAGTACTTATCCTGCTTTGCGTATTCGGGATGGTGCAGCAGTTCCAGCAACCAAAGGAAGTCAAAAAAAGGATTGCACAGCAGACGGTGTAAATATACACCAGGGCTATAATGCTGATAAAAAGCCTAAACCAACTTCGACAGCTTGTATAACGGTTCATAAAGACGAGTATGTAAGATTTCTGAGTTCAGTAGGCGTGGTGAAGAATTCATTAAATGAAAAACCTAATCCTGTAAAAGGACTAGCTATTCTTGATCGGAAGGATAGATCAAAGTGAAGATGATCAGAAACATATTAATCATTCTTTTTTTAATCGTGTTGTCAGCATGTAATGCTTCTCAAAAAGCCTCTACTCCCTTTTCTTCAAAAACGGTAGATATGACGTCAGAAGTGGTGGAATCAGCTAATGAAAATGATAAAACGGAGCTTGTTAAAGAGAATAGCAAGAAAGAATGGGCTTTAACCGTAGAAGAAGGCAAAGAAGATCCAGCAGAATTTTTAGTTCAGCTGGAAGGCTCAAAAGTTGAACGGTTCTTAAGTGCCGAGAAACTGATTAGTCTCCTACAGTCGAAGGAGGATAAAGAGAAATATAGAGATTCTTATGTGAATGTAGGGAGAATCCAAGAAGATGGGAGTCAAATCGCATTCGTATTAGATTTATTTGAAGAAGCGAGATTAATAGTACAGATTTATGATTTGGATTTGGGTAACAAAGTAAATGAATTTAAGCTGCCTTATAACCATCCAGTAATTTCGTCTGATTTAACCAAGTATTTATATGAGGATAAAGACAAAGCGTATATATATGACACGTTAACTAATCAATCAACAGCTATTCAATTAGATGGAAGTTCTATAGATATAGATGACATTCATCAAGGACAATTTTCTCCAGACAGTACCCAGTTTTGTTTTACCGACAGCCAGCAGAATATTGTCGTATTTGATGTATCAAATTATAGAATCATTAAGCAAATCCATATAGATTCTGGTATGGCGATAGTTAATCAATGGGCTCAGAAGAACCAACTAATCTATTCTATTGACTCCATGTCTGTAAATAAAACGTACTTGTTAAATTTAAATAATGGAGAGGAGCACCTTTTAGGCAAAGGGATGGAACGACCTTTAATGTCTCGTGATGGGTCGGAGTTATGGTTTGAAAAGTCAGACTCACCGTCTAATTATAAACTGAATATAAATACAGGTTTAGAAAGTAAAGCCGCATCTATCACTACAATTAGTGGGAATACGGCAACACCTGTGCAGTGGCTCTATACTGCTAATGATTTTTCTAAATATGATAGTGAAATAAAAGTGCATCAAATTAAAGCCTCATCCACTCTGCCAAGTAAAGGCACGCAGACTTATGATGCCAAAAATCTGTTGGATGGAGATACATCTACTGCATGGTGTGAAGGTGTGAAAGGCAACGGGGAAGGAGAAACTATACGGATAGATTTGGGATCATTACAGAAGGTAAAGGGTATCGAGCTGATTAACGGATATGCTAAATCTGAAAAAAGTTATCGGGAGAATAACAGAGTTCAACAACTAAAACTGGAATTCTCGGATGGTTCCTCTCTAGTAATGAATGATTTTAACATACGAAAGAAATTTAAAGAGCCTATTCATACCTCATTTATTAAACTTACTATTTTATCAGTTGAACGTGGAACGAAATATCAGGATACATGTATATCCGATGTACGGCTTTTCTAGCATTCTTACAAAAGGGAGATAGCCTATGAAGTGGAAAGAGCCAACGTTTGGTGCAACACCTATGTTGAAAGCTTTAGCAACCGCTAATGCGCACAGGAAAGCAAAGGCTTTTGACTTGGTAGCAGAAGGACTTTGTTGAGAGTGTAACGGAGAGGAGAGCTCATGCGTCTTATAAAAGCAACTGTGATTATTGTTTTTTTAATGTCGATATCTGCATGTACAGCAACCACAAGAGGGGACATTCTTACATCTTCGCAGTCCCCCAATATACCTTCAAACAATGAAGTTAAGGTAAGTAAGAATGCTGCAAAAGAAACTGAAAAGAAAGCAAGCTGGCTTTTGAATGGTCAAGAAGGCGTAGAAGATCGAGTTCAATTCTTAACCAATTTAGATGATCCTACTGGAAAAACTAATATCCGTATCGACGACCTAATTGACACTATGCAAACTCGGGAAGAACGTTTAAAATATCGCGACTCACAAGTATATGTCGAGAAAGTAACAAGTGATGGCATTCGTATGGCGATTATAAGAGATGTTTATGGAGAGCAACCAGAGGAGCCACTCATTATTGAAGTGTACAATTTGGATGCGGGAGTAAAAGAACGAGAGTTTAAATTGCCGCCAACGGCTCAATATCCTGTGATCTCTTCTGATTTAAGCAAATATCTATACGTAATGGACGGACGTTTGTATTTATATGATGCAATAAGTAAAAGAACTACAGAATTGAAGACTAACAAAGGCAAAGCGGATGTTAGTAATATTGCTCAGGGAGTGTTTTCACCGGATAACACCAAGTTATGTTTTGTTGATGATCAGACAGGGATCGTAATGCTTGATCTATCTGGTGATAGTGGTACGGAGCTTCTGCTTGCAGGCACTGATGTCTCGAGTATTATGCAATGGGATCAGGGGAACCGACTTATTTATACCACTTATAAAAAAGATAATACTTTCATAAACGATATTTATTCACTAGATATATACACTGGAAAAGTACAGTTTATAACTAAAAATGAGGGCGAATTTATTCTATCTCCCGATCAAAAAAAACTAGTACTGGCAGATGATGAGGTTGTAAAAATGTTCATGATTGATGTAGCTAGTGGAAAAAAAGAAGATATTTCGTTCATTGTAAATGGTGAAGGAACTTGGGTGGTTCCAATACAGTGGATCGAAACAAAAACCAATTATATGAAATATAGCAACAAGGTCAAAGTGAAAAAAATTACGGCCACTTCCACACTTCCTAATCAGAGTAACTATTCTTTTAGCGTTAACAATTTAACGGACGATAATAATTTAACCCCTTGGTGTGAAGGAACGAAGGGAGGCGGAGTAGGAGAAACAGTAACTATAGATTTGGGTTCAACTCAACAGGTCAGAGGTATAGGGATGGTCGATGGCACTATGTGGGTTAACAATAAGTATTTAGACGTAAATACAATCCGAAAAATGAAACTTGATTTTTCGGATGGACAATCTGTGGTGCTTGAGAATAATGACACCCGCTTCAAGTTCGATGAACCCATACGAACATCTTTCGTTAAAATCACCATTCTAGAAGTGAAAAAAGGCACGGATTTCCCCAATACTTGTATAGGTGAGCTGAAGTTATTGTGATAAGCAGTAGAAAGCGAAATAAAACTGCGGTATGGATAAGTAAAATTACGTTATTCATCATGATCTTTTCCATGCTATGCGGGTGTATACAATCGAGCGAGGGCCAAAAAGCAGTACAGGAGCGAAAGGAATCTCATGCTTCAGTCTCTCAGTCCAAGAGACTTCCTCCAGCAAAAAAGGCTGTAAATTGGTTGCTTTTTGAAGCGGAAAATGGAAACATGCCCATGGATTATCTCGCTGATATGGATGATCCTACAGGCAATACCTATATTGATTTAGATGACATTATAGATGAATTATATGCAAGTGAAGGTGAAGCGTATCCTGAATCTGAGTTGTATCTGGTTAGGTTCTCAGATGATGGCAGGCGGATCGCTTTATGTAGAGAGTCGCAGGATTTGAATTATTTAATGATCAAAATCTTTGATTTATCTACTACAAAAAAATTATATGAATTTAAGGTGCCCAATAGGGACTACGTTGTTATGTCTCCTGATTTACGCAAGTGCGTTTACACGGATGATGCTGCCTTTTTTTATTATATGAACCAGGGACAGAAAACTAAAGCATTAGGACAATTAAATGATGGTAGCTATCTCGATCTTCCAGTGTTTTCGCCTGACGGTAGTCAATTTGCCCTTGTAAATAGTAACCATAATGTATTGATTTATGACTTGTCCAAGAATAAGCAAATTCAACAAATCAAGCTAGGGATAGAAGGAATACAGATCGAGCAGTGGCTTTATAACGATCAATTGCTTCTCTCTTCTTACGATAATGATAAGTCGTATATGTTCAATATACAGACAGGGGAGAAGAAGCAACTAATGAAAGCCACAGACTCTCCTGTTATAACCTTGGATAACCACAGGGTTGCTTTTCTGAACTCCAAGGGTGAAATGCAACAACAAGATATTCAAACAGGTCTGCCTATAAAATACTCCAATCTATTCCACAGGATAGGCTATAACGTGTCCCCTACACAATGGGTACAGACAACAACGGATTTAATGAAGTATCGAAAAACCATCCCGGCACAGAAAATCATTGCTTCTTCTACGCTTTCTGATCAAGCAGGGAACTTCTATGCTGCCCGTAACATCATGGATGGAGATGCAAGCACAGCTTGGTGCGAAGGAGTTAAGGGAGACGGGATTGGAGAGTGGGTCAAGGTTGATTTTGGTTCTGTGCAAGAATTGAAGGGTTTCGAACTCATCAATGGCTTGGCTAAGTCATCTAATGCTTTCCAAGCAAATAACAGAGTTAAGCGAATGAAACTAGAGTTCTCGAATGGGCAGACCATGATGGTAGATAATGACTTTTTAAGCAACCAATTTCTTGATAACCCCATTCATACCTCATCCGTAAAAATAACGATAGAGGCCGTAGAGCGAGGAAGCAAATATCACGATACCTGCATGTCGGAGATACGATTCTTCTAGTATTCCTAACAAAGGAGAAGGCATATGAAGTGGAAAGAACCAACGTTTGGTGCAACACCTATGTTGAAAGCTTTAACAACCGCTAATGCGCACAGGAAAGCAAAGGCTTTTGACCTGGTGGCAGAGCAGAAGAAACAGAAATTAAATTATCCTGACTGGGCCCAGTCCTGGCTGCGCAAATACAAAGAGGATTGGTATATCGCTCAGGCCAATGGTGACGAAGTCGGCATGCGTAAAGCGCAAAAGCTGGCAGAAGGCCTTCGCAGCAAGCTACGCGAAATGGCGACGATGCCCAAGTGGGCCCAAGAACAGATGCAAAAAGAAACAGTTCGTTGGATGACCGCTGAAGGAAGCGGGAATATCAAGCAAAAGAAAGCGGCAGAAAAAGCAGGTAAAGCCCTTCGCGATAAAGTCACTTTGATTAATACAATTGCCAAAACGTCTAAGGCAGATGCCGATAAGTTAACTGATTTTACAGTAAAATGGTATACGGCTCATGATCATGGCATCATCGATGGCAAGGATCTAAGTAAAGACCCAAAAGCCTTAAAAGCTGCAATGGATAAGTATAGTCAAGAAGCACAGGTGATTATTGGGAAGTATAGCAAATCGCAACCGTTGGTGAAAGAAAAGCCTATAGAGAAAAACACTCCTAAGACTACAGAAAAAACTGATAAGCCTGCAACGACTCAGAAAGATGATGCTATACAAAAGGCTATAAAAATTACGGCTTCTTTTGAAGGAAGTGGCTATGCCAACATAGCTGGTAATTCTGACAATCAAGGCCTTTCTTTAGGGATTTTACAGTGGAATATAGGGCAAGGTACTCTACAACCAATGTTAATATCATTTGTGAATAAATATAATAATCAGGCAAAAAAAATATTCGGAGAGAATTACGCCTCATTAGCAAAAGCCTTGCAAGGCTCAAAGCAAGATCAAATGAATTGGGCAAGGTCTATAAATGATAATCGTAATAAGATAAAGCCAGATTGGAAAGCGCAACTGATTGCTATGTGTAATACAAAAGAATTCCAAGAAATACAGAACAAAGCAATGGACAAGTATATCAACAAAGCCTACTCTATAGCGAATGATTTTAATCTTAAAACAGAAAGAGGACTGGCTCTTGCCTTTGATATAGCTGTACAAAATGGTGGATTTAAACAATCGCAGACAAACACGATTCAGCAGAAGATAAAAAGCGGAAACCTGAGTGAACAGGAAGCTTTAAAAGTTATAGCTCAAGCAGCAGTTGATAAATCGAAAGCGAAATATAGGGAAGACGTAAGTTCTAGAAAATTTACCATTGTTAATGGAACCGGAACTGTGCATGGTAAATCCTATGATCTTCAACGTGACTTCGATCTGACAAATAATCATTTTAAGTGAAAATGGAGATATGGATTAAATGAGAATCTTGCTTTTTCTTCTATTGTTACTGTTGTGTATTACCTTGGATGGATGTGCTCACTTCCAATCAGAATCAGATAGGGGCTCGTCTCATATTAATGATATAAACTCAAGCGGTTCTTTTCAAATTGAGTTGGAACAATTGAAAAGTAAACTAAGTAACATTAAAAATGAAGATTTAAAGAGTGATATAAGACAAAGCAACTTGGAGCAGTTTACATCGGGTTTAGTTGCTCTAATGAATATGCAGGATAGTACAAAAATAAAGGGTGATGAACTTAGTAACATACTTGATGAAACAGTTGTTTCGTCGACTAAAGTGGTAGTTCTTAAAGACAACAAATTGAATGTTAGAGTTATTAATTTTCAAGCTCCTATTGATCTAAAGGGTACGTTGGAAAATAATTTTACAATTATTCAGTGGTGGAATGATGAGGGACATGTACGTGCTCAATTAGTTTTGAATGAAGATGCACAGAAGGTTACAGATTTTGTGGTTAGTACTTATAAAGGTAAGGTAGAGCTTTTATTGGGAGGTTACCTTTCTTTGTATTCACCTAAGCCTGTATTTGTTTCTTCTTGGGAGTTAGATAATCAAAAATGGTCTGATAAGAATCATAGTTTCACTAATATAATCAATTCTACTAATTTTTGGGACCTGAGTATCGAAGATAACACACTAACTGTAGAAAACCAGCAGCATATAGAAATGAATATAGGGATTTCAGAGAATATGGATGGTTTCTTGATTACAAGTGATATGGTTCCAAATGTAATCGTTCAATTTTCTCGAAAAGGAGTTGAAATATACCAAGAATTTAAATTATCTAATGTTGATGGGGAAGTACAGCGAAAAATAGACCACAATCAATATGCCATAGACAAAAGCCAATCCTTTACTACCAACCTGAATGGGTGGGGAGAAGTAGAGTTTGTATCCGCTACAAGGGATACCAATGGGTTAAATCAGGCGAGTTTTTTTCTATTAGATAACGCAGGTACTATTTTATATACTCTCCCTGAATTTAGTGGAAATAACAACGGCATGTTGGAGGGAGTAAAGGCTATTTCTTTCAAAGATGTGAATCACGATGGATACTCCGATATCGTGATCATTGGGGAATACATTACAGGGGCCGGTCCCCAGGGTGTAGTTCCATTCCCTATGGCCGATATATATTTTCAGAAAAAAAATAAAACCTTTACCACGCTCCCTGCATTGGATCAGGCTCTCAACGATCAGGAGCATAATCAAACCATTAAAGATGTCATTCAGTACGTAAGCAAACAACGGATAATTGTAAACTAACCGACAAAAAGGGGCAGAGACATGGGATATCCAATCATAAAGTATAACGGAACGGTTTTATCTCTTAAAAATCCGAAAGTTAAAGTTGTACAGAAAATGAATGAGCATGTGAAAGTCTTTTTGACAGGTGTGTTAACGGGTGCTCAAATGGAAGAGTATACAGATCATATGGAGGCAGGGGCTAAGTTAGTCGTTTCTTATGTGAATGATGATCAAAAGCAGATTGTATTATTTAGGGGATTAGTCATGCAGTTCAGAATCAAGTTGGTGTCCAATGTAGCCTATTTGGTCGTCGAAGCCCTCTCCTATACAAGCCAGCTGGATGAAGTGCTTCATAGACAATCTTTTCAAAATGTGAAGATGAAGGTGCAGGCATTACTTGAACATGTACTTAAATCATATCCCAAAGCCAATTGTACGAGCCGCTTAAAAGATCAGCTTTTACAGGAATTTACGATGCAATTCGACGAAACGGACTGGTCATTTCTAAAACGTATAGCGTCTCGGCTTGGTTGGGGACTGATACCTGATCCGATTGGAGACAAACCTCAGTTTTATTTTGGATTACCGGATGGTGTCAATCAAGGTGAGCTAAAACAGTATAACTACTCGATGACCAGAAAAACCAAGCCAGGGGCCAGCAAGGACGACAATCTTTTGTATTACAAAGTACAAACGACAGGGGCCAAAGATGTTCTGCTGCATATTGGCGCAGAGGTCAAATTCAAAGGAAAAACCTTATATGTCCTGCAGTCTGTTGCGTTTATACGGCATAGTGTCTTGTGGTATGAATATGTGCTGACTACATCGGATGGAATGAAACAGGATTTGATTTTAAATGAGAGCATTCGTGGCATATCATTGAAGTCCAAGGTCATTGGAATCGAGCAGGATCATGTAAAGGTTTTCTTTTATGAAATGGATAAGGTCAAGCCTAACGTCAAGGAAACCTTCGCTTTTCCAACGGCTACATTCTATACATCGGAAGGGAATACGGGATGGTACTGCATGCCAGAGTTGTTTGACTTTGTAGATATCTACTTTCCGACCTCTAAAGAAAAAGACGCCATTGTAACTCACTCGATCCGAAAGAGATCCAAAGGTGGTGACTTTATTAAGGACCCGTCGACGAAAATCTTTATGACCAAGTACCGCAAAGCCATTATATTTGAGAAAAATGAAATTTTAATTACGGGGAACGACGATGAAGTGGTGATTCGACTGCTGGATGACCATGGAATTGAACTGCGAAGCAAAAAGGATATCCGTGTAAAAGCTGACGGGAACCTGGTGTTCAATGCGGGTAACACAATACAGGTCACCGCGAAGGATGCCATCGGCTTAAAATGTAAAACGAGTTTGGTAGAAATGGATGGTAACATCAAAATGACTGGAGAAAAGATAAAGACGCAATAACTAAATCCACCGTGAGAGGATAAAGAGTATGGCTAAAGAAACCACAGGAGCAATCGTAAACGAGAAACCGCCTACCCAAGAAGATATGATTCAAGAATGGAAACGTAAAATAAGCAAAGGCGAATATCCTTTTATTCATGTAACTAAGCATAGCACCAAAGGTGGGGACTAACGACGACTGGAAGAGGCTCCTAAGGAGCCTTTTCTGCAATCATGGTTCAATATTCTAATTCTTTTTAGGATTCCTACTGTCAATGAACCAAGCAGGTCCTAATACATCTAGAACTTCTTTTTTTCCAAAATCGTAAGCGATGGATATCGATTGAATCTTCGTGTCCTTTTATATAGCCGATTAGATAAACCGTGTTATTAATATAGCTACCTATATAGTCATAACTCTTAAATATGAAATCTGCCCTATAGTATTTCTTAATGTACTCTTTTCCGAAAGGTAGGCCTGTCCGAACGATTTCTTCTTTTTAGCATTCGATGCGTACTGCATGTAATAGAAAACTCCTACCAGAATGACAAGTAATATAAGGGCAAAAAGCCATAATTGTTTCTTTTTCAAGTCGAATTATTCTCCTTAAAATTGAGCTAAATATGCTATACGTTTTCTAGGAATAAGGTGCATTCTTATCTATAACCTTACTATTAATAAACCAATCCGGTCCCGTAACATTGACGATTTCTTTTGAGTCCAAGTCATAGGATATCCTAATTAAGTCTGTATCATTTCCTTTTATATAGCCGTAAAGATGTACTCTTGCAAAGACACTGTTTTCTTCAATAGTGTAGTTTTTTAATACGAAATCCGTATTATAGTGAGTTTCAATATATTTGATACTGACAGTAGTAGCAGTCTCCACTATCTCTTCCTCTTGAGAAGTAGAAAAACCACAACCGCCCAGAATGGTTAATATTATGATGAGAACTGTGCAACATTTAAGGATTGTGTTCATTTACGCAACATTCCCCTAACATGCTATTTATAATTTAATGTGAACTACAACCAGAATGCAGTGAACAATGACTTGGTTCTTATTTTTGTTGCAAATATCTCTCAGTAACAGGAAGTATTTTAATGATATTACTTCTTCATATTTAGGAAAAAGTCATCTGTTAGAGGGCTGATTATTTGGATGCTGGACTTGACTTTAGAATGGAAAAATAATCTTTTTGGGATAGCGGCTGTCAATGAACCAATCTGGTCCGGTTACACTAGACACTTCTTTCTTTTTAAAATCGTAAGCGATAGATATCGATTGGCCTTCATGCCCTTTTATATAACCGATTAGATGAACCGTGTTATTAACATAGCTACCTATATAGTCATAACTCTTAAATATGAAATCTGCCCTATAGTATTTCTTGATGTACTCTTTTCCAATAGGTATGCCTGTTCGAACGATTTCTTCTTTTTTGGCATTCGATGCGTACTGCATGTAATAGAAGACTCCTACCAGAATGACAAGTAATATAAAGACAAAAAGCCATAATTGTTTCTTTTTCAAGTTGAATTAATCTCCTTAGAATTGGAGTGAATATGCTACACGCTTTCTTAGGAATAAGGAGCATCCTCATCTATAACCCTACTATTAATAAACCAATAACAAACCAACCCGGTCCAGAAACCTTGATCACTTCATTAGTTTAATAAGTGTAGTGAATGGTAATTTTGCTGTTCCCGTGACCTCTAATATAGCGTAGTTTGTAGTGGATAAGGTTGATGCCGATGGGAGTTGCGACATCTATAACTCTTTTTCTTGAGGTACTGAGAAACCGAATCCTGTCAGAATAAGCGGCGTCATAGAAATATTAGACACAACTTAAAAGGTATGTTCATTTACGTAATCTTCTCCTAACATACAGCTATAAAGTCCTAAACGTTATTAGGTAAGAACTATCACCAAAATACAATCCTCTCCGACTTTGTCCTCATTTCTGTTCCGATTGATACTCGAAATAAATATAATACATTATAATGATATTGCTTCCTGAGAATGGAAGAGTGAACTTATTTACTGAATAAAGCGAATCTTATTTTATGGAACAGATACGTCCTTCTTGGGATCCTGACTATCGATGAACCAATCCGGTCCAGTTACGTAGAGTACCTTTTTTTTCTTATAGTCGTAATTTAGTGAGATTATCTGACCTTCATGTCCTTTTATATAGCCACGAAGATAAACGGTAGAGTTAACATAGCCGCCAATAAAGTCGTAATTTTTGTATATAAACTCGGCATTATAATGTTTCCTAATGTATTCTTTTCCAATAGGTATGCCAGATTGGACGTATTCTTCTTTTTCTGTATTTGCTGTATATTGCATGTAACAAAAGATTCCGACAAGGATGGAAAGTAATATAAGGATGCTTCCCCAAACCTTTTTCTTCTTCAAGTTGTATTCTTCTCCTTATTATCCCCTTTTATATACCCAGGAACATTATTGCTTTGTTTGTTAATAATAGAATAGATCATTATAGCCAATATAAGGATTAGCTCAATACAACCTCTAAAAATTATGTTCATATACGCAAATTTCTTCTAACATCCAGTTACAAAGTCCTAATCGTTATTAGGTATGAACCACGACCAGAAATGCAGTAACCAACGACTTTATACTTATTTTCACCTTCAACTATACCGCAAGTAAACAGGAAGTATTATAATGATTTCACTTCCTTAGATTGGAAAAATATATTCTTGAACTGGAATGAATCATATATGCTTTTTTTTGCATACAAATCTTGATTTTTAAAATGGTGGAACATTCTTTTTAGGGTATCGACTGTCAATGAACCAATCCGGTCCGGTTACACTAAGCACTTCTTTTTTTTCAAAATCGTAAGCAATAGATATCGATTGACCTTCATGCCCTTTTATATAGCCGATTAGATGAACCGTATTATTAACATAGCTCCCTATATAGTCATAACTCTTAAATATGAAATCAGCCCTATAGTATTTTTGGATGTACTCTTTTCCAATAGGTATACCTGCTCTAACGGCTTCTTCTTTTTTTACATTTGATGCGTACTGCATGTAATAGAGAGCTCCTACTAGGATGAAGAATAAGATAAGAGCAGTAACCCAAATTTTTTTCTTTTTCAATTTTTGATGCTCCTTTTTTGAAAGTATCAACTTTTTCTAACTTTATAATATATTAGGTGATTAGACAAGGTGGGGTAATAGTTGCAGTATATTAGCGAAAAAACATACTGGAAGATAGCAGATGAGGCTTACCTATTGGATATTGATCCAAAGACTTATAAAAATGAAGATATTCCCGGTTGGAAGGTTGTTGATTTAGACGAGAAACTATTACATGACACGAACGGTTCTGGATTTGATGCGACCGTTTTTCACAATGAGAATAGCAATCAGGTGATTATAGGATATAGGGGAACTGAACCAGGGGGAAGACCAATATGGAGTAGAGCGATGGACATAGGAACGGACATTAGCGATGTTGTGGGCGGACGAGCAAAAACTTTAAATCAAGTTCACGATTATTATGCCAATAATCAAGAAGAGATAAAAAAGCTCCCCCCACAGGTACAAAGCTCATTTCAACATTATGAAGCCCAGTATCAAGATAATCAGTTTACAAAAGCCCAAACACTGTATGACGAAGTGAAGAAGAAGTACCCCGCTTCCGAAATTTCTACGACAGGCCATTCTTTAGGCGGTGCAGAAGCAGAATATATTGCAGTGAAAAATGGTTTATCATCCGTGAGTTTTGCTGCTCCGGGTATTGTACATTTATTGCCTGAAGATCTTCAAAAGAGGGTGAAAGCAGGAGAATTCAAGAAGACTAATGTGGCTTTTGCCCATCCCGGAGATAGCGTTGGTGGGGGAGCTACTAAAGCTAATCAACATGTGGGGGAAACGTATCATATTGGGAGTGATTATAAGACTGCCAATGCGGCCAAGTTTACTATTCCTGTTTCAGTTCCACTTAAAAAAAATAATGAATTAAGAGATCTTATTTTTGGTCCTCAATGGTCCCCAATTGTTTTTGTCCCGGTTACGCTGCCTATGATGCAGCAAGATGCATTCACCAAATTCTATAATTCTGTATTAGGTGGAGAGAACACTCATAGCATGGGAAACTTTACGTTTGATGAAAATGGCAATATTAGCAATCCACTGTACACCATGGACGGTCAATTGGTGGAAGGCAATCCACGGGTGCAGGCGTACGAGCAAATGCTGGCTGCGCGAGCAGAACTCAAGGAAGTCATGGGCGACCTGGTTGAACGCTACGGTGGACAAATGGGTGCTTTCGGGCAGTTTGCTGCTACTACACTGGGAGTGAATCTGATGGGAGAAGGACAGCAAAATGGTCGCACCCATGGTGGGGCATATTTTGTGGGCAACAAAAATGGGGGCACAATTCAATTAACACCTGAGGAGCTAAAGCATGCGGCTAACCAGATGCGTTCCAGCCTGCAAGGGTTCTCTAGCGATACCCGAGCATCCATCCAGTTATTTCAGGCTCATATCGGGACAAGTGAAAGTCAGTCTTTGACCCCAATTGCGCATAGTGCAACGGCAACGCTAGATCGGATTAATCGCTGGTATCAGGAATCAATTACGGAGATAGCAGAATATATAGATCGCAAGGGTCAGGAATTCACGATGGTGGATCAGTAAAAGATCAGCTGTAAGAACACAATAGGGGGCAAAAGAGATGGGCAGAATATCTTTGAGTCTGGGGGATCTGCGAAGGGCTGTACAGCAATGCGAACAGCTAAAGCAAAGACTTCAGCATCAGGAGCAGCAGATGAGAAATATATATGGTCGTCTGCAAGACTGGAGGGGCGAATCGGCTGCTGAATTAACACGTAAAATGGAGACGTTTCTCCAAGGCACAACTGTACGAATACAGGAATTGGACGATCATAAAGAGCAGTTGAAACGTTATATTCGGAAAATGGAAGAAGTTGATCGGCGTGAGGAGAGACGCAAACGGGCTGCACAATGGTGATGTAGAGCTCAACCATTAAGTCAGCTACATAACATAAAAAACCGCACAACCGCTAGGGGACTCCCGCGGGGTATGGTTAAATGCGTTTAAATAAAACTACATATATAGTAGAAGAAAAAAATATTCTCCCAGAGTGGTAACGATAACGACTTTGTAGTCTACTTTAATTTTCCTGCGGGGAATATAGCAGTGTTCGGAAACTTAAGGGTTAGACGAAAAAGTGTAAAAATGTTGAAAAGCTACAAAGTTCGACATATTGTTCGCTTTTTCGCATCATATGTTATTAGATTAGGGATTTTTGTTTGCTATTTATCGTATATTTATGTATAATCTATCGTGTTGAAAGATTGATTGTACGTAATATGCTGATGAGGGTGGGTTCATTGACGCTGCTCGACAGTAACGAAAGCAAGAAGCGGATGTGCCAGATTTACAATGAAGTTTCAAAGGAACTGTTCGGCTTCGGGACCACGCTGCTGCGGGCCACCGTTGAGAACAACATTGTTACCTTTGTGGCGAAGCACCGGCGTTCTCCACGCTCGGCGGCATTGGAAGTGGAAGCCCCCGGCTTGAAGCTGGAAGTGGATTTCCGAATGTCCATGCTGTACAAGAAGAGACTTCGCGAGAAGCTGATTGAGGATATGGAGCTCGATATAGAAGCTTTACTGCGCGATTATGATGCAGCAACGCAGTGGGCAATTACGAACATCATACTGAAAGAATCCTAATAAAATTGGATATTCGGCTTTTCGCTTCGGATCTATCTGAGGGGAGAACCTGTTATAACGCGCAGCGGGATCAACTTATTCTTTGTTTACGAAGAAAAGTATTCTTGTTTTACAAGAGTACTTTTCTTTTTTGTGTCATAAGGTGTGCAGAATAAAAAAAACAGGGGGAGTTTCATATGAAAAAATGGTTTAAAGGATTTATGGCTGTGACCTTGGCATCTGTGGTACTGGCAGGTTGCGGCAGCAATGCTACTGGCGGGCAGACAGATGGAAAAGATGGCTCAGCTGATGGGAAAAAGAAACTAGTTATTTCAACATGGGGCTTTTCCGAGGACTTTTTTAACAAAGAAGTGTACGAGCCTTTTGAAAAGGAACATAACGTTGACATCGTAGTCGAAATTGGAAATAACGCAGAACGGCTGAACAAAATCAGTCAAGGTAGTACAGACGTCGATCTGATTTATCTGTCTGATTATTATGCTCAACAGGGAATTCAACAGGGATTGTTTGAGAAGCTGGATCGCAGCAAGGTGCCGAACCTGAACCAAATTTATGACATTGCCAAAGCACCGCTGGGTGAGGAGTATGGTCCTGCTTATACAGTTGGGCGTCTCGGTATTGCCTATAATCCGGAGCTGGTGAAAAAGAATGTGACCTCTTGGGCTGACCTGTGGGGCAGTGAGTTCAAAGGAAACGTGACTCTGCCGAACATTACGGCGACTGCCGGACCAATGATGGTAGATGCAGCCTCCAAAGTAGCGGGTAGTAAGGAGTTTAATGAAGACCAAGCCTTCGGAAAACTGAAAGAGCTGAGTCCGAATATCGTTAAGTTTTATAGTAAAACGTCCGAGTTCGTGAACATGTTTAGTCAACAAGAAATTGCGGGCGGTCCGATCATGGAAATGTACTTCAAAGATTTGCAGGCGGCTGTGCCAGGAGCGAAATTTATAGCTCCTAATGAAGGTGCTTACGCAGTAATGAACACGATTAATGTAGTGAAAGGCTCCGACCAGAAGGAGCTGGCTGAGGAATTTATCAACTGGCAGCTGAGCAAGGAAGTTCAAGAAAAATCCGCCAAGGCAAAGGTTGATTCCCCGGTGAATACGCAGGTGGTACTATCTGGTGCGGATACAGAGGGAATTACGTACGGTGCGGATGTAGTGAACAAGCTGACCAAGCTGGATATGAAGTTCGTTAACGATCATATCAAGGCATGGACAGATCGCTGGAACCGGGAAGTTGCACAATAATGAAAAAGGTCATACTAGATGTAGATACGGGTATTGATGATGCGTTGGGTATTTTACTAGCGGCCAAAAGTGGTCAGCTGGATATTCAAGCGATTACTACAGTATGCGGTAATGTTTCACTTAAACAAGCAACATTGAACACATGCAAAATCCTCGACCTTTTGGATAGACCGGATATTCCGGTTTATCGGGGGGCAGAGGCTCCCTTAATACGTAAAGGTCTGCACGAGCACCGTGTCCATGGAGAAGACGGCATTGGAGGTGCATTGAGTGGAGTAGTACCAGCCATGTCTGCGTCCGAAGGTTTTGCACCGGATATCATCATTGATACCGTGATGGCTCACCGGGGGGAAGTGACGCTCATTTGCACCGGGCCGCTCACCAATTTGGCACTGGCGCTGCTGAAGTGTCCCGAACTGACGGATCACGTCCATGAGGTCATTTTTATGGGCGGTGTTATTCACGGGTGCGGCAATATTACACCTGTAGCGGAGTACAACATGTATGCTGATCCTGAAGCCGCACGAATCGTATTTCATGCAGGATTTGGCCGGTTGATACAGGTGGGACTGGATGTAACACGGAAGGCTCTGCTGACTGCGGATCATATTGCTCGTCTGACCCGCCCAGCAATTCGTAATTATGTAGCTGAAAGCACGGCCGTTTATACCAAGCGTTATGAAGAACGCAACGGGGTAAAAGCGTGTGCGCTTCATGACCCGCTTGCCGTGGGTGTCGCGTTGAATTCGAGGTTAGTAAATACCTCGCTGTTGTATGTCGACGTGGAAACCTCGAGTCGCATATGTGATGGACAAACAGTGGGCGATGTACAGAACCGCCTCAATCATAGCCCTAATATGAATGTGTGCGAACAGGTGGACAGCGAAGCTTTTCTGGAGCTGTTTATCCAGGTGCTGAATAAGGAATAACATTTTGATAACCGCAAGGAGCTACCCATGAAGAAAACATACTTGTATTGGCTGCTGCTGCCAGGTCTGCTCTTTCTGGCGGTGTTCATGGTCATTCCGATTGTGTTGACGATCGGTTCGACCTTCGTACAGAACAGCTCATTCACCCTAGAAGGCTATCTCCATTTCTTCAAGGACCCTTATTTTCTGAAAATATTGCTGACTACGCTGGAAGTCAGTGTCGTAACGACACTTGTGTGCGTATTACTCGGCTTCCCGACGGCTTATTATATTTCGCAAAAGGCCCCGCGTCGTAAAGGGATTTTGCTAGCGCTGGCTATCTTCCCCTTGTTGACGAGTCCGGTGGTGCGGTCATTCAGTTGGATGGTCATTCTGGGTCGCAAGGGGCTGTTAAATAACGTGCTCATCGGTTTAGGACTCGTGGATGAGCCGCTGAATATTTTGTATACTCCGGCAGCGATGATTATTGGTCTGGTTCATTTGTTTTTACCGCTGATGATTATTTCACTGATTGGTGTACTCGAAAATATCGACGGTGATCTTGTTCATGCTGCTCAGAGCCTCGGGGCCTCCAGATTTAGCGCATTTCGTAAAATCGTATTTCCGCTGTCTGTGCCGGGCCTGATCATTGGAAGCATTCTCGTTTTCGTGGGCAGTCTGACTGCATATACGACACCAGCACTACTTGGAGGAAAACAGCGGGTTATCGCTACATTTTTGTATCAGAACGCGATGACGCTAAACGACTGGTTTTTAGCTTCTGTTATTGCAACAATTATGATTGTTATTACATTTATCGTGGTCGGTCTCTTAAATAAGGCGGCCCATAAACTCAATCCGAAGGGGTAGGTGGATATGCGGGAGAAACATTACGGACTAGGCTTCTTTAGCCTGCTGGTCTTCATCTTTCTGCTCGGTCCGCTGTTGATCATATCGGTCACTTCTTTCGAGCCGGGCACGGTGTTAAAATTTCCTCCGCAGGGCTTTTCTTTGCGCTGGTATGAAAATATTTTTGAAGTGGATTTGTTTATGTCCACGTTCAAAACGTCCATTGTCGTTTCTCTGCTAGGCAACATCTTGGCACTGTTGATCGGTATGCCTGCCGCCTATGCACTTAGTCGTTTTTCGTTTCGCGGGAAGGATGCGCTGAATGCTTTGTTCCTTTCCCCGTTGCTTATACCGGGTATTGTTCTTGGTTTTACACTGCTGCGCTATCTGATCATTGTTTACCATTTACCAGTATATGCTGGACTATTGATCGGACATACGGTGATTATGCTGCCGTTCATTATTAGAGTCATTGCATCCAGTTTGTCTAACTTTGATTTTGCGATTGAGGAAGCAGCGCTTAGTTTGGGGGCTGGACGGCTGGAAACCTTTTTCAAGGTGGTTCTGCCCAACATCCGCTCAGGTATTATTGCGGCTATCCTGATTGCCTTTCTGGAATCATTCAACAATGTCGACATTTCCGTCTTTATGACAGGACCGGGCTTCAGCACCCTGCCCATTCAAATGCTGACTTACGTCGAAAATTATTTTGACCCGACGATTGCGGCGATTTCGGTTATGCTGATGATTTTGACCGGTATCCTGATGTTCTTGATTGAACGACTGATGGGATTGTCTTACTTCACTAAAAGGTAATGGAGGCTTCAACCTTATGGCACTGCTTACTCTGGATCGCGTATCGGTCGCTTATGACAACCAACTGATCTTGCAGGATTTCGATTTGCAGCTCGAACGGGGGCAATTGCTCTCGCTGCTCGGACCGAGTGGTTGTGGCAAAACGACCACACTTCGTCTCATTGCAGGATTTCTCGAAGCTAAACAAGGAACATTTTTGTTTGGCGATAAGGATTATACTCGGGTTCCGGTAAATAAACGGAACTTCGGCTTTGTATTCCAAAGTTATGCACTCTTCCCGCATTTGTCCGTTTTTGATAATGTTGCATTTGGTCTGCGGTTACGCAAGGTAAAGGAAGATGATGTAAAGCGCCGCGTTATGACCATGCTGGATACGGTTAGCCTGGGGGGATTTGAAAAACGTTTCCCCGGTGAATTGTCAGGCGGACAGCGTCAACGTGTTGCGATTGCGCGAGCGCTTGTGATTGAACCCGATCTGCTGTTGTTTGATGAACCTCTGAGTAACTTGGATGCTAACCTGCGTGTAAATATGCGTGTGGAAATCCGCCGTATTCAACAGGAACTGGGCATCACTACCGTATATGTATCGCATGATCAGGAGGAATGTTTTTCGATTTCTGACCAGGTTGCGATTATGAATAAGGGGAACATCGAACAATTAGATGCTCCATCGACCATTTTTAAATATCCGACGACCGAATTTGTCGCCCGTTTTATTGGGTTTAATAATTTTCTGAGTTTTGACGAGCGTACTGAAGAAGGGGATTGTATTCGACTGAATACAGGCGATCTTTCGTTCGGCGTAGTGCGTAATCAGGGTACTGCTCAGCCGGGTGCTCGTCAGGGCGCTATTCGCCCGGATGATTTGGTCATTCGAACAGAAGGCAACGAGACAGGGGAAAATGAGCTTCCCGGTATTATTAAGGTAAGTACTTACCTGGGGCGTAGCTATCAGTATGTGGTAGAAACGGCGAAAGGCAACTTTACGGCTAATCAGGAAATGGATACGCCTTACCTGAGTGGTCAGCGGGTTACCCTGCATTTTCCGGCAGATAAAATGGTGCTGGTCCAATAATCAGCGGGTTCGATGAAGGAGATACATCATGCGTGCAGACAAAATGATTTTACAAGTTAAGGTGTATAACAGTTACTACAAGACGTTCGAAGAAGGTAATGTAGCTATACTTGGCGGTAAGTTTATGTATATCGGTCAGCGTGGTCTGGAGTCTTTTGAGGTGGCTGAGATTGTAGAGGGGCATGGGAAATATATGATTCCCGGCCTGATTGACATCCATCTGCATATCGAAAGCACAATGGTGACACCGGCAACCTTTTCCTATGGGCTGATTCGCAATGGGGTAACGACGATTGTACCGGAACCGCACGAAATGGCGAATGTTTTCGGATTGGAAGGCATTCAGGAAATGATGGAAGCCAGCAAAGATTGCGTGGCTGATATGTTCTACGGTATTCCAAGCTCTGTCCCGGCAACGCCGCTCGAAACCTCAGGAGGCGAGATCGGTATTCCCGAGATAGATGCCCTGCTGCAAACCGGTGAAATGATCTGCCTGGGTGAAATTATGAACTATGTGGATGTCATTCGTGATCCGGAAAGCAAGACGAACCGCATCTTACGCCATGTTCGTGAGCATTACCCGGAGCTGATCATTGAAGGCCATACGCCGCAGCTGCTTGATTTGGACCTGCATCAGTTGATCTATGCGGGGATAGGCTCGGACCATACTCACCAAAGTATTGAAGGTATGAAGGCGCGGATGGCTGCCGGGATGTTTATTGAAATCCAGGAAAAATCGATGACCCCTGAAGTGATGGACTATCTTATTCAGGAAGATGTGGCACAGCATTTTTGCTTCGTAACGGATGATGTGATGCCAGACTCTTTCGTAGAGCGAGGGCATCTGAACCATATCGTAAGTAAAGCTATTGGAATGGGCATGAAGCCTGAGGATGCCATTTATGCAGCTACGTTTACTCCTGCTGCACGGATGCGTATGCATGACCGCGGAACAATTGCACCGGGAAAAATAGCTGACTTTGTACTGCTGTCCAATCTTGGTCAGTTTGATGTGGAGCAAGTCTATAAGGACGGACACAAGGTTTTTGATAAATTCGAGGAATACCATCAAGCACCGATAAAAAGCCGCTTCCCCGCCCATTTTTATCAAAGTGTGAAGCTCAATCCGCTCACGGAGCAGGATTTTACGGTAAAGATGGATGTAGCTGATGGCACACATCAATGCCGTGTTATGATGGTCAAGGATGGCTCAACTTTTACGAGCGAACGGATTGCCCCTGCAAATGTGGAGCAGGGTGAACTGGTATGGGAACATGGTGAACATGGACTCATCGCTACGTTTGAGCGATATGGAAAGAATGGCAACCGTGCTTATGGTTTGATCGGGGGAGATACGATTAAACGTGGGGCAGTGGCAACCACCTATTCGCACGATAACCATAACTTGCTGGTCGTAGGGCATAACAAGCAAGATATGATATTGGCTGCGAATACGGTTTTATCCAGCCAAGGTGGCTTTTGCGTAGTTGAAAATGGCAAGGTGCTGTCCCATTTGCCGTTAACCGTAGGCGGGATTTTAACAGAAGGACCGCTGGAAATGGTTGCAGCGCATGTGAAGGAGCTGCGTTCAGCCTTGTTGTCGCTGGGCTACCGCCATTACAATCCAATCATGTCGCTGAGTACGCATTCTTTGCCGGTCAGCCCGGCCCTGAAAATTACCGATCATGGTCTGATTGATGTAAATGCTGGCAAGGTTGTATCCTTAATCGTGGAACCTTCAGAGATGCAAGAATAATAAAAGAGCCGACCCTCTTACGGGCCGGCTCTTTTTTGTCGTGGCTAGGTATGAGGTAGTAGGTTATGGACTTTGGACTTTGTCTACAATACAGATACTTTAGCAGACAAAATTAACATCTTCTTTACTCCTATTGATGTAACCTATGTATAAAGATAAATAAGTCTTGGTTCTGGATATCCTATTGCCTATAGAGTTTGATTTACAATCAATTCACGTAATCTTCATGATTAAAACCGAATAAAGACTTGAAAAACATCGACACAGTGTTATAATTAAAACAGGATTTAGATTAAGTCTAAATTAATAAATAAATATTTATTGGATTCACGCATGGGATTTTGAAGAAAATCAGACACTACTGTTAACGAGTATCCAAGCTTTACACCAACTATATTTTGAATGAAAACGAGAGGGGATTTTAACATGAGTACATTAAATCATACGAACGCACCTACACAAGAGGCCATTCAAGAATTGCACAAGGCATTGAATCGTCAGGTAGCTACCTGGTCTGTATTGTACACGAAACTGCATTATTTTCACTGGTATGTGAAAGGACCTAAATTCTTCACACTGCATGCTAAATTTGAAGAACTTTACAATGAAGCAACAGCTAATCTAGATACGATTGCTGAACGTTTGTTGGCTATTGGTGGCCGTCCGGCTGCGACCTTGAAGGAGCATTTGCAACTTTCAGCTATTCAGGAGTCCGCAGGTGAGCAGACAGCTGACGATATGGTGAAGTCCGTTGTTGCTGATTTTAAAACCATCACTGTTGAACTGGCTAATGGGATGGAAGCAGCGGAAGCAGCACAGGATAAAGCGACAGAGGATCTTCTTAACGGCTTGAGAGAAGCAATGGATAAACATATCTGGATGCTGAGTGCGTATTTGGGATAAGATATTGGGATATATTTCCACGTATATGGAGATCAGGTGAACAAGGTACACATCCCGTTGGTTCCACTCTGCCGCTGGAGTATAATAACGTGAAGGCGTGGAAGACCACAGGCTCTTGAGTCATAGAGCTGCCGGGATGGGGTGTGTGTTATGGAAGTGAAACAACAGCTTTTGCATGAAGCGGAGCAGTTTATATATACATGTTATGAGGAGCTGGGCCGAAGCCGCGATGAAGCGGAAGCCCGGCTTCTTCATATTCGTCACGACATAGAGACAACTGGAACGTATGATCATACGTACGAAGAGCTGGAGCACGGAGCACTCATGGCTTGGCGCAATAGCAATCGTTGCATCGGGCGCTTATTTTGGGACAAGCTTTTGGTCAGAGATGCGCGGGCCGCGTCAGATGCGGCGGAGGTGGTCAGCGAGCTCCTGGAGCATATGCGCATAGGAACGAATGGCGGTAAAATTAAGCCAACGCTTACTGTATTTCGCGCCTCCAAGCCGGGGCAGCCGAATATCCGCATCTGGAACCATCAACTCATTCGTTACGCTGGATATGAAACCGATCAAGGGATCATCGGGGACCCGATCTCGGTGGATTTTACCAATGTTTGTAAAGATATGGGCTGGCAAGGAGCGATGACTCCTTTTGATATTTTGCCACTGGTTGTGGAAGCAGGCGGGCGGCCTCCCGAGCTATTTGATATTCCTGAGCATTTGGTGATGGAGGTAGCCATTGAGCATCCAGAACTTTCGGGTTTCGCTTCCTTGGGATTACGTTGGTATGCCGTGCCTATGATTTCGGACATGACGCTGGAAATTGGCGGTATCATCTATACGGCGGCTCCCTTTAACGGCTGGTATATGGGAACAGAAATCGGCGCCCGTAATTTTGCGGATACCTTCCGCTATAATATGTTGCCACAGGTGGCTAAGCTGATGGGGCTGGATACGACGAGTGAAACAACGCTTTGGCGTGATCGGGCGCTGGTGGAATTGAATATTGCTGTGCTGCATTCTTTTAAAAAAGCGGGAGTCAGCATTGTCGACCACCATACCGCAGCGGCACAATTCAAGCTGTTTGAGGAACGGGAGGCCAAGGCTGGGCGCGCACTGACAGGCAATTGGACATGGCTGATCCCCCCGCTATCCCCGGCGACAACGCATATTTTTCATAGTTCCTACGATAATCGGCTTGTGAAGCCGAATTTCGGAGTTCAAGAGAAGCCGTATATGTCGAGACAGGCTAATACAGTATCAGATGCAGTGCTTCAGCAGAAGCGCCAAGGTTGCCCTTTTCATTCCGGATAATGATGGGAATGACCTAATGGCTGGATTAGGATTCCAGCTTATCCCATGCAACGATAAAAAGGGTAGCCAGTGGCCCTATTAATAGGGAGAGCAGAAACCAGTTTAGCCCGCTCCGATTTTTGGACTGTGCCAAGCCGGCATTAATCAGGGCAAGCGTTCCCCAGCCTATATAATAATCTTCTGACATGGTATTCTCCTTTGTAAAAAGGTATAATATCGTACTGTGTATGGTATGAACACATCCATGATTTCATAAGTTTAAAGTAAATATAACTTTATATATCCTGGTTTGAGGAGCGAAGCTAAGTTGGAAAGATATCAGGCAGAGCGCGTTGTCGCTGAGCTTTTGGAACGGGCTGCTATAGGTGTGACAGTTAAGCTGGAGAAACGTTTTCCTGGTGGAAGGCTGATTGGGGGCAAATATGCCATGAATGCTCACGCTATTACCATGTATACGGACGTTATTGAAACACAGTGTTTACAAATGTTCGGCAGCGTTGATCGAGTTGAGGAGTATTTTACGGTTGTGCTTGCACATGAGATCGGGCACGCCGCCGATACGGAATTAGTGGACCTCTCCGATGCTTTGGAGCAAGAGAGCGGGATAGGGACCCGGCAACGACTTGCGCTGCAAATTGAAGAAAACGCATGGAATTATGCGCTTAGATTGGTGCCTGAAATAGAAGCAACGTTTATTTCTGCCGTAATAGACGAGTCCTTGCTGGCCTATCGAGTCCCGGTTATGGAGCATTCTGACATTGCGTAACGATGATGATCCGAGAGCCGTCAGGCTCTTTTTTTGTTGATAATAACAGACGGATCGGCAGGATTATCTAAAGGAGTAGCTTTTTAAGCTGTGACACGCGTCCCTGGGATAGTTCGAGCATTTCGGCTAATTCTTTTTGAGATACATTAGGATGCTCCTGCATGAGTTGTTTTAGTTTATTCAGGAGATCATTCTGATTTCTGTAACTCCTTCTTTTCTTGGGCTGGACAGGACGGGATTCACTCAAATGACTGGAAGGATTATCGCTCTTCAGATTTTCAATACAACTTTTACATATCAGATGATCCCTAAAATAGCTCAAATGATCTACGGCACCACAAAAATAGCAAGAAACCCCCGTATACTTGCGAATCATCAGTCCCTCTGGGGTAATAAAAAAATCGAGGGCATCTCCAATATTAATATTCATAGAATTGCGCAGCTCCTTGGGCAGCACAATGCGGCCTAAATGGTCTAATGGCCGTGTCATTCCTGTGTTCTTCATCATTTTTCCCCTTTCCTGAAATGCGCTTATAGTTGTAGGAATTGTATGTATATATGCTGGAAGTACAAAGCGCTTATATTACAGTTTGTTTTGGTATAGCTATGCTGAAAAAAAGCTCCGGCATGACGAACAATTACGTCTGCCGGAGCATTGTACAGCCAATGAATCTAAGATGTCGTGTCGAATTACTGTGGGTTGGTTGTCCAAATACCGGCTACTTTTAATTGAACCCGTGGAGGCAGTTTCAATGCGGCTAATGTCAGATCGGCCAAATCTTGCGGTTGAAGCATGCGATCCTCATCACCAATAGGCAATCCTGCGTTTGCCGCCAGTTCTGTATTGACAGTACTTGGAGTCAGCGCGGTGACGCGAATATTGGATTTGCGAACTTCCTGCATCAGTGCTTCCGTGAAGCCCATCAAAGCAAATTTGGATGCGCAATATGCCGAGCCTGTTGCAAAACCTCGTTCTCCTGCCGTTGAGGAGATATTAATAATGTTTCCGCTTTTTTGTGCCAGCATGCTTGGAAGAGCAGCATGTGTGACATAGTAGGTTCCCATCAGGTTTACGCGAATAATACGTTCCCACTCTTCGGGGTCCATATCTGCGACTGTGCCAAAGGTAGCAATGCCTGCATTGTTGATCAAAATATCGACAGCGCCCAACTCGTGTTCCAGTGAAGCTACAGCGGCAGCGGCCTGTGCGCGATCCGATATATCTGCAACAGCACTCACCACTTTCACACCGTATGTACTCCCCAGCGAATCCTGCAGCTTTTGCAGGTCAGTCAATGTTCGTGAGATTAATCCCAGGTTAACGCCTTCCTTAGCTAAAGTTTCGGCAATTGCTTTACCGATTCCTTTGCTGGCTCCTGTAATAATGGCTGTTTTATTCTTAAGTTCCATCCAGTCTCCTCCTTTTCACTCCATAACGTGGTTGTGCATGTGAGCACATGGTTACATTATACAAGGTTAAACTCATTGAACCAAACTTCGCCTCTGATGAGGTATTCATCTAGAGGTCTCCTATTTGGAAATATTAATATCCCCTGAGGTGGTTTCTACCTTTATCACGTTCACACTACCGGGAACAGATTCGGGAGTATCTATACTCCCAGAGTCAGAGTGGACATTATAAACACCTTTAAAATCGGGAGCTTGTTTAATCTTCACGTCACCAGAATCAGCATTCACTTCCAAGTTGGCTACGGCACGTTGTGTAATATTTGTCTCCCCTGAGGTTAGGGAAATAAGGCCATTACCGCTATAATCGCGGATGGTAACATCGCCTGAAGTAAGCTTCAACTCCATATCTGCTGCAAGCTGACTGGCTGTAAAATTGCCGGATGTTAAATTTGCGATCAGGTGGGTACTTTGGAGGTTTGTAATCTCGGCAGTGCCTGAAGTAGCGGTGATGGAAGTATTCTGCACGGAGGCATCTTGAAGTTTTACATTCCCTGAATGTGCATCTACCTGTAGGTCAGTTAGTGTTTCGCCGGAGGGCATCTCTACGGTAATCGTTTGATCCACATCAGGGGTGATCGAAAGAAATGACAAGGAAGCGGCCGGCTCCGATTGAATCGTAAGCTTACCGTTCTCAATTCGGGCATTATGAATTTGGTCGGCTACCTTTGTCTGAACTTCTCCACTAATGCGTATCGTACCTTGGTCGCCAGAGCCGGGAGTAAACAAAATAGAGACATCATCAGAACTGTCCACTTTCAGCTTCTGTAGCTGACCACGTGTGAACGTCCATTTTTTGTTAATCGCAGTTGTTTCCTTCATGACTTGTTGACTCCATGGGGCACCGTAAGCCACCATTCCGGCTACACCGATCACAATGCACAGACCTGCTGCAATAAACCACTTTTTATTCATGTTGTTAGTAAGCTCCCCTCAGGGTAGTCTGATTCCATTTCCAGTATCGTACTGTGCCTTTGACCATAAGGAGTAAGAGATAACGTACTCCAGGCAGCAGCAATAGACCTATACCCGTCATCGTGATAGAGAAAAAGAATTTGGCCGGGTAAAAGGTGCTGTTTAGTGCATAATCAGTAACGGCGAGAAGGGGGGCTGCAATGAAGCTGACCGATACCACGGTCAATGAAGCCCATACTGCCCATAGGGTAGCCATAATCGGGATGGAGATTAGCAAATTGAGAAACAGCAGCCCTAAGAAAGTAAAAAGATTGCGTGCGAAGCTTCCCTGACGAAGCGGAGGAGAAGCGTTCCAGGCTGCATTGGGATCATCCAACGCTTCTCGGGCAATATCCTCCGGGTTACCCAGCTCATTGGCAATCTCACTTTCGCTTTTGCCATTAACCAACCCGTAGTCAAAATGCTGGCTCAAATCACTAAGCAGCTCATTGCGTACCTCTGCAGGGAGAGGAGAAAGACGCTGCTCTACCTCTGTAAGAAACTGTTTTCTATTCATCGGAATTCCCTTCCTCCAGTAGGCTTGCGACATGATGGACAAAATCATTCCATTCCCGCGTAAGTATTCTTGTATAATGGCTTCCAGTATCAGTCAGCCGATAATATTTGCGGGGAGGCCCCTCGGTCGATTCCTGTAAATACGTTGTGCAGTATCCTTCTGATACCAGACGGCGGAGCAATGGATATAGGGCTCCCTCAGCTACTTCAATATGACGGGAGACGGCTTGAGCCAACTCGTAGCCATAACGGTCTCTGCGTCCAATTAGAACTAGAACGCACAGTTCCAGTACCCCTTTTTTGAATTGGATGTTCACATTCACGAGCGGTGCTCCCTTCCTGGATGTTATCAATAATTCATAGGTGTCGTTCGGAATAAGGGGAAGAAACGTGTGTTTGTGCATAATTTGTCACGGGTACTAATTATAGAACAGTAGTCAGGTATAATTTAACATCATGTACTGATTAATGCAAGGTACTAAATTTTTAATAATAAAATATTTGTGCCAAAATGGGCAGATTTTCTTTCTTGAAGGCTTTATTGAATAGCGAATGTTGTAGAAAAAAGTATTTTTATTTGGAAATTACTCGAAATATGGCTGGGAGCACAAATAGGATGCACTTTAATTTCATTCATTAAAATGATAGATTGTAAAGTATTCAATAGGGTTAAATATTACTTTTTATGAAGAGGTGGGTAAAGGGTGGATTGGAAAAATTGGTATATGGAACTGGAACAGGATGATGAGTCTTGGGATGTATCTGAGGAGATTGTTCTGCGTGGTGTAGTACATCTTAATTTTTGCGGGCAGCCCTCGGAAGTAGAAGTCGAATTTATCGTGGGGGCTGACTCCGAAGAACAGGCACAGACTATAGAAGAACCTACACAGTTGCAAAAAAACACATGGGAGCAGTATATGGAATATTCGTCAGCTATTCATCCTCAAGTGTTGGAGTCCATACACCATCATTATGCTGGCATAGTGGAAAAGTACCGGAATGCTTACAGTATATGGGGAGAGGACCCAGATGAATATGCGCCTTATGTGGAGCGGCCGGAACAATTTCTGGATCGAATACAGCTTGTGTCTATACTGATTTCCGACTCATCGGCAAAGGATGAACTGTATTTGAATTTTAGTTGCTCCTGGGATCGAGAACATGGCTTAGGCGTACATATGAAGCAGATGAAAATGGAGCATATTCAAGGCGTTTATACATTATATGACCTAGAATAAATCCCCCTTCCCGGCTTTTACCAAAAAGGGCCGGAAAGGGGAATAGGATATGGTGAAATGATGGTGCGATTCGATACGATTAAAAGATTAGTTGGATACAGCCAATGCAGCCCGGGCTGCATGAGCCGCTTGTACCATTAGTCGCAAGGCGGCGACAGATTCCTCCTTGGTGCGGGTTTTCAGACCACAGTCCGGATTAACCCAGAACAAATCTGATGGCAATACGCGCAGGGCACGCTGGATCATGCTTAGCATTTCAGATACATCGGGGATGCGCGGACTGTGGATATCGTACACGCCCAGACCGATGCCCTTGTCGTATACCTGATCTTCAAAGCTGACAATCAGTTCTCCGTGACTTCGCGAAGTTTCAATAGATATAACGTCGGCATCCATATCGGAGATGGACTGAATCATATGCTGAAATTCGGAATAGCACATGTGCGTATGGATTTGGGTCGCAGGCTCAACGGTGGCCGTGGTCACAAGGAAGGCTTGAACCGCCCAGTCCAGATAGGCTTGCTGTTGTTCTTTTTTCAGTGGAAGCCCTTCACGAATTGCAGGCTCATCGACCTGAATCATGCCGATGCCCGCTTGTTCCAGTGCCTCTACCTCTGCCCGTAATGCCAGAGCCAACTGTAAAGCAACTTGACTACGAGGAATATCGTTACGTTCAAAAGACCAGTTCAAAATGGTCACAGGGCCTGTAAGCATTCCCTTAACAGGCTTGGAAGTTAACGATTGGGCGAATGCCGTTTCTTCCACGGTCATGGGCTGATCAAAGGAAACGTCTCCGTATATAATCGGCGGTTTGACACAGCGGGAGCCGTAGGACTGCACCCATCCGTTTTGCGTAAAAGCAAAGCCGTTCAGCTTTTCGCCAAAAAATTCAACCATATCGGTCCGCTCAAATTCTCCATGAACAAGCACGTCAATGCCAATGTCCTCTTGAATATCAATCCATTCCTTAATTTGCTGTTGGATGAACGCCCGGTATTGCTCGGCTGACCATTCTCCTTTGCGATAGTGCAGGCGGGCCTTGCGGATCTCGGCGGTTTGCGGGAAGCTACCAATGGTCGTCGTAGGCAGTGGAGGCAACTTCAGCTTATTTTGTTGAATCTCACGACGCTCGGCGAAAGGAACGCTGCGTGACAGAGGCTCTTTTGCCAGCAGGTCGGCCAGATCGGCGGCTGTCTGTACGCGTGCCGCTGAGTTGTTGAAACGGGCTACCGCATCCGCACTTTGCTCAAGCTTGGTGAGTGCGGAAGGATCGTGTTTGCCAAGTGCAGCCGTCAGGACGGCGATTTCCTCCAGCTTTTCATCGGCAAAGGCAAGCGCTTGTACCAGTTCTCGATCCAGCTTGTGCTCTGCCTCCAGGCTGACTGGCACATGCAGCAGACTACATGATGGCTGCACGATAAGCTGTGCGGCAGTGGTTTGTTCCACCAACTGACCCAACAGAGCAGCCACAGCGTTCAGGTCGCTGCGCCATATATTGCGCCCGTCAATGACCCCAGCGCCCAGCGTTTTCTCTTTAGGGAAGCCATGCTGCAATATATGTTGAAGATTTTCGCCATCATCATACACAAAATCAAGACCCAATCCCTGTACCGGAAGTGCGGACAGACGCTCATAATGGTCCAGGCTGCCAAAGTAGGTTTGCAGCATTATATTCAAGGAGGGCGCAGCTTGAGTCAAAGCTTCATAGACTTCCTGAATAATGTCCAAATCCTCTGCCGGGAATGAGGTGGTTAGGACAGGTTCATCGATTTGGACCCACTGAACGCCTTCTGCCGCTAGTTCAGACAGGATACGGGTGTACAGTGGCAGGAAGCTTCGTACGATGGCGGCCAAATCCTTACGGTCATAGCCTTTGGATAAGGTAACGAATGAATAGGGGCCGATGAGGACCGGTTTCCCATCAATGCCTAGTTCTTGTTTTGCTTCACGATAAGCCTGTAAGGGTTTATTTTCAGTGAACACCGGGACTGCGTTTGCCAATTCAGGAACGATGTAGTGATAATTGGTATTCATCCATTTGGTCATTTCACTGGCGGTTGCTCCCTTCTGTCCACGAGCGATCCCAAAATACACGGACAGAGGAACCGGACCTGCGGGACGATGGTTGAACCGTTCGGGTACCAGACCGAACATTACAGATGTATCCAGCATGTGATCGTAATAGGAGAAGTCTCCGACAGGAATGCGATCAATCCCCTTGTCACGCTGCTTGCTCAGATGCTCCAACCGTAATCTTTTCATCTCCGTCTGCAGTTCGCTTTCGTTAATGCTGCCGTTCCAGAAGCGTTCCAGTGCTTTCTTCCATTCCCGGTTTTCGCCGATACGCGGATATCCCAGATTACTGCTAATCAAGCCGGACAATTCAGGCCATTCAATAATGGACATGTACTTTTCCTCCTAGTGGGTAGCTGTTTTATTTTTACGTACCAAAAAAGGCATTCTTCCCCCAGAGTTAAAAATAAGTAGGGGAAAGAATGCCTCCGTGATTAAAAAATCAAAAATACGGCGACTGCTCTTAACACCTCCCTATCTTCCGTAGGTACTTGCGATGTTGTTAAAATAGGCAGGTCTCCTGACTTACGGATCATGACTCTCAGCATTCCTTCCCGGTCTGTGGACCAGTGGATATATGAACAGCTGAAAGTTCCCCGTTTACAGTGGCGGGACCGTGCCGGATTTGCACCGGCTTCCCTTTTAAGCCTGATCTGAATAGAACAGACACCTATCTCCAAGCTATGCGGTTAAGGTATGACGAATAATTATGCACTCGTATACTTGTTCACCATCATAAGTGAAACTTACAGGATGCGCAATAGAAACTCCAATGGAAACAGTTAGCTATATGAAAAAAAGACAAGCCTTACCCATGATGGGGACTTGTCTTAGATATATAGCATCTTGCCGGGTAAACTTCGCGTTAAGCCAATGAAACGGTATAGCCTGCCTGAATACTGGCTTTTACATCTACCAGACGCTGGTTGCGACTGCCCCGGAAGGGAAGGGTCAGGTCCTTTTGCTGTTCTACAAAACGACCATCCACAATCACATCGCACAAAAGCGCTAGCTCCTGTCGCTCCTGATCTGTGAGTAAATCTTCATAGACAAAGCCAGTATAAGCCCACACGGTTCGGTCGGGACAGGCCTCGCGGAAGTCACGCACAAATTGCGAGCATTCTGCTGCTGAGAAAAACGGATCTCCCCCGCAGAGAGTCAGTCCGTCCAACAACGGATTATCCATGATGTCACGAATGACTTCCTGTTGTCGTTGGGGTGTAAATGGCTCACCTGCACGGAAGCTCCACGACGCTGGGTTAAAGCATCCGGGACAGGCATGACGGCAACCGCTAATAAACACGACAGTGCGCAGGCCGTATCCTTCGTTCAGAGATTCCGGAATGTAGCCACACAAATTCACTTATGTTTCACCCGGTCTCGAACTTCTGCCTGTTTTGCAGCATTAAAGCGAACGGTATAATCTCCTGTCAGATATCCGGTTACCCGACGTAAGCGCTGAAAGTGTGTGTGCTCCTCATCTGTGCCACATTGGGGGCAGCTTGTCCCGATAATCCCTTCATAACCACATTCCGTACAACGATCCACCGGATGGTTGATGGAGAAGTAGCCAATGTTCTGATGCAGCGCGTACTGAACAATTTTAAGGAACGCATCCGGGTTATTCCGCGCATTGCCGTCCAGTTCGATGTATGAAATCGCACCAGCGTTGCAGAGGTTATGGAACGGAGCTTCCAAGCTGATTTTACGAGCAGCCGGGAGCGTATAATACACGGGAATATGAAAAGAATTCGTGTAATATTCTCGATCATTTACCTCAGGAATAATTCCGAAATCACGTTGATCCAGCAATGTGAACTTGCCCGACAGACCTTCGGCAGGCGTAGCGAACAATGTAATATTTAAATTGTGATATTCACTCATTCGATCGCAATACACGCGCATGGAAGTGATGATTCGCTGTGCCTCGCGGTATACGAAATCATCCTCCCCGTGGTGTTTCCCGTATAGTGCCTTCATGCACTCAGCCAGCCCGATGAACCCGATCGAAAGCGTACCGTGCTTTAGTACGCTTCCCACCTTATCATCTGGCGCCAGTTCTTCTCCACCTTCCCATACCCCTTCGCGCATCATAAAGTCCGAAGCTTTAGCCGGCTGGCTGGTCTGGATTTGATAGCGATGGATTAGGCCATCCACCGCAATGCGCATAACTTCTTCCAGTCTCGCATCAAAGCGATCACGGTCAGGTGTCAGGCGTTTGCCTGTGCAAATACCATACTCAATCCCAAGCCGCACCAGATTAATGGTATTGAAGGAGAGATTTCCCTTGCCACTCTGCCGATTTCTGCCGAAACGGTCAGAAATGGTGCGGGTACGGCAACCCATTGTCGCTATAATGGTATCCGGGTCATCAGCACGGTAAAAAGGCAAGTTGAAGGTGGCATCCACATTCACAAAATTGGGATACATCCGTCTGCTAGAGCATTCTACCGCCCGTAAGAACAAATCATAATTGATGTCGCCTTCTGCCTGGTTGATTCCCTCTTTGCATTGGAAAATATGCTGCGGAAAAATAGGAGTTTCCCCGCTGCCCAAGCCGCGAATAGTGGCCTCCAGCAGCGATTGAGTAACAAGCCGTCCCTCAGCAGACGTGCACATTCCGTAATTCAGTGAAGTGAATGGAATCTGTCCACCCGCCCGACTGCTCATGGTGTTCAGGTTATGAATGAGCGATTCAGCAGCCTGCCGGGTTTCCGTTTCCGTTTCTTCGCGTGCGAATGCGTATGAACGAGGGCAGACTTCTTGCAAATGGGGATTGGCCATATGTAGTTCGTCGTCAGACAGATGGGATTCTATCTCTTCCTCGAACAACCGAAGTCCTTTGCGCAGATGTTTGCGGAAGGACCGGGCAACGTATGGGGCAAGGTCCCAATCTATTTTGTTGGCGGAGACACCTCCGAATTGGCTGTTTTGCTGAGATTGGAAAATAATGGCGACCAGTGCCATAGCGGACATAATCGTTTGCGGTGTGCGCACAGAGCCGTTGCCTGTATTGAAGCCGTCTCGCAGTAAACGACCAAAAGGGATAAAGATACAATTCGTAGTTCCGAGCGCATATTGGTCCAAATCGTGAACATATACATATCCGTGGTCAATCGCGTTCGTCAGTTCAGGCGGAAGTACCCGCAGGCGCGCATACCATTTGGCATACTCGGACCCAAGCTTGCTCATTTTGCCGCTGAACGATTCTCCATTCAAATTTGCATTCTCCCGCAGCATGTCCAGATCTTGTGCCCCAATGACCCGCTCGCCGATGTCGTATAATTGATGTTCCTCCAGCACCTTCATCGTAAAACCCTCCATATAGTAAAATATATATATTTTTCACAAAAACAACATATTGATGATATCTTGTGTTAACCAATTGTTTCGATCTATATATTGTATATACGTATACATTGAGAGTATGTGACTATTGTCACATTGGTAGGAGCGGGCAGCATAAAAAAGCCAGATACAGAGTAAGGGACATATCCGCGGATATGCACCTTACTCTATATCTGGCCATCGTAGTTGCGATGAAAATGATAGGCTTGCGAGTACATAGTATATGATCTTGGGATATTGTTTTGGGAAGGTTTAGAGTAGCTTTTTCAACTGGGACACCCGGCCTTGGGAAATATCTAGCATTTCGGCATATACTTTTTGTGGCAGGTTCGGGTGTTCCTGAATCAGCTTGCGTAGCTTTTTTACCATTTCACCTTGCTGCACTCTAGATTGCTTGGGTTGCCAGGTTGTATTGGTTCGGGTCGGCTTAGAATCTTCTTGAGCCTGGATAGCATCGGTGCTTGTGGCATGCACATTTTCATCGGTCTTTAATACCTGGATGCACTCTGCGCAAATAAAGCTGTCGCGAAAATAAGTTAAATGATCCACTGCGCCGCAAAATTTGCAGGAGACACCGGTGTATTTTCTTAGTACAAACCCTTCTTCATCTACGAAAAATTCAAGTGAATCACCGATATTGATATCCATTGTAGTGCGCATTTCCTTAGGGAGTACAATCCGCCCCAATTGATCCAGAGGCCTTGTCATTCCGGTATTTTTCATTAGCGCTTCCTCCTTCAGTGATATATCCTGATTATACCAAAAAATATTATTTTTAGCTTTGTATATTGAAGGTAAAATACAACTTTTTTTGTCTTTATGCTGCGGTCTCTCTTTCAAACAGTATAGGATGTTTTCGGTATTGTTGCCGGGGTACCCCTTTTTAGCTATGATATATTAAAACGCTTTCATAAAAGTACTTTTTATCATCTTAATTAAGCTAAGGAGATGACGGATATGAGTCATGAAACAACGGGTATCGAATATTTATTTCAAGATCCGAAGATTCATCTGGATGAGCGTGTACGGGATCTCGTTTCGCGACTAACCTTGGAGGAAAAGGTTGAATCCATGTTGCAATACCAGCCGGCCATTGACCGGTTGGGAGTCGCAGCTTATAAGCACGGTACGGAAGCGGCACACGGGATAGCGTGGTTAGGTGAGGCGACTTCATTTCCTCAGCCTGTAGGATTGGCATGTACTTGGGATACGGAATTAATGCGCCTCATCGGCTCTGTTATCGCAGATGAGGCACGTGTTTACTATCGTCGTGATCCAAAATTAAACGGTCTGACCCTGTGGGCACCTACGGTGGATATGGAGCGTGACCCGAGATGGGGACGCAATGAGGAAGCTTACGGTGAAGATCCGTATTTGACGGGAGAGTTGTCAAAGGAGTTAGTCAAGGGGATACAGGGGGATCATCCGGTATATTTGAAAGCGGTTGCCACTTTAAAACATTTTCTGGGTAACAACAATGAAGTGGATCGGGGAAGTGGCTCCTCCAGTATAGACCCGCGAAACCTGCGAGAATATTACCTAAGAGCTTTTGAAAAGCCTTTTACGGAAGGCGGCGCCCAGTCGATGATGACTTCTTACAACCTGATTAATGGAACGCCTGCTACGTTATATCATGGGGTTAACGATATTGTCAGGGACGAATGGGGGATGGACGGCTTTGTTGTAAGTGATGCGGGTGATGTCATGGGGATTGTCAACGATCATCAGTATTACGATTCCCATACGCCTGGCGTGGCCGAATCTATTCGGGCGGGAATTGACAGCATTACAGATGATGCAGAGCTCTCCAAACAGGCAATTCGTGAAGCCTTGGCGCAAGGAACGCTACAAGAAGAAGACCTGGATCGGGCATTGTTCCATACGTTCCGTGTCCGTTTTCGTTTGGGGGAATTTGATCCGGCGGCAGACAATCCTTATGCCTCAATCGGAGAGGAAGCTCTCCTGACAGAGCAAGCCCGTGAATTGTCGCTGCGTGCGGCGAGGGAGCAGATCGTACTGCTTAAAAATGAGCATGAACTCTTGCCATTGAACCCTGCCCGGTGTGGCAAAGTAGCGGTCATTGGTACGCATGGCAATGAGGTGTACCGCGACTGGTATTCCGGTACGCTGCCCTACCGGGTTACACCGCTGGAGGCGATTCGTGCCAAGCTGGAAGGCGAGGACGCAAAGGAACGCGTCGTGTACCGTGACGGTAAGAAACGCGTGATCTTGACGGCGGTGAATGACGGAGCGAAGCTCACAGTCGATTCTTCCGGTGAGATGCGCCTGTCCCAGGATGGAGAGCCCACAGTATTGACCATGACGGATTGGGGCTATGGCAGTGTGACGTTACATGATGAGCATCTGGGTACTTACGTGACGAGTGATGAGGAAACGCTCCGTGTTACAGCTGATGAAGCGTATGGCTGGTATGTCAAAGAGGTCTTTGGGCTGACTCCTGTTGGACAAGGAGAGCATCTGTGGACAACATGGAATGGCAAACCAGTGATTGCCGGAACGGAGGGCTCATTAAAGGTAGTGGAGGCTGAAAAATCTGCACTTAACGCTGTAGAGAGTAACGCCTCGACATCCTCGACATTTTTAGGACAGAGCCAAACATTCCAGGTAGAGACGGTGTCAGATGGTTTAGCGGAAGCGATAGCCGCTGCGCAAGCGGCAGATACAGCAATTGTATTTGTTGGAAATCACCCGCTCATCAATGGAAAGGAAGAGAATGACCGTCCAGGCTTGGAACTGGCAGCTTCCCAGCAACGGCTTATCGAGGAAGTGTATCGCGTCAATCCGAATACGATTGTGGTTCTGACGGGCAGCTATCCATTTGCCATCCCTTGGGTTCAGGAGCATATTCCAGCGATCGTATACACGTCTCATGCGGGACAAGAGCAGGGTACAGCAATAGCGGATGTGTTATTTGGAGACTACGCGCCAGCGGGGCGTTTGAACATGACCTGGGTTCAGAGCGAGGATCAATTGGGCGACATCAAAGATTACGATATTATTCGCGGCGGTCGTACCTATCAATATTTTGAAGGTGAATCCTTGTATCCGTTTGGCCATGGATTGACGTATTCGCCTTTTGAATATAATGACCTGCGTACGGATGTCCCAAAGGATAGCGTAAAATCTATTGCTGCACTGGATGCTGTGGATACGCTCCAGGTGTGGGTAGAGGTGACGAATAGGGGCGTAGCTGCTGGTGAAGAGGTTGTACAACTCTATGTACGGCCTGGTGCCTCACGAGTAAAGCGACCATTGAAGACATTGTGCGGTTTTCAACGTATTCGCTTAGAGGCAGGTGAGACGCGAACGGTTTCCTTTACGATTCGGATGAAGGATTGGGCGATTTGGGATGTTACACGGGATTGCTATTGCGTTGAATCGGGTGAATATACACTGCTGGCAGGCGCTTCCTCAGCGGATATCCGGTTGGAGCACCCTGTGTACGTTCGTGGCGAAGTTATTCCACCACGCCAAGCTGGACGAAGTATCCGCGCTGAAAACTTTGATAATTGCTCCGACATCGTACTGGATGAAAGCAAGGAGCAAAGGGAGGCCTGTGTACGTCCGCGCACACCTCAACGTTCCGGTTGGATTGCCTTTCATGGCGTAGACATGGATACGGTGAGTGTGGTCGAGCTTCAGTGTCGCGTGTCATGCAACAGTAGCGATGCCACAATTGAGTTGCGTTTGGATGCACCGGACAGCGAAGCTGTGGCACGTGTGAACGTGGGCAATACAGAAGGGGCGCAAGCATGGGTTACGCTTTCGGAAGCGGTACATTCAGTCTCTGGCACACGTGATGTATACCTGTTGTTGAGCGGGGAAGTGCGGCTAGCTCATTTTACTTTGGGCGCTAATGCTACAGAGGATTCCGGCTTTCAGGCTTGAACTTACTTCTGACATCACGTACAATGCATTCAACGAAGTTTCTACAGCTTAGGGGTGTCATCTCATTTGAATAGTGAAAAACGACTACGCACCGCAACGCCCAAATGGCTTGGGGTGGCGGTAAAGGCGCTTGTCTATTTGGAAAAGCACGGAGAACTCTGTGCCAGCGGTTCTATTGCCCGTTCCATTGACTGCGAAGTCACTTTGGTGCGCAGGGTGCTGACGCGACTTGTACAGGCAGATTTGATTGCAGCACGCGAAGGTCGTGAGGGAGGCTATGTGCTTACCCGTTCGGCCGACCATATTACACTTGCTGATATATACCACGCCATTGAAATATGTGATCCGATTTTCCCGGGTATGATGCATGAACCGGAAACCAATCCTTTTTGTGAGGAGTTGGCGATAGCCGTATCCGAAATTTTAGCCGAGAGCGAACGATGTATGCTGGAAGTATGGGGGTCCCATACGCTGGCTTCGCTTGCCAATCGTACATCACTCGTGGTGGGGAAATGCAATCATAATGAAGATTCAAAATGATAATAGCCGATACGACTCTCAAAAGAGGGTTGTATCGGCTATTTCTATGAAATGGTCATGCCTCAAATTATGTTTCATATGAGCAAACCCGGTTACGTCCTGCATTTTTAGCTTCGTATAGTGCTTTATCTGCCTGCTCCAACAGGGCTGCCCCGGACATATCTTCCCCGGTACCAGGAAATGTCGTCACACCGATGGACACCGTGACCTTAAGAACAAGACCATCCGCTAAAATAAACTCGTGCTGATTTACTCCACTAAGAATCTGATTAGCTATTCGCAACGCTTGCCGAAAAGCACAATTTGGCAAAAGCACGGTGAATTCTTCCCCCCCGCTGCGGGTGACTACATCATTAGGACGACATTTTTCCATTAGAATCTGCCCAAGCTGGCGCAGCACTGCATCTCCTGCCGCATGCCCATAGGTGTCGTTGACTTCCTTGAAGTGATCAATATCCAACACCAGTACAGATAAGTGCTCATGACGTTGACGAGCTTGAGGGAGCTTCTCTTCCAATGAAAACTCAAGCTGTCTTCTGTTGCTTAAATTAGTGAGATGGTCTGTGTAGGAGGTATGCTCCAGTCGAAGTAATAGCTCATTGGATGTGTTGATAGATTCAGCAATGAGGTACAGAAGACATCCGCCGATCATGGATATGAATAATTGGAGCGGATAAACGTGAAGAACATCATCAAGATTCTTCAAATTAATCATAAGGGAACAGAATATAATGCCCATAGCAAAAACGTTCATAATCATCAGCTTGGGTAAACGTGACCAGGACAGATGTGACAATAAAGCGCACCCCAGCCCAACGAGCATCATAAAAATAGCGCCTACGATGGCTTGAGTGTTGATACCAAACAGCAATAATCTACCTACACATATAAATAGGGTAGCCATGAGCGTTGCTGGGGCGCCGATGTACGTTGCGGTAGCTACGATGGCCAAATGACGAAGATCGGCAATCGTATTAAATCCTACTGGAATTGAATAGTACATCATAACAATGCCATAGCACCCAAAAAGGCCGCCTCCGATCCAATGTATCTTACGCTTCAAGGTGTGCAGACGGATTTTATATCTTTGTGATATGAGGCCAGTTATGTACAAAAAGGTGACAAGGATACAGGTATTTACAAAAAACGTACTGAACAAGATGCTAACCCTCCCGAGAGGCATATTTCTTCATTTTATCAAAAAAACTGACATTAAGCTTGAAAATGAAGAATTTATTGAAATTTATTACGCTGATGCGCTTATAACGTTTCGTTCATGTGTTTGGTGCATAACTGGGAATAGATTGAGCATACTCCAAAGATACAAGAATAAGGAAAAATGGGCGGTATCTATTGCTGCCTTACTGGAGATGAGGTTTGCTCATGATTCGCTATCCCTATCGCAAACATAATAAAAAGTCGGGTGCGGACAAGAATAATGAAAATTCTTCACGTTCTTTAAAGATCGAGGCTCATGTGGATACCAACTTGCAGCAAATTAAGGAGTCGACGTCAAACAGCCCAGACTTCTTGATTCGTCGTTTTAATGTCGGACTAAAGGCGGATGTGCCCGCCGCTATTGTATTTCTAGATAGTATGGTCAAGACGGATACGGTGAATGAACTCGTCATGAAATCATTGCTTAGCCGCCCATCTGCCGAGGTGGCTGCTGAGGTGGAAAGTGCAGAAGAGCTTTACAATCAAATACAGGCTCACGCGCTGGAACTGGGTGAAGTGAAGGAGTGCGATGATTGGAATTCCATGATGGAACAACTCTTGATGGGAGATACGATCATTTTACTGGAAGGCTGTATAAAAACCATCGCATGCGGCACACGTGGAGGAGAGACGCGGGCGGTTAACGAGCCCTCCACACAGTCTGTCGTCCAGGGGCCGAAGGACGGATTTGTGGAATCCCTGTTCACGAACATCTCTCTTGTACGTCGGCGGATTAAAAGCTCCGATCTTACGATGGAGATGTTCAAAGTGGGAAGTACGTCCCTCACGAATGTGGCCATACTATATATGAAGAATATTGCAGATTCAAGTGTTGTAGATGAAGTTCGCGAACGGATAAAAGCCATCAATATTGACGCCATATTTGAGTCAGGCATGGTAGAAGAGATGATACAGGATCAAAATCTCACACCATTTCCGACAATTTACAACTCAGAAAGACCAGATACAATTAGCAGCAACATTATGGAGGGTCGGGTGGCACTCATTGTGGATGGAAATCCATTTGTACTGGTGATGCCTACTGTATTTGCTCAATTTTTTCAAAGTTCTTCCGATTATTCGGAACGTTACGACATGGCGACTGTCGTCCGACTCATCCGATATATCAGCTTTATTATTCTGATTTTGGGGCCTTCTCTCTACATCGCTTTAACCACTTATCATTATGAAATGATACCAACCCCACTGCTCATCAGCATACTAGCGCAGCGGGAATCCGTTCCTTTTCCGGCATTTCTGGAGGCGTTTATTCTGGAAATCACCTTTGAAATCTTGCGAGAAGCAGGTATTCGAATGCCCCGTGTGGGCGGACAAACGGTATCCGTTATCGGTGCGCTTGTATTGGGACAAGCGGCTGTGGAGGCTGGAATTGTCACTCCGCTGCTCACGATTGTAGTAGCGCTGACGGGGATTGCCAGCTACGCGATTCCGACATATAACATGGCGGTAGCCGGGAGACTGTTCCGGTTTGTTTTTATGGTGCTGGCTGCATTTATGGGACTGTATGGCATTACATTGGGGCTCATTGCGCTGATCGCTCATATGAACAGCCTTCGCTCCTTTGGGGTGCCCTACATGGCCCCTTTCAGTCCTTTTGTGCTGGAGAGTCAAAAGGATGCCGTATTGCGAATGCCGTTTTGGATGATGCGGAAACGTCCTAAAAGTATTACATCAACGAATCAGACACGAATGAAGGATGGAAGCGGGATTTCCCCTTCCGATAAAACTTCACCGATGCGGGAGGGGGGCGCTCAGGGTGTATCTGGAGAAGGGGAGTGAACGAAGCGCAGTAACCTTTAAATGGAGAATATGGGTGCTGAGTTTGGTGGGGCTACTAGTCATGCCGCTTCTCTCTGGCTGCTGGGATTCAGTGGAGTTGAACCAGCGGGCAGTAGTCGCGGCTATAGGCATTGATGCGGATGGGGAATCGGATTATGAGGTTTCCCTACAGATTATCGTAGCGGATGAAATTGCCGGGGCTAAGGCCCGAGGAAATACCCCAGTCGTGCTGTATCAGCAAAAGGGAAGCAACCTTTTTCAAGTAATTCGCAAAGCTTCACAGAAGATTCCGCGGGTAGTTTCTCTGGCCCATGCGAGGATTGTCGTTTTTGGAGAAAAGCTGGCTCGACGTGGTATCGGGGATACGTTGGATTATTTGGAAAGGGCTGCGGAGCCCCGACTAACGATGAAAATGCTGGTAGCACGCGGTGAAACGGCCAAGAACGTACTGGCATCCATGACCGCCATCGGTCGTATTCCTGCTAATGATATCTCGGGTAAGCTGGAAGCGTCCCAGCGTATGTACGCCGGGGATTACGCAGTGAGTCTAGACGATGTTATCCGGAGTATGTCCAATAAAGGTAGTGGCCCTGTCCTTACTGGTGTAGAAGTAGAAGGTAATTTGGAGCAGGCCCACCTTAAGGCTAACGTGGATAGTATTTTGCCCGAAGCGATTGTTAGCATCAAGGGTATGGGAGTGTTCCAGAAGGATCGTCTCATCCAATGGCTGGACGATGACCAAGCGTTGGGACTATCTATGGTGAATAACAAGGTGAAAAGTGCTGAAACCGCGTTGAGCTGCGGCAAAAAAGGTGAAATCATTGGAATCGAAACCTTGTATTCTAAAACCCATGTACACAGTCTGATCGAGCAAGGGAAGCCGGTTTTTGTTATTAATTTGGAGCAGACCGGGACGATTCAGGAAGCCGAGTGCTCGATTGACTTAAAAAGTCCAGAGGTTATGTATAGCTTGCAGAAACAGTGGGGAGAGGAAACAAAAAAAGTGATTACTTCAACGGTTAAGGAGGTTCAGCGTAGCCGTAGTGATGTACTCGGCCTAGGCCATGCACTGGAGAAAAGCCATCCTGAACAGTGGAAAAAACTCTCACCTGAATGGAACCGCTATTTTGCAGAAAGCACCGTTCGTGTTCAGGTGACTTCGGTACTGAAGCATACACAGTCACGGACTAACCCTTATTCGAAGGGAGAGTCCAATTAGTGAAATCGGGAAAGGAGGGAAGGCATTGAAAAAGATACAAATCGACGCAAAAGAGATGATTTCCCTGATGATGCTGTTTGAGTTGGGGACGTCCATGATGTCTATTCCCGGAAGAGATGCGGGCAAGGATGCGTGGATTGCTATTCTTATCGCCACAGGTTTGGGAGCCCTACTTTTTCTATGCTACGGCAGCCTTCACCGCCACTTTCCCGACCTGCTCATGACACAGTACTGCAAGGTGCTCCTAGGCAAAACTGCTGGGAGCGTGCTTGCCTTTTTATATATTGTGTTTTTTCTTTACGGCGGAGCACGCGATCTTCGAGATACTGGAATACTGATTGCCGATCGGACATTACAGCATACGCCGTTAACTATCGTCTGTGTCCTGATGATTGGTCTTGTCATGTATGTGATGCATTTGGGAATTGAGGTCGCAGGCCGGACGGGACTTATGCTGTTATTCTTGCTGCTGCTGTTGGGCTGCGCTACGAATATCATGATTTTATTGTCAGGTATTGTTCATATGAGCAATATATTTCCTATTGCCCAGCATGGCTGGCAGCCGATATGGGAGGTTGTTTATTCACAAGCCTTGATGTTGCCATACGGTGAGATGGTCACGTTTGCGATGATCCTTCCCACATTAAAGAAAAGCTACCGTGCCAACGGGGTTGGGGTCACCGCTGTATTGTTGGGAGGCGCAATCCTGTCTTTTGTTACACTGTCAAATGTGGTTGTGCTTGGGGAGGACGTATTCAAACGGGCCACTTACCCGCTGCTTTCTATGATCAGCAAGGTCGAAATATCAGATTTCGTCGATAGAGTGGATGTAATTGGGGTCATGACTGTCATTATTTTTGATTTTTTTAAAATTTTTATTTTCTATTATGCAGCGGTTAAGGCTGCTGAAGATGTATTGCGTGTTTCGTACCATAAACTGATCCTGCCGTTTGGGCTTATCATGCTTGTTTCTTGCGTGTTGATGACCCAAGGTTATCAAGAACATCTTGCAACAGGCGAGTTTGTACTGAAATGGATGTTTCCGGTATTTGCTGTGTTTTTTCCTTTCTTGTTGCTTATGGTGTCATGGCTGAAAAAGATCCGCAACAAAAAAAGAAAGGGGTATGCCTCGTGAGTCATCGTCTTGAAAACAAAACATACATCAGCACCGGACAACTGCTCATTCTTATGTTTCATTTTCTGATTGGGAACGCAGTCACCATTAATATGGATAGTTATATGCAGCGGGACACATGGATTATTCAACTCGTTGCTATGATTCTGGGTATGGTATTGTTCCGAATGTACTGCTACACAGCTGAAACGTTCCCTGGTAAGCCTCTCACAACCTATGCTAGAGAATTGGTCGGTCATACATGTGGAACAGTCATGGGAGTATTATATATTTTGTTTTTTTTATTTCTAACAGGTGGGAATTTGCGCGATGAGACAGAGCTGATTCGTATTTCCGTACTGGAGCAAACGCCCAACCTGGTCGTTGCCTTCCTTATGGTTTTGTGCGTAATGTATGTCCTTTGGTTAGGATTTGAAGTATTAGCTCGAACAGGACAAATAATGCTTATTGCAGTGGTGACCGTCATTTTTGTGGGGAATGTACTGTTGATTTTATCGGACAGCATTCATTTGCATGAGCTGACGCCGGTGATGGAGCATGGCTTTAAATCTGTGCTTCATTCAGCCATTAGGGAACATTTGGCATTTCCATACGCAGAAATGATTTGTTTTATGATGTTCGTGCCCCATTTGGAAAAAACGTCGCAGATGGCCAGAACAGGCTATGCGGGCATTATCGTAGGTGGTCTCGTTTTAGCTGAAGCCGCAATACTAAATGTGGCTGTTATGGGCACTGACATTGCACAGCGCTCCATCTTTCCTTTACTCAGCACATTTGGGAATGTACAGTTTTCAGAATATTTACAGCGTCTGGATGTGATTGTTCTGATGACGATGATTATCGGCGATTTTTTTAAAATTGCCCTGTTCTTCTATGCTGCGGTGCTCGGGATCTCCGATATTTTTAACCTCCCCTACCGGAAAACACTACTTTTTGTCGGGATCATTGTCTTACTGTGGTCACAGGTACAAACACCCAGCATGATTGAGCACCTTGCTTTTGGCCGATTATCGTTTATTTATATTCATCCGTTATTTGTTTACATCTTTCCCTTGCTGCTCTTTTTGGCCGCTCTTTTGCATCGAAGCAGAGTTAGAACCCGAGGAAGAAGCGGAAACTTTCAGAAAACGGGACCATCGTGAAAAAAGGAAGCGAAATCCGTACTCAATTTGTTTTTTTGCCACGGTTACAAAGAATACGAGCAGCATTCCTGCCAAGACGATATATTCGGATGGCCGCATAGAACTAAAAGCCAATGCCATGGGCTCCCACGGGGTATGAGTACCGAATAGCCAGTTCACTAGCAGATTGGTGCCGAGCATAAGCATCATAAAGAGAATGAATATCCACAGTATTTTCATAAAATATTCCTCCAATGTGTATGGGCTGAGATGTACCATGTATACATTGTGTTGCAAAGCCGTTCAATTTATCCGATCCCATTGACTTGAAATAAATTAAGATTTATACTTATTCTAAGTTGATCTTTATTGTGATTGTAATTTTGTAATTAATATAATCTGCGTTGGTTAAGGGAGATGCGGTATGAGAACTTTAAATTTAACTTCGCAGCGCCAAGCGGTATATGATGTGGTTCGTGAAGCCCACGATCATCCTACTGCGGCTGATGTTATGAATCGGTTGATGGAGCGCGGATATAATCTGGCCTATGGAACAGTATATAATTCCCTACGTTATTTGACGGATAAGGAATTAATCCGTGAATTGAAGCTGGGGGAAGCTGCTAGTCGTTATGATGGACGGATGGACGATCATCAGCATATTATTTGTCAGGTATGCGGCCGAGTAGATGAAGTAATGAGTGAAGTCCCACATGATTGGATTGACACGGTTGCGCATGAAACGGGGTATAATATTGCCCATGCCCATGTCGTATTCGGAGGAGTGTGTAAGGAATGTCAAAGCAAGCGAATCAGATATTGAATCGTTTCAAAGTGGCTGACATGCCTAGACGGGTGAAGGGCAGTTGGACATCGATGTTAGCAGCTCCCTCTACACCTACGTTGCAGACCGTTCCCTCCAATGAGCCTTTGTATTGTCCGACTACACGTCGTATCATTCTGATCAGTTCGGTACCGGGTGTAGTTCATGGGTTGGTGCGTACGTTGTCAGATGCGTGTTTTGATGTGATGGTTTTTCATCGCTGGGAGCCTGAAGTGCAGCGTCATCTGGGAAGCGATCTGTTGATTTACGATTTGACCGCCACCGAACCACAGAGTGAATTACTGGATATCCGCAATCGTCTCGAGGTAGAACACATGAAAGACACACCGGTTATGTATGTGGTTCAGGATCGGGTGTCTGTACATGCGCATGAGCTGCTTCCTTCAGAAGAGGTGCTGGTGTGGCCGCTGGCTGCCAATCATATGGTGCATGACATTGAACGGATGATTGTACGCCATCCTGCCGCTTCCCGTCAGGCCGCGCAAGCCAGCCGTCGTACGGTATTCAAGGACATCTGGATTGATCGAGATAAAATGCTGGTATATAAAGAAGAGAGTCAATTGAATCTGACTAAAACAGAATACGATTTGCTGCTGAAGCTGATTGATGCTCAAGGCAAAGTGATCTCCCGCGAGCAAATGATGCACGATATCTGGGAGACGGATTTTGTAGGCGGCAGCAACGTTGTAGATGTGCATGTCAAAAGTTTGCGCAAGAAGCTGGATGATCGACCTGCAGAACCTGAATATATTGCAACCGTAAGAGGTGTAGGATACAGATTGGCAGATTGAACTAAAAGCTATGAATACCGATGAATTTCCGCCGGATGGAGACATTCGGCGGTTTGTATATGATTCCATGAAGAAACTGACATTAGGTGTGACGGTTGACTTTATCCGGATATATACACTACAATCGGTAGTGTGAGGTGCTTCTTATGAAACGACTGAATTTTAAAGCTGGCGAAACCGGGCTTAACCGATTTTTCGGACCTCTGGAAGCCAAAATTATGGATATTTTATGGTCCACTTCGGATCGGAGTATCAAAGAAGTGCAGACCGCGTTGGAGGGGGATCGGGACTTTAACTTCAATACGGTAATGACCGTGATGAACCGTTTAGTGGAAAAGGGAATACTGAGTAAGAGTATACGTGGGAGAACGTCTTTATATCGTCCAGTATTAAGCAGGGATGAGTTCATGGATGAGCAATCCAAGGGACTGAGTCACGAATTGGTTGATGAATTTGGTCCGCTTGCTGTCAATCATATGATTGATGCTCTGGAGGTGGCCGATCCGAAGTTGATCGAACGTCTGGAACAAAAAATTAAACAATGGAAAAAGGATATGTAGACGATGTGGAAAACACGTTCTAAATTACTGTTTACAGCAGGCGCCTTGATTTCGGGTTTCGCCCTTATACAGATGGGTATGTACGCCGGGCAGCATGTTTTCGGCTGGAAATTGAATTATAACGTGTTTCAAATATGCAGAAGCTTGTTGCAGCACTACGGAATCGGCTATATGGTGGATGCACTCAGCGGGCTGGTTCTCGTTACCTTCACTATCGCCGGAGGAGAAGCAGTCAGACAGTGTATGGCTACCAGGGCAGCTTTTCGCAGACTGCACCGAATGCGTGACCTGCCGCTGACTGAAGCACTGGGTGAGCGATATCGTGAACTCGGGACCGATCGGATATGGGTCATTGATTATGCCAAGCCAGCCGCCTTCACCATGGGATTATGGAAGCCACGTATTGTATTGTCCTCTGCACTATTGTCCGTACTGGACAAGCACGAGGAAGAAGCGGTCATATACCATGAAGCCTATCATATGAAACATTATGATCCGTTGAAGACCTGGTTGCTGCAAGTGTGTGCTAAACAGCTATTTTACTTGCCGGTGCTGCGTCACATTACCAATCATTATAAGACGGCCCGTGAAATTTTGGCTGATAACGAAGCGATTCATCGAGCTGGTTCACCAGTTGGGATTGGGAGCGCATTGCTCAAGCTTCTGAGTATGACGCCTGCCAATACTCGCCTGGTAAACTCCGCCGCTTGTTCCTCGTTTGCAGAAACGTCCATTAATTATCGTATCTCTCGTATTTTAGACCCTCAGCAAGAACCTGTCATTCAAATGCCTTGGCGTTCGATTATGTTTTCCAGCTATGTGCTAGTGATGCTGACACTTATGTTCGCACTGGCGCTAATCTAGTTGGACAAGAAATGTTTCCTACGGGTGGCGCTTTTCGCGCTCCCGATTCTCGATGTGCAATACACTACACTATGTAGTTTGTTACAGGATTTTTATACAACTTAAAAGGAGATGAGCAAATGAATCAAACGCTTATGAATATTGGATTGTTGTTGGTACGAATCTTTACAGGGGTTATTTTTATCGTTCACGGTGCACAAAAGTTTCAGGGATTAGACGGAACCTCTGGTTTCTTCCAAAGCATCGGACTCCCTGGTTGGATGGCTCCTGTGGTCGCCACGGTTGAGCTGGTTGGGGGTATTGCACTGGTTCTGGGTATCGGAACACGACTGGCTGGTGCGGCATTGACCATCGTTATGATCGGTGTATTGCTAACCGCTAAAAAAGGACAGCCTTTTGGCTCGATTGAATTTGATCTGCTGATTCTGTTCACCAGCCTTCAGCAAGCGCTTGTCGGTGGACGTTTTCTGGCAGTGGATCAGTTATTTGGCCGTAAAAAGGCTGAAAATAGTAACGTACAGGTCTAAATGTTCATATAACCGCGTCCTTAGTCTCATAGGGCGCGGTTTTTGTTTTTCTCCTTTGTGAAATTTTATTGTAAATCATTTGTTACTTTCAACCGATATAACTAACACTGAATGTAATTCAAATATATCGTTTTATGAGCAAAGGGGAAAAAACATGGGAACAACGCGAAAGAGAAAAACTATATGGACACTCAGGAACAAGCTAAGTTTAGGCTTTTTGCTTGTTTTGCTGATTCCGAGCTTAAGTATTTCCATTGCGACCTATAAATCATCATATAATGCTATGGAAAAACAGCTCTACAGCAGTGCAAATCAGGGTGTAGCGACGGCTAACTCGATTATTGAATATGCAATCGCCAGTAAAATTAAAGATGCGAAGTATTTGGCGGAGCGTCTGGACGCCTCAATGATAGATGGTCGAAACAGCCCATTGATTCAGCCCAAACTGATTCAATACAAGGGCTTGCACGAAGATGCGACGGATATTTTTGTTGGAACACCGGACGGGCTGATGATTCGGGGGGTGCCCAAGGAGGACGAAGGGACATTTGATCCTCGCACACGGCCATGGTACATCGAAGCGATGAAGCAACCCGGTAAGGTAGCGATCACCCCTGTTATCATCAATTCATCGGGTATTCCTGTTGTGGTGGTATCTCAGACGCTTTCCGACCAGTCCGGGGTTATCGGGATTTCTCTAAATCTGGAAAGTGTACGCAAACTGGCCTCCATCAAAGTCGGCCAGGAGGGGTATATCATCATTTTGGATCATACGAAAAAATTTGTAGTCCACCCTACAGCTAAGCCGGGTACATCTCTTGATGCAAGCTTTATAAATGATATGTATGCTGCGCAGAGCGGGCAGTATACATATGTGTATGAAGGCCAAGAGAAGTACCTGAACTATGTAACGAATAAAGATACCGGCTGGAAAATAGCAGGTACCTTCTATCAATCCGAGATTAGCGATGCCACCGCTGCCATACGTTATGTAACCATTTTTGTGTTGGCTGCCTCATTGGTGATTGCGCTTATCGCGATTTTCCTGATCACCCGTTCTGTTCTGGTACCGATTCGTAAGCTGCAAAAATCAGCAGAACGAATCAGTGAAGGAGATTTGACGGGCGATTTGGAAACTGGAAAAACGGATGAGGTAGGCGAATTGTCTTCTCACTTCCAAACTATGGTCGATAGTTTGCGCACGATGATTCGAAGCGTACACGAAACGACAGATCGGGTAAGTTCTTCAGCGGAGGAGCTGGCTGCGGGTGCAGATCAGACAACCCAAGCGATTGAGCATGTCACCATTGCTATCCAGGAAGTAGCTGTGGGCAGCGAACGTCAGGTGCAGAGCGTCAAGCACGGCTCCGTAAATATGGAGGAGCTTGCTCAGCAAGCAGCGAACGTATCCGAGCGTATGGTGGGCGTATCTGAACATGTGAAGATGAACGCCGAGTCTGCTCAGGAGGGCAGCAAGGCTGCTACGCAGGCTGTCCAGAAGATGCATGACATCGACGAGACTGTCAATGATCTCGGACAGGCCATGGACTCTCTCAATGAGCGCTCCGGTGAAATCGTGAATATTATCAGCGTTATATCCGGTATTGCCAAACAGACGAATCTGTTAGCTCTGAATGCGTCCATTGAGGCCGCACGCGCTGGGGATCATGGTAAGGGATTTGCCGTGGTCGCCACGGAGGTACGTAAGCTAGCTGAGGAATCAGCGAAATCGGCTACTTTGATCTCGGAGCGCATTGAAGCGATGCAGGTGGATATGAATCATGCTCTGGGCGCTATGCATCAAGCGCGGACACGGGTGACGGAAGGCATTGATTCGGTAACCACGTCTGAGCAATCCTTTGCGGAAATCAGCCAGGCCGTGGAACGAGCTATGGTACATATCAATGACATTACCGGAGTGACTCAGGAAATGGCACGGGGGACTGTAGGTGTCGTAGATATTATGAGCGATATTGCCCACATTTCGGACGAGGCAGCGAGCAACACCGAGTCGATCTCAGCAGCGGCTGAGCAACAGCTCGCTTCTATTGAGGAAATTGCTTCATCTACAGCGGACCTGAGCCAAATGGCAGAGGAATTGCGCGAACTGGTTGGACGTTTTCAGGTTGAAGGAAAATCCTAAAATGATAAAAAGCGCCCGGATACAGGAGATTATACTCTGTATCCAGGCGCTTTTTTAATGTGTTTAGCATAATTTCTGGTTTGCAGGGTTAGAAGTTAACGTTGGAAGGACTTGCGGCGATCCAGACGCAAACGGACATCCCGTGAGCTGTCGGAAGGACGCAGCGAACTTCTCTGAAACATATTGTTCAGAATCAGTGCGAAAATGACCAGCACTGTCCCATATAGTTCAAAACGGCTAATGACATAACCTTGGAAGTACATGAGTACCAGCGTGGTAATCGGTACAAAGTTAATAAATAGAATTCCGTTCAGTGGAGACAGCTTTCGGATTCCGGCATTCCAGCTAAGCAGGGCAGCTAGCCCTGGAAGCAGGATCATAAAGCTCATTTCGTATTTAACTGACCACACAGCCTGCCAGTCCGGTACCACAATCCAGTTGAAAGCAGAGGCAAATGTGACGACTACGAAGGAGACGAGAGTTCCCAGCAGGCAGGTTAGAGTTGAATACCGAAGAGTAGACCATCCTGCAAAATGGCTGCCTCCCATGGAATATACGACCCATCCGACGACGCCTACGAAAATAAGCAGCAGCGGTAGTAAATGTTGTCCGGCAAGCGTGAAAAAGGTCCATTTTCCGTTCGTGATCACTAGTAAAGCCCCAGCCAGCGCAATCACCATGCTGATTAGTGTATATTTCGGAGGCATTTTACGGGTCATGATCCACACCATCGCAATGGAAATCATCGGCATTAGAACTTCCATTATAGAGGCTACGAGAGTACCTGCTGCCCCCATCGCGTGCTGTCCCTGGAAAACGGCCATATTATAAATGGTGAATCCCATGGTCCCGAAGAATAACAACGTCTTGCCCTTGCCCTCAAAGCGAAATGCTGTCCGTCCCTCTTTGAGCCACAATAGCACGACTAAAATGAGTGTAACCGATAAATAGCGCAAAAACGAAAAGTACAGTGGATTGATATGTTGTAATGCAATGTGCGAAACCGGAAACATCGCCCCCCAGGACATACTGGCGATTAGGCATAATAAAGATCCGGTCATGATTTGTCTGTTCATGGTGTACAAAAGCTCCTCCTTGCCGGTCTCAGCGGACATATCTTATGGACACATCATAAAGGATAGGAAGCTGTTGGTAAAATGATTGAAAATAAACATTATGATCATTTAAAATGATAATAAGTGACAAGGCGCGTCAATTTTGATGGCCCCTTGTCCTTCACAATAAGGGGGAGCAGTAGTGGATCTGAACGATTTAAACATTTTCCAGACGGTCGCTGCGCATGGCAGTGTCAGCAAGGCTGCAGCCGAGCTTAGCTATGTCCAGTCCAATGTAACGGCCAGAATCAAGCTGCTCGAAAAGGAACTGCAAACGCCTTTATTTAATAGACATAAGCGGGGCATGATCCTCAATGCCGAGGGCAAGCGTCTGCTGCAATATACGAAAAGCATTTTATCGCAATTTGAGGAAATGAAACATGCGTTTCAGAATACCTCTACACCTTCGGGGGTGCTGGAGATTGGCATTGTGGAGACTGTCATTGCCCTCCCGGCCATTTTACATGCTTACTATAGCAAGTACCCGGATGTCGAGTTGTCCCTCAAGGCCGGGGTTACAGAGTCTCTGGTGCAGGAGGTTGCAGAAATGCGGCTGGATGGAGCTTTTGTGACCGGGCCGGTCAAGCATCCGCTGATTGAACAGTTTGATGTGTTTCAGGAAAAACTGGTCCTCGTATCCCAAGGAGATGACTTTTCTGTCGAGGATCTTACAACCCGTCCACTCCTGCTGTATAAAAAAGGTTGCGGCTACCGGGGACGGCTGGAAACCTGGCTCAAGATGGAGGGGATTATTCCTAAGCAGATTATGGAGTTTGGGACATTTGAGACAATTATCGGCAGTGTGGCGGCCGGTATTGGAATGACTGTTTTTCCCGAATCGTCGATTAGCGGGCTGGTGACTCAAGGCCTTGTATGCGGTCATGCGATGCCTGAGCCGTACAATGAAGTAACAACGGTGTTTATCCGGCGTAAGGAAGCCTTTGTTACCAGTACTTTGCAGTCTTTTATAGATGAGATTATTACTCAGACAGAGGCGTAGCATTATCGCTTGGGCTCGGTTACAATGAGAGGGATTTGATCTCATTTTTCTTCCTGAAGGAGGGCTATTATGTTTACAATATATCCAGCGGCTTCCCGATTCAGCTTCGATAAGGGCTGGCTGCGGGGGAGTCACAGCTTTTCATTCGCGGAGTATCAGGATGAGAACAATACAGCGTTTGGTCCTATGCGTGTCTGTAATGACGATGTCATCGCACCGGGACGGGGATTTGGGGCGCATCCGCACAGTGATATGGAGATTGTTTCGATTGTGCTGTATGGGGAACTGCGTCATGAAGACAACCGTGGACATGTAGCGGTGACCGGTTTTGGAGGCATTCAGCGAATGTCAGCGGGGCACGGCATCATTCATACGGAGCACAACGCTTCACAAACGGAGGATGTCAGTCTGCTGCAATTGTGGTTTAGCCCGCATACGAGAGGACTGAAACCGTCATATGAGGCTACAGCATTCAATCCTGAGCGTCTTCAAGGTCAGCTTCTGCCTGTCGTTGCCGGAAAGCGTGTACCAGGCACAGAGGGTGAAATAGCTGCAATCAACCAGGATTTAACGATTTATTTAAGCAAGCTTCAGCCTGGAGAGCAAGTAGAATTCACACAGGCCGAGGGTCGGCGCGTGTTCCTGTTCGTCATCGAAGGCTCGCTGCGTGTGAACGGTGAACATATTCTGCAAGGACGCGATTCCGCTCGTATTGAGCAGGAGCCGAAGCTCTCACTGAAAGCAGAAGATTCTGTTTTTTATATGTTGATTGATTTGCCCTAAAAGGAGGTGCGCACAATGGCGCAGCAGGAAACATGGCTGATCAAGCATGCCGTCACGGGACGTAGCTTTGCTGACAGCCGCAAGCAGGTTTTCGATTGCCATTTGGAATCGGCGGACGGCGTGTTTCGCTTTACGCTTCAAGGACTGCCGCATGAGACGGCGGAGGCGATTGTGCGTTATAGCGGGGAGTTGAACGTATTTCGTTTTGTAACGCTGGTAGACGATGGACCCGTGGTGAAGCATTGGTATTACGTCACCCCGGAAAGCGTGGAATATCATGATCAGACAGATGAGCTTACGTTCAAAGCTAGTTCTGAGATTGAATACCATCCCGAGGAGTATTGGGGAGATTAATCATTCCTTTATCATAAATTTTCAGATTTATAATGGATTTTCGAAGGCCCTGCATCATTGCAGGGCCTTTTTGTTATCTGTTCAACATGTTGAGTTCATTGGATACATAATCCTTTGCAGGCTGGTACATCCTATATGTCATATTATCTGTTCGGCTCATTCGTAAAGGGGGAATAACGATGAAGAAAGGGCGCTTTCCCAAGTTGCCGAAGCCACCGTGGAGCCGGCGAGCGATTCCAGCCGCAGACCGCAAGACACGAAATTTCAATGTGCCTAAAGGACTGCCTGAGTCTTCATGGCTAGAACAGCCGCTGCGTAGCAGTGTGGAAGACAATTTGATTGCTTTGCGTGATATTTTCAAGGATTGCTCTGATATCGTCTATCGAGAGCTCATGATTTCCCCTGAACGCAAAGGGTTATTGGCTTATTTTGAAGGTACGGTAAAATCGGAGGATTTGCAGGACCATATTCTGCGGCCTGTCATTCTGGGCATGATGCTCAAGGACCCTGAAGTGAACGGCAAATTGGAGCCGCTGGATGAAACTCGTATCTCCATGTCCCAGACCAAAACGATGGACGAATGGAAGATGGTATCGGCAGCGATACTGGACGGCAATGCCGCCTTGTTTGTAGATGGCACGCCTCGTGCGTATATTTTTAGCGCCAAGGGGGGTGTCCGCCGTGGAGTGGAGGAACCGCAGACCGAATCGGTTATTCGTGGACCGCGTGAAGGATTCACAGAGACACTTCGCGTCAATACGGCACTGTTACGTTTCAAATTGAAAACCTCCAAGCTCAAGATGTACAGCATGACCATCGGAACAGAAACTCAAACGAGCGTCGTCCTTACTTATATTGAAGGGATCATAGATCCAAAACTGGTGGAGGATGTTAAAAAAAGGCTTAGCGATATTAAAATTGATGGTGTTCTGGAGACTGGATATATTGAGGAACTGATTGAGGATCACCCGTTTTCGCCGTTTCCGCAAATGGAATACACCGAACGCCCGGATACCGTCACTGCGCAATTATTGGAAGGACGTTTTGCTATTTTTGTAGACGGAACGCCCTTTGCCCTGATTGGGCCAGTCACGATGTGGCAGATGATGCAAGCGAGCGAAGACTATTACGAGCGCTTTTTTATCAGTAATATGGTGCGCTGGATTCGTTTTCTTTTTCTCATATTGGCTCTCTTTCTGCCTGCATTATATGTAGCGGTGACGACCTATCATCATGATATGCTGCCGACGACGCTTATTTTGAGTATTGCGGCAGCGCGTGAGTCTATCCCTTTCCCCGCTTTGGTGGAAGCACTAATGATGGAAATTTCCTTTGAAGCGTTACGAGAAGCGGGGATTCGTCTCCCCAAAACGGTCGGTCAGGCTGTCAGTATCCTTGGAGCGCTAGTCATCGGTCAGGCCTCTGTACAAGCAGGGATTGTATCGGCCCCGATGGTCATTATTGTGTCGCTCACAGGTATTGCGTCGTTTACCATCCCGCGTTTTAACTTTGCCATCACAGTTCGTCTGCTACGATTTCCAATTATGCTGATGGCGGGATTATTCGGATTGTTTGGGATCATTATTGCGACAACGCTGATTGCTACGCATCTAACCAAGCTAACATCGTTTGGTGTTCCTTATATGAGCGGATATAGCCCATACAAACATATGGATCAAAAGGATATCGTCGTTCGTGCGCCTTGGTGGAAAATGACTAAACGTCCTTCCTGGATTGGTAAAGACAACAACAAACGAGCGAAGGAAAAGATGAATGGATCGCCTACAACCGAGGAGGGATGGTGATGAAGCCCAAATCCGATGCACAACAAATACGTAAAGCGGCTGTGCTCTGTTGTCTGCTGCTTTGTTCTGTTCTTTTGGGAGGATGCTGGGATCGCCGTGAAGTGAACGATGTGGCCTTTGTGATGGGTACGGGTCTGGATAAAGAAGGCGATCAATATCGGGTAACGATGCAAATCGCTTTGCCCGGACAACTTGGATCTTCGGGCAGTACAGGAGGAGGGGGAGGTACAAGTGGTACGAAATCCTACTACCTGGAGTCCAAAACAGGCCCAAGCTTCCGGGGAGCAAGCACCGAGGAACAGCGTGCGGTTTCGCGAACGCTGAATTACTCCCATCGACGGGTGCTGCTGTTCGGTGAGACGCTGGCGCGGGAAGGGATTAACAAAATGATGGATGTACTGGCGCGTATTCCGCAAAACCGTCTGTCTTCCCTGGTTGTTATTACGAAGGGATCAGCGATGGAAGTGCTTCAGGCAGATGCCCCGATTGAGCAATATCCGGCAGAAATGGTGCGTGAGCTCAACTATTCCTATATGAAAAAACCTCGTTCTGTTAAGCTGCTGATAAATTCCGTCCTGCTGGATGGTATTGACCCGGTGGTGCCGGTGATGTCTCTGGTGAAGAATGGCCCCTCTAATCTTAAAGACAAGAAGACAAATATTCAGGTCGATGGGCTAGCTGTATTTCGGAAAGACAGGTTAACAGGGATTATAGATAACCACCTCAGTCGATTCCTGCTTTTGGGTATGGAGCAAGCCAAGGAGACAGAAATATTTATCCACCCTCCCAAAGGTAGAGGCTACATATCTGTACACCTCATCGAAAATAATGTCCATATCAAGCCATATATTCGTGGGAACGATATTCGCATGACCGTTCATATGAACTGTAACGGGAATGTGAAGGAAAATGAGACGGATTTCGATATTTCCAACGAGGAAAATTTGAAGTGGCTGGAACAGCAGACAGCCGAGGAAATTAAGAGGGAGCTGGGAGAGGGTGTCAAGGTGATCCAGCAAAAATATCACTCAGACGTACTTGGTTTGGGCCGGGCTATTATTACGAGTCATCCGGATGAATGGGAACGGATTAAACCTCAATGGGATCAACTGTATCCCAAGGTGGAGGTCACTATAGATCCGGTCGTGCATATTGAAAATATCGGTGCGGTCACCAAACCATTCGGGGTCAAAAAGGAGCAAATCCAGAATGAATAAAGTATTTCTATTACCTTTATTGCTGGCTATGCTCTTCATGTATCTGATTGACCGCAAAAGTATTAGGGATGCACCTGCCGTCAATCGCTGGATCTCACGCGTATTGTATGTCATTAGCATTGGTGTCTGGATTTACGGAACATCAACGAAGAGCACTGTTTATGTGGCTACATGGCTGGCCCGTTTTATTGACATGTGGCTCCCCCCTACGTTGTAAATCGTGTAATGGATGCCTGCGGGCAAAAGGAGGATGTACCTGCATGAGACAGTTCACAACCAGACAAATCGTGCTGCTTGGTGTATTGATGGAGGTCGGTATTACCCTTGTACATGCTCCGGCGCAGGCAGCAGATTACGCGAATCAACATGCCTACTGGACCTGTGTAATTGCAGCTATCGTGCTATGCTTGCCGATCTGGGCCATGTTGAGACTCAAGCGGCGTTTTCCTGATCAGGACCTGATGCAGGCCATGGTGAGCTCTCACCCTGTGCTAGGACGTATGCTGCTTGCAGTCTACCTTATTTTATTTCTGATCATTTTTGCACGGGATTTGAGAATTATCACGGATTTGGTGGAGGTTGTACTTTTGCCGCTGACTCCGATTGTTGTCGTATCTCTTATTTTGCTTTTGACTCTGGCGTTTATGGCCAAAGGCGGAATAAGCACCATCGTGAATATGACCGAGATTTTTGTACCTTTGTTGATTCTGACGCTGCTGACCATGCCGCTTTTTTTCGGGCGTAATATGGATTTTTCGGTACTGAGACCCTATTTACATCCGGAAGTAGATGGAGTGATCAAGGGCAGCTGGCGCATGCTGGGATATATGGCCGATATCATGATGGTTCCCTTTGTGATTTCTGGGAAGAGCTATAATGGGCGTAGTGCGTGGTATGGGCATTTGCTCGGAACCGCATTTCTGACCATGCTGATGTTGCTGTCGGAGTTGGTTATTGGTGTTCCTATCTTGTCCCGGCTATTTTATCCATCCTATGAACTAGTGCGTCAATTGCAGCTAACGGACTTTCTGGATCGGTTCGACTTGTTCGTGGCAGCACTGACTGTACCGACCTTTCTTACGAAGATTGGGGTTGACCTGTACGTTACCAGTTTGGCAGTAAAGCGTATGTTTGCCCATGCATGGGGAAGTCTGATGGTTTGGCCCGTAGGTTTGTTGGGTTACGTCTGTTCGTTTATGCTGTTCTCCAACATCGTGCAAATTTATGATTTCAGCCGGGAGTGGACCGCGGTGATGATCATTTTTTTTGTTATCATGCCCTTGTTGCTATGGATGTTGCTCCGACCCAAATCTAAAGGGAGAGGCGGAGATGATAAGGCATCTAACGGAGAGCGGGATAGCAGTAGTCAGAAAGAAAGCCAGCATGGAGGCAGAACAGGACACGACCACTTATAAGATTACTGTATTTATCGGAAAAGTAATTCTTATTTGTCTTTTACCCCTCTGATTGTATACTTGGTAGAAAGAAATACGACTTCTACAAGGGAGGCAACAGAATGGCACAACGCATGGCAGGTAAGAGAGTCGCTCTTGCTGGTCCCCGTAAAGCAGAAGAAATGGCGCTGCTAGTTGTGAAGATGGGGGGTGAGCCAGTACAGCGCCCGGCCCAAGGCACCGTTTTTTTGGATGATATCGAGCTGCGCAACGCTGTTGTATCGTGGGTGAAGCACCCTCCGGACTGGTACATCTTCACGACAGGTATGGGGCTGGATGCCCTGTTTGATATGGCAGAGGATATGGGCGTGGCCGAGCAGATTATGGAGTTGCTGCAATCCTCCAACATTGCAGCGCGGGGCTACAAGACGGTCAATGGACTCAAAAAGCGTGGCTTTACGCCAGCAGTACGAGACGAGGACGGAAGTTTGATCGGATTGACAGGAGCTTTCGCCCCATACGATCTGAAGGGGAAGGAAGTACTGTTGCAACTGCATGGCGATCCAGCTCCACGGTTGGTAAAGTGGCTGGACGAGCAGGGGGCAGTGACCCGCCAGGTACTTCCTTATAAGCATATCCCACCTGAGGAAGCAAAATTGCAGGCGTTACTGGAGGATGTTATCCATCGTAATGTTGATGCTGTTACGTTTACAAGTGGTCCGCAAATCCGATTTTTGGCCCAATATGCCAGAGAGCAAAATCGAATCGAGGAGTTACTGGAAGCTTTTCGTGAGGATGTGATTGCTGTATCCGTAGGGAAGGTGACTGCACAGTCCATTGTGGAAGAAGGGATTGACCGAGTCGTGTTTCCAACCGAAGAGCGCATGGGCGCGATGATGGTGGAGCTGGGTAAATATTTTGAACATAACGATTCGGTGCATGGCTGTGGTCTGAAGATCGTGAATGGTCATTGAAATGAGATAGAAATTATAAATGCAGTATGCTAAAAAATGAACTTATATTTTGGGATACAGAGTAAAATAAAGATAAGGGCCTACGAGGTCTTTATCTTTTTTTGTTGGACATGCATCGACAAAGATTTTTGTTATAGCGAAAATGTTTATCTAATATAATGAATAAGTTTCGATGCATGATACTTAGGACAGGAGCTGAGACGTTAATGAATTCTATTTGCGTATTTGCCGGGTCCAGACCTGGACATTCATCGGTATATGTTGAGGCTGCAGGCAAGCTGGGGGAAGCCATGGCTCGTCATCATATCCGTCTGATCTATGGTGGCTCTAGCAGGGGGCTGATGGGAGAGGTGGCGGATGGAATGCTGGCGGGTGACGGTCAGGTCACTGGCATTATGCCCACCCTATTATTTGATGCAGAGATCATTCATCGGGGAGTTACCGAATTTATTGAGGTAGCAAGCATGCATGAGCGTAAAGCGGCAATGAGCGAGATGGCCGATGCGTTTATCGCCCTTCCGGGTGGCTTGGGAACCTTCGAGGAGCTATTCGAGGTATTGTGCTGGGCGCAAATCGGGATTCATCGCAAGCCGATTGGGCTGCTGAATGTGAATGGATATTTTGACCCGTTAGTAGAAATGGTGCGTCATAGCGTGCAAGAAGGATTTACCGGGGCTGAGCATCCAGCGTTATTAAGTATCTCTGCGGACCCGGACGAATTGCTACATATGTTAAAAAATAAAGCAGAGAACTTGAAATAAAGCGTTTTTCGTGCTTGCACAACTGATTGAGGCAAGGTTATGATAAGACCCATAATCAAATAGCGGACAGACAAGGTGCCTTTGCGGTTGAGCAAAGGGTAACAGGGAATCGGGTGCAAATCCCGAGCGGTCCCGCCACTGTAAGGAAGAGGATTTTTTAAAATGGTCACTCGTGAAAAACGGGGAAGACGAAAGAATCCGTTGATGCCAAGCCAGGAGACCTACCTTGATCTGTATGCACCGTTAACCTTCGCGGAGAGGATGGGTGTACGAAATCAGGAAATCAGGCACACGTTGCTTTTTCCATGTTGGCTAGAGGTTTGCGTGGATATGAACGTGCAGCAGCGTTTGAAGCGTAAACAGTCAGATGGAAAACAACGGCAGGCTGGAGGAAGACAAATAGTGTCTTCTTACGCTGTTTGTTCGTCTGATGAGAGATGCGTACATAGAAACCCCATCCGGGCAGGATGGGGTTTTTTTGAGTTACACGATGTGCATAAATCATTGAAATAGATAGCATAGCTGCCCTGAAAAGGATGAATAGGAGGAGCACGATGAGCCCATTAGGAAAATTGCTGGTGATTGGATTTGGACCAGGAGATATGGAACATATCACAAAACGGGCGCTGGATGCGCTGGCCGAAAGTGAGGTCATTATCGGCTACAATACCTACGTTGATTTGATCCGTCCGTTGTTGAACGGACAGGAGATTGTACGCACAGGAATGACAGAGGAAGTGAGCCGTGCACAGGAGGCGGTTCGCCAAGCAGAGATGGGCAAGAAGGTAGCTGTCATTTCCAGTGGAGATGCGGGAGTCTATGGTATGGCAGGGCTGGTGTATGAGGTGCTGATGCAAAAAGGCTGGCGACGCGAGGACGGGGTTGAGGTAGAAGTCGTACCGGGGATCTCGGCTATTCAGTCCTGTGCATCACTGTTGGGGGCGCCAGTTATGCATGATGCGTGCACGATCAGTCTGAGTGATCATCTAACCCCATGGGAAACGATTGTGAAGCGCGTAGAAGCAGCGGCTTCGGCCGATTTTGTGATTGCATTATACAACCCGCGCAGTGGTCGGCGTACCCGCCAGATTGTGGAGACGCAGTCCATTTTGCTGCGTTACCGCGATCCGCAAACTCCAGTCGGGTTGGTGAAAAGTGCTTATCGTGAACGTCAGCAAGTTATTGTAACGACGCTGGAAGATATGCTGAACCATGACATTGGGATGCTGACGACTGTAATCATCGGCAATTCCTCGACGACGGTGTATGACGGCTTGATCGTGACTCCGCGCGGATATCAGCGCAAATACACATTAGATGCGACCGAGCAGGCACTCAAGCCGCATCAGCGTCTCCGCACGGAAGCGGAGCCGTGGTCGCTGGGCGCACAAGAGGATACACCGCAGGCAGGCGCAGCCCCGACTAAGCCCGCTGGACCCTCCGCGAGCGGCGCTGCGGTTGCGACGCAGGCACGCCCGCAAGCGATGGCTGCCGTGCAGGCAACGACTGCTGTGCAAACCGGCGCAGCCCCGGCATCGCTGGCGGCAGAGGCACTAAGCCGCCTCGCTGTAGGCGGCAAGCTGCCTGGCGCAGCCAACGCTCGCTGGAGCGGGCAAGCGCCTACCGCCGAGAGCACCGCCGGAACGTTAGCGGTGGCCGGAGCGGGGGCCGCGTCCGGGATGGCGACAGGCGGCTTTGGCAAGCCTGCGCTGTTTGAGGTGGGCGTTTCCCCGGGTGTGGGAAACAAGAAGTTCACCGCTCGTCAGATGGCGCTGCTCGCCGAGGTAGCGGGTGATGACGGCGAGCTGGAATACACGCCAGATCATCAGATCGTGCTGCGCGTGCCGTGTGCAGACCCCGAGGAACTGGTCGGACGGCTGCGGGATGAACGATTCATTGTCATGCCGATTGGCGATGTGTTTAAGGTGAAGGCGTGCGACTTCTGCAATATGGAGAAGGATGACGCTGTGCCTGTGGCTGAGCATCTACAGGTTGTACTTGGCGGATTACAGGCACCCAAGGAAACGAGTATTGCTTTGAACGGATGCGGTATGGCCTGCTATGGAGCGGTGCTGGAGGATATCGGAATCGTCTATCGCAAGGGAGGATACGACCTCTTCCTCGGTGGCAAAAAATTCGGTCGCAATGCTCATGCCGCTCAGCCCGTAGCGGAAGGGATTCCGGGCGATCAGATTACTGATATCGTGGAGAACGTCATTGCTGAATATAAGGAAAAAGGGCATCCGAATGAGCGTTTTCATAAATTTTTTAAACGTGTAGGCGTCGTTGCGGGTTTCCGGCATGAAGATGCACCAGCAACGGTAGAAGTGAATGCGGTTTGTGGTGATTAATGGAATGAAGGCCTGATGAACTGGATACAAGCATATATATAAAATAGGGCGTCATGCAGGTTATCCCTATTAAAGAGGAGGAAAAAACAGCAGTGGATGCAATATTGTTGGTTGGACATGGAAGTCGGGACCCGGAGGGGAACCAGGAGCTGCTGGAATTTGCACAGGCAGTGGCAGACCGGGTACCGGATATGTGCGTGGAAACCTGTTTCTTGGAGTTGGCACGTCCCAGCATTGCTGAAGGGATGCAAACATGTGTGGAGAAAGGGGCGACGCGTGTCGTTCTTATTCCGATTATCTTGTTCGCAGCGGTACATGCCAAAATTGATATTCCGATGGCTATTGATCGGGCAAAAGCAAAATATCCGCAGGTGGAATTTGTATACGGGCGCCCGATTGGTGTTCACGAGAAAATCGTCAGCATTCTGCAAAGCCGCTTGAAAGAGGCCCGTCCGGTTGCGATTCCAGCGGGAATGAATAGCGCTGTAGAGGCATTTCCCGAGGTATCCGACGAAGAAACGGCGGTACTTGTGTTAGGACGCGGAAGTAGCGATCCAGATGCGAACAGTGACTTTTTCAAAATCACCCGTATGCTGTGGGAGCAGCTTTCTTATACGTGGGTAGAGAGCAGCTTTATCGGTGTGACGCAGCCTTCTTTTCCCGATGGATTGGAGCGTTGTGTACGATTGGGGGCCAAAAAGATTATCGTGCTTCCCTATTTTCTGTTCACGGGTGTGCTGATTAAGCGCATCGGAGAAATGACCCAGGAATTTGCCGAGGCTCACCCTGCATTACAAGTGGAGATGGGCGGATATTTTGGTTTCCATCCCCAATTGATTGAACTGGTGCTGGAGCGAGCTAAGGAAGGCTTGTTTGGCAAGGTTACGGCCAATTGTGATAACTGCCAGTTCCGTCTGGAGGCGCAGGAGCACCACCATCATCACCACGATCATGATCACCATCACGATCATGATCACCATCATGAGCATGAGCACGACCATGAACATCATCATCATGCACATGAGCACGATCATCATGATCACCATACACACAGCCACGATCACACTCATGAGCATGTCCATGCTCACAGCCATGATGACCATGATCACCATCACGAGCATTCACATACGCCATCTGTAGTGAACGGAAGCGGGCAGGTGAAGGGCACATGATATTCATGCTATGCGGAACGAGCGACGCTCGGGAATTGGCGCTGCAAATCCGTGACAATGGCTTCAACGTATTGACCTCGGTCGTAACCGAAAGCGCGGCAGCCAGCTTGTCCGAAGTGGGACTAGACGTACGTACAGGCCGAATGACAGCCGATGAAATGGCTGCAATGATTCGGGAGCAGGGAATACTGGCCGTCGTTGATGCCAGTCATCCTTTTGCAGAAGAAGCACATGCGAATGCGATGACAGCCGCTCGCGTATCCGGAGTTCCTTATATTCGCTACGAGCGAACGGGACTGGTATATGACAATCATCCGTTGCTCCACATCGTGTCTTCCTATGAAGAGGCCGCATTAGAAGCGAAGCAACTCAAAGGCTCTGTAATGCTTACGACAGGCAGTAAGACGCTCGGCACGTTCACCAAGCATTTACTCGGAGACCCGGAGATTCGTCTGGTTGCACGCATGCTGCCGCGCTTGGACAATATGGAGAAATGCAGCGAACTGGGCATGGAGCAAAAGAATATTATTGCCATGCAGGGACCCTTTTCCCGCGAGATGAATGAAGCATTGTACAAGCACTATGGCACGACCGTGATGGTCACCAAGGAAAGCGGACGCACGGGAGCAGTGGATGAAAAGGTTCAATCTGCATTGGAGCTGGGGATTCACGTACTTTTGATTTCCAGGCCGGAAGTGGAATTTGGCACAGTATTTGATCATTTCGACGGAGTCATCGACGCACTGCGTATAGACAAAGAGGAGTCTGTGCTTTAAGACATAAGCCTATGAAGTTGGTCGGTCCAGTCAATCCGATGAATTCAGAACGATTTCTGGCGTGTATTTAAAATATAGTCATCTTAAAATGTGCAGTTTTTGTGTAGAGGTGTTTGTAACTCCTTAACATGAATGTCATTTTCCCTATATAAGACGAACTTGAAAAATGAACATAAAACGGAGTAGTCGGAATGGTGCTGTACAAGCGTAGCGGTCGCTTTTGTCCCCGGATTTCTACGCTGATCATAGGTTTTATTCAAGGAATCCGGGGGCGGTGGCGATGGGAAGCACCATCCGACTCGTAGTGGAACAATAGGTAACTTTAATGTTCTAAGCTAATTTAATTTTCTAATTTTCCATAAGGGAGTGGTCGATACGATGGATTTTAAAACAGATTTCAAACCGCTAACGGTACAGCCGCAGGAGATTGAAGGCAAAAGCTTCGAGATGATCACAGAAGAACTGGGAGAGCATCCTTTTACAGCAGAGCAATATCCCGTTGTACAGCGTGTCATTCATGCATCTGCTGATTTTGAGCTGGGCCGCAGCATGGTGTTTCATCCAAAAGCGATTGAAGCCGGGGTTGCAGCTATTCGCGCAGGACAGCAGGTAGTGGCGGATGTGCAAATGATTCAAGCTGGGCTGAGCAAGGATCGTATCCGTCAATTTGGTGGGGATGTGCATGTGTACATATCTGACCCTGACGTCATGGAAGAAGCGAAAAGGCTGAATACGACACGCGCCATTATTTCGATGCGCAAAGCGATTCAGGCGGGCGAAGGCGGTATCTATGCCATTGGTAATGCACCGACAGCGTTGTTGGAGTTAATTCGTCTGGTGAAAGAAGGAGCGGCTAAGCCCGGACTGGTAATTGGCATGCCCGTAGGCTTCGTCTCGGCGGCAGAATCCAAGGACGAGCTGCGCAAGCTGGATATTCCGTTCATTACGAATATTGGACGCAAGGGCGGCAGTACAATTGTCGTAGCAGCATTGAATGCGATCTCCTTAATGGCTGTCCGCTAGATGCGGTTGTCCGTTTGCTGTATCATGAAATGAATTGGAACATGATCAGCAGAAGAGGTTAAGGAGGAATTGGCATGGAAAAGGAAGCGGCGTCCGTCGACAGGCCCAAACGGATGAAAAGCGGTGAAGCTCCCGCACCGGACAAGCCAATGCGGTCAGGCTTTACGACTGGAGCTTGTGCGGCTGCAGTGGCCAAAGGAGCGGTACAACTACTTATCACGGGCATTCCGCCGAAGGAAGCAGTGATATCGCTGCCCGCGGGCTTTGATCATGCGTTTGAGCTGATTGAGCCTGTGTTGGACGCGGACGAAGCTTCCTGCACGACGATCAAGGACGGTGGCGATGACCCAGATGCCACGCATCAGGCGAGAATTAGCGCCTCTGTTAGCTGGCGCGAGGAGCCGGGCATTGAGTTGGACGGTGGCATCGGCGTGGGGCGGGTAACGAAGCCCGGTCTGCCTGTGCCTGTCGGGGAAGCAGCGATTAATCCGGTGCCGCGCCGGATGATTACGGAGGCTGTGACAGGCGTGCTTGAAGAGCACGGATCGGCCAAAGGTGTCCGTGTCGTCATCAGCGTACCGGACGGTGAAGAAATTGCCAAGAAAACGTTGAACGGGCGACTTGGAATTCTTGGCGGTATTTCCATACTAGGCACGCGTGGTGTGGTCGTTCCGTTTTCTACGTCAGCTTATAAAGCCAGTGTCGTGCAGGCCATATCGGTTGCGCAAGCGATGAACTGCCAGGAAATAGTCCTGACCACAGGTGGCAGCAGTGAAAAATATGCCATGCAAATGTACGATCAGCTGACGGAAGAGGCCTTTATTCAGATGGGGGATTTTGTCGGCTTTGCCATTAAGCACGGGAAACGGCTGGGAATGAAAAAGATTATTCTCGTCGGTATGCCCGGCAAGCTGTCGAAGGTAGCTCAAGGTGTCATGATGGTTCACTCCAAGAGCGCACCGGTGGACTTTGGCTTTTTGGCTGAGGTCGCGCGTGAAGCAGGTGTGGACGAGTCGCTTGCAGCGGCAGTGGCAGAGGCGAATACAGCTACGCAGGTGGCAGATATGATGACCGAAGCGAATGCGCTGAGCTTTTTTGAAAAGCTGTGTACCTATGGATGTCAGCATTGTCTGGACCATGCAGGTGGTGGAATTGTCGTGGAAATGGTACTGGTAACGATGAAAGGGAACGTGCTGGGGAGGGCGAGAGTCGGTGAGTAGAGTGATTCGTGTCATTGGTATCGGTGAAAATGGAGCGGCAGGCCTGTCGCAGGAGACGCTGGAACACATTGAGCGTGCCGACCTGCTGGTTGGTGGAGAACGCCAGCTAGCCTTTTTCAAGGCATTCGCAGGGGAAAAACGAACATTAAAGAGCGGCTTATCTGCCGTGGTAGAAGAATTGGAACGGTTGCGTGAGGACAAGGATATTGTCGTGCTTGCGTCAGGCGATCCGCTTTTTTTTGGAATTGCAGGTTATTTGTCTGCCAAGCTGGGGGCTGAACATCTGGATATTTTGCCGCATCTCAGCTCGGTTCAGCTGGCGTTTGCGCGTCTCGGTGAAAGCTGGCAGGATGCGGTGCTGGAAAGCGTACACGGCCGTCCGATGACCGGATTGGCGCAGCGGATTGACGGACAGAACAAGGTCGCGCTGTTGACGGACGACCGAAATCATCCCGCCACAGTCGCTGCCTATTTGCTGCATTATGGCATGACGGAATATGATGCCTTTGTCGGCGAGCATTTGGGCGGACCGGATGAGGCGTATCAGCATTATACGCTGGAAGAGATGGCACAGAGAACGTTCCAACCATTGAATGTGGTTATTTTACGCCGCCGTAAGGGCGAAGACGTGCCTGCAATTCGTCGGGGATTTGGCTTCGAGGATGCGGAATTTCACCAGCGCAAGCCGGAAAAAGGGCTGATCACGAAGCGTGAAGTACGCGTATTCAGCTTGTCCGAGCTGCGTCTGACCGAACGAAGCATCGTATGGGATATCGGCGCAGGCTCCGGCTCTGTAGCGGTGGAATGTGCGCGGCTGGCCAGGTATGGGCAAGTATTTGCCATTGAGAAGAATGAAGGCGATCTGGCTAATGTCGAAGCAAACAAAATCAAATTCCGTACCGATTTCCCGGTCATTCATGCCAAAGCGCCTGCCGGATTGGAAGATCTGCCAGACCCGGATGCGGTGTTTATCGGTGGGAGCGGGGGAGAATTGGCTGAGCTGATTCGTCTGTGTGCTTCCCGTCTACGTAAGGATGGACGAATTGTAGTGAATGCTGCAACGATTGAGACGTTGCATGACGGTATGAAGGCGATGCAAGCAGCAGGACTCGATACTTCGGTGACGTTACTGCAAACAGCGCGTAGCAAGCCGATTTTGAATATGACTCGTTTTGATGGACTCAATCCGATATATGTTATTACAGGACAGCCGGTGGTGGACGTGGCTGATGAAGTAGCAGGGGAGTAAGCTGGTAATTCAAGAGGGGGAGAGAGACAGCATGAATACAGCGGCAACAGGAACACTTTACGGCGTAGGCGTGGGGCCGGGTGATCCCGAGCTGATTACAGTCAAGGCGTATCGCATGATTCAGGAATGTGCAGTTGTGGCTTATCCGAAGAAACGCCGGGGAGGTAAGTCGTATGCTCACGAGATCGTGGAGTTGTACGTCAACCCGGAGGAAAAGGAGATGCTGGGACTCATTTTTCCAATGACCAAGGACCCGGTTGTACTGGAGCGTGAATGGAACAAAACAGTGGTTGCTTGCTGGGAGGCACTGAGTCAAGGCAAGGATGTAGCCTTTGTCACAGAGGGAGACCCTAATCTGTACAGTACCTTTATTCATTTGGCACGGCTCATGAAGGATCTCCATCCTGAGGTGCCGATTGTATCTATTCCGGGCATTTCGTCTGTGTTGGGGGCGGCGGCAGCGCTGGAATTGCCTTTGGCAGACGGAGATCAGCAGGTCGGTATTATTCCGGCTACGGATGATCGGGAAGCGATGAAGCGGGCGATTGAGAATCACGATACGGTCGTGTTTATCAAGGTTGCCAAGGTGCTGGATTTGATTTTGGATGTGCTGGATGAACTCCATCTTGGGGACCGTGCTTCTGTCATTACCAAGGTCACTTCTCCTTATGAAATGGTATGGCGCAACGCACGTGAGCTGCGCGGACAGGAACTTGAATATTTGAGTTTAATGGTGGTGAGCAAATGACGTTGGAGCCCAAAGTATATATTGTAGGAGCAGGTCCCGGCGACCCGGAGCTGATTACTGTCAAAGGCTCCCGGATTCTACGCACGGCCGATGTGGTATTGTACACGGATTCACTCGTGAACGACGAGTTGATTGCCACGGCCAAACCAGAGGCGCAGGTACTGCAAAGCTCAGGCATGGACCTGGAGCGGCAGGTCGAGATCATGAGCGAGGCTGTGCAGGCTGGACGCAGTGTAGCTCGCGTACATACAGGCGATCCGGCAGTGTACGGTGCCATTTTGGAGCAGATGGTGTTGCTGAAGCAGCGCGGAGTAGCATACGAAATCGTGCCGGGCGTCAGCTCGGTCTTTGCTTCTGCGGCCGTGTTGGGTGCAGAGCTAACTGTGCCTGACCTGACGCAGACCGTCATTCTGACGCGTGCCGAAGGCCGTACACCTGTACCAGATCGGGAAAAGCTGCGTGATTTGGCATCCCATCACTGCACAGTGGCCTTATTCCTCAGCGCAACGCTGGCGAAGAAGGTAGTCGTTGAGTTTCTGGCGGCAGGCTGGAGCGAGGACACACCTGTAGCGGTTGTACAGCGGGCGACCTGGCCGGATCAAAAGATCGTACGCACGACGCTTGCCCAATTGCCAGCTGATCTGCGTGCAGCAGGTATTACGATGCATGCCATGATTCTGGCAGGCTGGGCGCTGGACCCGGGACTGGTGGACAAGGACGCGCATCGTTCCAAGCTGTACGACAAGTCGTTCACCCATGGCTACCGGAAGGGAGTGAAGTCCGGTGAGTAATCCATTTGCCGCTGTGGCGATCACGAAGCATGGAGTGGAAATGGTTCGCAATTTGGGAGCCAGCTTTCCGGGCACGGATGTGTATTACATGTCCAAGTTTGAGCGTGGCGACGAGCAGGAGCGTGGCATTCAGTTGTTCGAAGGCTCAGTCAAGCTGATTTTGCCGGATTTATTTAAACAATATAACGGTATTATTTTGTTTATTTCTCTCGGTGCAGTAGTTCGTATGATTGCACCAATTTTGGTGGATAAAAAGGTAGACCCAGCGGTAGTTGTCATTGATGATCGCGGCGAGCATGTCATTAGCGTATTGTCTGGCCATTTGGGTGGCGCCAATGAATTGACCCGCCATGTAGCGGCTGTACTAGGCGCACGTGCTGTAATCACGACTGCATCAGACGTGCAGGGCACGATTCCGGTGGACATGTTTGGTCGGGAATTGGGTTGGGTGGTCGATAGCTTCGACAAGGCCACTCCTGTGAGCGCCGCTGTTGTGAACGAGGAGCCTGTTGCGCTCATACAAGAGACAGGCGAACGGAACTGGTGGCGTTATGACAAGCCTGTACCTGTACATATCAAGGTATATGCTTCGACGGCAGAAGCATTACAAGAACCATTTAACGCCGCGTTGGTCGTGAGTGACCGTTTATTGGAGCCGGAGGAAGAGGAGCAGCTTCTTTCTAATGGCGTGCTGTACCGTCCGAAAAGCTTGGTGCTTGGCATCGGCTGCAACCGTGGGACTGCATTAGAGGAGCTGGAGGCGGGTGTGCTGGACACCTTGAAGGAGCTGCGTTTGTCCGTGAAAAGCGTACGGAATATTGCCACTATTGATCTGAAAAAGGACGAAGAGGGCTTACTTGCTCTTTGCGCCAAATACGGTTGGGAACTGGTGACGTATACTCCGTCAGAGCTGAATACGGTGCAGCTTCCCAATCCATCGGAAACCGTCTTCAAATACACTGGCGCATATGGGGTCAGCGAACCTTCAGCCTTGTTGTCTTCTGGTGCAGACCATTGGCTGCTGGAGAAGAAAAAAAGCGGCAATATGACGTTGTCTGTAGCGCGGGTTTCCTATGACTGCGTCATGAAGCAGGCTGCTGTACAGTCTGATCCATCTGCCGCTACGCGCAGAAGCCGTATTGTTGTTGCTGGCACAGGCAGCGGTGCAGGCAAAACGACGGTTACCCTCGGGCTGATGAAGGCGTTCGCCGCCAGCGGCCTGCGAGTGCAGGGGTTTAAGTGCGGACCGGATTATATTGATCCGACCTATCATACTGCCGCGACCGGTACTTCTTCCCGTAATCTGGATTCATGGATGACCTCACCAGATACGGTGCGTGAAATCTTTATCCGTGCTTCTGAAGGCGCGGATATTTCCGTGATTGAAGGCGTCATGGGGCTGTATGACGGCAAGGACCCGCTCAGCAACACCGGCTCGACCGCTGAGATCGCCATGCTGACGGACAGCCCTGTATTGCTGGTGGTCGACGTGCGCAGTATGGCACGAAGCGCCGCCGCTATTGTGCTCGGCTTTCAGCGCTTGGAGCCCAAGCTGCGCATTGTGGGCGTAATTGTGAATCGCTGCGGTAGCCAAGGGCACTATGGCATCGTCAAAAAGGCGATTGAGCAGGAGTGCGGCATCCCCGTGCTCGGCTGGTTAAAGCGTGATGACGGGCTGGATATTCCCGAGCGTCATCTGGGATTAGTACCTGCTGTGGAACGCGGCGAGCTGGAGCCGCTTTTCCAACGGGCGGCAGAGCTGATCCGCGTGGGTACGGATCTGGATGCACTGCGGGCATTGGCAGATTCGGCTCCGCCGTTGTCTCTGCCCGCACAACCGTTGTTTTCCCCGGATTGGCTTCCATCAGCAGGGCATGAAGCTGATACCGGGGAACGTCCCGTCATCGCCGTCGCCAGAGACGCGGCGTTCAATTTTTACTACCCGGAAAATATGGATTTGCTACGTCAGGCGGGAGCGGAGATTGTCTATTTCAGTCCTCTGGCGGGAGAACGCGTACCTGAGCAGGCAAGCGGCCTATACCTGGGCGGCGGTTTCCCCGAAGAGTTTGCCGCAGATATCGCTGCAAATACGGGCTTTTTGGAAGATATCCGCAACGCGGTGAGCCGGGATATGCCAGTATTCGCCGAATGCGGCGGTTATATGGTACTGGCACGGACACTTACGGATCGTATGGGTAATGCCCATCACATGGCCGGGGTTATTCCGTCGGACGTCCGCATGCAAGAGAAACGGGCCGCACTGGGATACCGGGAAGCAACCGCTTTGCAGGATTGCTTGCTGCTGGAGGCTGGAGAGACCATTCGGGGACATGAATTTCATTATTCTGTCATGCACTATGATGAATCATCCGTCCCCTACTCCTACGCCTATCAAACCAAGGGGATGCGTGGTCTCCAGAGCGAGGGCTATGCGAAAGGGAACCTTTTGGCAGCCTACACGCATGTTCATCTCGCTTCTCTTCCCAAAGCGGCAGCACGCTGGGTGGAACAATGCCAGGCTTACGGTCAATAGTTTTGCAAACGAGTCCACTACTTCATAAAAACGAAAAAAAGCCGATTCCCCTAAAGGGTCCGGCTTTTCTAAATATCAATAGACTTAAACCTTACATAGTTTGGAAGCGTATACATTACTTTTTTGGTGATTCGCTTACATGAGCTTTTTCAGTTGGGAAATCCTTCCCTGACTCACACCAAGCATGGAGGCGAGTTGTTTTTGTGAAGATGCTGGATGTTCTTCCATAAGCTCTCTCATTTTCTCCAAAATAACGTCCGTGCGCTGATAAATTTTTTTCATATGCATATTTTGCTTAAGTGGGGGTGAATGGGTTTCAGTCGCTGTGACCGGAAGTAAATCTTCCGTTTTCATCGAGGCTGCACATTCATCGCAGATAAACTGATCTTTAAAGTAGGTGTTGGTATCAACCGCACCGCAAAAAATACAGTTGGTTGATTTGTACTTACGGAGCATGAGTGTCTGGTCTTCAATAAAAAACTCTAATGGATCGCCGATGTCAATCTCCATCGTCATGCGCAACTCTTTAGGTAGCACAATTCGCCCCAAGCTGTCCAAGGGCCGGGTCATTCCAGTCCTTTTCATTCATGCAACCTCCCCGGTTTTTTAAGATTTATAGAATGTATAAGGTTTGAGGCAATTCTTATCAATTCTATAACCGCAAGCATAAATTCTTACAAAAAGCGGCCCTTTATTGTTAATCAAGCATGGACGCACTTTTTTTCTTACGAGTATACCATAAACAGGCCGAATCGCCATCGTTCAGATTTATAAATTTTGAATAAGTTTTAAATAAGTTTATCCCGAGCGAACATATATGCTATAATCTTCTGCTAAAGGATTTAATAGGCCGTCTGTAGAATTATTTATATATGCCGTAGCTCGGACAATGATGGCGGTGTTATGGGAAATGGATGAGGGCCAAACGGAATTTTCTGAGCGTTTTGACCCCACAAACAAGAATAAATGACACGGGTCCCGCCTTTAAAGTCCTTATATACAAGTCAGGCAAGGAGGATTTATCATGGAAAAAAGAAAAGCATTGTTGTTAGGAGATTATTCGTATCCGGAGTTTCACCCGCTGCAAGGGGTGGACGAAGAGATTAGCCATATTTTACAGGATTGGATGACCGTACAATGCAGTGAGAATCGTAAAATGCTGCTCAAGGAAAATCTAACCCCATTCGATCTATGTATCTCGTACTGTGATAGCCGCAAGGAGGTCCTGTCTCCTCAACAAACAGCAGGATTGCTGTCCTATGTTAGCGGCGGGGGTGGATTGCTTGTGCTGCATAACGGAATCACATTGCAAGGACGGTATGAGATTGCACAATTAATGGGGGCGCGTTTCTTGCGGCATCCGGCTGCCGGACCACTTTCCTTCAAAGTAACGGCGCCGGATCATCCGATTATGGAAGGAATCGAGCCGTTTGAGATCCAAGAGGAACCGTATCGTTTTGACTTTGATCCATTCACTGAAAAAACACTACTGATGGAATATGAACACGAGGGCGAGTGGTGGCCGGCGGCATGGTCACTGTCCTATGGCTTGGGTCGGGTCGTCTATTTGATGCCTGGACATAATCAGCCAAGCTTCCAGCACGAGGGATACCGCAAGCTGCTGCTTCAGGCTGCCAAGTGGGCTGGACGCTTTCCAGGTTAAACATAGATCATTCCATTCATTGAGGAAGGGGAGCTGCGAGCTTTATGCGGCTCCCCTTTTCAGGTTATACTATAGGTAATCACAGGTAGGGGAGGATATATTATGAGCGATTTGTTCAAAAAAGCCATCTCGTTGGGGTGGGGCCTCACCGTTGTCAGCAAAGAAAAGGTGGAGAAAGCCGTCGAGGATCTCGTAAACCGGGGAGAACTTGCGCCCTCGGAATCCAAAGCGCTGGTCGATCGTCTGATCGAACGAGGGGCAGAGGAACAGGGACAATTCAAAACAGTGATCCGCGAACAGGTTAGCCGCATTTTGCAGGAGCTGGAAGTACCTACCGAAAATGATGTTACAAGTCTGGAGCAGCGTGTGGCATTGTTGGAAAAACAGGTAGCGGAGCTGGAAAAAGAAAAGGCGGCGCTTACGGGTTCGAGCGACGCTGAAGAAGCGAACCGGCTGGATTAAAATGGCGGTTCGTATGAAGCACGCCGGTCGTTACCGGGAAATTGCCATGGCGCTGGCGCGTCATGGCTTTGGCTATATGGTGGAAGAAATGGGACTGTTCCAGCTGCTGTCATTGCCTCGCAAGTGGCTGACGAGAGAAACTCCCGAGTCCAAAACGCTAGGTGAACGGATTCGACTTGTGCTGGAGGATCTGGGGCCTGCATTCATCAAGCTTGGACAGTTGGCAAGCACACGTGCTGACCTGCTGCCGGAGCCTATTATCCGTGAGCTGGTTAAGCTTCAGGATCAGGTACCGCCGTTTTCATCTGAAACGGCGCGTGGCATTCTAGAGCAGGAGCTGGACACGTCATTAGAGGACATACTGGTTCGTTTTGACGATGTTCCGCTGGCCGCTGCTTCGATCGGGCAAGTGCATTTGGGCAAGCTGCACAGCGGCGAAATGGTCGCCATTAAAATCCAGCGTCCTGGCGTTAATCGCATTATTCGGCGAGATTTGGACATTTTGCGGGAACTGACCGCTATGGCAGCCAAGCGCTGGGAATGGGTAGAGCGGTATCAGCTTCGCCAGATGGTAGAGGAGCTGGGGAGATCGCTCATTCAGGAGCTGGATTACAACCATGAAGCCCGTAACACAGAGAAGATTGCGCTCCAATTTGAGCAGGACCCACATATCTATATTCCGAAAATATACTGGGATCATACCTCTTCCCGTATACTGACCATGGAGTTTCTAGACGGAACTCACTTGGGTAGTCGTGAAGAGCTATTACGCCGTGGATATAACTTGAAAGAACTGGCGCAGCGGCTGGTGAACAGCATGCTGCATCAAATTTTTATGGAGGGTTTTTTTCATGCCGATCCCCATCCGGGGAATTTACTCGTTCTGAAAAATGGCAGTCTCGCTTATTTGGACTTTGGCATGACGGGAAGGCTGAGCGAAGAGATGAAGAATCATCTCGCTTCCCTCATTATTGCCCTGATGCGCAAAAATACCGATGCCATGGTTCGGTCTATCGAACGTTTGGGTCTGGTCGAACCGGACACCGACCTGAATGCGCTGCGTGCCGATCTGGACAAGATACGCGAAGATTACTCAGACGTTCCTTTCTCACAGGTCAGTATTGGTGATGCTTTGAACGACCTATTTGGCGCAGCGCAGCGCCATCGGATTGGTTTGCCGTCGGACGTCCTGTTGCTAGGCAAGGCGTTGCTGACACTGGAGGGGGTCGTGGAGCATCTGGACCCCGATCTCAGTATTATCGCTTTGGCTGAGCCCTTTGGTAACAAGCTGTTGAAGGAACGCTTCAGTGGTCGTCGTATCCGAGGCAAGCTACTGGGTGGTGCAACCGAGCTGTTGGAGACGCTGATGGAACTGCCAGGACAGGCGAGACAATTGGCCTCGATTATCAGCAAGGGCAAGCTTAAGCTGGAGGTTACTGTGCCGGAACTGGAAATGCTTTTGCGCAGGCTGGATCAGATCAGCAACCGCCTGTCATTCAGTATCGTGCTGTTAGCGTTCAGCATTATTATGGTCGGACTGATTATCGGTTCATCGCTGAATCATCAGGCGACCATGCTGTGGAATGTACCTGCCATTGAAATCGGCTTTGTTGTAGCTCTCTTAATGGTTGCCTTTTTACTGTATTCCATTTTTAAATCGGGAAGGTTTTAGATACCGACCAGGAAGGAGGGGTTATGGATACACATAAGATGAATAATCTCCTAATTGCAGATGTGCCATGGCACCGCCTGACTACTCCTTATGGTAGGGGCACGGAGTTGCCACAATTGATATCCAACGGGGAGTACGCAGCAATTGCTGATCTGATAGAGCATCAAGGCACACTGTGGCAGGTTACGCCATGGGTGTTACTTTTCTTATTGCGTAATATGCATACGAGAAATTCGGATGATATCACGCTGAGTGAGTTGGAACTGTACCATGCGGTTGTTGGAGCATTGGACATGGAAAATGCACAGGAGGATTCACAGAAGTCTGTGGAATCTCTAACCATGCTGCTGGACGAAAAATATCTATGGCCGGCAGACAGCGATCCAGAAGAAGATGAACTGGAGTGGGAAGAGGAAGAAGCACGCGGTTATGATCCGGTAGCTTTTTGGAGTTATTATGACTATAGCTATCGATTATTAAAGCAAGCACTGCCTGACTTTGAAAACCTACTCCAGCACCATGCGGACTCGGAGTTTGCTGAAGCTCTATCGGAGCTTGTACAGGAATTGCAAAAATTTTGAATATAAGAAAACGAATAAGATGAAGATACTGGGCGATATTTCAAGGAAATAGATGATTTCTTTCTGTAAACAGCCTTTTAACTCATTCGTCTCTGCGAATTCCTTACGTTATAATGATGGACTGAATGTAACGGACCGGGTTCGTTTGAGAGAGACGAGCTGAATGATAGGAGAGCCTTGGCGATTGGCAGCTGGACGGATGCCCGAAACACACGGGTTGCGAGTCAACACGCTACTCTCTGTAAATATAGGAGGCTGGAACGAGACAGTATGAATCTTAGACAACAATGGTTCGGTAATATCCGGGCCGATATACTTGCGGGCATGACTGTGGCGCTAGCACTAATTCCCGAGGCGATTGCCTTCTCGATCATTGCAGGTGTCAATCCCATGGTCGGACTGTACGCCTCCATCTCGATGGCAATTGTCATCTCTTTTGCAGGTGGACGTCCGGCGATGATCTCGGCAGCGACCGGGGCTGTAGCTGTACTGGTCGTTGGCCTGGTGAAGGATCATGGCGTGGAATATCTGTTTGCAGCTACCATTTTGGCAGGAATCATTCAAGTGCTGCTGGGTGTTTTGAAAATAGGTCGCTTTATCAGCTTTATTTCGCAGCCAGTCATGACCGGATTTGTGAATGCGCTGGCGATCCTCGTCTTTATAGCGCAACTCACCCACTTTCATGGAGCTAATTGGATCATGTACGCGATGGTAGCGGGGACGCTACTTATTGTGTATATTTTACCGAGATTTGTGAAAAGCATTCCTGCCCCATTGACGGCAATCATCATTATGACGATCATTACGTATGTATTTGGATTGAATGTGAAAACAGTAGGAGATATCGGTACACTAACCAGCTCGCTGCCTTCATTCCATTTGCCGCAAATTGAGTGGTCGTGGCACACTTTGCGGATTTTGCTGCCGTATTCCTTTACGATGGCACTGGTTGGACTGCTGGAATCGCTGCTGACAGCCAGTATTTTGGATGAAATGACCGAAACGAAAAGCAATAAAAACCGGGAAGCCCGCGGACAAGGGATTGCCAACTTTGTAAATGGCTTTTTTGGTGGTATGGGTGGCTGTGCCATGATCGGACAATCCGTCATTAATGTCAGCTCAGGCGGAAGAGGGCGTTTGTCCACTTTTACGGCTGGGGTATTCTTGGCCTTTCTGCTGCTCGTGCTTGGCGGGGTTGTAAAGGAAGTGCCAATGGGCGCATTGGTGGGAGTCATGTTCATGGTGTGTATTGGAACTGTGGATTGGAAATCGCTCCGAAACATTGCCAAGGTTCCGAAAGCAGATACGTTAATTATGGTAGTTACGGTGATCATCGTGGTGGCTACGCATGATTTGTCCAAGGGCGTGATCGTGGGCGTACTGCTGAGTGCCCTGCATTTTGGCTGGAAAATGGCTAAAATTCGCATTAGCGCGACGGAGAACAACGATGAGAAGGTGTACCATGTCAGGGGTCCGATGTTTTTTGCATCAACAACTCGTTTTGTCGATCATTTCGAACCTTCGGATGATCCAGAACGTGTCGTTGTGGACTTTAGCCATTCTCATATTTGGGATCACTCGGCGGTTACTGCCATCGGCAAGGTGCTGCAAAAGTATACGAAATCCGGCAAATCTATTACCCTGCAAGGGTTAAATGAGGAAAGCCGTTTAATTATAGAGAAGCTTGGCGGTCCTGTAGTTACAGAGCCACTCGTGTGATGAATCGTATAGCATAAATCAAAGCTTGAAATGAAATTTATTCATTTCAAGCTTTTTTTATTTATTTCTGAAATAAAACAACACTTTTCTTCCTAAATCATAGATAAATATGACAAATTTTCATCAAAGTATTGACGTAATAATTGGGCAGGAATACAATCATTGTTATTAAGCAAAGCAAATACATAGGAATAATCGAAAATCGAAAGGTATGCACATATGAACTTAGACTGGGAGTTTATTGTAGAGAGCTTGCCGTTATATGGAGAAGCTATGTGGCTGACGTTGAAGATCGCCTTTTTTGCTATTCTATTTTCATTAGTCGTCGGTTTGCTGTGCAGCACAGTGCTGTATTACAAGGTAAGGGGAATTAGCGGCATCATTGTTGCCTATATTGAGCTTTCCCGAAATACGCCGCTGCTTGTACAGTTATATTTTCTGTATTATGGGTTTACGAAAATAGGTCTGCATATGAGCGAAATGACGTGTGCCATTGTGGGCATGACCTTTTTGGGCGGGGGGTATATGGCTGAGGCGTTCCGTGGGGGAATGGAAGCAGTGAGTAAAACCCAGACGGAATCCGGGCTGAGTCTCGGGCTGTCCAAGATACAACTGGCGAGATATGTTATTTTGCCACAGGCTTTTGCCATCAGTGTTCCGTCTCTGGGAGCGAATGCGATTTTTTTGCTCAAGGAGACTTCCATTGTTGGCGCCATTGCTTTATTAGATCTGATGAATGTGGCAAAAGACCTGATCGGCATGTACTACAAAACAACAGAATCACTAATTCTGCTGGTATTGGCATATCTCGTCCTGCTTTTACCTTTGTCGATACTGCTGACGTGGGTGGAAAGGAAGGTGCGATATGCTGAATTCGGGGATTAATGTGCTCTTTGAAGGTTCCAATTTCGAGCGTCTATTAGGGGGATTACTCGTTACGCTGGAGATTGCGCTACTTTCCATTATTATCGGTACTCTATTAGGCATTTTGATGGGGTTGCTGCGCACCTTAAAATCAAGACCGATTCGGTTTGTGCTGAAATTATATTTGGAGACATTCCGCATTATTCCAATTCTGGTGTGGTTGTATGTCGTATATTTTGGATTTACTCCTTTGTTGAATGTGAATATCAGCGGGGAATTGACAGCAATTATCGTATTCAGCCTGTGGGGAGCGGCCGAGATTGGTGACATCGTTCGTGGTGCATTGGAATCACTGCCCAAGCATCAGGTGGAATCCGGGCAGGCACTGGGACTGACATATAGACAGTTATACCGCCATGTGCTCATTCCCCAGGCGGTGCGCCGAATGCTTCCCGGTTCTATTAATCTGGCGACACGGATGATCAAAACCACTTCATTAGTGGTGCTGATCGGTGTAGTGGAAGTGGTCAAGGTCGGACAGCAGATTATTGAGCTCGGTGTAATCAAAGCGCCCTCGGCATCCTTCTGGGTGTACGGCTTTATTTTCATATTGTATTTTCTCGTATGCTATCCGTTATCCAGACTTTCCAAAAGATTTGAACGCAGATGGCAAAATTAGCAGGATGGGGTGGGTGTCATGGGAGAGGCTGTGGAGGTTTTACTCGAAATTCGAGGGCTGCACAAAAGCTTCGAAGACCGAAAAGTACTGCAACAGATTAATCTGGATGTAACGAAGGGGGAAGTCGTGGTCGTTCTCGGTCCTTCGGGATGTGGAAAAAGCACACTCCTCCGATGTCTCAATGGTCTGGAACCAGTCCAGAGCGGAGCTATCCGTTATAGAGGGCAGGACCTGACGGATAAGAAAGTGAATTGGCGCGAGGTGCGGCAGCATATCGGAATGGTGTTCCAGAACTACGAATTGTTTCCGCATATGACGGTCTTAGAAAATATATTGCTCGGCCCGCTTAAAGTTCAGCGGAGAAACAAGCAGGAGGCACTTGAGCAAGCGGAGCAACTATTGGAGCGAGTGGGTCTGCTGGATCGCAAAGATGCGTATCCGAGACAATTATCAGGCGGGCAAAAGCAACGGATTGCGATTGTGCGCGCCCTGTGTATGAACCCGGAAATTATGCTCTTTGATGAAGTCACCGCATCCTTGGACCCGGAAATGGTCAGAGAGGTGCTGGATGTCATGCGAGAGCTGGCACAACAGGGCATGACCATGATTATCGTGACGCATGAAATGGGATTTGCCAAGTCGGTAGGAGATCGTATCGTTTTTATGGATCAAGGACAGATATGTGAAATGACTACACCGCAGCAATTTTTTACCCAACCGGAAACAGAGCGTGCCCAGCACTTTCTGGATATATTTCAGTACGAAACGATATAAACAGGGGGATGAATACAGATGAGAAAAGGAATGAAGTTCACGACGTTATTACTGGCTTTGAGCTTGCTGCTTGTTGGTTTGGCGGGATGTGCAGGAGGCGGAAATACCAACGGTAGTTCAGGCTCGGCTAAATTTGCTTCGATTGAGGACATTAAAAAGAACGGCAAGATTCGAATAGGTGTATTTGCAGATAAGCCGCCTTTTGGCTACGTGGATTCGGAAGGGAAGAATCAAGGCTTTGACGTTTACATTGCGAAGCGGTTTGCCAAAGATCTCTTGGGTGACGAGTCCAAGGTGGAATTTGTCCTGGTGGATGCTGCCAGTCGGGTCGCCTATTTGGAATCCAACAAGGTAGATATCATCATGGCTAACTTTACGGTGACGGATGAGCGTAAAGAAAAAGTCGATTTTGCCAATCCATATATGAAATTATCCTTTGGCATTGTGTCACCTGACAGCGCTCCAATCACCACGATTGACCAATTGAAGAATTCGGAACAAAAGCTGATTGTCGCAAAGGGAACGACGGCTGAAACCTATTTCACGAAAAATTATCCTGACATCAAGCTGCTTAAATTCGATCAATACACAGAGATTTTCTCAGCCCTCAAAGACAAACGCGGCGCCGCCATTGCCAACGATAATACAGAGCTGATCGCCTGGGCCAAGGCCAACCCCGGCTTTACCGTAACCATCCCGGCCTTTGGTGGTCAAGATACAATTGCACCCGCAGTAGCAAAGGGAAATAAGGAGTTGTTAGACTGGATCAACAATGAGCTGGCTACATTAGGCAAGGAAAACTTTGTGCATCAAGCCTACAAGGACACATTGACCTCTGTTTATGGAGAAGGCTTTACAGATCAATTGGTTGTAGAGGGCGGCAAAGTGGATTAATCATAGTATAAGTTGTTGTTTTACCATAAAGAAGCGTTGGGACAACAAGCCCAACGCTTCTTTAATATGGGGAAAAGAGGGCCTTAGCAACCTCTTATTTTGTCATGGAAATGCCCACTGGGCTAATAGTAATCCTCATTCTCATGTTACAGTCTCACTGTCTCTCAATTCCATCTTCAGGAATGTATTCTATAATATCAGCGAGAGTAATAGCCCTTGTAAATCTTCGTTGGCGGGCAAATCTATTCAAAGCATCAAGTATATGGACTAGTGTTTCCAGTTCAAGTCTTTTGGTTTTGCCATTTACCATATCTATTACGGTAGCCGGACGTATTTTTGCTTCTGAAAAATACTCCTTTATCAGTATAGATTCTAGTTACACGTACTCTGAAATAATGATAACAATTATGCTAAATAACAAGGGAAAAAATATCCCTGCCAGGGGCAGAGATATAAGGTGCAGCGGACTATTCTGTGAATGAATTAGTGTTTCTCTAGTTCATTTTCAGGTATATATTCGAGAACATCATGTAGAGTTAATGGACGACCAGAGAGCCGAATCAGTGTTTCCATCACGGTATTAAATGTTTTAAATTCGATTCGCTTGGATGTATTGTTACACATCTCATAGATGGTATTAGGCCTGATTTTTGCCTCACGAGCGAGAGCGTTTTTAGTAATCCCGATTTCTCGAAGTAATTCTTCAAGTTTAAAAACAATTCCCATACATACACCTCATTATAGAAATTTAAATAGAAATAACATTAACTATTGAAGTTTATCTTTAAAGGATATAAAATAACTACAAAGGTTAATCTTTAAAAGTTATAAAATTTACAAATCTAATCTTTAGTAAAGACCGTTTTAATAGATGTGAAGGGAGCTAAATCTAAATGAACAAAAGTAATTTTGAAAAAGTAAGTGTCATTCTTGGTCCCTGTGATCTTCCGCATATGTATGAGCTTTTTGAAGGCTATCTGATCAAGGACCGTTACGTCATGATGATCGACAATAGCGTGCTTACTCTTCGACATGTAAAAAAGGAAAAGCATTATTCGCATCTATATGTTGATGGTGACACGGGAGGAATTCACTCTTGCAAGGCATGTACAACGTGAAGACATAGATGTGATTACTGAGTTGGTCGAACGATTGCGCAACATGGATGCATTAAGTTTTCTTACAGATGAATTGTTATGGAACACATGTCGGGAAGATATAGACTTTGATTTAGTTCGGAATAAAGGACTATGAAAATGGCGAACGTAAATCTGATTCGAATTTTTGTTCTCGTTTTACTTATATAATGTAACACAGAAGCGTAAAAGGGTGAAATGAACACCGTCCTAATAAAGATACATACTCTACCCAAAAGCTCTTGCATGCTAGTAGATTTCATTATATAATCTTAAATGATAATGAGAATCATAATCATTACTAACAGTCTTTAGGTGCATGCTCCCAATATGAGCCTAAGTGAATAGGATGGTGATGTGCACATGGCTAAAGCAGATGTGGCAACTGCCAGAAGACAGCTTCGGAGTCCGAACAAGGTAACTCGCAGACGAGCTTTGAAAACGATCAAAGCTGCGAAACGCGCGAAGTAGCAGGTTCCAAGTTAACTGCAAATGGCAATACCAGTGTCAAATTTTTCAGTCTCCTCGTTTTGATATTGCACCTGCTTTCCTGATGGTGGTACACAGGAAGGCAGGTGCCTTTTTTTATAGATATAAAAAAGCGCCAGGCGGGTATCGAACCGTTCTGGCGCATTATTTGGAGATAAAAAAAAACCAAACTCAAAATGAACATAAAAACGGAGTAGACGGAATAGTGCTGTACAAGCGAAGCGGTGGCTTTAAAAGCTTTCCGTAGGAAAGCTCGCTTCGGAAGCATCACCTCCCCGGATTACTACTCTATACAAGGCTTTGTTCAAGAAATCCGGGGGCGATGGCGATGGGAAGCACTATCCGACTGCGTAGTGGCACAATATGAAACTTTTAAGTTCGGTTTTAATACAAAAACTACACTTATTTCTTTTGTGCAAACAGCCATTCAATCATATCCTGATTTTGCAGAGCCGGAACCCAGGAGAAGTGTCCTGTAGGTTTGATAATCCCTGCTTCGTATTCAGTGAAGTGAATGAGGTTTCCGTTTTGTGCTTTAATGGCAGCGACCATTTCTTGCGAGTTTTTAGGACTTACTGTGGTGTCGTCTGCAGCATGGAAGGCCCAAATAGGAACGTTTTTCAATACCTCGACGTGTGTAGGTTCAACAGGCGCGTACATGTTAACGGCTTTTTCATAGTTGGTCAAACCGGCAATCGGCACACCTGCGGCGAACAAGTCAAGATTTTTCTCCAACAATCTCCACGTTCCCATAGCTCCTTGAGAAATACCAACAATATAGATTCGGTTGGTATCGATCGGGTATTTTAACGCCGTTTCACGTACCAAATCGGCTACAGCGCTGTTGCGTGGCTCATCCGCCCAAATGAATTTATGCTCCAGGTCAATCGGGCTTTGTGGAGCGATTACGAAGGATGGGTGTTTGGCTTGCTGCTCAGGAGAAGCCCAAGTAACAGCTCCGGCATTTGCCAGCAGGTTTACTCCGTTTCCGTCACCACGTTCGCCGTTTCCGTGCAGAAACACAACCAGAGGGTAGGTTTTGCCGGGCTCTACTTTAGGCTCAAACGTAAAGTAGTTCAGCTTGAAGCCTTCTTTATTTTCAAAGGTGTTTTTTTGGAAATCGTCCACGATCGGTGTAATATTATCCGTTGCTTTTACAATCTGTGCAGAGGCTGGGATAACTATTTTCTTTGAAGTTGCAATATCTTTCTTTTGACTAATCGTATAATTCAACGTGTTGATGCGGTTAACTGCGCTTGTTGCATCGTAAGTAAGGGTACTTGCATTTTTATCTTGCGTATCCAGCTCAATCACGACATATTTACCATGAGTACTGCGGTTGGTGATGGCTCCAGTATCATTGGTATATACACCGGTTACGGTTCTGTCTGTATATACATCATTGAGTACAGATTGAACCTGAAAGCTGGAAGTGGATAAGGATGCCCCGTCAATATTAGTGCTGTATTTCAGTACAACAGCAGAAACAACTTCACCCAAGGGCTGTACCTGCGTAAGCAGGGTAGCCTGTGGCGCTGGGACATCGGCTGCTGCGGCAGAGCTGGAGGATGGGAAAAAGATCGTAAGCAGGAACACGAAAGATAATAAAACAAGGGCAAAACGTCTTCTTTGCATGAGATTAATCTCCTTTGGTGTCATTTTTTAAAGCGCTTACTACATGTTCGGGATGGTTGACTGTATGCTGTGGAATTCATACAAATCAAAAAAAGGCAAACTCCGGGTACACAAGTGTACTCGGGTTTTGCCTTTTCAGTAACAATCCCACTTGAAGGATAGCACCTTCATTGGATTCTGACAAGTGAAAGCGCTACAATTTTGGATGTTTTTTATAAAAAATTCTACTTTCGCAACTTAGAATTTTGCAAAAATCCATTGAAGAGATTTGTAATCAGCAAATAGATAGATCGAAAAGATTGTATTCGTCTATGACAGGAAGATAAGAAACCGAGGCTTTTCAACGGGAATGTTGTGGTATATAATCTCCTTAACTTAACACCGTTAACTTATATAACGATGTTAATAAAGGAGATGAAATCATGAACCAATATGATGCTATTGTCATCGGTGCAGGACTGGGTGGCTTGTCCTGTGCAGCAAGACTCTCCGCGCTCGGTTACCGAACAGCTGTTTTTGAGAGCCACACTCTGCCTGGAGGTTTCGCAACTGAATTTACAAGAAAGGGCTACACTTTTGATGTCTCCTTGCATGGTGTCGGTGGACTCGAGGAAGGCAGCTTCGGTCGGCTGTTAAAGGACTGCAATGCGGACCAGCGAATTGTTCCTCTCCGCAAAAAGCACCCTTACTCCATTCGTTGGGAAGGGCAGACCATTGATATTCCATCCGATGTTCAGGAGTATGTGCAGCTCCTCAAAAACATGTTTCCTGCTGAGGTGGCAGCCATTGACAGTCTATTCGCGGGCATTCGCCGTTTTGAAACAGGCTTCTCTGCTTTTTCTTCCCTCACTTCCTGGCGCAGGGCGGCTGGCCTGCTCAAAGCAGGAACCTTCTTCCGCTGGACGCAGATGACTACCTGGGAAGCTGTAAGCCAGTTCGGGTTGTCTGACCGATTCACGGAATTTTTCACCGCGCTGTGGGCCTATTATGGATTGCCTCCAAAACGGCTTGCTGCCGTGTATTTTTTCATTCCCTGGATCGGCTACCACATGGAGGGGACGTATTACATTGAGGGAGGCGCACAGGCTTTATCCAATGCACTGGTTGACGCTATTAAGTCAGCGGGAGGAGAAGTTCATCTGCGCAGTCAGGTATCTGAGATTATGCTCGAACGCGGTAAAGCAGCTGGTGTCCGTCTGAAAAAAGGGGATGTATATAAAGCCAACTGGATTGTGTCTGGTATCAGTCCCCATCATACCTATGGCCGCCTACTGGAAAACTATGATGCTGCCCGTCGTGAGCTGGAAGCTGTCAGCAGTTTGGAGACTGGCATATCTCTCACCCAGCTATATCTGGGATTATCATGTGAACCCCATGAGCTTGGTATCACCGAAGAAGACTTAATCCTACGTAATGAGCCGGATTCGGAAACAGATTATGAAGTTATGATGAGCGGCCAGTATACCAAAGGCAACTGGATGCTCACCAATTATAACGCTATGGACCCTAAGCTCAATGAACCGGGGAAGGGTGTCATTGCAATTACATTTTTGGACAGATTGGAGAACTGGCCTGCCGCACGTCCCGAATATAAAGCCAAAAAAGAAGCCGTGACAGAGCAGATACTGGGATGCCTAGAACAGCTGTATCCTGGTTTTCGCAGCAAGGTAGTGGTGGCCGAGTTGGGCACACCGCGCACGATGCAGCGTTATACCGCTAATCCCGACGGGGCCGTTTATGGCTACGCACAAACGGTCCGCCAGTCCGGCATAAAAAGACTGAAGCACAAATCAGCAGTAGACCGTCTGTCATTGGTAGGGGCGTGGACACAGCCTGGGGGCGGGTTTCAAGGGGCTATGAACTCGGGTATAATGGAAGCTGATCGTATCGCCGCCAAATTGGGGTAGGCAGAAGGGGCAAGTACATCTACTCATGAAACATATCAAACGCCGAGAACGTGAAAGCAGTGAGATCCGCCGGAAAATCATTGAGGCCGCCCGGTCGCTTTTCCTGAATCAGGGGTATGCCGAAGTCTCCATGCGCAAAATTGCGGATCAGATCGAATATTCACCAACGACTATTTATCATTATTTTGCCAATAAGGAAGCCGTTGTCCGTGAACTGCTGCTAGAAGGAAATACCTTGTTCCTGCAGGCTCTTCTGCAGCGTGTGGATGAAGCACAGGCAGCGGGATTGAATACGCTGGACACATTGAAAACGGTATCTGATGCGTATGTTCGTTTTGGAACGACTAACCCGGAATATTACAACATCCTGTTTATCAGCAACCTGGAATCTGTAAGCTTGGTCAGTCTTATAGACAGTGGGAGTTTTAAAGGCTTTGAGCTGCTTGAAGCGGGGCTCAAAGCTGCTATGGAGGAGGGCTGCATCATTCAAGGAGATGAGCACCTGATCGCCAGATCCGTATGGAGCATGCTGCACGGATTGACTTCTTTGCTCCTGAATTTTGAACTTCCTATGGCAAAATCCAATGATGAATTGATCGCATTCACTATAGATACTTTCCTCAAGGGGTTAAGCCGCTGACGCAGCGGCTAACTTTCTTTACCTCACACCACTGTACATGCGAATCCGCATACAACCATTCCGAAAGATTAACGAAGTTCCAAATCTGAAAGCTGCTTAAGTACGGCTTCAATACGACGTTTATCTTTTTTGAGCATAACGAGCTGCAAAGAAGCAAGAAGTAGATCTGAGATATTGGCCCAAGCGTCTGCTTCCAGAGCGGGAAGAGGATCCCGATGAATCATAATATCCAGCGCCTCGGTTGCAATTTTTTGATGAAGCTCGCTATCGGATAGCCATTCAATCAACTGCTCAGCTGTAGGACGGGAGTGAGCGAAAAGTATTGCCCAGCCATCCACCGGATGATTGACCTTATCCCGCATCCAGTTAATGATCTGTGGTGAACGAAAATGTTGTAGCTGCCCATTAGCGGTGTATCCTCCTAATTTGTCTTCTGCGACCGAATGCTGTAGCAGGTGATTGCAAACACATACCAAGCCTTCCTGCTCGGGTAGGCAGCGGGCGCTTAGATAAGCACGTGTGGACGCAAATGCACCCTTAGCATGTAGGGTATTGTTTTGAGCTAAAGATGTCCATGCTTGCGCGGTTTCCGGTTCCCACAAGGAGCGGACCCAATCAGCAGCCCCAATCCCCGCAGTCTCCCCTACCAAAACGGCCCAAGTAGAGAATGGAACCTGGCTATGTTGAATGTTCTGCCAGTGCTGCTCCCAGGCAAGAAAAATATCCTTTGGATCATAGGCTTGAAAAGCCTGCAACACAGCAGGATAATCTACGCCATGCATGGTGGTGTAATGGATTAGCGTCTCCAACGACTGTGCATCCTCCAGCTTCATCGTGCAAAACATGTTCAACCAGCGTTGCCACAGTTGCAGTGGTGGGCTGTTTAGCTGAATGCCATGCTCATCGGTCACTTTAAACCAATCCCATAGCCATAGCCCGTGCAAGGTGAGCATGGTGTCTATATAGGCGGGTAGATTTTCCGCGAGCAGCGTGAACTGATCCAGCTCGTGATGATAGCAGAAAACCGCTGGCTCTGTTGCGGATGTTGCCATATCAAGCAGTATCGGATCACCCGCACCATTATAATTAAGGATCAGATATCGTTGCTCGTCCGCTGCTGAGTCGGTATCTTCCCCATAGGATGTAAAATAGCCAATATACTCATGATTCCATCCAATCTCTCCTGTGATATCGTCTAGGATACACTGCTCTTGTTCATGATCCTTGCTGTTTTTATATGAACACTCTGGTCCATCAGCTACAATACAGTGTTGGGGGAGACACCATAGCAAATTTAAGCTGCCACACCGCTTTATCAATTCAGACAGGGAGGCAGGCAAATGCATCTGCAGCCGTTCCTCCAGCTCAGTTAGTTCACCTGTAGAAATCCCTTCCGTCCATTGGTATACCACATCAGGCATCCCACTTTGTCTCAGACGATCAACGACTTGTTCCAGTTTTTCTAAGGTTTGTGTAAAATGTACTGTCATTCGTATTCGCCCTCCTCTTACTCTACAACCCGGCAATGCTCTTTTTGCAAGAATGATAAAATTTCATCACGAAGTGCTATCGCTTTGGATTCATAAATGATCGCCACTTCGCGTCCATATGCATAGTTAAAACGCACGTATCCGCCAAGAGTCTGAAGAAAAGCCATGCAGATATGCTCATTTTCAATCCATAGATTTGAGTTAAAATGCTGTTTAAATCGCTGAGCCAATGCTTGTAAGGATGCCGGAGCAAAATTCAGCGCCTGATCGCTCGGATTGGCTGGATTGTAGGCCTCGGCCGTATCCAGGGGACTAAACAGTAGGAATGTAGCGGTTTTGTCTTGGCTGACAGGTTCGAAATAACGGGGGAATGGCTCCATTCTTCCAAATTCATCCTGTAGTATATGTCCTAATGTCTCTGTGAATGGAACTTGAACATCTAAAGTCTTCGTAGTAATGATCTCCGAGTGTCGTGGCAGCCACATTAAGCCTTCAACCTGAGGGTGAATCGCTAGGAAGTCACCATCTATGGAGCTGCCAATGACCACGCACTCACCCAGCTGCCGCGCTGTAATTGGGCAGTTATCATCATGCGTCCACAGTTCGTAATCCGTATAGGATTGCAATAGTTGAGGATCAGGCATTTCGATTATCAGCAGGCCACAATAGGTGCCCGGCCCGTAGCGGGTGAGGAATGCTACATAGGGAGGTGGTAAAGTTATTCCATAGGTATGCTCAATATTTGTCAGTTCATCGGTAGCCATCGGTGTGTGCTGTGTGGAAACCCAATACATGTAGAATACACCTGCTTTCCGGCACTCTATCTATAGGGATAGAGCCCAAAAGTAAATGAGAGATATGCTATAATCAGGAAATAAAATAGTTATAGATTAGTCTATCTTAATTTCATAGGAACTACAATTTGTGAGGGGACGAAGGAGGAACACATCTTATGACATCAGGGGTACAAGCCTACATAGATCCAATTTTTGAGGCGATTGATGAGGCGTACGCTTCTGAGCAAAAGCGCATCGCCGAATTCCAAATCAAAAGTGTCCTTCACGAAGGGATTCATGAATACTTAAAAGTTACCTGTAAGAAGGATGGGCTGTGGGTGGATACCTACGAACCGTTTGATTGGGATCATCGTAGACCGGATACGAAAATTTCTGGGTTTACAGATGGGGTAACATTGCAGCAGGTACAGGACGAATGGATGCCTGTGTTTAGGGAACGGATAGAGGCTCTGTTTAAGTCGAAAGAATTTAGTTCCATGTTCTTTCGTTATCGGCTGGAATTTCATCTGGAAGTAGTCTTGGAGAATAAGGCTAGTCATTTTACATTCTCACTCCTGAACGAAGATAAGCGGCAGCAACTGTTAGCCACTATCCAACAGTTTGTAGAGCAGAAACTCAACCCCTCTAGTAAAGCTGTGCCGAAGGAAGAGGACGATTTTTTCTTAGTAAGGCACTTGCTTGATCCTCATTTGTACCCTGTAAACGCCCAGTGGATGAATGAGCTGCTGAATCGAATGGATGCCAAAGTGAAGGTCAGCCGCAAGCGTGAGGAAGTATGGAGGTATCAGCTCAGCAGTGGCTTGAAGCATTGGGCAGAGGATGAATTTTTGGCCAATTATACAGATCGGGAAAAAAGCTATGGGCTGGATTATAAAGTGAAGCCTGATATTCTCCCTTCGGAAATTCCTGCGCCAGCCATGGAGATGCTCCTGCTTACCGCGATGCGGGTGGGCTCGACCGATGCCGATGCACGGCAGAAGTATTTGGAGATTGCTGCACAGCTAGGCTCGGAGCAGGCTTCCGTGTGGCTTGAGAGCGGATCAGGAAGCATCCCAGCGTTATATACAAGTGAGCGAGTCATCTGCCAAGCCAATGATATTTTGCAAACGCTGGAGGTTCAGATTCGTTCAGAGGAAGAAGAGAGCTATAGAGAAGCACTCGTATATTTATGCGATATTTTAAGAAAGGGCTTTACCAAGGAATATCGGATGAAGTTCAAAAGCAAGGTGAAAAACTACCTGCCTGTACCCAAGTTGGCTAAATCTACGTTACATCGTTTCTTCGCCAATGCACTTGAATACCCTGCGCTGCATCCGTTGCTGGCTGAATATGCTGAGGTCGTGATGGAAGAGTTCAAGTGGTATAACGATGTAGAGCCCGGTGAAAAGTCGGCGATGCCGGGAACCTATGCGGTGATGGGACTGGGCCTAAAAGGAAAGAACTATTTCCCATTAGTGAATCGTTATATGAAGCTGGTGGACAGTGAACATCAGTCCGTACAGGACGGTTACGCCGCTGTATTTGCTGACGCACACGGACTGACACCGGACACGATCCCCATTTGGACGAGGGTTCTACTGGCAGGCAACGAGTCTGCCAAACCACTGAAGTCATCCAGAATCGAAACTGTAGAGCAGGCACAGGTACTGGTGGAGGAGCTTGAGAAGCTGGAGGACTATGAACAAGAGGTGCTTGTTTATCGCATATGGGGTGGCGCGAAGAAACTAAAAAACAGCCTGAAGCAGGCTGCCCCTGAGGTAAAAGAGCTGCTGGAAACGCTTATTCCATAAAAGCATCATATTCATGATAATATCGCAGTCCCTGCGCAATGCGTTCAATATCCGGCTCGCTTCCGCTGTGGCGTAACACTTCAATGACATCCTGTACAGTCGCCACCTCCAACCAAGATTGCACGTGATGGTCTGGTAGAGATGCAGGTATACTTTCATCACGATGATTGGTGACGGTGAGACCGGCATCCTCCAGTTCCCACAATTCTTCCTCGGGGATGATGTAATAGGTAGAATTGAGCGGATTACTTTGAACACGTTCCAGATTGGCAAATACCCATTCATTGATCTCTGTTTGGCCAACGGCACGAATCAATGCTTCAAGGCTGTCAAAAGTTTGTATGCTCATGTATGGAGGCCCCTCCCTTAGTCGCTGGCTTATGCTGTAGCTTTTGTAATATTCTCAAGATGGCCTGTCGATTCTTCGCATCCTTAATGTACTTGGGAATGGAATGGGAAGCCGTACGCATCATACCGGATGTAGGCTTTTCTCGCAACTCGGCAGAGATATAGGAGAGCAGGTAATTCAGGTGTATCCGGTTAAGAGCCCAGACAGGTTTCCCCCGGTAGTAATCAAGGAAGTACAGCTGAAGCTGGAAAATAGGGTCTTTTCCGTTTTGGACCACGTCTGTATGCCATTCGTGTGATTGAACACGATGCACCGGAACCTGATTGCGTGTCTCACAGTGCGGACAGTTTATATTCGTATTTTTATGGAGTTTCGTTCGGTCATCATGGATTCCGATATTAAAATACCGCTCGCAATGGTTGCATACGCCGCGTGCATAGAATGTATAAGATTCTGGCTGCTGATACGTGTAGTAACAATGAGAACATCGAACGACGTAATGACAGTCTTCCTTTGAGTTGGAAATGAAAGCTTGGCCCTGACAACGAGGGCAATGAACAGCTACCTGTTCTCCTCTCCGGATCACGGCGCTAAAGTCATATTTATATCCATGTTCATCTTTGAAGCGCTTTTGCTCCATATTCGTTCCTCCTTTTTCGAAAAGAGCGTAAAAACGTACGTTTTACGAGTCTTATGTTATAATATTCCTCAACAACAGAATGGCTTAGATGGGCGGCCGGCTAGTCTCCTGTAAAGGAGGTGAGGCCTGTGGAGGTTAAAGACACCCTAATGTTGATGATTCAATTCGCAACGTTGGTGATCCTAATTCTTTCCCTCCATAAAAAAGAAATAGACCGCCCTCGACAAAGGCAAGCGGTCTATTTCAATGATCATCCTTTGACACGGCTACCGCCCTTAAAAGCGGCTGTTGCCAAAGAGTGAGGATGTTGACGCATCTTCACTCTTTTTTTAGAATATACATCTTATTCCCATTTTAACACTTGAAAATGGCCTTTTCAATGCGCCGAAGGGTGAAAAGGTGAATAGGACGTGCAAAAGGAGAGGGCGAACATGAGCATTTTTACAGGGCTGCAACGTCCGCAGTTTCAGGCTTATTATGATGAGGTTTTTCTAATAGAGCATCGTTTAAAAAATGGTATGGGCTTTCCGCCTTCTTATATAGATTATGTCAAAACTCTTGGTTACGGGCGACTATGTGGCTTATGGAACATTCATATTCCTCTTGGCGATCACCCGGATTCATGGCTTCATCGTTATCATAACTGGCGGGCCTGGTTTGATGATTTACTGGAATCGGAAGAGGTTCTACAAGAAGCGGCGCTGGAGCCAGATGGTTTTCCGGAGCTTTTGGAGCATGCGGTTCCCTTCGCTTCCAGTGAAGGGAATGACCTGCTGATTTGGGATATTCAATCGCCTGATGAACGGGGAGAATTCCCAATCTATGCTTTGAATCTATGCACATGGGGCAATTTTCGGTATGCAGCCTCGGATTTATATAGCCTCGTCGAAGCGTTGGTGGATGAAGAGCGCGTGAAGTCAGTATTAGGGACAGAGCGTACACCATTCTCTTATACGTTCGAGCCCTTTTAGCAGCGTAAATAACCACCTTGGTATCAAACTTCAAGGTGGTTATTTGTGCTGCTATTCTTCTGCTAGTGGTCTTCGTATTGGGCTAAATATCGCTGTACCAACTCATATCCAGCCACGCCCATTACAGTATATTGATTATATTCTTCCAGTTCCAGATTGCGTATATATTCATCCCCGCAATACAGATGGCCCGCACAATTAAAATATTTTAGCTGCTGTTGTTCCTCGGATAGAGGGCGCTGATCGATAATAGGCCATACTCCCTTCGTCAGATTTTGGGTGGCGGTGAATATAACTTCAAATCGGCCGCGATAATTTGTGAACGGAAGATATGTCTTTTCACCCTTGTACGCTTGATTCTGGCCTATGGATAGAACCCCGAAGGAGAACGCTTTTTTGAATCTACCATACAGTGCGCAGATCACCTGACATACCGCAAATCGGCCGTCATGCATGGGGATAACAAAAATATCGCCTTCCCGATGTTTGATTCTTTTGAACACCATCGTCAGGCCAGCTCTTCCTGAATGATCTCTGTTTTTAGACCTTTAGCGTTGGTAATCGTAATGCTGATCGCATCATAGCCGTTCCGCTTCGCATCTTCAAAATCGCATCGTTCGCCGTTGATCAGCTCTAACTGTCCATTCTCATCCACATCGTCTGCAAACTCGTCATCCCAATCAACATTATAAAAAGTGGTCAAGCTTACCTCGAAAGTATCTTCACCATCTTCGTCCAGATAGGGCAGCAGGGGAGTACGATTGTTCTGCTGTTCCTTGGTATAAACTTCGCATAGCAGAGCATCGTAACCATGGCGGGTTCCGTCAAAAATCACGATCTGTTCACCTGTGACTGCCTCTTCTGCAATAATGAGTTGGGGGGCAAATTCAGTTCCAGCGATCAGCTCGTCCATAAGTTCTCCATAATAAAAAATGTGGAATTTCGTATGTCCTGCCTGTGAACGAAGCGTACCTGTCCACTCCTGCTCGACCCATGCCTCTGGGTTTTCGGGTACAACCCAACCTTCTAAATAAGCCGGTCCCCAATTAGGGTTATGTATTTCTGTCATCAGTAGGCCTCCCTTTCTGCTCGTTGAGTCGTTCAATTACCTGATTAAAAAACGTTGTAAAGTCTGTTGCCACCAGATACAAATGTCCACATTCGTCCTGCTCTGCAATATCATAGTTCAGTTTGTCATCATAAGCATGAAGATGTGTGCGGTCCCAGTAGTACACATACGGGGTGTATTCATTACATATTAGAACGTAAAAATTGTCGCCCGCATCTGCACCAATCAACAAAGCGTTCTGGACATGATTGATTTCATCCAGAAATTCATCATTAATCGCTAGAAGGTCATGATTTTTGTTGGATACCTCATATCCGAAAAAACAAGTCAAATCAATGTCTCCGTTATCCACGCGATCGAAGGGCACATTGCAATAAAAAGGGGCGGCTACATAAAAACCGTTATATTGTGAAAGAAAACGTGTATAGCCAGCGGGCAATATATGCTGTATCTGTTCCTCCAATGCCGCGATCTGGGCAGGCGAAAGCCCTGATTCAATTGCGAATGACATCAACAACCAGCCTCCTTGATCCTAGTAAACCATAGACCTCTTTTTGGAAATGAGAAGACGCAGCGGTGCATCGTTTGTGAGATCATGTCATGGATAGGGTGACGATTTTGTTGTCCTCATCCACATCTACCTTCACATTCACTCCCAGCTTGTCCTTAAACAGCTTACTGATATTGATATAGTCATCCTTTACCGCACGGCTTGATCTACCGGTCGTGCGAGTCATCCCAGCGGTGATGATGGAACGGACGTATGTTTTATCGAGCTTGGCTTTGGGATTATAGGTATAAATAATCTGTTCCTGCTGATTGTAATAATGGGTTAATTCCGTGTAGTCGTTAGCATTCTCATACTGCTTTTCCTCACGCACATACTCAGGATGGTCCATGGTGTAGTGGACTCCCCCGTCCAGAAAAGGATTTTCCTTGGAGGGTCGGAGTTCATATTGTCCATACGCCAGTTGAAACAGATACTCTATGCCTGAGCCCTCCGCCTGATAGTAGAGCTGACGATTGTCCCCTTTTTTATCTATAGCGGTATAGCTGCTGATTAAAGGCCAGGCATCATACTTTTTATCCTTTACCTCAATGGCAAGCTTGTAATGTACAAGCACCTTTTCATTTTGAAATAATCCAAAGCTGCTCATGATGAAATAGGCAGGCACACATATAATCCCGATAATCAATATGAATATAAATATTCTTACACGCATAAGTAGAGTGATTCTCCTTTGGTTGTCGATTATGTGGACAGCTCCCGTTTGGCAGATGCACCGAATTCTCATGCTGCGATAATTGCTTCAGAGCATGTTGTGCGAAAGGCATGCTTTTATGTGCGCGAAGCAGTGCACAAGCGGCCTCCTTGACTAAGATATATGTATCACTGCGGATCAACTCTCATGTCTGTAGTTCGATAAAGCTTCTTCCCGTCCGCCACCCTCCAGCAGCACCATAACCGCATAGGAGATCGTATCAATCCAATCGTCGAGGGTGTTGATCTGCTCTACGGTCAGCAGGTTGTTTCGCTGCAGCATACTATCAGGATACAATGCCCATGCCCGTGTATATTGACATATCCCCCACAGAGCGGCAATCAGCTCCCGTTCTACGGATGGTTTCTCCAACTCATCTGCGAGAACTTCAATGATGGTCATCAGTTCATGGAAGTTGTCCTCGATCAGTTCTCCCTGAAAGGGGCGGAGCATCCCTAGAAATCCGTTTTGCATTTTGGGATGCTCCAGATCATCGTGAATAAAAGAATGACAACGTAACAGCTCGCGAGCCTCCTGTTTATTCATTCAGCTCCTTAATCTCTGCGCGGATACCTCTGCACAGAAAGCTACCTGACAGTCCCGACAAGGCATCGATATCAACGACCATGTCTGCTTCTTCATAGCGGAAATCAAGCTGCAAGATGATGTTTTCTGTTTCTACAGGAGTTAATACATGCTCTTTGGTTTCCAGAAATGTAAAAGTCACTGCATAGCGTGGGACGTCTTTTACTGGAGCTTCAGGGATTACAGGTGCCTCAGCCGAAGGCTCCAGATCCGGTGATTTAGGGACAAGCACGCTAGCGTAGGATAGCTCAATCGTCAGCGTAATCTGGTCTTTCGTCATATTAGCAGCTGTAATTCGGTCATAATGAAAGGGAGGGAAATAGCCGAGCTTCTCGACAATGCTGTCTGCTCCTTGAATAGAAACGGTTGGAGAGAAAGCCAGTTCCAGTCCGATGGATCCTGCCAGTTGGTCTTCATATTCTGGATTGATACGTACAAGGGCTTGTTCCGGCTCTACTTTCAAAATCGTGCCTATAAAATACTGTTTGCCATGGATCAGAACAATATCATGCGGAACGAACGGCAACGCTCCCCCGGCTTGATAATGAATGAGATATTCGTTCTCTTTTTTTTCAACCTTTTGAACTTGAATTTGCATAAATTGCAGCCTCCTGGGGTTAATGGTATGACGGATTGTTTAAGTGTGTGGTAAAGGGAACGGAGTCCACGTTTGAAAAACATACTTCATATCCGGGGTATCCTGTTCGAGCATAAATGGAAGAATATCCATAATAGCGCGTGCTTTACTGCCAGCATAAAAGTTACGCGAGCTGTGTAGCAGCTTGTTTGCCTTTAACCACTGGCTCAGCTTCATCATAACGTCTTCGACGATTGCTTGGTCGATACTTTCATAAACGTCCTGACGGATTGAAACGAGCATGCCGCAATGATTAGAAGATTGGCACATGGGGTCATTGGACAAAAGAATGTACACTTCCGGCGTTGTCCCTTTGTTATAGGATGATTTGATACTGGGAGCCTCGATAGCTAGCATCAACGGAATCAATTCATCATCGGTAACAATACGAAGCAACTCCTGCTTGTCCCAGCGAATCTTACCGTGTTTGGCCTTTTTAGCCCCGGATTGATAGACTGACACACGGGTATTGCGGATTCCTGATATATTCAGGAGCGTTTCAAAACAATCGAACAGGTTAGTAAAGCACTCTTCGGCAAACAAAGTGTGCTTCTCCGACAAGGAACCGGTCATTATGAAATTATAATGCAGGTTGTTAACCACAAGCATCCATCCTTTATTCATGAATTACCAATTCATATACCATAATATATGACATGAAGATCGAATTCACCTTTTACATTGACTGTGGTACTGTTCATTAAAATCGTTTGGAAACCAGTTCAACTTCGCGTATACTAGGAAAGTCATAGATGGAACGGGCCTGAGCCGCATTGCGGTCGTATGTTGGTTACATGAACAGATTCAACGATAACGGATAAGCTCCCTTCCTGAAAAGGGGAGAATGAGAACCGATACAAAAATGGGAATTCTGAACTATGGAACGATAGATGTCATATGGCACATGAACCTATTTTACGTGACACATATTGAATACAGAAAAAGGAAGTGAATACCACTTGAAGAATTTTGCAGCATTAGGCGTAGAGCAGCATTGGGTAGAAGCCTTGAAAGAACAGGGAATTTCATCCCCAACTCCTGTACAGCAGGAGTCGATTCCACTGTTGATGGAAGGTCAGGATGTTATCGCCGAGGCACATACGGGAACAGGGAAGACGCTTGCGTTTTTACTGCCGATTCTACAAAAGCTGAATTTGGATAAGCGACACCCGCAGGCGCTCGTGATTGCACCTACGCGTGAATTGGCGCTCCAAATTACAGAGGAAGCCAACATATTGGCTGCGACGGAGCCAAGTTTGTCTTTACTGGCTGTTTATGGAGGACAGGACGTAGAGCGTCAGCTTCGTAAACTGAAAGGCGGCGCACAACTGATTATTGGTACACCTGGGCGACTGCTGGATCACCTGAGACGTGGCACGCTGGATCTGGGTGGCATTAAAATGCTGGTCCTGGACGAAGCCGACCAAATGTTACACATGGGCTTTTTGAACGATGTGGAGACGATTCTTCAGGAGGTTCCTTACCGGAGACAGACGATGCTGTTTTCCGCTACGATGCCAGCCGGTATTCGCAAGCTGGCTCGTGTATATATGAACGAACCCGTAGATGTCAAAGTGAAATCCGCTTCTTCCGTTCCGGTGAGCCAAATCCGTCAGGTCGTTGTGCAAACAACAGACCGTGGTAAGCAACAGGCATTGGTGGATATGCTGAATACGGATCGCCCGTACTTGGCTGTTATTTTCTGCCGTACGAAGCGCCGGGCTGCCAAACTGAACGAAGAGCTGCAAGAGATGGGCTTTGAGAGCGGTGAGCTTCACGGAGATTTGTCCCAGAACAAGCGGGAGCAAGTGATGAAGGCGTTCCGGGAAGCGAAACTCCAATTGCTCGTAGCGACTGATGTAGCTGCGCGCGGCCTGGATGTAGAAGGCGTCACGCATGTCTTTAACTATGACATGCCACAGGATGCCGAAAGCTACATCCACCGCATCGGGCGTACCGGCCGTGCCGGAGGCAAAGGCGTGGCAGTGACGCTCGCTACGCCAAGAGATGTTCCAGAGCTTCGGAACATCCAGAAAGTTGCTGGTGTCACATTCACCAGCAGTGAGGGCGGCGGACAGCGTAGACCTGCTTCCGATACGGCTGATCGACAGGGTCGAGAACGCCGTTCGGGCAGAAACGACCGCCGTTCCTACGGCGGCAACGACTCCGGCGGCGGACGCCGGGGCAGCGGCCGCGAACAGGCGGGTCGTCGTGATGCCACAGGCGGCGAACGTCGTTCTAGCCGCGGCAGCAGCGAGCGTGGCGGATATGACCGCAGCAGCAGTGGTTCTGCACGCGGAGGCCAAGGCCGCTCGGCAGGACAAAGCAGCGAGCGTGGCGGATATGACCGCAGCAGCGGCGGCGGTTCCGCACGCGGAGGCCAAGGCCGCTCGGCAGGGCAAAGCAGCGAGCGTGGCGGATATGACCGCAGTAGCGGCGGTTCCGCACGCGGAGGCCAAGGCCGCTCGGTAGGGCAAAGCAGCGAGCGTGGTGGATATGACCGCAGCAGCGGCGGTTCTGCACGCGGAGGCCAAGGTGGCCGCGGTGGACAAGCCAAAGGCGGCCCGCGTGGTGGTCAAGGACAAGGAGGCCGTCGCGGACGGTCCAGATAGATAAAACAGGAGTATTCTCATAGAATACTCCAGTATGGTTATCATAATAGCCCCGGGGAGGCTCATCTTCCGGGGCTATTGTAATCTTCACCCATAACGCTTGAAGGAGCAGCACCATAAGATGACATGATCAGCGGAGCTACCTTGAAATAAATGATCAGCGTTCAGGATACATTTTTCAAAAGATAAATTTGGAGGGGTTATACATCATGCAGGAACAGGATATGGGCAAGCGCGCCATGGTCTCAGCATGGATCAGCCTGATTAGCAACATCCTATTAACCGGCATTAAAATTATTACAGGACTTATGTTCAACAGCAAGGTGCTGGTGGCCGATGGTGTGCATAATGCAGGGGACGTGATTGCCTCTGCAACGGCACTGGGAGCGATGCGCATATCCAGCCAGCCGCCGGATGAGGATCATCCTTATGGTCACGGCAAAGCAGAAGTGATCGGTGCAAGCGTGGTGGCGGTCATATTGTTTGGAGCGGGCATATTTATCGGCTATCATTCGATTGCAGCACTGTTCGAACCGATGCCACAGGAGCATATACTGGCATTGGTGGCCGCCATTATTTCCTTGCTCTGGAAACAGTGGTTGTATATCTACACGATTCGTATCGGGAGAGCGGCCAATAGTCAGGGTCTTATCGCAACGGCAAAAGATCATCTCGCTGATGTGTACGCCTCTGGGGCTGCTGTACTGGGTATCGGTTTGGGGCTGATTGGGGAGCACTGGAGCATTTCAATCTTATCCTACGGTGACCCTATTGCGGGATTCGTAGTGGCATTGCTAGTTCTGAAATTAGCGTGGGAAATGGGCCGTGAATCCATAGATGTGCTTATGGAAAAAGCGATTGCCACGGAGGAAATTGAAAGCTACGCCGCAGCCGCACTGAGTGTAGCTGAGGTTCAACGTATTGACCGTATCCGTGCCCGTGAGCACGGCCATTATATTATCGTGGATATCCGCGCTTCAGTGGATGCCTCTTTGACGATTCAGCAGGGACACGATATTATCCGACTGATTAAGGGGGCTGTCATGAAGCAGGAACCGCGGGTTTATGAGGTGCTTGTCCATTTGAATCCATGGTATCCGGACGACCACTAGAACAGACGACGCGAATTGACAGATAACTTGCAGGGAGGGTATGCTTTTAAAAGCCGAACGATGATGAATAAAAGCGAGGTTACCCGAAAATATGCGAAAATTTTTAAAATGGTTAGGCATTTCTGTGACTGCGGCTGTTCTTTTAGTGGGCGGATATTATACGTATTCTATATATCATTTTACGAACCAAATTTCGGTTGCTTCCGGACAGGATTCGAAATTCAAACCGCAGGCACAAACTCAAACCAATGTACAACCTGTAGAGGTATCGCTCCCACCAGAATGGGATGGGACAGAAAGAGTGAATATTCTGCTGCTAGGCGGCGACTCCCGTGGAGAGGATTCAGGGCGTTCTGACTCCGTTATGGTTGCTTCTATTGATCCGGTTACGAAAAAGGCTACACTTATGTCGATTCTTCGTGATACGTACGTCAATATCCCAGGTCATGGGCAAAGTCGATTGAATGCTGCTTTTTCCTACGGTGGACCGGATTTAACCAGACAGACCGTGAGCGACCTGTTGGGGATACCGATTCAATATTATGTATATACTGATTTTAATGGCTTTATTGCGTTGGTTGATTCTGTGGGTGGTATTGACCTGGATGTCGAAAAAGATATGCACTATACCTCCAAGGCAGATAAACACCAGTTTGATATTGATTTGAAAAAGGGAATGCAGCACATGGACGGTAAAACAGCCTTGCAATATGTACGCTTCCGTCATGATGCGACTTCCGATTTTACGCGTACGGAGCGGCAACGCAAATTCATTACCGAGCTTGGCGGTAAAATTCAGTCAACCTCATCTCTAATCAAACTGCCAAGTATTTTAAATAGCATTTCTCCTTATATTGAAACGAATCTCAGTACTACGGAAATGCTGCAATTGGCTTCATTGGGCTTTAATATCGATGCAACAACAGTAGCGAAGCAGCAAATCCCACCAAATGAATTGGTACGCGGGGAAACCATTAAGGGTGCGCAGGTGTTGGGTGTGGACGAAAGAAAGCTCAAGCGCTTCATACAGAATCTTTTTGAACAGGAGAACAAACCTGTGACCACGACGGTGGATGCTGCAACCACGATAAATGATACTCCATAACCCTTCGAAAGCAAGCGAAGTTCGTACGATGACGTACAACTTTGTTTGCTTTTGTGTTTATTTGGGTATAACCTTGTATATTTTGTTCCAAAAATATATCGTATCTATGAAGAACGTATACTCAATTGTGTAAAGAGAAGGGGAATGTGGTGTGGAAATAACTCCGGCATGGAAAGACCGATTCAAGAAGTTTTTTCTGAACAACAAGTTTGTGTTATTCCTGCTGGTACTGCTGCTGATCGGCTTGAATATCTTGGTGCTTACCAAAATTTCATACATATTCACACCTGTCATGGTGCTGCTGAAAACGATAATTCTCCCTGTCATTTTATCCGGCGTGTTGTACTATCTGTTCAATCCGTTGGTTGATGTACTGGAGCGTAACAAGGTAAAACGAATATACTCCATTGTTGTACTGTTTTTGCTCATTATAGGGGTTATTGCGATTGTGGTTACATCGGTGGTACCTGTAATCCGCGATCAAATACAGGGGCTTATCCAAAATTTCCCTGCCTATAGCGAGCAAGTACAACGACAATTCGAGAAACTGATCGGCAGCGATTTTGTAAACCAGTTCCAGAACACCATTCAAATTAATCCATCTGAGCTGGCCTCCAAAGCTTCTGAAAAGTTATCTAGTTTTATTAATAATGCATGGACGGGCGTGGGCAGCTTCTTGGGCGTGGTTACAGAAACGGTACTTGCGATTGCCACGGTTCCATTTATTTTGTTCTACTTGCTAAAAGATGGACACAAGCTGCCACAGTTTATCCTGAAAATGCTCCCGCCTATGTTTCGTAAAGAAACAGATCGCATTATGACTGAAATGAACCATCAGGTCAGTTCCTATATTCGTGGGCAGATTATTGTCAGCTTCTGTATTGGGGCGCTGTTGTATATTGGTTATCTAATCATTGGATTAGACTACTCTCTGACGCTTGCAGTCATTGCGTCCTTTACGAGCGTTGTCCCCTACTTAGGTCCCGTCATTGCCATTACACCTGCGTTAATTGTAGCCTTGGTCACCTCACCGATTATGCTGCTCAAGATGGTTATCGTATGGACAGTCGTACAGCTCATTGAGGGTAAATTTATTTCTCCACAAATTATGGGCAAATCTCTTCGAGTACATCCGATCACGATTATCTTCGTTATTCTGACCGCAGGCAATTTGTTTGGTGTGGTGGGAATTGTACTGGCGGTTCCGGGATATGCTGTCTTGAAAGTAATCGTTACACATCTGTATAGTTTCTTTAAAAAGCGTTCGCATCTCTATGAGGCGGATAAAGAGAATGCAAGTCTTTACGAAAAATAAACTTTTTCACTATAAAATTGATATGGGCCCCTCTTGGGTAACTGTGGCTACGCGTGCTATAATTAATGCCTATCCTTATTCCAAAATAGAAAGGTCAGACTTTTATGATAAAACTCAGCATTCTTGACCAATCTCCGGTATCGGAAGGCATGACGCATGCGCAGGCATTACAAAAGACCGCTGAGCTTGCTATAGAGGCGGAACGCTTGGGTTATCATCGCTTTTGGGTATCAGAGCATCATTCTGCCGCAAATCTTGCAGGGTCCAGTCCGGAGGTACTGATTTCACATCTGGCCGCCCGGACTTCAACCATTCGAGTGGGGTCGGGTGGTGTGATGCTGCCTCATTACAGCGCTTATAAAGTAGCGGAAAACTTTCGTGTGCTGGAGGGGTTGTATCCGGGACGCATTGATCTGGGTCTGGGACGAGCGCCTGGAGGAATGCCCATTGCTACCAGAGCTCTGCAAGAAGGCAAAATGCGAGGTGGCGTAGATCTATACCCTGAGCAGTTGGATGACCTGTTAGCTTATTTACATGACAGCACAGGCAATGATCACCGTTTCGGTTCGCTACAGGCGATGCCGCTCATAGAAACTGTACCGGAAATGTGGTTGCTCGGCTCCAGCGGTGATAGCGCAGGTCTGGCAGCCGAGCGTGGCGTGGGCTTTGCGTTTGCGCAGTTCATTAACGGTGAAGGTGGCACAGGGGCTATGAAGGAATACCAGGAAAGCTTCCAGCCTTCCCAGCATAGTGACCAACCGCGTTCGCTTGTTGCCGTATTTGCGATCTGTGCGGACACCGAAGAGGAGGCGAATCGGTTGGCTTCCAGTATGGACTTGTCTCTTGTACTATTAGAGCAGGGAATGCGCTCCGCTGGAACACCTTCCGTCGAAAAGGCACTGGCGTATCCGTATACGCCGTTTGACCGGATGCGTATACGTGAGAATCGCAAACGTATGGTGGTCGGTTCGCCCGAACAGGTGAAGCGTCAGATTGAGCAATTAAGTAAGGACTATAATGCACAGGAGATCATGGTTGCGAGCATTATTCACGACTTTGATGCCAAAATGAAATCTATACGTCTCATGGCTGAAGCATTTGGACTGTCTTCTGTATAGTCATAATGCGATTCGCCGGATTTAAAAGATCACAGCTTCGAGGAGCTGTGATCTTTTTTTGAATTTTTTGAGGGAATATTGGATGATATGCACTGTATGATATAGGAAATAAACCAGTTAACACTTGATAATGATTATCAATATCTTTATTATATAAAGATAGAATGAAGTTTTGATGAAAGTCGTGCGTTAAGCCCGTGACTATATATATTGGATAAGGGAAAGGGATGATTCCAAATGTTTCGTCTGAAAACGGCAAATCTGGATATTGCTTATGAAGATCGATTGATTGTAGAAGATCTGAACGTAGAAATACCGCAAGGGAAAATCACAGCCTTGGTGGGCGCAAATGGTTCTGGCAAGTCCACCATTCTGAAGACGATGGCTCGCATCATGAATCCTAAGGGCGGCAGTGTTCTGCTTGACGGTAAATCCATTCATAAGCAATCCACCCGGGAAGTAGCTAAACAGCTGGCTATTTTGCCACAAAATCCGACTGCACCGGAAGGATTAACCGTGACGGAACTGGTATCTTACGGACGTTTTCCCTATCAAAAAGGCTTTGGTTCCATGAAAGCGGAAGATCGCAAAATGGTAGAGTGGGCCATTCAAGTAACGGGAATGAGTGAGTTCCACGATCGTCCGATTGATCAGCTTTCTGGCGGTCAGCGTCAGCGTGCTTGGATTGCTATGGCGCTTGCGCAGGATACGGATATTTTGTTTCTGGATGAGCCGACGACATTTTTAGATATGGCGCATCAACTGGAAGTGCTGCATTTGCTAGAGTATCTGAATACTTCGGCGGAGCGCACCATTGTTATGGTCGTACATGATTTGAACCATGCGGCCCGGTATGCTCAGCATATGATTGCGATCAAAAAAGGGAAGGCCGAGGCGGTAGGAACTCCAACTGAGGTTATGTCTCCTGATGTGCTGCGCGAGGTGTTCGGGATTGAGGCGGATATTGTAACAGATCCTCGTACGGGTGTACCGCTCTGTCTTCCATATGCTTTGGCTGGACAGCCAGCGGTAAGCCAAGCAGTAAAGGAAATGAATGTGGAAGAGAAGCAACCCGTGGGTTCTGTTGCCGAGCGACGTGATGCCAGACCACAAGTAGCGGCAAGAGGTTAAAGGAGACATACCATGAGACCACTGGATTACAATCAGCTTGAGCAATTAGCGAAAATAGTGAGAGTCACGCCGGAGGATGCAGTATATTCCGGCCCAGTGGCGGAATGGCTTGAACCAGAGAAGCTCCGCTCTGTAATGGAGTACTATAGCGATCTTCTGCGTGCTGAAGACGATTTGACCGCAGCTGTTTATTTTGTGAACCAGTTGCGTGGCCTCGTGTTTGCGCAGCATTTTATGGTGTCTCTGTGTGAACGCCGTCTGGACCTGTCCGTTTCCAATCTCAGATTTCATATTTGTTATGAAGGTCAATATCCCTCTATTAGCCTCCAGGTCATCGACCTAACAGAGCTGGACAATACGCGGAACAATGGGGATGACCATTCTTCCGGACAGGCTCAGCAAGCGTTACGTGACTTTTACAGTTTGCAGATGCGGCCCATATTGGAGGCAATAGCTGCAGTGGGGAGCGCATCTATTGGGCAAATGTGGGGACAGTTTCCGTTGACATTGCTGTATTTTAAGGATAGAGTACAGCCATCGTTGACTGATCCTCAGGATGTGGAGCGCTTTGAACAAGATTATATGTATGTGACACGTGAGCTGGAGGGAGAGGTATTCGGGCGTAAAAGAAATCCGTTTACGGTTCGTCTCATTGAATTAGACAATCCTTACCGCCCCGGTGAAAATACCTACATGAAACCGTCCTGTTGCCAATATTACAAGACAGGTGGAGGCCAGCGGTATTGTTATGCTTGCCCCAAAATGTCCGCTTCCGAACGCGAAGAACGCAGACTCGAAGTGATGGCATCACGGTAAAGTCACTGTGGATGTTGGCATGTCCGTCACGTTTTGGTTAAAATAGGTTATGTAACCTAAACCAAGCGACACGAAGGAGGATGCTGTATGTCTGTCTATTCACATAATGCCGTAACACCAGCGAATCAGGAGGTTTCTCTGGATACTTACACCGGTAAGGTGCTGGTTATTGCGAATACCGCCAGTAAATGTGGACTTACCCCGCAATATGGGGATTTGCAAAAGCTTTATGACGAATATAAGGATCGGGGATTAGTTGTATTAGGATTTCCTTGCAACCAATTTGGCGGTCAGGAGCCGGGCAGCAGCGAGGAAGCGGCTGAATTTTGCCAATTGAATTATGGGGTTAGTTTCCCTATATTCGCCAAAGTGGACGTCAACGGACCGGATACAGCGCCTCTGTTTGAATATTTAAAAAAGCAACAGCCTGGAGAACAGGAAGATGGGACAATTCAGTGGAATTTCACGAAATTCATTGTGAATCGTGAAGGTGTACCTGTGGGTCGTTTTGAACCGAAGGAGTCACCTGAAGCGATGAAAGCAGCTATTGAGCAATTGCTATAGTAGCTTCGCTTTAATTCCAACGTATATGTTTAAAAAGGGTCTGATTTCCGGAATGTCTCCGGGAAACGGACCTTTTTTGTTCTCTACATATGCATTTGTCTAAGGTGTGTTGCATCATGTGAAGGTCGATTCCAAGGGCATAATCAGGAGGCTTACAGGGAAAACTGGATGGAGCAAAGAAACATTTCAGCAAACGACTGAACTCGTATATCCTTTCTTTTTTAAATGTGGACAAATTGTGAATATCTTAAAAAGCTATTGTAATGTGAAAAATATCACACTATAATAAGCGCATGAAGTGAAATAAATCACAAACGCTAACGAGCCGTTTACGTGAAACTATTCACAATTATTATACATTTTATGCCCACACACCAAGGAGGAATTTAACATGAAAGTAGCAGTTATCGGATGTACACACGCAGGCACGGCAGCTATCGTCAATACAGCTAAATGTTATCCAGATGCCGAAATTACCGTTTATGAGCGTAATGATAATATTTCATTCTTATCTTGTGGTATTGCTCTGTACGTAGGTGGTGTCGTCAAAGATCCGCACGGACTGTTTTATTCGTCTCCAGATCAACTGGCTGACTTGGGTGTAGAGACCAAGATGCTTCATGAGGTAACGAGTGTGGATACGGCAGGCAAGACGCTGCATGCACGTAATCTCCAAACAGGTGAAGAATTTACAGACACATTTGATAAATTAATTGTGACTACAGGATCATGGCCCATTATTCCGAAGCTGGAAGGCATTGAACTTGATCATATTTTGCTCTGTAAAAACTATAATCATTCGAATGATATCATTGAGAAAGCCCAGCACGTACAGAACATTACAGTCGTCGGAGCAGGATACATTGGTGTTGAACTGGTAGAAGCGTTCCAAATGAACGGTAAAAATGTAACACTGATCGACAGTGCTGATCGTATATTGAATAAGTATTTGGACCATGAGTATACAGACCGGATTGAAAGTTCCCTGAAGGAGCATGGCATTAAGCTGGTACTTGGCGAGACGGTGAGTCGTTTTGAGGGTACGAACGGTAAGGTAAGTAAAGTCGTGACCTCTAAAGGAGAATATGAAACAGAGCTTGTTATTCTCTGTATCGGTTTCCGACCTCAAACGGATCTGCTCAAAGGTCAGGTAGATATGTTGCCTAACGGTGCGATCATTGTGGATAACTATATGCAAAGTAGCTGCCCGGACGTGTTTGCAGCAGGTGACAGTTGTGCAATCCGCTATAATCCGACAGGCAAAACGGCTTATATCCCTTTGGCAACCAACGCAGTTCGTATGGGTACGCTGGTAGCACGTAATCTGGTACAACCAACCATTGCCTACATGGGAACCCAAGGAACTTCGGGTATCAAAATTTACGAAGACAATATTGCAGGAACAGGCATGACGGAAGCGGCGGCAACGGACGAAGGCATGACTGTAGAAGCTGTAACCATTGAAGACAGCTACCGGCCTGAATTTATGCCAACCTCCGAAAAGGTATTACTGAAAGTGGTATATGAGCAGGAGACACGGAGAATTTTGGGGGCACAAATTATGTCGAAGGTGGATTTGACGCAATCCATTAACACGCTATCCGTAGCCATTCAAAATCATATGACCATTGACCAGTTGGCCTTTGTCGATTTCTTCTTCCAGCCACATTATAACAAGCCTTGGAATTTCCTGAACGCAGCAGGTTTACAAGCATTGCCTACAATATCCGAACGGAACCCAGTTACTGTATAATTCGGTTTGTCTGTGACATTGTTCATAAGTTTGTCAACAATCTGAGACGTATGGACGAATCCTTATAGTACAATATAGAGTAGCATAAGGATTAGGGGGTAAGTAGCTTATGGATTTGTTTTATATCCTTTTTCTTGTAGTCGTAGCGCTGGTAGGCCTCGGTGGAGTTATTTGGTTCTTGAGAGCAGTTGAAAAGGAAGAATACAACTAAATGCAAAGCGCGTAGTAGCGCAGTAGATGTAATAATACAGAAAAGACAGTCCTTTTTCCAAGGGCTGTTTTTTTAATGCTTGATAAAGTGATTTTTTTCACAAACATAATCACTGATTTTAAATAAAATATGAAAGAAGAACATTTTAGTGAAAAGATATTAAAGGAGCGGGGACATATGGCGAGCTATAAACCGGGGCAAATTGCCGAAAAGACGGTGGAAACAGGAGTGGCCAAGGCGAACAACCCGTGGACTGTGGCGGTGGTACTGGGATTTTTGGCAGGTGCATTTATTGCACTCGGGTTTTTGCTGGATATACGTGTTATTGCAAGTGCGCCTAAAGAATGGGGAAGCATTGCCACCTTTATTGGAGCTGCGGTGTTCCCTGTAGGTCTGGTATTAGTTTTGATCGCCGGCGGAGAATTGCTGACCGGCAATATGATGGCGGTTCCTTTGGCGAGATGGGCAGGACGGATTAAGACAGGGGCCATGCTTCGTAATTTGGCGATTATTACGCTCAGTAATTTTGCGGGTGCGTTATTCGTTGCTTTTTTCTTTGGCCATGTGCTGGGTTTGACAGAAACGGGCCCTTACCTGGACAAAGTGGTGGATATGGCAGGACATAAGCTACATGAAAGCTTTTTGCAGTCTTTTATATCGGGTATAGGATGTAACTGGCTCGTAGCACTGGCTGTATGGCTGGCTTATAGCACAGACTCAATTGGCGGCAAAATTATGGGGATTTGGTTCCCGACCATGGCCTTTGTCGCTATTGGATTTCAGCACGTTGTTGCCAATATGTTTCTCATTCCGGCGGCTATTTTTGCAGGCCACTTTTCATGGGCAGATTATGTTATGAACTTCATTCCGGTCTGGCTGGGGAATTTGGTAGGAGGTAGCCTGTTTGTGGCTGGAGCCTACTGGTTGGCCTATTTAAAAAAGCCTCAAGCCAACGCACATCCAGTGAATGAATCTCCAACCACTTCTTCGGTTGCACATCAAATCCGTTGAGTGATCCTGCTTAATTACGGCACTTTAAACAGCAATGAACAAAGCAAATCCGCCATGACAGGCCCGGGGGAACGAAACCTGTCATGGCGGATTTTTTTGGGAGTGGTCCATGATTTGGCATGGAGGATGAGTGTGCTCTCGTCCCATAATGCCTTGATCTCTTTTACCCTCGGTAAGATATGATGAAACAGGATGTCGAAAAAAATATGATTCTTAAAAAAATCCGTTTTGCTCTATGCAGCAGACGGATTTTTTAATATTTTGGACTAGCGGCTGTGTGGGAAAATCCTTCTCTTGCCATAGGTCAAAGCTGTGGATATGATAAGATCAGTGTAATTTTTGGAAACGGTAACGGAAAGGAGCATCAACACTATGGATCATCGCAATAGCGCGCCTCCTGAGGCCACGCTTCAACAAGACTTACAAAGGGGACAGCGGATGACGGAGCAGCAGGACGGTATTTTTCCGGCTGTATGCCCGTTAGATTGCCCGGATACGTGTGGGCTCCTGCTTCACAAGGAAAATGGAAAGATAGTCAAGGTCACTGGGAACCCGGATCATCCTATTACCAAAGGCGCTATTTGTAACAAAGTTCGCAATATGACGGAGCGGGTATATGATCCTGATCGGGTGCTCTATCCGTTGAAACGTATAGGCCCCAAAGGACAAGGGAAGTTTGAACGAATTAGCTGGGAGGAAGCGGTCGATACCATTACAGGTCGGTTCAAGGAGCTGATACGTACGGACGGATCGGAATCTATTCTCCCCTACAGCTTTTATGGCAATATGGGCGTATTGAGTGTGGATGGAATGGATCGCCGATTTTTTAATGCGCTGGGTTCAAGCCAACTGGATCAGACGATTTGCAGCGTGGCTGGGAATGAAGGCTGGGCATCCGTTATGGGCTTTAAGGGCGGCACCAGCCCGGAGGACACGGAGGATGCAGACCTCATTATTGTGTGGGGTGGAAATGTCATTAGCACCAACATGCATCAGGTCGTTTTGGCTGAGAAGGCACGTAAAAAGGGTGCTAAGGTGGTCGTTATTGACGTTCATCGCAACCGGACGGCGCAATGGGCGGATTGGTTCATTCCGTTATATCCGGGGACGGATACGGCGCTCGCGCTGGGTGTTATGAATGTGCTGTTCGCTCAGGGACTGACGGACGACGAATTTTTACATCGCTACACGGTAGGCCATGAGGAACTGCGCGAGCATGTTAAGACATATTCACCAGAGCGAGTTTCGCGGATTACCGGCGTGCCGGAAGCAGATATTATCCGTTTAGCGGAAATGTACGGAACTGCGCGAGCAGCGTATATCAATATAGGTAATGGGCTTCAGCATCATGATAATGGCGGTATGAACGTACGTGCGGTTACATGCTTGCCTGCGCTCACTGGACAATGGCTAAAGCACGGCGGGGGAGCGTCACGCTCTAATGGCGCTTATGGCAAATTTAACGGCGCCAATCTGGCGCGTCCTGATCTGCGACAGAACCCGGATGCCCGGGTGATCAACATGAACCGGATCGGAGAAGCGCTGCTACAGAAGGAACAGCCGATTAAGGCGTTATTTGTATACTGCAGTAACCCGGTAGTTGTAGCTCCCGATTCGGAACGGGTGACTGAAGGATTTGAACGAGAGGATTTGTTCACAGTCGTACATGACCTGTTTCTTACGGATACGGCCCGTTATGCCGATATTGTGCTGCCTGCAGCGTCTTCCTTTGAGGGTACAGACCTATATAAATCCTACTGGCATCACTATGTCCAGATGCAGGAACCCGTCATTGCTCCACTCGGGGAAAGCAAAAGCAATTATGAGCTGTTTAGCCTGCTCGGACGGGCTATGGGCTTTGACGAAGCTGCCTTTACGGAAAGTGAAGCGGACATGATCGCAGGCGCGCTGGATAATCCAACGAACCCTTATCTCAACGGTGTAACCTTGGAAGCCTTAAAGAAGTCACCTTTTGTAAAGCTCGATATGTCGCCAAAGGCCACTTATTTGGATCGTCTAACCACGCCTTCAGGCAAGATTGAGCTATATTCGAAAAAAATGAAACAAGCAGGTCTGCCCGCGATGCCTTCATATGTGCCGCTGATTGAAGGGTATGATGGAGAGCATCGACCGCAAGCGGACGAGCGGTTTCCATTAATGTTTATTTCACCGCCAAACCATAATTTTCTGAATTCTACTTTCGCTAACTTACCCAAGCATCAGCGGCTGGAGCGGGAGCCCTTGCTACAAATTCACCCGGAGGATGCTCAGACAAGAGGCATCGCGGATGGGGAACCGGTTACCGTATGGAATGATCGGGGGACGTATGAGCTGAAAGCCAAAGTCACCGATCTGATGCTGCCCGGTACAGTGATTAGCCAGGGATTATGGTGGGAAGGCAAAGGACGCAGACAGCGTGCCAATGTGTTAACCTCTGATCGGCTGTCGGATATGGGACAGGGGGCTACTTTCTTCTCAACGGTGGTGAATGTGAAGCGCCAATGAGATAATGCCATTTATGGCGTCAGATGCAAAAGGAGAAACAAAAGATATGAAATGGTTGGAGTCTTATCCGAAAGAAGTGAAAGTGTTTCTCGTTGCTAGCCTGATTAATTCTGCTGGAAGTTCCCTGATGTGGCCGTTGGTTAGCATGTATGTGTTTGACGAACTGAACCGTAGTATGGGAGATGCAGGGATTGCGATTTTAGTGCAGTCTCTGGGCGGAATTTTTGGTCAAGTGCTGGGCGGAGCCCTCTATCATCGTATTGGAGCCAAAAAATTGATTGTTGGCTCACTGGCGATGAACGCGCTGGGACTTCTCACGCTTCCATTTACCAGTGGTCATTGGGTAGCGTTTGTCATCATGATGGGCTTTATCGGCTTTTTTAATGTCGTATCTGTGCCTGCGATTCAGGCCTTTGTAGGTTTTCGTTTCGCTGACCGTCGTGGAGAGCTGTTTAATATTATTTATGTCGCTAACAATATTGGGGTTGCAGTGGGTACGGGATTGAGCGGCGTTCTGGCTGACCTTTCCTATCAGCTCAGCTTTGTGATGAACGGGGTGACTTCTGCGGTATTTGCCGGGTTCTTCTGGTCTTATCTAAGCAGGGTAGATCGAGAAGAGGGAGAAGTACAGCTCAGCAAGTCCGTGAAGAAAAGAGAGGAAATACCAGCTCGTTTGCTGTTTCGTGATACCAGATTGTATCTCTTTGTGGGGGTAGGCTCGCTTTTTTTATGGTTCGGCAATTCGATCTGGAATACAGGAGTGTCTCCCCATATTATTGAGCAGGGCTTGCCTAAAACGATGTATGGGTTACTATGGACACTGAATGGTATCCTTATTTTTGCCGCACAACCCATTATTTTTTGGATAAAACGACTGTACGCTCATCACGCTTCAGCGCAAATGACATGGGCTGGGGGATTTTATTTGGCGGCTTATATTGTCATGCTGGGCACACAGAACTATACTGGGATGATATTCGCTATGGTTCTGGCGACCCTGGGAGAAATGCTGATTGCACCTGCGGTTCCAGCATTCCTGTCTGATCATGGAGGTCGGGGTGCACCCTTTTACATTGGGCTTGTGGGGGGTATTGGCGCAGCCGGACGGGTAATGGGGCCTTATATTATGGGGAAGTTGTATGATGGTGGTGGGTTACCGCCTACACTTTGGCTGGCAGCGGGCGTAGCGGTGTTGTCGATCCTGTTTTTCGTCCTGCATAGCTGGTTGAACCGTTACCGACATGATTTGGATACTTTTGATACTACTTCCAAGGCTGATGTTCCCAGTTCTTAAGTCCTAATAAAAGTTCAGTAATGAGCGGTGATTATGGTACAATAAGTGACGAATGATTGCAGTTATTGCTTCAGGAAAGCCTTCACAGGAAGGATTGAAAGGAATTGTTTACAAGTCAACCCTTGACGATACGTCATTCGGAGATGAAGGATGCTCCTGATCTGATTGCGCTGGATGAATTGGTATGGAATGAACGTACGGCTCCCGCTTCGCTGTCCTGGAAGTCTCGCGGAGAGTTTTTGCGCAATACGCCTCCGGGCTCCCAACTGGTCGCCATCGAACAGGAAGTACTCTGCGGGTATATTGGATTTCGTCCTCCAACGCTGTTGGCTAGTAATTGTCATGTATTGGAAATAAATATAGCTGTACATCCAGCCTATCATCGCAAAGGTATTGGGACGGCGCTCATGAACTCCATGAAGGACATTGCAGCTGCCGAGGGCATACGCAAGTTGAGTTTGCGTGTACTCTCATGCAACACGGAAGCCCTTATGTTTTATGAAAAAAGTGGTTTTGCGATTGAAGGACGTTTGCATGAGGAGTTTTACATAGCAGGCCAATTCGTGGATGATGTGTTAATGGCCTATTTCTTAAAATAGGCGGGAGGCACAGATAGCAACATTCGGTTTTATGTCCGGCCTAAACAAACAACGCCGCAGACCTGATCAGGTCTGCGGCGTTGTTGTATAATACAATATTACCGAAGTTGCTTCCATTCATTTTGAAGCATACCATACACTGCGTGGTTCATGTAGCCGTCGGGCAGCAATTCCGCTTCGCGTACAATGCCTTCGAGCACAAAGCCCAAACGTTCCGGAATACCGCGGCTGCGGCGGTTCGTAGTTGCACAACGGATTTCGACCCGATGCAAGTCCAGCTCCATCAAAGCATATTCAACGAATACGCGGCAGGCGCTGGTCATAAGACCTTGTCCTTCGTATCCATGTCCAAGCCAGTATCCGATGCTAACCGAACGGTGAGTCCAATTGATCTCATGGTAGCTGATGATGCCAGCAAGCTCGTTGTCTATCCAAATTCCGGCGGTCAGGCTACCGTTCTCTGCGGCTTGTTTCAAGGCGCCCTGTACGAACTGCTCTGTGTGGCTGATTTCCGTGGTGGAGTCTACCCATGGAAGCCATTGACGCAGGCGGTCACGGGACATTTCGATCAGCTCAAACAGAGGCTGCACATGCTCCTTGGTGAGCGGCCGAAGGACTGTGCGTTCGTCCAACGCATATGTAAACATGATTGATCCCCTCTTTCACTCGGAAAATCGCTAAACCAGCCAGTCTAGCATTTAATCCCATGCTACCTTATTCTGCGAGAGTCGTCAAAAGGGAGAGGAAGCTTCAAATTCTATAGGTCCCACCCGGAACCGTTCATGCTCGTATACATATTTCAGATCCAAATCCCCTACAAATTCGCTTGGGGATACACTGCCAGATACAGTGGCTTGCAGAGGAAGTTGTTCGGCATCATACATTACGACAGAGCTAAAATCGAGATGCTTTGTAAATTGGGCTGGATCATCGTAAAATACTGATGCTTTAGGGTCCATCGTATGTGTAGCACCGTCAATCGTAACAGCAATATGGACCTGGCGGTCGTGATCACGTAGCTCCACTGAGCTGTGTACGCGCTGGGACACAGCATCTGCTGCAGATTCGACCGCATATTCTTCCATCGTGCGTGCGTTAACAATATGCAACTCCTGCAATTCGACACCCGTTCCCGAGGCGCGTGTGATAATCACGACGGCTTCACGGACACCATCCCCGTTCACATCCCTGTAATATAATTGTGGTGCGGTGGAGATATCTGCCGAGCCCGACCATCGGAATGTGCGGAGTTGCTGACCGATTTCCAGTACAGCCGAATGGAATAATCCCTGTGACGGATTAACAGCATATAAGCGGACGGATGAGTCTTCTGGAGCGCTGGCTAGCGGACGAGATTGTACGGTTTCGTTCACCGGGTCCGGTGAAGGATGACCGGAAGTCATGACGGAAGAGGACAAAAGCATAGACAGCAGGATCACAATGAGCAGCTTAAACACGGGTGTGTCTCCTTTTCCGGGCAAAATAAAAGATATATACACTATAACGAATTTATTTGCCGAAAATGTTAACTCTTTTTCATAACTTGTCACTTTTTTTGATGAAGCGAGCATAAGGATTTTCATTTTATTGAGTTATGCGGTGTGAAAGGGTATATTTAAGGGAACAGGTTTTACACAGATTATACGGAAGAAAGGTTGATTAGCGTGGAGAAGCCGATCACTCCCCCCAATTTTATTAAAAATGTTATTGAAGAGGACTTACGTACGGGTAAGGTAAAGGAGGTTGTTACACGATTTCCGCCTGAACCTAACGGATATTTGCATATTGGACATGCCAAAGCTATCTGGATCAATTTCTCGCTGGGAGATGAATTCGGAGGACGCACCAATCTGCGTTTTGACGACACCAATCCGGCGAAGGAAGACACGGAATACGTGAACTCCATCCAGGAGGACGTGAAGTGGCTCGGTTATGAATGGGAGGAAAAACATTTTGCCTCCAATTATTTCGAAGAAATGTACAAGCGTGCCATCCTGCTGATCCAAAAGGGTAAAGCCTACGTGGATGACCAAAGTGCGGACCAAATCCGCGAAACTCGTGGCACACTGACCGAACCGGGGGAAAATAGCCCTTATCGGGATCGCAGTGTTGAAGACAATCTGAAGCTGTTTGAAGAGATGCGTGCAGGCAAATACCAAAATGGTGAAAAGGTGCTGCGTGCCAAAATTGATATGGCTTCAGGAAACATTAATTTACGTGATCCGGTTATTTACCGCATTTCACACACAGCACATCACAATACAGGCGACACATGGTGCATCTATCCAATGTACTCCTATGCTCATCCGCTGGAAGATGCGATTGAGGGAGTAACGCACTCGCTCTGTTCGCTGGAGTTCGAAGATCAGCGCCCGCTGTACGATTGGGTTGTAGCTGAATGCGAGATGGAAAAGGTACCGCACCAATACGAATTTGGACGGCTGAACCTGGCTCAAACCGTAACCAGCAAACGTAAGCTCAAGCTTCTGGTCGATGAAAAGCACGTAGATGGTTGGGATGATCCGCGTATGCCGACGATTTCCGGTTTACGTCGTCGCGGCTACACGCCGGAGGCCATCCGTAGCTTCGTATATGAGACAGGCATTTCCAAAGCCTACGGAGTCATCGATTTACAGGTACTGGAGCATTTTGTACGTGAGGATTTGAAGCTTAAGGCACCTCGCACCATGGCAGTCATAGATCCGTTGAAGGTGGTTATCACAAACTATCCTGAAGGACAAGTTGAAATGCTGGAGGCGGAAAATAATACTGAAAATCCGGAACTCGGTACACGTCAAATTCCGTTTTCACGTGAAATTTATATTGAGCGTGAGGACTTCATGGAAAATCCGCCGAGCAAATACTTCCGTTTGTTCCCTGGTAATGAAGTACGTCTCAAGCATGCTTACTTCATTAAATGCAACGATGTGATTAAGGACGCAGACGGAAATGTAACGGAAATCCACTGTACCTATGATGTAGAAACCAAGAGCGGATCAGGCTTTACTGGACGTAAAGTGAAAGGCACAATCCACTGGGTAGAGGCTACTCAGGCTGTACCTGCCGAATTCCGTTTGTATGAGCCTTTGATTAACGCAGAGGACACGGAAGAGATTGAAGAGGATGCATCGGAAAAAACATTCCTTGACCAATTGAATCCGAACTCTTTGGAAATTGCTCATGGCTATGTCGAGCCGAACATGAAAGAAGCTCAATCGCAGGACAAGTTCCAATTTTTCCGTCATGGTTATTTCAGTGTCGATCCGAAGCTTTCCAAACCGGGTGAGCCTGTATTTAACCGTGTTGTATCGTTGAAAAGCTCTTTCCAATTGCCTAAGCAATAGGTTGTTGGAAAGTGTGGGAGAGATGGTAGCTTCGTGCGACCAAGTTGAAAAGGAGTCTGCCGTCGGCAGACTCCTTTATTTTACGCATGCACGCTCTTTATACATGATCATTGACTTGACGATACTCTATTGCCTTTGCTAACAAGCCAGAAGGGAAGGGGATACCTCATTCCTCTAGTGTTGTTAAGGGGCTTCTTCTATTCGTTAGTGCCCGCTGGCAGTCCTGGCTGATAACCGTTCTTGTACAGCATATACCACATGATAGCGAATCCCACAGAGCCAAGTAGGGCGAAAAAGACCCCTGCATGGTACATCATTTCTCCGCCAAAGTTCTGGAATAGCCAACCTCCCGCAAAACCTGCTACGATACCGGATATACCACTCCAGGTCAAGGTATATACGGCCTGTCCGGATGATCGGTATGCTGCAGGGGTAAATAGGACGGTCAACTGGGTGCCTACATAGAAGTATCCACCGAAGGTGACGCAATGAAGTGCCTGAATGAACACGATCTGAATCGGGTCTGTGGCCAGAGCCATCAGTTCCCACCGTAAGGCAAACAGCAAACTGACGAGTGCCAAACAACCGACCATCACGGTCATTCTTTTCTTCAAGAAGCGATCAAACAGCAAAAATACAATAATTTCGAATACCGATGACATAAAAACGGCAAAACCAAGCATTTGTTTGGACCCACCCAGTTCGGTGATATACAGGGACATAAAGGCGCTGTTGATCGAATTCGGGATGGATACAAGGATGCCCAATAAAATAAAGGATATAAAGTATCCGTTCATTAGAACGCTGCCAAAGCCACGCAAATGAATGGTTGCTGTCTCCACAGTGCTTTTCAGTGGTGGAATCGACAAGGTGCAGATCAATGCAGCCAGAAGAAGTACCGTAAAGATGGTGGATATGCTGGATATCCCCGTTTGGTCAATAACTATGCCAGCAACTGCTGCTGTCACAGCCCAACCGAAGGAGCCCCATATACGGAATGAACCAAATTTCCGGTCTGTGCCCTCAATATAGCTGAGAATTAGGCTGTTGCTTTGCGCAAATAAAGGGCTTTGGAAAAAATAAAAACCAATCATCGCCACATAAATCATGATATACGTATGGACATGAAATAAAGCTTGTAGCAATAACAAGGTACCTATAATCATAAATAGTAGAATACGTCGGAGGTTACGGCTCCGGTCGCTTGTATAGCCCCAAAAAGGGTTCGCGAATACGGATACAAAAGGTCCGATAGCCATCAGACTCCCGATCTCCAGCTTGTCCATGCCGATATCTTGCAGATACAACGGGAAGAAGCTGGAGAAAATGACCATAGCTCCATATAGAAAAAAATTATACAGTTTTAAGGAATATAGAGGAGTCTCTTGAATTTCTCTCTTTTGCAAGACAAGCCATTCCTTTCTTAGCCCGATAGAGAATTGCGCATCGATGCCGATCTGTGGGAGGTTCTTTATTCCAATGTATCATGTGTTGAAAGGGTTAACAAACCAATAAATTAACAATTATGTAATAATTATTAGAAGATACTAATTTGATATTGGTTTATGCAAACTTAATGATTATTTCGCTATTTTACTAGTTATTGTTTTTGTAGCTCTAAGGGGCGACATGTAGACGAACTACAGGGTTTAAGACTATATATGGTTAGTTCAAGTAAATGCTTGGTTAGTTACAAAATCTTTATTTATAAATAGGTTCTTAAGACCTAAAGTTTATACATAGAATAGCCGATACTTAATCCATAATCAGGAGAATTTAGGATTATTTTTTCTTGAATAAAAATATATTGTCGCAGATATTACATAAAATCAGAATACTATGCTTCGTAAGAAATGATATAGGTTTAATCGACTGGCCTGTATAGTTGGTTTTATGAAATATCGGGTGGAAAGGGATGGAAAACGGCATTGCAGCATCATAGAGACAATTCCTTGTACCACCGATTTCCTCGGCTTCTTTTGCTTCAGGCAGGAGAACGAGGTGCGTTGGTGACTTCTGAAACCAACGAGCCCAATGTAATACTGACTCGTGAGGGACAATCATATTATTTGCATGATCCTGAGCAACCTAGGCGGGAAGCAGAATTATTTGTTTTGGGTTTTAACGAGGTTAAACCTCAAGCGCACGTGATCTTTTTTGGTGTAGGACTTGGGTACCATATTCGTGAATTTCTACGCAAGTACCCGAATACCAGCTTCTCCATCGTCGAGCCCGACACTGGTTTGATGAATATTTTTTTGCAGCATCTGAATGAAAACGATTGGCTGGCTGATGAGATGATCGAAGAGGTAATGGTAGGAGGAATGACAGGAGAGACAATCGGTACACTGCATAGGTTGATCGACCGTGTATCTGGGATCCTAGTTGTTCCATGGCTCCCGTATCGCTCCTTATTTGCTGCGGAACTGAAGAAGTTTAATGAAATATTGTACAAAATGGTCTCTAACAAGAAGGACAAAATGGCTATTAATAACGTGTACGAAAAAAAATGGGCGTTAAACAGTATTCATAATTTCCCTTATATTTTACATAGTTCGGATTTTCTGCAGGCGGGCTCAGAGCATATTAGGGGTAAGCCAGCCTTAGTAATATCCGCTGGCCCTTCGCTTAACGACGAAATTGAGCACCTGCGACATATTCGTGAGAATAATCTTGCTTATCTGTTTACAGTAGGATCGGCAGTGAACACGCTGGTGGAGCATGGCATTTATCCGCACGGCACGTTCAGTTATGACCCGAACGAACACAACGTAAATGTAATTCAAAAGGTGATCGACAAGCGAATTGATTCAATTCCACTTATTTTCGGCAGTACGGTCGGTAAACACACACTCGATCATTATCCAGGTCGTCTTATGCATATCATTATTTCTCAGGATGAACTCTCCAAACACGTATTGCGTACACCGGAGGGAAATAAACCAACGATTATTAACGATGCTCCTTCAGTAGCGGTCATTGCACTCCAATGTCTGATCCAGATGAAAGCAGACCCTGTTGTGTTGGTAGGGCAAAATTTAGCTTATCGGGATGAACAATATTATGCTGAGGGGATTACTCATGCCCAAGGTGTTCCAGCTAGTGCCGATTTGCCGCGTGTACAGGGTGTTCATGGTCAACAGGTAGTTACACGACATTCTTTTATTAAAATGAAAATAGAGATGGAGTTTTACATTAGTACAGTGAAGGGAACTGAATTTATAAACACAACGCGTGAAGGCGCTGTTATCAAAGGAACATCTTTTCAGAACTTGGAAGAGGTAGTCCAGACGCGGTTAAAAGGTGCTATTGACGATGCGTGGCTGCAAACCAGCAGTAATTCGGAATACGATCTCATGTTTCTGAGGTCACGCATTGAAGAGCTTCAGCGGGATGAAGAGGTTTTTCAAACCATTATGGAACAGATTCATCATGCTTTGCTCGGCATCAAACATAAGCTCAGTCTGAAGCAGGCCAATATGCTGAACGTGTCCTTTGGACAGTTTGATGACTTATTTGCCTCATTATTAGGTAATTGTTTTTTCAAAGTATATGTTCTTCCTCGCCATCGTATGCTGTATGAGTTTTTGTACAGTAAAATGGGCGCCATTCAGAGCAGTAGGAATCCTCTAATCAGAGGGGAGCAAATTCTGCTGTACTTCGGGGATTTCATATGGAAATGCCAGCAGGATTATATGGAAATCAAGAATGAGATCCATGAATTTCACCATTCCATTCACACCTAGATAAAAAGGAGCACGTATATGAGTAAGAAGAAAAGAAATAAGAATCATGTAAATCGAATGATTAAGGTAAGTGTACTGACAACACAGGTGCTCAACCTAGCCAACCCATATATTTCAGCGACGTTTGCATCGGAGAGCGTAAGCGACAATACGACGGAGAATGTGTCGGTGTCGGACGGGTTCATACAAGACGCTTCCTCATCCCCCGTGGCCTTATCAGTCTATATGCAGGCGCAAATGGACGAGCCTCCATACTATACATGGCTTTCACCTCAGGAAAGCGGCGTTTCTTTGTCCGCAAATCTGGCTATGTCGTTCAGTGAAGAGGTGCAACTGGGCACAGGTCATCTAGTGGTGCACCAGGAGGATGGAAGTGAAGCGGGTCGGATTAACGTGAGCGGAGGTACAGTCGTAGGTGGCACGGTACATATCAGCGGTCAGAACGTGTCAATGGAGTTGGATTATCCGCTGGCAGATAGTACCCGGTACTATGTAGAAGTTAGCTCGGGTATGTTTGTAGATCGCGCGGGTCAAGGCAACAATGCGATTTGGGACAAGGACATGTGGACCTTCCAGACGGCAGACACCATAGCGCCGAAGCTGGTGAGGAAGGGACCAGAGGGCCCAGACATGAGTGGCGTAAGTCCCTACGATGCGAACTTTATGCTGGAGTTTAATGAGCCAGTGAGATGGGACCACGGCTACGTAAGGTTGCACGAAGCCTCGGGTGGGGCAGTGGTTCGTGAGTTACCGATATCGGGTCAGTGGGGAACGGGGAAATCCCAATCAGTCTGGGAAAATACAGCCTACTTCTCCTTCTCGGGTGGGCTGGAACAGGGAAAGTCGTACTATCTGGAAATTACTTCGGGAGCACTAACGGATTTGGCGATGAATCCATATGTAGGGATGCATACTTCGGAGGACTGGACATTCCGCACACGAGATGAGCGGCCTCGTTATACGAATCTGTATCCAGAAGGGAGTGGTCAAACGCTCACCCCGAACCTGCACATGAGCTTCAGTGAAGAGGTGCAGTTAGGCACAGGCCATCTGGTAGTGCACCAGAAGGATGGAAGTGAAGCAGGCCGGATTAACGTGAGCGGTGGTACAGTCGTAGGTGGCACGGTACATATCAGTGGTCAGCATGTGCGGATGGAACTGGATCATCCACTGGCAGATAGTACCCAGTATTATGTGGAGGTCAGCTCGGGGATGTTTGTAGACCGTGCGGGTCAGGGGACAAATGCCATTTGGGACAAGAACATGTGGACCTTCCGGACGGCAGACACCACCGCGCCGAAGCTGGTAAGGAAGGTATCGCCGGAAGGTTCAGAGCTTAGTGGTGCAGGCCAGTATGCAGGCTTTATACTGGAGTTCAATGAGCCGATGAAGTGGAACCAAGGCTATGTAAGGCTTCACGAAGCCTCAGGTGGGGCAGTGGTTCGCGAACTACGAGTATCCGGTGCAGGAAATTTAAACAGTACGTTAGAAGGACATGATAATGTAGTCGAATTTATGCTGTCAGGCAGGCTGGAGGAAGGAAAGTCGTACTATCTGGAAATCACCTCGGGAGCACTAACGGATTTGGCGATGAATCCGTATGTGGGTACACGTACTCCAGAGGAGTGGACGTTCCGCGTGCAAGATGAGAGACCTTATTATACCTATATGTCTCCCCACGGAAATATGTGGACGCTCACACCGGAGCTAGGAATGGCATTCAGCGAAGAGGTGCAGCTAGGTACAGGCCATCTGGTGGTGCACCAGAAGGATGGAAGTGAAGCGGGCCGGATTAACGTGAGCGGAGGTACAGTCGTAGGTGGCACGGTACATATCAGCGGTCAGCATGTGCGGATGGAACTGGATCATCCACTGGCGGATAGTACCCAGTATTATGTGGAGGTCAGCTCGGGTATGTTTGTAGATCGCGCGGGTCAAGGTACCAATGCGATTTGGGACAAGAACATGTGGAGCTTCCAGACGGCAGACACCACAGCGCCGAAGCTGGTAAGGAAGGTATCACCGGAAGGTTCAGAGCTTAGTGGTGCAGGCCAGTATGCAGGCTTTATGCTGGAGTTTAATGAGCCGATGAAGTGGAACCACGGTTACGTAAGACTCCGTGAAGTCTCGGGTGGGGCTGTAGTGCGAGAGCTGCGGGTATCCGGAGCTGGGAATTCGAATTTTACGTTAAAAGGCCAGGAAAATATAGCGTACATTGGGTTATCGGGTGGACTGGAACAAGGAAAGTCCTACTATCTGGAAATCACCTCGGGAGCACTGACGGATTTGGCGATGAATCCGTATGTGGGTATGCATACGCCGGAGGATTGGACGTTCCGTACGCTAGATGAGCGCTCACATCGTTCTAAGGATAAAGAAACGTCAGCTCAGAATACCTCGTCAGCGACTTCCCAAACAGAGACCAAGACGGGTGTCGTATCAACAGACGCTAAGACAGTAGCCGATAAGAGCCGCACTATTCAACTTATTGGTTTGAATGATGGAGACGTCAGCCAAGCCCTGAATGTTACAATCGGTGAGCAGAAAGAGTTGGTCGTGGACGCCTCGGGGTACAATAAAGCAGCAAAAGTGAGTATACCTTCTACCTTTTTAAAGGAATATGAGAAAGAAAATACAAAGGTGCCGATTAGCATTCACACAGCAGTAGCCCGGTTTACTCTTTCTACTGAATTGGTTGGCAAATTGGTCTCATTATATCCTGAAGACAACCTGATCGTCGAAATTTCAGCGTTGTCAGGCGAAAACGGTGTACAAGTGCGACAAGCTATTGCTGACACGGGTTTAGCGAATGTTGTGGTAAACCCGGTTGATTTCAAGCTTATGGCTGGAGATCAAGAGATCACTGAATTTTTCGGGCATTACGTGGAACGGAAATTGATTCTCGATCATGAAGTTGATCCTGAGCATGTAGCGGCCGTATGGTTTGATCCTCAGACAGGTGTGTTGTCATCTGTTCCTGTATTGATTCGGAATGTGAATGGACAAACAGAGGCAATTATCAAATCAAATCATAACAGTATTTATGCTGTAGTCTCAGCAGATAAAAAATTTAAGGATCTGGAGAATCATTGGGCACGAAAAGATGTCGAGATGCTGGCAAATAAGCTAATTGTAAAAGGCGTCCAGCCTGATATTTTTGAACCAAATCGGGCTGTAACAAGAGCTGAATTTGTGTCAATGCTTGTTCGCGGACTTGGTATGCAGGAGAAGCCGTTAACAAAGTCTTTTACAGATATGAAAGAAAATGCCTGGTATGCTGGTAGTGTTGGAGCTGCGGTGGAAGCTGGTTTGATTCGTGGTTATGGGGATCAGTCATTTGGACCAGAAAGGTTAATTACGCGTGAGGAAATCGTGGTTATTACCGAAAAGGCTGTACATTATGCTCAAACACTGAATGCTGATCCTACTAATGAGAAATATAAAGAGACTTACAGCGACGCATCTACTGTTTCTCCTTGGGCTCAAGATGCTATGGCGCAGGCTACAGAGCAAGGCTTAATTAAGGGTGTCTCTCCCGACTTGCTTGCGCCCAAACAGCAGGCGGCCCGGGCGGAGGCTACTTCCATAATAAAACGATTTTTGCAACTTATTAAGTTCACGAATTAAAAGTAATGAACTAGACGAATAGGCACCCTCTTTTTTGGCGATCCAGGTGGATCGCCATTTTTTATACTTTATATAGATGATATTATTAGATTTATCCGTGTTTAATGATAGAATTTGTCTAGCAAAAAGGAGGTGCGATGGTGATGGTGGAGGTGACTGGAATTATCGTGGCAGGCGGACGCTCCAGCAGAATGGGACAGGACAAGGCGCTGCTTCAGCTGGGAGGGATTACGGTACTGGAGAGAATAGCTGCTGTGCTAGGGCAGGTAACAAAACGGGTTATTGTAGTGACCCGGGATACGCAGCAGTATAGAGAGTTTGATCTGGAAACGACAAGAGACCTGTATCCCGGCTTAGGGCCTTTGAGCGGCATTCATGCGGGGCTTTCTGCTTCCAGAACGGAGTGGAGCATTGTCGTTGCCTGCGATATGCCCTTCGTGCAGCCAGAGATATTGTGTGCTTTGCTTACTCACGCAACGAACTGGACAGCGGCGCAAGAGACAAGCAGTGAACAAGGAAAACAACAAGTACAGGGGGATCATGCACCCTTGACAGGAAAAGGCTCATCGCCCCAGCCAGCAGAACCAGCATTACAGGCAGTGATTGCCTCTGTGGATGGACGTATACATCCGCTGCTAGGCATATATCATCAAAGTGTGTTGCCGTCTGCCGAGCAATGTCTGCGTAGTGGACGTCTTCGTCTGATCGACTGGCTAGATTCATTGAACGTTCGTTATGAGACAGTGGGTGATTGGCCAGGTGCGAGCTTAGAGATGTGGCGGCAAGCTGTATTTAATATGAACTACCCGCAAGATTATCAGACTACAGTGGAGCAATTGGAGCATATAAAAAAACGTACCGAACGTGCACAGAACCTGGAAAAACCAGAACGATAACCACATCAAGAACGGAAGGAAATAACAGGAGATGAGAGAGAAGAAGTGTAATGATTTTGAGGGGAGTACATAACATGTTGGAAGCTATTATCCATGCTGTTTTACTAGCGCTGGGTTTGATTTTGCCTTTGGGGGTACAGAATGTATTTGTGTTTAATCAAGGGGCGTCCCAGTCGCGGTTTCGCAATGCACTGCCTGCTGTCATTACAGCGGGTGTCTGTGATACAATCCTGATCACGCTTGCGGTTGGGGGCATGTCTCTTATTTTGCAGCAATTTCTATGGCTCACGAACATACTCTATGCAGCGGGCTGTTTGTTTCTGCTGTATATGGCCTGGACTCTATGGAGGTCGAAGGCAGCTTCCTCAGGAGAAAGTCAGGCGATGCGCCCGAAACGACAGATGATTTTTGCCGCTTCGGTATCGCTATTGAATCCACATGCCATACTCGACACTGTTGGGGTAATTGGAACCAGCTCCCTTCAATATGACGGCGGGGAACGCTGGGCCTTTGGTCTGGCTGCCGTGTCCGTATCTTGGATATGGTTTATCGGTCTGGCAACGGCGGGGCGTCTCGTGGGACGTATGGATTCAGAAGGGAAGTTTGGGACTGTGCTCAACAAAATATCGGCACTGATTATTTTAGTCCTGGCGATGTATATGGCGATAAATTTTATTACCAGTATGTGATCCAAGCCTAGTTAGAGGAAAAACTTCAAAACAGCGAATACCCCGCTCAAAGCAAAGGGAACACCGATCAAAAACAGCATAAAGGCCAGACAGCCAGCACCATTTATACCGCCTGCAATTCGGGCGTCCCGAGGGTTGGATGGATTGTATAATACCTTAATCTTGCTGCCAACCCGGTTGAGGCTTAGGTTGGTGCTATAAGGATTCCAGAATTCTACGGCTTCACCTGAAGCTGTATAGAAGCGCACCTTTAATCGGCGGGTGTAGCTAGTATCTACCGGATCATCTCGGTCAAAGGGAACGACATCAATATCTACTTCGATATGCGCATCAACGATTTGCCCCTTGGTACGGATCCAGTGGCGTTTACGATAACGATGACGACGGATCGTTCTGAATCCCAAATAGATGAGTAGCAGTCCAATCAAGCTGAACAATGGCATCAGCAGATCGGAGCTAAAATGAAACCAATACACATTGAAATCAATTGAGATGATAATCTACTCCTTTAAATAAGCGATAATCAATATATCGGACGTTTTTAGGAACAGTTTAATTCTTCCATAGAGATAACGGCAGAGCTGTATGGAATATAAAAAGATCCTACTTCACCGGGAAGTGGATCTTTTTAATAGCTGCGAGGATTAGTTTTTGCTCGATAGGGACATATCAAAATCAACATCCTTGATAAATTCGATAACCTCACCATTAGGACTGTGGACTAATGCATTTGTTACAATCAGAGGAGGTTCCCCAAGTGTAAGTTGATTGGGTTCCACAAAGGTTCTTGCTCCGTGGGCAAGGGCTTTTTGATATATTTCATCTACATTGTCTACGTAAAATGCCAAGTGTAATAAAGCCCCGTGAGCAATCTCTTGCTCGGATGAAGCTTTTTTTCCTTGGGCAGGAATGACAGCATCATTATCAAAAATTTCGAGACAGGTTCTCTGATCGGGTGAGATCAGCATGGAAGCCTCTTGAATTCGAAAAGACGGAAGACTCCAGTGATGTCCTCTTTTAAATCCCAATACCTTGGTATAAAATGCAATGGTCGCTTGATAGTCACGGGCTTGTATGGCAACATGCGCTAGTCCCTTTACGCTCATTTCAGATCCTCCTTTTGATTCAGGATTTTGCGAAATTCGATTCCAGCCGCTCCGAAGTGCAATATATAGACGAACTAGACCATTTCGATCTATATATTGTTCATTGGAAGTCGCTTATGAGATTTTTGCAAAATCCTCATGTAAGTAAACCTTATTATATGAATAATTATGGGGTGCTTATATATTTAAAGTAAGGTTTTTATACTACATTAATTATTAAATAAAAGTTAATTTGGGTGAAAAATATTATTTTTTTAAATTCAGGTTAGGAGGGCTCGATATGCAGCATCACATTGACGATATAGATTACAAAATCATGAAATTGCTACAGCATGACGCTCGGATAACTATTTCCCAAATCAGTAAAGAAATCTCGATGTCACAGCCGTCTGTTAAAGAAAGGATAACCAAGCTTGAAGAACGAGGGATTATTTCTGGATATAGCACCGTATTTAATTTACGGGAAATGAATCGAGGGACGACTACATTTATTCTAATAAAGACAGAACATTGCCAAGAGCTGGTTGAATTTTGTAGAGAGGCGAAGGAAGTCACCGATTTATTTCGCATTAGTGGGGAATTTAATTATCTCATTAAGGTACAAACCGCGTCAGTAGAGGAAATTGCAGAGCTTCAGGATTCACTAGTCAAGCTGGGTCCTTCGAAGTCGCATATTTGTATGAAAAATATACTGGAGAACAGGGTTTTGCTGTAAGCCAATCGGAGAACCGAACATTTGGAATATAGAGCATTCGGAATAACTGTATTTGTGAAATAAAGATAAGCGAATGCTTGGATGAAATAAAAAAAAGTGACGCTGAATTACAACAGCGTCACCGTAATGCCTTGCTCCAGACGTTTCACGTCCTGGAGCTCGATCTTCCCAGCCATGGCGTGCAGAGCTGCCGCTGTGCCGCAGGCCGCTCCCTGCCGTAGCATGGCAGGGAGATCCAGCCCCGTCGCCGCGCCGGTGACCAGTCCGGCGACCATGGCGTCACCGCTGCCGAGCGCGCTGACAATGTCCGCGTCTGGCAGGCTCACGCGGTAGCGCGCATCGCTCGTTACCGCCAGCGCCCCGCGCGCGCCGAGCGAGATGACGGCCAGCTGCGCTCCGGCTTCCAGCAGCTTTGCTGCCGCCGCTTCAGCGGCATCCGGGCGCGCTGCGTCGATTCCCGCGAAGTGGGCGGCCTCGTCCTCGTTAGGCTTCACGAGGTCGGGCTTTCCGCGCAGCCCCAAGCGCAGCGCCTCACCGCTCGCGTCCAGCGCCACCCGCGCGCCGCGCGCCTTCGCCAGCGTGCACAGCTCGGCATACAGATCGGGCGGGCAGCCGGGTGGCAGGCTGCCGGAGAATACGACCCAAGCCGAATCCTCGGCAAGGGTCTCGATTTTGCGCCGTAGTGCGGCTAATTCAAGCGGCCCAACGGTTGGCCCGCTCTCAATCAGCTCGGTCTGCGTGCGCGCGGACGGGTCGAGCACGGTAATGGCGAGACGGGTCTCCCCATGAGCCGTTTCGATGAAATCGGCGCTTACGCCTTCTGCGCTCAACCCGTCAATGAGTAGCCGTCCAGTGTGTCCGGCAGCAAACCCGGTCGCTCGTACAGGCTCGCCGAGCGTGCGAACGACGCGGGCGGCATTCACGCCCTTGCCGCCCGGTACCGTCAGGCCGCCTTCAATGCGGTGGACGGCATTCAAACCGAAGCCTGCAACCGTGTAGATTTTATCCACAGCCGCGTTAAGCGTTACGGTGGTAATCACAAGGCATCACTCCTTTAAGATCAGCAATTTGCAACATTTGATGCCATTCGCTCATGCTAAGATATCAGCTTTAATCCCAATGCTGCGGCAAGAATCATGGCGATGAATAAAACACGCAGTACGCTTTTTTGTTCACCGTACAAGAACATGCCTGTAATCGTGCTGCCAACCGTTCCGATGCCTGTCCATACCGCATAGGAAGTTCCCATAGGCAAACTTTTCATGGCATAGCTGAGTAGAGAGAAGCTAAGAACAAAGGATAAGACCATAAGCACTAAGGACTTCCAGCCTTTGCCCACCGTAACGCCCTTCATACCGATGACTCCTAACACTTCCGAGCATCCCGCGATAACCAATGCAATCCAAGCCATTATGCGCCACTCCCTTCCTGAACATCACGGTCGGTAACTAACTTCAGGCCGACCACACCTGCCAGCAAAAGGGCAATTAACAGCGTTTTGGACCATTGAAACGGTTCCCCAAATAGCAGCATTTCGCCTACGACCGTTCCCCCTGTCCCCAGTCCGGTGAATACAGCATATACCGTGCCTACAGGCAAACGCTTCGCAGCCTTCATGATCAAATAAAAGCTGGCTACCACAGCCAGCACGGTTACAGCCCAGGCGAGTGCAGAATCCGCATGCTTCAAACCCGATACCCATACGACCTCAATCAGGCCGCCAACAAAAACGTAAATCCAACTGCGATTCATGATGAATGTTCTCCTCAAAAATAGATTTTATAAGTTCGACGGCTTCACGCTTCATGAGGTGAGGTTAACGTAATCCCACGCCAAAAAATAGGCCATGCAGCGTTCAGTCTTCGGTGGTAGTTGATGCTTCCACTGTACAGTAGCTCCACCATGATTCCGTCCACCAGTGTCATGAAGGCTAAAGCCACATCCACTGGCTCCATATGCCCAAAGGGTTCCCGATCCCGTGTATTCCGGAGGCGGCGAGTTAATTTTCGCTCCATTTTATCCAGAAAAGGATTAACAATATCCAGCACCTCGTGATACAACGATACAGGCGGAAAGAAGGAAAAGCGAAGCATAAACTTGGCTGAGTCGTTGCTCTCATATTCCTGTCCCATCCAAAACAAGAAGTCATGCAGGGTATGCTTAAGCGGCTGATCTTTACGTTCCGTAAAGTATTCGAAAATACGTAAATTCTGCTCTTGAAAAGCGTACCTCGCCACCTGTAGAAACAGATCCTCCTTGCCTTGGAAATGCGCGTATATAGACGGTTTTCGGATACCGACCTCAGCGGCAATACTGCTCAAGGAGGCTCCCTCATACCCATTGGTGGCAAACTGAAAAAGAGCGGCCTTTCGAATCTCTTCCATCCCCATTATTTTCACCTACCTAACGTTCGTTAGTTTATTTTTACACGAAAAAAAGTAAGTGTCAACCCAGCATCATTGCGTTTTGTATAAAGCTTTTCTTTGGATTTTTTTATCAACATTTTAATAAAAAAGTGGGAAGAAATAAGGGGCTCATGTACAATATAATGAAGAATACCTGTCAAATGCAGTCCACTGGAAGTGAGGTTAGTTATGAGGCGAAGCTTACTGGCCGTATTGATCGCGGCTATGGTGTTTATTATTTATTATTTTGGCTTGTTTAATTACATCGGCAAAAATGAAGGAACTGTCATCAGTATTTTTTCCACTCTGACAGTGATCTCCATCAGTCTGATTATTTTTACGGAGAATCGTAATCCCTCCACCACGATGTCCTGGATTTTGCTGCTGGCATTGCTGCCAGTCGTTGGACTTCCTCTTTATTTTTTGTTTGGGCAAAATGTATTCAAGCGTCGCAAGTATGACAAAAAGGCATTGCGTGACCAACAGGCTTACGACCGCATTGAAAAGGATGCTTTGCGAGTCAAACGGGATCTGACCTGCTTTACAGATGAGCAGCAGCAGTTGATGCGTTTGGCCCGCAGACTGGCCCGCTCCCCGATTTATTTTGCGACAGAAACTCAAATTCTGAACAATGGAGATGAAACCTTCTCCACTTTGCTGGAAGAACTGCGCAAGGCGCAGCATCATATCCATATGGAATATTACATTTTCCGGTCGGATGATATCGGTACCAGCATTCAGAAGATTTTGATCGAAAAGGCCAAAGCGGGTGTTAAGGTTCGGTTTATGTACGACGCGGTGGGCAGTATTCAGTTGTCGAAGTCATTTTTGAAGGAAATGAGAGATGCAGGAGTAGAGGTCGTTGCATACGGTGGTGCTCGGATCTTGTTTTTCTCCAGCCGGGTAAACTATCGTAATCACCGTAAAATTGTAGTTATCGACGGTAATATCGGATTAATTGGTGGACTAAATGTAGGGGATGAGTATCTCAGCCGCAACAAAGCCTACGGCTTTTGGCGTGATACGCATATGATTGTGAAGGGCGAAGCTGTGCGGACGTTGCAGCTTATATTTTTACAGGATTGGCTTCACATGACGGGCGAGTCGGTGCTCGATAGCGAATATCTGTCTCCCAATATTGAACCCATTACGGATGGAGGCGTGCAGATTATTGCCAGCGGCCCGGATAATGAGCGGAGAGTACTTAAAAATCTCTTTTTCTCCATGATCACATCTGCCCGAAAATCAGTCTGGATTGCCACTCCTTATTTTATCCCGGATGAAGATATCCTGACTGCCTTACGGATGGCTGCCCTGTCCGGGTTGGACGTGCGTATTCTGTTTCCCGCAAAACCGGATAAATGGCTACCGTTCCTCGCGTCCCATTCGTACTTCCAGTCGTTGCTGGAGGTTGGAGTCAAGGTATATGAATATGAAAAAGGGTTCCTTCACTCCAAGCTCCTCATCATTGACGGGGAAGTTGCGACCATCGGGACAGCCAATATGGATATGCGTAGCTTTCATTTGAATTTTGAAGTTAACGCTCTGTTAATTCAAACGCACAGTGTGCAGCAGATGGTAACAGACTACGAACGAGATTTGCACTCTGCCAGTCTGATCGTACGCGAAGAATTCATGAAAAAACGTCTGTTCAAACGTTTGATGGAATCTCTCGCGCGGCTGCTGTCACCGCTGCTGTAAGCATAAACGAATTCGCTGCAGCAGTATCCCGTAGTTAAAATGTAGTAAAGCCTAAAATATCCTGTAGACGGTATATAATATCTTTCCAAAATGTTGAATGATCCTCGTAAGTTGCTAGATCCAAACTGTATTCAGCCCCCTGATTATTCCATAGCTTATCAAAATAGGCCGCAACCTGTCGGGTCAGCTTGCTGTCCGCCGGAGCGGCCACCCACAATTCATTTTCCAGATTCAAATCATCCAGATTACGGGGGGTCAGATTGGTAGAGCCACCCCAAATGATATGCTCTCCTTGTGCCTTGGCGATATAAATCAGTTTGGTATGGAACTGCTCATGGGTGGTATGATACCAGCGAATTTGAATGTTCCCGCCCGATTTATCGGACAACTCCTGGGCAACCGGACGATTGGGGATGCCGATTTTTTCCTGACCAAACGCGTTTTCATTGGGGTCCAGCAGCAATTGGATGTTTACACCGCGCGCAGAGGCATCCAGCAGGCTGTTCAATACTTTGCGGTCAGCCAAATAAAACATGCCCATATGAATGCTGTCACCTTTCTTCGTCTGCCCGATGCCATCCAGAACCGAGGTGTACACCTTGCCCTCAGTTAGATATTTGATCCGATAGCTGTCCTTATTCGATGGAACTTTGGGTTCAGCTTGTGGTGTATAGGCAGGAAGCTGCCCACCGCCCGAAAAGTCCAACACCGCCTGCTCTGTTTGTAAAATGTCTCCGATGATAGGCCCCTTCACCTCCAGCGCTACATTGGAGTGATAGGCGCTCGCGTCGTGCACGTTGCCTGTAGAAATGAGCGCTGTCTGTTCGTTGGCAACCAATTTTCGGTGATTGGCCTTGACGTTTAACAGCTTAAGATAGGAGCGAGCCGTTACATCAGGTCCGTCACTGGCCATCAGGTTGGGAATCCAGCCTGTGCCCTGCTGCCCGAACCATTGGAAAAAGGTACGCCACACTGCCGAATATATGGGGGTGGAGTCCCGCAACGGGTCTACATCGGTCTGCACGACTTGAATCCCTGCTCGCTTCATATTCTCCAACAAAGGATTGGGGGCAGAATTGTAGTTGGTATTGACTTCATCTGTAATGAAAAAGATAGGCATATCCGGATGAGCTTTCTTTTTGGCAATAAGATGATCGGTCATTTGTGCGCTGACTTGGGGGAAGCGTTGACCTTTATGCTTATAGTCATTGAACAGAAACAGGTCGATGACAATAAATTGTTGGGCTTCATCAATGATCCCGAGCATACGATTCAAAATTTGTCCTTCATGCTGTGCAGTGCTTCCATCCCCGGTGGGATAGGTCAAATCCGTCCAGAAGTTTACCTCATGGGTTGAATATTCCTGACTTTCATAGGAGACGAACGGAGGCAATGGTTTATGGGTCTGATACAGCATGACGGTAATCAGCCAGAGAATAAGTACCAGAATAGCGATTTTAAGAGTACGGCCCTTTTTCCCGGTTTTTCTTTGATATTCCGGCACAGAATGCAGCGGATCACGTGTAGTCATATGACGATCAACTCCTCAATTGAATACTGCATTCCATTTTATCGTGCCGGAACATGCAGTTTTATGATGGGATACTGTCAAGTTATTAACGCAAGTGTGCAGGATTGACGCGGATACTGAATGGAATGAAATGGAGTATGTTTTACTATTCATTGAGGACATATGTCCTTTATAGAGAGTCTGCCCTATACTTTAATATATAGAAAAGTCATTTACATGGGGAGAATAACGATTTATGAGAGGAATCTTGTTTGCTTTTCTGGGAGGAGCGTGTATTACGCTACAGGGGGTAGCGAATACACGGATTAGTCAGGATATCGGTACATGGCCGGCGGCCACTGTTACTCAGCTAATAGGCTTTATTTTGGCAGCATTAGTCTGGATGTTTACAAGGGATGGCAATGTAGCTGAAATGAAACAGGTAAAGCCGATGTATCTTTGGGGCGGTGCCTTTGCAGCTATTATTATATTTAGTGAAGTCACGGCAATCCAACATATTGGGGTTACGTTCACGATCTCGGCGTTGTTGATTGCGCAGTTGTGTTTAACCTTCCTGGTAGATATCAAGGGATGGTTCGGTATAGTGAAGCAAAAGATGAAGCTGCCACAATTTATAGGTATTGGTATGATGATCGCGGGTGTAATTATTCTGAAGCTCTAAAATAGAATTTTAACTTGTAAGAAAGCTTAGAATGTAGAAATTGAAGGTGAGCTTAGGAATGAGAGAAATTCAGGATCAAGAGCAGCTAAAATATTTTTTGCAGCTGCATGAGTTGGAATCCATACTCTACGAGCCACTACATCCTTATTTGTCGTTGCATCGTTTGGAGCAAGGGGAAAGGCTCTGTTCACAGGGAGACTCCATCGAACATCTATATATACTGGTGCAGGGCAAGGTCAAGATTTATACCAGTTCTACAGAAGGGAAGACCCTGATCCTTTGCTTCAAAACACCGATCGAGGTCATAGGAGATGTTGAATATATTCGGAGTAGTCACGTTATCAACACAGTAGAGGCAGTGTCTCCGATCTATGTGATCGGTATTCACCACCAATGGATGAACAAATACGGCAGAGACTATGCTCCTTTGCTGCAATTTCTATTGGATATTGTCACGCGAAAGTTTTGCTTGGACTCCGACTTTTCCAGTTTCAATCTCATGTATCCGGTGGAAGTCAGGCTGGCGAGCTACCTGCTATCGGTTTCTTTTGACGAATCGAATACGGCTTTTCATGAGGAATTACGTGCATCTAGTCTGGTAGATGTGGCGAATTTGATCGGAACCAGCTATAGACATCTCAACCGTGTCATTCGCAAAATGATTGAAGATGGATGGGTTGAACGGACCAAAGGTTACATTGTCATTCGGGACAGAAAAGGTTTGAGTGAACTGGCAGGACATAATATTTATGAATCATTGTAATAGGAGCATTTAGGATAAAGGCAGAAGAATATCAGGGATCATCAAGGGAGAGTTAAAATATGTTATTAGGAATTGTATTGGCGATTATCGCAGGTGCCTTGGTCAGTCTACAAACGATATTCAATAATAAGGTGAATGAACGGACAGGATCGTGGGCCACAACAACATTGGTGCTGGGAACAGGGTTCTTGGCTTCCTTACTCGGGAGTCTTATTTTTGAAGGGAAAAATACATTTGCTTTACAGCATATGCAGCCGTGGTACTGGTTCAGTGGCATGATTGGTGTCGGTGTTGTGTTCTGTCTGGTACAAGGAATGAAGCGACTTGGCCCGACCTATGCAATCTCCATTGTATTGACGGCACAATTAGGTACCGCCCTGTTGTGGGATTCGTTAGGATGGCTGGGATTAGAAAAGATTCCGTTTACCTTTAACAAGTTGATCGGTGTATTGGTCATTATCAGTGGTATTCTCGTATTCAAATTTGGACATGGGCGTACGAAGGAGCAAGCAGAAAGCATTTCATCTGTACCTGATTCGATGAAGGGATAAAGGAGATTGTAAAGACCTTTATCTTGCTGGGATAGGGATTGTCCTTTCGAATAGGCATTTTGCAGAAAAGCGGCAGCTCAATTAGGAGCGGCTTTTCTGTAGAGTTTCCGAAAGAAAAAATGTTCACGATCGTGTATATATTTTTCCATCCATGATACAATGAAAGTATCTTAAAATAGCCATATTAAGGGCTACGATATTTGATATAAGAGACGATAAATAGATCGGTTACCGTGTTCGGGAACGGTCTTATTTGTGCTTCTTGAACTTGATACAATAAACAGAGTGACTTTGGATGAGGTGGAACATAGATGAGTAGTACAGAAAATGAAAAAGGAGCACCTGACGGTTTTAATAGATCCGGCTCTTTGTTACCTGCCGCACGGACAGGCGAACGGAAGATTGAGCACGTCCGCCTTTGTTTGCAAGAAGATGTGGCCGGACAAGGCATCACCAGCGGGCTAGAGCGATATGCCTTTAAGCACTGCGCTCTGCCGGAGTTGCATTTTGACGAGGTTCGTCTGGATACTACCTTTTTAGGACAGGCTGTACGAACACCGCTACTTATTAGCTCCATGACAGGCGGCAGCGCCGAGACAGGAGCGATTAATGAGCGATTAGCAGAGACAGCGGAGAGACGCGGCTGGGCGCTGGGCGTCGGTTCGGTACGGGCTGCGGTGGAAAGGGAAGAATTAGCTTCAACCTTTGCGGTTCGCCGTCTAGCACCCAGCATCCCGGTCCTTGCCAATCTGGGTGCGGTGCAGCTGAACTACGGATTTGGCGTGGACGATTGTCGCCGTGCAGTGGAAATTGCCGGAGCAGATATGTTGGTGCTGCATTTGAACGGATTGCAGGAGATTTTTCAACCCGAAGGGAATTTGGATTTTAGCGGCCTGCTTCAGCGCATCGAGGAGTTGTGTCGTCAGCTTTCAGTGCCTGTAGGAGTGAAGGAAGTAGGCTGGGGCATAGATGGCGAGACGGCATCGAGACTGTATGATGCGGGTGCTGCCTTTATTGATGTCGCTGGCGCAGGTGGGACAAGCTGGAGCCAAGTGGAGAAATTTCGTAATCCTGACCCTGTGCGTCGTGCCGCGGCGGAGGCGTTTGCGGATTGGGGAAATTCAACCGCTGATTGTATCGTGGAAGTTAGAGCTGCTCAGCCACATGGTGCTCTGATCGGTAGCGGTGGACTGAGAGACGGTGTCGATGCAGCGAAGGCGCTCGCTCTGGGGGCTGACATGGCAGGCTTCGGGCGTTCTTTGCTCGGTTCGGCGGTTGACTCCAGCGAAGCGCTGGAAGCACGCCTGGAGCAGGTGGAGCTGGAACTCCGAACGGTCATGTTTGGGATTGGGGTAGATGGAATAGAAGGGCTTAAAGACACGACTCGACTAAGAAAGAAGGTAAATGGATGAGCGGACTTATTACATTGGTTCAGATGAATGCGGAGCAATATGATCGATTTGAACAACGCTCGCTTGCCGACTATGCGGATGAGAAAATCCAAGCAGGTACATGGACGGTAGAAGAAGCACCAGAACGTGCGGCAGAAAGTTTTGCTCGATACCTGCCACAGAGGCTAGACACACCTCATGCTCACCTGTATATGTTGATGTTTTCCGATGCCGGGGGGCAGAGTCAGGAGGAAGCTGGCTATATCTGGTTCAATATTACGGACGGCGCGCAAGGAAAAGAAGCTTTTCTACTGGATATTCTTGTATACGATTCATACCAGGGGAGAGGTCTAGGTACGCTGGCGATGGAGGCTTTGGAAAAGGAGGCTCGCAGACTGGGAGCTGTCCGCATCGGTTTGCATGTATTTGGGCATAATGAGCGAGCTTTGCATGTATATCGCAAATCGGGCTATCGGGTTACGGATATCCAGATGAGCAAAGAAATCTAAATAGGGATATAGCAAAATCCTGAATTTCATAACCGTATGCTTGCCGCGTGTATAGGTTCTCATATATAATGTGGGTTGGTAAACTAACGGATGGCATAACGCATATTTTATATAAACGGGAGTTGTTCTGATTATGGCTTTAAAAGCGGGGATTGTGGGTCTGCCGAACGTGGGCAAATCAACACTGTTTAACGCAATAACGCAGGCGGGTGCGGAATCCGCAAACTATCCATTTTGTACGATTGACCCGAATGTGGGTGTCGTTGAAGTACCGGATGAGCGGCTGGATAAGCTGACTGAACTGGTTGTACCGAATAAAACGGTGCCAACGGCATTTGAATTTGTTGATATTGCAGGACTTGTGCGCGGTGCGAGCAAGGGCGAGGGTCTGGGTAACAAGTTTCTGGCTCATATTCGTGAAGTGGATGCGATTGTACATGTGGTACGTTGCTTTGAAGATGAGAACATTACCCATGTGGACGGCAAAATTGACCCGATCAGCGACATTCAGACCATTAATCTGGAACTGATTCTGGCGGATATCGAAAGCGTAGACAAGCGTATTGAACGTTCCCGCAAAAACATGAAGGGTGGCAACAAGCAGTACACCCAAGAGGTTGAAGTGCTGGAGCGGATCAAGGAATCGCTGTATGCTGATAAACCGGCGCGTAGCTTAGAATTGTCGGATGAAGAACGGTTGATTGTACGCGATCTTCATTTGCTTACGATGAAGCCTGTATTGTACGCAGCTAATGTCAGCGAAGATGGCGTAACGGAAGCTGACAGCAATCCATATGTGCAAAAGGTACGCGATTTTGCCATAGATGAAAATGCAGAAGTGGTGCCGATCAGCGCCAAGGTAGAATCTGAAATTGCTGAGCTGGAAGGCGAAGACAAGGCGATGTTCCTTGAGGAGCTGGGATTAGCTGAATCCGGATTGAACCGTCTGATTAAAGCAGCTTATCGCTTGCTGGGCCTGTATACGTATTTCACAGCAGGTGTGCAGGAAGTACGCGCTTGGACTATTCACAAAGGAACGAAAGCACCGGGTGCTGCGGGCGTAATTCATACGGATTTTGAACGCGGATTTATCCGTGCCGAGGTTGTATCCTACAACGATTTGGTCGCTGCTGGTTCGATGAACGGGGCTAAGGAACGTGGTCAGCTTCGTCTGGAAGGTAAGGAATATGTAGTGCAGGACGGAGACGTTATGCATTTCCGTTTTAATGTTTAATATATAATTTCCAGAGTACAATACTCGATTCGGATATATAAAAGACGATGATTCAATGTATGTGTGTTCTGAAATGTGCTAGATTATGTGGTCGCTGCCTATATTAGGGCGGCGACTTTTTATTGTATTGCATGTTGTGTGGATTTTTGCAAAATCCTAAATTAGTCAGTATTTCTTGTAGCTAATTCATGAATTAGTTGGTATAATAAAGAGCTGTAGCCAGTGAAATTGAAGCTGGTTTCATATTAATTTAACTGAAGAGGTGAATCGCTTGTTGGACCGATTGCAATCATTGGCGGACCGCTACGATAAACTGAGCGAACTGCTCTGCGATCCGGATGTAGCGAACGATAGCAAAAAACTTAGAGATTATTCCAAAGAACAGTCTGATTTACAGCCTGCTTATGAAGCATATACCGAATATAAAAATGTCGTTGAAGAGCTGGAAGCTGCAAAAACCATGCAGGGTGAAAAGCTGGACGACGAGATGCGTGAAATGGTCAAAATGGAGATTGATGAACTTAGTGTTCGCAAGCGGGAGCTGGATGAAAAAATCCGTATTTTGCTGCTGCCGAAGGACCCGAATGATGATAAGAACGTTATTATTGAGATTCGTGGTGCAGCGGGTGGTGACGAAGCGGCATTGTTCGCAGCAGACTTGTACCGGATGTATACTCGTTATGCCGATACTCAAGGCTGGCGTGTAGAGCTGATGGACGCGAACATGAATGATCTCGGGGGCTTTAAAGAGGTTATTTTCATGATTAACGGTCGTGGTGCATACAGCAAAATGAAATTCGAAAGCGGCGCACACCGCGTACAGCGGATTCCGACAACAGAATCAGGTGGACGTATTCATACGTCGACATCTACAGTATCCGTTATGCCTGAGGCAGAAGAAGTGGATATTGAAATTTCCGACAAGGATATTCGCGTGGATACGTTCTGCTCCAGCGGTGCAGGCGGGCAGTCCGTTAATACGACCAAGTCGGCGGTGCGTGTGACACATATGCCTACAGGTATTATGGCAACCTGTCAGGACGGCAAATCCCAGAACTCCAATAAGGAGAAGGCGCTGCAAGTTTTGCGTGCCCGTATTTCGGATATGTTGCGTCAGGAAGAGGAAGCCAAATATGCAGGCGAGCGTAAGAGCAAAGTAGGTACTGGAGACCGCAGTGAGCGTATCCGGACCTACAACTTCCCGCAAAGCCGTGTAACGGATCATCGTATTGGCCTAACTATGCATAAGCTGGACCAGGTGATGAACGGGGAGATCGAAGAAATCGTATCAGCGCTCACGATTGCAGAGCAGGCTGATTTGATGGAACAAGAGGTTTAAGTTTTGGGGAACGAACGCGATTGTGTGTATCGGATGTCGCCGGAACGGAACATGAGTGTCAGAGAAGCCTTAGTTGAGGCTTCTTCTTTTTTAGGAAGCTGTGGTGTTCTGGAGCCGCAGCACAATGCCCGCTTACTGCTGGAGCATGTGCTCGGGTTGGAAGGCACGGCGTTTTACGCTGCTCTGGGTGATTCGTTCCCTTCCTCCGTCAGGGAGGAGTGGGAACGGATTATAGCCCGCAAAGCTGCGGGTGAACCGGCGCAGTATATTATCGGACGGCAGGAATTTTATGGCCGCCCGTTCGCGGTTTCGCCGTCGGTGCTGATTCCGCGCCCCGAGACAGAACTGCTCGTCGAGGCGATACTCCAGCACGGCGATCGGCTGTGGCCAAGCGGCGCTCCGCAGGCGCTCGACATCGGCGCAGGCAGCGGTGCGATTGCCGTGACGCTGGCGGCTGAGCGACCGAGCTGGCGCGTGGCGGCAGGGGATATTTCGGCTGCCGCGTTAAAAGTAGCGACTCATAATGCTGCTGCGAACGGCGCAGCCGTAGAATTCCGCGAGGGCGATCTGCTGGCGCCGTTCGCGGGAACGGCGGTGGACATTCTCGTGTCCAACCCGCCGTACATCCCGGCTGCTGACATCGCTGGCTTACAGCCAGAGGTACGCGACCATGAGCCGCGGATGGCGTTGGATGGTGGTCCTGACGGGCTCGGCCCGTATCGGGCAATGCTGGAACAGCTCGGACTCCTTCAGGCTCCGCCGCGGCTAATCGGGTTTGAGCTGGGGATGGGACAGGCCAGAGACGTGGCTGGTCTGCTGGCACAGGCAGGTCATTGGAAGAACATTATAATCGTTCCTGACCTTGCAGGGATCGAGCGACATGTCCTAGGTGTCTCGGAGTAGTGCTGCATTTTCTTTTTGCGAGTCTTTCCTTTAGAATAAGAGGAGTATGACCGAGAAACGGCTCAGGGGGAAATCATGCTTCAGAAATTGAAAAAAATTGACGGTCCGGTTATCTTTATTCTGGTTTTGCTCATGGCGATTAGTATCATAACGGTATACAGCGCAGGTAGGGGCCCTACGAACTTGGCAGAGCACGGCAATGACTACCAGAAGATGATCGGGTATTATATATTGGGTTTTGTGGCGATTTTGGGTTTAGCGATGGTCGATTTTCGGATATTCATTAAAAAAGCCTTGTACGTATATGGAGGCGGAATATTCTTGTTGGGTCTCGGATTTTTTGGCGGGACGGTTAACAACTCTCAGGGCTTTTTGAAAATTGGTGGCTTGAATCTTCAGCCTGCTGAGGTATTCAAGCTGGTCCTTATCGTTTTTCTGACTTATATGCTGATCAAAAAGCGCAAGAGCAAGCTGTATTTTATTCAGGATGTTCTTCCGGTCGCACTGGTGAGCTTTGTCCCGTTTGCCATGGTTATGGCACAAAATGACTTGGGTAATGCGCTCGGTTATATTGTCATCGTCATCGGTATGCTATGGATTGGTAATGTGAAGGCATCCCATGCGTTGATCGGATTCATAGTATTTGCAGTCGCTGTTGGCGGCGGGATTAAAGCTTATATTTCGTTTCACGATGAGATTGATTCCTTTATGAAGGGGATTGGCCGTAGTCACTGGGTTGAGCGTTTGGACCCTTGGTTGGTACCGGAAGAGGCAACCGCGAAGGCGTCTTATCATACCAAAAATGCCAAGCTGGCGATAGCCTCTGGCGGGATGATGGGCAAGGGCTTTTTGCATGGAACCTCGGTACAGTCCGGGCGTGTTCCTTATACGTACGCGGATTCTATTTTTGTGGTCGTAGCGGAGGAATTTGGCTTTGTAGGCTCTTCAGTGCTGCTATTGTTATATTTTATTTTGATTCACCGCATGATCCTGATTTCGCTGGAATGCCGGGATCGCGCCGGACCGTATATTATTGTCGGGATTGTGTCCATGTTGCTGTACCAGATTTTTGAGAATATTGGTGCGTTTCTGGGCATTATGCCGCTTACGGGGATTACGCTCCCGTTCATAAGTTATGGTGGTACCTCGTTGCTTATTAACATGGCTAGTATCGGCTTGGTTATGAGTATTAAGGTGCACGGCCAAGAGCTGGAGGATGATCTGCCACAGCCTTCCAGACTAAGCTTGACGAAGGCGAAATAAGCCTAGTACAGGTGGAATGTGGCTAGATAATGATTGGTATTTGTGTGAGTTGAAACGGTGCAACGAGAGAGTCCAGATTGTGAAATCTGGGCTTTTTCATATTCCTCGGTGAGGGTCAGAAGCTTGGTGTAGCATGATTTGAGGGTATTTTTGAAAAAAATCTGTAAAGTGGTCCTGAATCTTTTACAAGAATCATAGGTTTAGACTCTCCCAAACCGGACAGACTGATAGACATGATAGAGTTTGGGTTTGGGGGGACGAAAATGAGAAGTTGGGTAAAGCAAGCCGCAATGATACTATTTTGTATTTCGATATTAATGATGTCTTGGGAAGGTCAAAAGACGGATGCTGCTATGACCACTGGAACAAGAGGAATCTTAGCATCAGGAGTAGCTACAACAGGGCTGAATGTGATTCCGCATGACTCCATTCGACTGCGTATTTTGGCCAACTCGGATCGTCCGGAGGATCAGCTGGTTAAACGCGAAATACGGGACGCTATTGTACAGCAGATGAATGCCTGGGTGGGTGAGCTGGAAAACCCGCAAAGCTTAGATCAAGCGAGATCATTGATTGGTGCTCATTTACCTGAAATTGACCGTTTGGTAGGTACGGAACTGGCTCGTCGGGGCATTGCATATGATCATCAGGTGGAACTGGCGAGCGTACCTTTCCCAACGAAAATGTACGGTGGTCTTGTCTACCCGGCAGGGAATTATGAGGCACTTCGGGTTACGCTGGGGCAAGGAAAAGGTCAAAATTGGTGGTGCGTGCTGTTTCCTCCGCTATGTTTTATTGATGCAGGCAGTGGGGAAGCAGCGGCACAAACGGTATCAGCAAAAACGGATCACGGAGAAAGTCGGACGAATGCCGCTGACAAGGAGCCGGAAGTACGTTTTTTTCTGTGGGATGCACTTGCGGGACTGTGTAGCTGGGTGAGTGGCTTGTTTGCCTAAACGTTGAGGAGTGTAAGTTTCCCCATATGCTATAATGGAGCTTACGATAGATATACACATGGCAGAGCCAAATGAACTGATCTTACAAAGTAGCCTTATAGGATCAGGCGAAATCACTGGCCTGTATATGACAATAAGATATGGGATGATCTGATATGAGCGATAAATCGAATCAAATGCAAGACTTGCGCGGAGAATTTGTGCAAAAGGAAAAACCTGAGCAAAAGCTAGATGAACAGGGGATTCGCGAGCTGAAGCAGGCATTGAAGTCTTCCCATACACAATGGTGGGATGTAAGATGTTTGGTTCCTGTGAGCAACACTGACGGGGATGTTTCTGACGAAATTTGGGATGAACAGGCTCGGATTGCGGCGGAAAAGGGCATACGCGAGGCCGCCTTACTCCTCCAAGCTGGAGAGACGGTAGCCTTTCCTACGGAGACCGTGTACGGCCTGGGGGCCGATGCGCGTAGTACAAAAGCGGTGGAGGCGGTATTTGCTGCCAAAGGACGCCCTTCCGATAACCCGCTCATTGTACATATTTCTGATGTTGATCAATTAGAGGGTATGGTAGCAGAAATAAACGATACAGCCCGAGCGCTGATGAATATGTTCTGGCCGGGACCACTGACTCTCGTATTGCCGGTAGTGCCGCAGGCACTGTCATCGCGTGTGACAGCCGGGCTGGACACGGTTGGTGTGCGCATGCCGGATCATCCGATAGCGCTTCGTTTGATCGCTGAAGCGGGTTGTCCACTGGCTGCGCCAAGCGCCAACCGGTCGGGAAGACCCAGTCCCACCCTTGCACAGCATGTGCGGGAGGATCTGGAGGGCCGCATCGGCGGCATTTTGGACGGAGGTCCCACGGGGGTGGGACTGGAGTCCACGGTAGTGCAGGCGGGTGACGACGGAACCGTCACCATCCTGCGCCCCGGCGGCGTGACGGCCGAGCAGCTCGCTGCGGTTGCTCGCGCCGTCGTGCTGGACCCGGCGTTGGCCGCTACGCCTGGGGAAGACGCGGACAGCCCGGCGCCGCGCTCGCCAGGCATGAAGTACACGCACTACGCGCCGCGAGGCCGCTTGAGCGTGGTACAAGGCCCGTCGTCCGTTGAGGTGACGGGCTGGATTAGCGCCGCGCTGGCGGAGGCTTCCGCGCGCGGGGAGCGCACGGCAGTGCTCGCGTTCGACGAGCATGCCGCCGGCTACGCCGGAGAGCGCGTCTACACGCTAGGCAAGCTGGACGCGCTCCATGAGGCAGCGCAGCGCCTGTACGGCGTGCTGCGCCGCTGCGACGAGGACGGCGTCACCTACATTTTGGCGGAATCCTGTCCGCCGAAAGGATTGGGAGACGCCGTCATGAACCGCCTGCTTAAAGCGGCAGGTCACCGAATCGTCCGCTTGTAGCTTCTGTCGAATCAGAGCCTCTTATATTAAATTTCTCCTCTCCTCGTCTTGGTATTGGGCACTTTCAGTGTATGCTTGTACTGATTTGCCCCTTGTCCGCATAACGTGTACAAGAACAGACGGATAATGGAGGGATGGAGTATGCTGGCAGCCTCTGCCCATGCCGGGCAGGTTGTAACGATTCTGATCATGGCGGTAGCGCTAGGAATGGATGCGTTATCGCTGGGCGTAGGGATCGGCATGAAGGGGATACGCCTGCGAGACGTGCTGCGCATCAGTACTGTTATTGGCTTTTTTCACATTCTGATGCCATTGCTGGGAATGTTCACAGGCCATTATATGAGTTCTTTATTAGGTCATGTGACGGCCTACTTCGCAGGGGGGTTACTCATCCTTTTGGGCGGGCATATGGTGTATAATTCCTTTAAAGGGGACGGCGTACAGGTATTGGATCATCGTTCGCCTTTAGGCCTTTTGCTGTTTGCACTTGGGGTGAGCGTTGACTCATTTTCTGTAGGAGTGTCACTAGGTATGTTCCAAAGTGATCTGGTGCTGTCCGTTCTGGCGTTTGGTTTTTGCGGGGGAGCAATGGCGATGTTGGGCCTGCTGTTGGGTCGCAAGGTCAGCCGCAATCTAGGAGATTATGGAGAAGCAGTGGGCGGTGCCATTTTGCTGGCATTCGGCTTTATGTTTATGTTTTGATTTTAGCGTAGACAGTGTAAAATAAATGCAGGATTATAGTAAGGGATTAGAATTATAGTAATCCTCTGTTTATATATTTTTTAACATACGGGGGGTGAAAACGTTGAAGAATATCTTATTCGTATGCACAGGGAACACCTGTCGCAGTCCAATGGCTGAAGGGATGCTGCGTAAGTTGGCTGCTGAGCATGGGCTAGAACTGGAAGTACGTTCTGCGGGAGTAGCCGCGATGGAAGGCACGCCGATATCCCGACATGCAGAGGCGGTTCTACGTGATCATGATATATCCGATCAGATCACTTCAACCCCTTTGAGCGACGGGCTTGCCGGGTGGGCGCATCTGATCTTAACCTTGACGCAAGGACATAAACAGCACTTAATTCAGCGCTTTCCCCAAACGGCGGGCAAAGTATTTACGCTTAAGGAATATGTGGAGAACCGGGATGCGGTGTTGAATGATGTACAGGAGTTGGATAGTTTATATGCTTCACAGCAGTTGATGGCTTCACTCGGACAAGAGCTATCGGCGCAGGAGCGTGAACGAATGATTGAATTACACCAACGGATTCCGGGCTTTGATATTTCTGATCCGTTTGGCGGTTCGCGAGAAGATTACGATGTCACAGCTGCGGAAATCCGTACGGCACTGCATAAGCTGCTGGACAAGCTAAAGGCATCTTCCGAATAAAATTGGTATTACTCATCTGTTTTGTACGGAATCTGTTGATTTTTGGCGGTTAATCCGTTAAGATAAGGTGGAAAAATGAGAATCCGATGTAACTGGCGACAAAAGTGGGATTAACCACGATGGAGCATCGGATATACGGCCGGTCGCCTGGGCAAAAGAGCAATTCCACATAGGTGTGGACTGCTCTTTTTTTCATATACAAGTTATGCCAGATTTTTAGCTGAGAGTTGATTCCATTAAAGATTCTTCCATTTTTTCTGCTCGAAATCTGAAACATCGGCTATAATATAGTCAGATTGTGATCAGGAGAGAGTGTGTTGAACTTGGGGCATGAGACCGTGCCTAGTCTCTGAGAGGCTGTTCAACCAAAGGAGGTTCCAATGGTGGAACAATTAGATCATGAGATTCCGTTGGAAGCACAGACCACTTCTGTCGTGCGGGAAATCGCAGAAGCAGCCAGTCTCAAGGCTGGTCGCCTGCTGGTTATCGGCGTTAGCACAAGTGAAGTGGCTGGAAGTCGGATTGGTACGGCGGGAGCGCTCGATGTGGCTCAGCAACTGTTGTCTGGAGTAGAGTCTGTTCGCAGGGAGTATGGCTTTGATGTGGCGTTTCAATGCTGTGAGCATTTGAACCGAGCGCTGGTCGTTGAACGGGCTGTGCTGGAGCGATTGGGACTGATGGAGGTTGCAGCTGTTCCTGTTCGTACAGCAGGAGGCTCTATGGCTACCGTCGCCTATCGTTCTATGAGCGACGCGTGTTTGGCGGCGAACGTGCAGGCTCATGCCGGGATAGACATCGGCGAAACGCTGATTGGCATGCATCTGCGACCCATTGCTGTTCCGTTTCGCCCAAGCCTTCGCTGGATTGGCGAAGCACGTGTGACAGCAGCGTTCACCCGTCCTCCACTTATTGGCGGACAACGGGCGGTGTACAGTCTGGAGCAAGAAGTCGGCGGAAACTGCGATTAGCATTTGGCATGGCGGCATGTTTGTACTAATCTTTTTTGCATTGATGATGAGGTACCCAACAGAGGAGCAGGCGTTTGCTTGTATACCCAACAATTGACTATGGAGAGGGAGTAATCAATCATGATGGAACACCTGCGTAAAAGTGACCCGGCAGTGATGGAAGCAATGGGACTTGAACTGAAACGACAACGCCACAATATCGAGCTAATCGCATCCGAGAACATTGTCAGTGAAGCAGTAATGGAAGCCATGGGCTCCGTGCTGACGAATAAATATGCTGAAGGTTATCCGAACAAACGCTACTATGGTGGCTGTGAGCATGTAGATATCGTTGAAGACATCGCACGTGACCGCGCGAAAGAACTGTTCGGCGCCGAGCATGCTAACGTGCAGCCTCACTCTGGAGCACAAGCCAACATGGCGGTGTATCTGGCAGCTCTCAAACCTGGAGATACTGTACTGGGTATGAATCTGGCGCATGGTGGCCACTTAACACACGGAAGTCCGGTTAACGCTTCCGGCTTGTTGTATAACTTTGCTGCCTATGGTGTACGCGAAGACAACTTCCGCATCGACTACGATGAAGTGCGTAAGGCAGCCTTCAAGCACCGTCCTCGTCTGATTGTAGCTGGCGCGAGTGCATATCCGCGTACTATTGATTTTGAAGCTTTTGCTTCCATTGCCAATGATGTAGGTGCTTTGTTCATGGTGGATATGGCACATATCGCAGGTCTTGTGGCAGCGGGAATTCACCCAAGTCCAGTTCCGCATGCCCAATTTGTAACAACAACGACACACAAAACGCTGCGTGGTCCGCGTGGGGGTCTGATTCTGACTCGCAAAGCATGGGCGCAAGCGATTGATAAAGCTATTTTCCCTGGTACTCAAGGGGGGCCACTGATGCATGTGATCGCGTCCAAAGCGGTTGCTTTGGGTGAAGCGCTCCAGCCATCGTTCAAAACCTATGCGCAAAACGTAGTCCGCAACGCACAGGTGCTGGCTGAAACACTGCTGGCTGAGGGGATTAACATTGTATCGGGTGGTACGGATAACCATCTGATGCTGTTGGATACGCGCAATTTGAATATCACAGGTAAAGAAGCGGAGCATGTATTGGATTCCGTGGGCATCACGGTCAATAAAAATGCGATTCCTTTTGACCCGACTAGTCCATTCGTAACAAGCGGAATTCGTATTGGTACACCTGCTGCAACATCTCGTGGTATGGATGAAGAGGCTATGGTCAAAATCGGTAAAATCATTGCTGAAACCCTTAAAAACCCGAAAGATGATACTGTATTGTCCAAAGCAAGCCAAGCGGTTGGCGAGTTGACAGACAAGTTCCCGATCTATCCAGGAACTCAATACTAATTCATCGATATTCATAATCTTTATGTTAAAGGCTGTTTTCCTTCCATAAGCCGGAGGAGAACAGCCTTTTTTTGCTTCCGAACGACTCGAAACATACATTTTTGGGTAATAAGCGATTACAGTAAGGGTTTATGCGCGCTTTCCTTCATGATCTACGACAAAGGAGTGATTGCATTGAGTCAAAGAAAATCCGCGCAATTATTGCAGCAACTCGTATTTGTGGGACCGATGGCGTTGTTTTTCGTCTTGATTATGGTCATTCCGTTCCTGCTGGGGCTGTATTATTCCATGACGAACTGGGATGGAGTATCTGAAAATATCCGATGGCTCGGACTAGGGAATTACGTTCATATTTTTAGGGATGATCCAGATTTCCGTAATGCGTTCTGGTTTACGGTCCGGTTTACCGTATGTGGTGTCATTCTGACAAACCTGATTGGCTTTTTCCTAGCCTATGCACTTACCAAACCGCTGCGTACCCGTAATGCACTGCGAACTGTATTTTTTATGCCCAATATGATTGGCGGCTTGCTGCTCGGTTTTATCTGGCAATTTATTTTTGTACGAGGCTTTTCTGCGGTAGGAGAGGCGACAGGGCTTTCCTTTTTTAAACTGCCGTGGCTGGGTGATGGGCCAACTGCTTTTTGGGGGACTGTCATTGTGTTTGTATGGCAATATGCAGGTTATCTCATGGTTATTTACATATCCTCGTTAAATAATGTCCCGCATGCCCTTATTGAATCGGCCCAAATCGACGGTGCAAGCCGAAGACAGATTTTGCGTCATATCGTAGTACCACTTATTATGCCAGCGGTGACCGTCTGCTTGTTCCTGGCGATATCCTGGTCCTTTAAAGTATTTGAGTTGAATTTGGCTCTCACGAAGGGGGGACCTTTCAAGTCGACAGAGTCTGTAGCGTTGGACATATATAATGAAGCGTTTACAAATAATCGACTTGGATTAGGGACTGCCAAAGCTATGATTTTCTTTGTGGTCGTTGCGATCATTACCAGCATTCAGGTGCGTCTCACGAAGAAAAAGGAGGTCGAAATGTAATGGGAAAAACGTCAAACTATCGTTTGGGCACATGGGCTGCTGAATTATTGCTTATTGTGATCGGGTTAATCTTTCTGGTTCCGTTCTATTTTTTGCTCGTAAACTCCGTTAAATCCTTTGGCGACATTTTGGCCCATTCCGCTTCGTGGCCGACAACCTTCCGTTTTGAAAACTATGCTAACGCCTGGAATAAAATAAACTTTCCCACAGCACTGGGGAATTCACTGATTGTCACGATCGTCAGTAATGCGCTTTTGCTGCTAATCAGCTCAATGGCCGCTTACCAGATGGTTCGGCATGACACTCTTTTTAATCGTTGCCTATTCGGTTTGCTTGTGGCTGCGATGGTAGTCCCTTTTCAATCAATTATGTTGCCGCTTATGGAAGTGTCCAACGTATTGAGCTTGAACAACAGTATACCGGGACTGATCTTATGTTATCTGGGTTTTGGAGCGCCTTTGTCCGTTTTTCTTTTTCATGGCTTTATTAAAACGGTACCTATTGAGATCGAGCAGGCGGCAAGGGTGGACGGTTCATCCCGGTACGGGGTGTTCTTTCGCATTGTTTGTCCACTGCTGCTGCCTATGTTCGTAACCGTACTTATTTTGAACACCTTATGGATCTGGAATGACTATCTGTTGCCTTCACTCATTTTGAATGATCCTGAGTTGCGCACCATTCCGATTGCAACCTATATGTTGTTTGGTCAGTACACCAAGCAATGGGACTTGGCGCTGCCAGCACTGGTATTGGGGATCGCGCCAGTTGTTGTGTTTTTTCTGGTGATGCAAAAATACATCGTTTCTGGCATTGCAGCCGGTGCGGTCAAAGGCTGATGGGAGGGATAACCGATGAAAAAAACAGCGTTACTTGTCATCTCCTTGATGGTGCTGCTCGCATGTACACTTGCAGGTTGTGGAAATACGAAGGCTCAACAGAGTGAGACGAAAACGATACACATTTATCAATTCAAAGTAGAGATTTCGGAACCGCTAAATAAGCTGAAGGCAGAATATGAAAAAACGCACCCGGGCATCAAGCTGGATATCCAATCTGTCGGTGGTGGTACGGACTACGGTGCTTCGTTGAAGGCTAAATTCGCATCAGGCGATCAGCCGGACATTTTTACAAATGAGGGCTACCAGGACCGCGATACGTGGCTGGAGTACTTGGAGGATTTGTCGGATCAGCCATGGGTGAAGGATCTGGACGATTTTGCTCGTAAGCCGATGACGGTTAACGGTAAGATTTATGGACAGCCTATGAACCTAGAAGGATTTGGTTTTGTTTATAACAAGGATTTGTTCAAAAAAGCGGGCATAACCAAACTGCCTCAGACGATAGATGAACTCGAGGAAGCAGCTAAGCGACTGAAAGCGGCAGGGATTATACCTTTTGCTAACGGGTATGCGGAATGGTGGGTTCTGGGGAACCATTTTATCAATATCCCGTTTGCCAGACAGCCGAACCCAGAAAGTTATGTTGCGGATTTAAACAAAGGAACGGCTCGCATCCCCGGTAACCCCGTGTTCGATCAGTGGGTGAAGTTGCTTGACCTAACTATAAAATATGGAAACCGCAATCCGCTCACTACGGATTACAATACACAAGTGACACTGTTTTCGACAGGTAAGGCTGCTATGATGCACCAGGGGAACTGGACGCAACCGCAAATGGATGGAATTAATCCTAACTTGAATTTGGGTATTCTGCCTGCTCCTATAGACAATGATCCCTCCACAGGAGGTAGACTGGCTGTCGGAGTGGCTTCGAACTGGGTGGTCAACAAAAATTCGCCTGTGAAGCAGGAGGCAAAAGAATTCCTCAATTGGTTGGTCACATCAGAAACAGGCAAGCACTATATCACCAAGGAGTTTAAGTTTGTTCCCGCCTTCAAAAGTATCACGTCCAGTGACGAGATGACAGGTGATCTAGGTGCAGAAATATCTCGGCATGTGAGGGAAGGCAAGATATGGAGCTGGAACTTCCAACGCTTCCCGAAGGGGCTGAATCAGGATTTAAGCAGTAGTATGCAAGCCTATATTGCAGGGGTTATCACGAAGGATGAAATGCTTCAGCAATTTCAGGGAGCATGGGACAATTTGAAGTATAGATAAAAGAATAGCGCTGCATGAGGATGCAAAGGGGATAGGTCGGGCAGGAAGCTTAAAGTCCACAGGCTTTGACGGTCAAGTGCCGTCAGGGCCTTTTTGATGTGTTTTTATGTGACGAAAGTCACACGTGAAGTGGTCTTAATAAGTATTTTACATGTCATATCTTTCCCTTGACAAAAGGTTGCGGTGGCAGGTGTTAAATCAATCAAGGGAATGTTATAATAAACAGGATTTACAGGCACGCATTGCATCTGTGCTTATTTGGTTTGTACAAATAGGTTACATAGATCCTTTCGACTCAGGATAGTTCGATATGCTGGCGCGAAAGAACGTGACGATAATACCGGAGGGAATATATTATGGCGAAACTGGTGGTTTGCGATCACCCTTTGATCCAACACAAACTTACATTTATCCGCGATGTGCGGACCAACACCAAGGATTTCCGCGAGCTGGTGGATGAAGTAGCAACATTGATGGCTTATGAAATTACACGGGATATCCCGCTGGAAAGCATTACGGTGCAGACACCGGTTGCTGAGACAGAAGGTAAAGTGATTTCAGGACGTATGCTGGGTCTTATTCCGATTCTGCGTGCAGGCTTGGGTATGCTGGATGGCGTAGTAAAGCTGCTGCCTGCAGCAAAGGTAGGCCATGTGGGACTGTTCCGCGATCCTGAGACGCTGCAACCCGTAGAATACTATACGAAGCTGCCTACAGATGTAACTGAGCGCGAGTTGATCGTGATTGATCCGATGCTTGCAACGGGTGGCTCGGCAATTGCGGCGATTGATGTGTTGAAAAAGAGAGGTTGCACTCAAATTAAAATGATGAATCTGATTGCTGCTCCTGAAGGAGTCAAAGCTGTGCAGGATGCGCATCCTGATGTAGACATCTACGTCGCTGCATTGGACGAGCGTCTGGATGATCATGGATACATCATTCCAGGTCTTGGTGACGCGGGAGACCGCTTGTACGGAACCAAGTAGATTGCCTTTGGCGTTTCGGCAAAATCTATGGACGTTATGACAGGTCATTTTTCTGAATAATGGAAGATCTGTGAAGCGGACATTTATTATGAAAAGGGGTTCAACAGAAAATGTCCAAAATCAAAGTGATGACAATTTTTGGTGTGCGTCCGGAAGCGATTAAGATGGCTCCTCTTATTTTGGAGCTTCAGCGTCACCCGGAACATATCGAGTCCGTGGTATGCGTTACGGCTCAACATCGCCAGATGCTTGATCAGGTTCTGGAAGTTTTCAATATTCACCCTGACTATGATCTGGACGTAATGAAGGATCGCCAGACACTTAATGAAATCTCCATGCGGGTACTTCAAGGTCTGGAACCTGTATTGCGTGAGGCCAAGCCCGATATCGTGTTGGTTCACGGCGATACGCTGACCACTTTCCTCGCCAGCTATGCAGCCTTTATGCAGCAGATTGAAGTAGGGCATGTGGAAGCAGGCTTGCGGACGTGGAACAAGCTTTCTCCATATCCTGAAGAAATGAACCGTCAGCTCACAGGCGTGCTGTCTGATCTGCATTTCTCGCCTACTTCTTTATCGGCTGGAAATTTGCGGAAGGAAAATAAGCCTGAATCGCGAATATATGTTACAGGCAATACAGTAACTGACGTATTTCAGTATACGGTTCGCCAGGATTACGAGCACCCCGTACTGGACTGGGCTCAGGGCAAACGCCTGATTCTTATGACAGCACATCGCCGGGAATCCCAAGGGGAACCGCATCGTCAGATTTTTAATGCGGTTAAGCGAATTGCGGATGAGTTTGAGGATATCGCTATTGTTTACCCGGTTCATCCGAGTCCGGCTGTGAAGGAACCTGCATTTGAGATTTTAGGCAACCATCCGCGTATTAAGCTGATTGATCCGCTGGATGTTGTGGATCTGCACAATTTTTACCCACATACACATCTGATCCTTACGGATTCCGGTGGGCTTCAGGAAGAAGCGCCTTCGTTCGGAGTACCTGTTCTGGTGCTGCGTGATACGACTGAAAGACCGGAAGGAATTGAAGCGGGCACCTTGGAACTGGTGGGTACGAGTGAAGAGAACGTGTACAATCGGACCAAGGCACTTTTGACAGATTCCGCGTTGTACGAATCTATGAGCCAAGCAGCGAATCCTTACGGCGATGGACAAGCATCAGTAAGAATTGTCAATGCGATTTTGCACCATTATGGTGTTCAATCCGAACGCCCTGAAGAATTTCACACAATGTTCACAAAAGGTGTTCGTCCGATATAATTATTCTTTACAAGGCAAGCATACAGTTAAACTGTACGGTTACCAAGGGATACAGCAATTTAAGATGCTTTGTCGTTTGATTTTATACTTTAGGGCACTAAAATATCTCAATTGACAAAGTATCTTATATTTAAGTAAAATGGACTGGAATTGCAGGGGTGACATGGAAAAGTGGTCAAACCTTCCAAGCAAAACAACAACCGAAATAACACCGGAAATGCCTTTAAGGCTATAGGACTGGTGAGCGCGATCGGCATTGATTTGGCGATATGCACACTGGGTGGTTTCTATGCAGGAAAATGGCTTGATGCCAAACTTGGTGGCTCCGGAATTTGGATTGGCGTAAGCGTTCTCGCAGGCTTGGTTGTAGGCGCATTAAGTATTGCCCTTGTGATCGGAAAGGTACTGAGGGATAACCATGAATGAGATGACCCGTATGCAAAAAATGTTATGGATCGTAGCGCTTGGTATTATGGCTCTGTGTTTCCTGGTCTCCGCCTTCATGCCCCAACATCGTGACATTGCTCACGGAATCATTCTGGGAACGGGAGTAAGCTGTCTAAATGTGCTGTATATGGCCTACAAAATTCGACAGGTTGCGAGTGCGGCCGCCGGTGAAAGAAAGAAGAGAGTGTTTGGTATTGGCTTTGGCGTTCGATTAGGGACCTCAATTTTGGCAGTGGTGCTGGCGATAGAATTTCCGGCCTATTTCCATGAGATCGCTGTAATGGCAAGCCTGGTGACTGGGCAATTTCTTCTGTTAATTATAGGCATCATATTCGCGCTTCAGGAAAAATGATGGCTCAACTGAGAAAGGGGTGAGAAAACATGTTGCATGAATCACCGATTATCCAATTGGGCGGGTTTAACATTGACTTGTCCGTCATTATTATGCTTATTGTGACTTGTGCGATTGTATTTGGACTGGCATTTGCTGCAACGCGCAATTTGTCTGTGGACAATCCAAGCAAGTTGCAAAATTTTATGGAATGGGTCGTAGAATTCGTTCAAGGACTGATTACCAGCACGATGGATTTGAAAAAAGGGAAGCCATTCCTCTCCTTGGGGATGACGCTGATCATGTTCATTTTCGTGGGGAATATGCTGGGCTTACCGTTCGGGATTGTGACCGAATTCGATAATGCGCAAAGTGCCCAAGTATTTGGACATGAAATCATTCCAGTCAAAGAAGCATTAGAACAAGCACAGGCGTCTCACCCAGGCGAAGCTGCCCATGTAGGCATCAGCTGGTGGAAATCACCTACTGCAGATGCAGGGGTATCTATTGGACTCGCTTTAATGATCTTTGTCCTGGTTCATTTCCTGGGAATCTTCCGCAATACCAAAGCTTACTTCAAGCATTACGTTCAGCCATTTCCATTCTTTTTGCCAATTAACTTGATTGAGCAGTTCTCAAAACTATTGACACATGGTATGCGTCTATTCGGTAATATTTTTGCCGGCGAAGTTTTGATCAGTGTTCTGCTGAAATTGACAGCACTTGGTGTAGGAGGCTGGATTGCTTCCGTATTGGGACTCGTTGTTTGGCAAGGATTTAGTATCTTTGTCGGCAGTATTCAAGCGTTCGTCTTCACGATTCTGACGTTTGTATACATTTCGCAGTCCATTGACACGCATGAAGAAGAGCATTAGACAAGCTCGTTTTCCGGTTTTTAGTTAAGTTCAGGAGTACGCTTCGCTCTTAACTGCAAATACATGTACAATATAAATACACATCACTAAGGAGGATTTTTAAAATGGGAGTTTGGGCATATATCGCAGCTGCAATCGCAGTAGGTTTGGGCGCTTTGGGCGCAGGTATTGGTAACGGTCTGATCGTAAGTAAAACAGTTGAAGGTATCGCTCGTCAGCCTGAAGCAAAAGCAACGTTGCAAACGGTAATGTTTATCGGTGTAGGTCTGGTCGAAGCCCTGCCAATCATCGGGGTCGTTCTGGCATTCATTTTCTACGCAGGTGCTTAATTGAATGGAAGCAAGGTTTGGCGGGGAAGGCACAGCCATCCGCGCCTTCTTTGTTCGTTTGAACATGAAAGATCCAGAACCGACGTTCACCGGAAAGGAGTGACTTCAATTGAGTTTAAATTGGACAAGTATCGTTTTCACAATCATTGCATTTTTGATCTTGTACTGGTTACTGACGCGTTATGCATTCGGCCCTCTCTTTTCCGTTATGGAGAAGCGGCGTCAGCTTGTATTACAGCAAATGAATGAAGCGGCACAGACGCGTGAACAGGCTGCTGCTTATGTTGAGGAGCAAAAGCAGGCTCTCCAGCAGGCACGTAAGGAAGCGTACGACATTATCGAGCAGTCAAAACAAACAGGTAACAAACAAGCGGAGCAAATTATTGTTCAGGCTAAAGACGAAGCTGTCCGCCTGAAAGACGAAGCTGTTCGTGAAATCACAAGCGAGCGTAATAAGGCGGTTGCCGAACTGCGCAGCGAAGTGGGTAAAGCTTCGGTACAAATTGCTTCCAAACTGATTCAAAAGGAAATCAAGGAAGACCAAGTCCAGGGAGAGCTTGTCGACCAATACCTTAAAGAGGTAGGAGGCAAAGCATGAGCCGGGATACGGTAGTAGCCAAACGGTATGCGAAAGCTTTGTTTGAAGTGGCAGAGCAGGAACAGACCATTATGGAAACCGAGCAGGAGCTACGTGCTTTTGTAGAGGCTGTATCGGGGGATGCTGAAATCCGTAAATTCATTAATTCTCCTAACATTACGGAAGCGGTCAAGCTTCAAGTTCTGGCTAACAGTTTTGAAGGCAAGCTTTCTGCCTCGCTAATTAACACGATCAAGCTGTTGATTCAGCGTAGTAGAGCAGATTTGTTCGAATCTCTCCTTGCCGGATACCTCGATATTCAGGAATACAAGCTGGGAATTGCTCATGCAAAGGTGTATTCGACTTATGCTTTAAGTGATCAGGAAAAAACAGCGGTAGCCGAGGAATTCGGAGCCCGTGAACATAAAACAATCCGTGTGGAAAATATAGTGGACCCGAGTCTACTGGGCGGATTGAAAGTGGTTATCGGCGATACACTGTACGACGGCAGTCTGGCCGGCAAGCTGGATCGTCTCGAGAAATCCTTTAACAGACGAGTATAGAAGATAGGGGTGAACACACTTGAGTATCAAACCTGAGGAAATCAGTTCATTGATTAAAAGTCAGATTGAACAATATAAAAATGATATCGAGGTCGTTGAAGTCGGCACTGTTGTTGAAGTCGGCGACGGTATTGCCCGCGTCTACGGACTGGAAAAAGTTATGGCCGGTGAATTGGTTGAATTCGACACTGGCGTATTGGGCTTGGCGCTCAACGTGGAAGAAAGCAATGTCGGTGTTGTTATTTTGGGTCAATTCTCCGACATTCGTGAAGGCGGTCAAGTAAAACGTACAGGTCAAATCATGCAGGTCCCTGTAGGGGAAGCATTGATCGGACGTGTAGTTAACCCACTGGGACAACCAGTAGACGGTAAAGGACCGATTGCTACAACAGAATTCCGTCCGGTTGAAAGTCAGGCTCCAGGCGTTATGGCCCGTAAATCGGTACATGAGCCTATGCAGACGGGGATTAAAGCTATTGATGCGATGGTTCCGATTGGTCGTGGTCAACGTGAGTTGATCATCGGTGACCGTCAAACAGGTAAAACTTCTATCGCAATTGATGCAATTTTGAACCAAAAAGGTAACGGCATGAAATGTATTTATGTCGCTATTGGTCAAAAACAATCCACGGTAGCTCAAGTTGTTGAAACATTGCGTCGTCACGGTGCGCTGGAATACACGATTGTCGTTACGGCATCTGCTTCCGAACCATCACCATTGCTGTACATTGCTCCTTACTCTGGCTGCGCCATGGGTGAGTATTTCATGTACAAAGGCGAGCATGTCCTTGTAGTTTATGATGACTTGACTAAACAAGCATCAGCTTACCGGGAACTGTCCCTGTTGCTGCGTCGTCCACCGGGTCGTGAAGCATATCCGGGTGACGTTTTCTATCTTCACTCTCGCTTGCTGGAACGTGCAGCGAAGCTAAATGATGAGTTGGGCGGCGGATCACTTACCGCATTGCCGTTCATCGAGACACAGGCTTCCGACGTTTCTGCATATATTCCAACCAACGTTATTTCCATCACGGATGGACAGATCTTCTTGGAAGCTGACTTGTTCTATGCAGGGCAACGTCCGGCGATTAACGTAGGTATTTCTGTATCTCGTGTAGGTGGTTCAGCTCAGATTAAAGCGATGAAAAAGGTAGCAGGTTCCCTGCGTCTGGATCTTGCTCAATATCGAGAGCTTCAAGCGTTCTCCCAATTCGGGTCCGACTTGGATAAATCCACAAAAGCCCGTCTGGATCGCGGCGCACGCATGATGGAAATTTTGAAACAAGGTGTTAACCAACCGCTTGCTGTAGAGCAACAAGTAGTGAGCTTGTATACTGCTGTAAAAGGCTTCCTTGATGATATCCCTGTAGCGGATGTAAAACGTTTTGAAAAAGACTTCCTGTCTTTCATGGTGTCTGACCATCAAGACGTGCTTCAATCTATCCGCGACACGAAAGACCTGGTTGCTGATAACGAAGCGGCTTTGAAGGCGGCTATCGAGAAATTCAAAAAATCATTCGCCACGTCGGTTTAATACATTGGAATTTGCCTGTTTATGATGAAAGATGTACTAAGGAAGCGTGCCCTCCGGGTTTTGGCTTCCTTGGCATGTTTTACCCTCAATAACAGGCCCTTTAACATATGTCCGGCTGGATTTGAATCTTACGAAGTGCTTGGACTTGGCCCAAGCTAAGGGATTGCTTACGAAGTTAGCTTTGGCTTTGCTAGAGCTTAAAGGTGGTGAAATCATGGCAAAAGGTATGCGCGAGATTAAACGTCAGATTAAAAGTGTGCAGAGTACGAAGCAGATCACGAAAGCGATGGAAATGGTCGCTGCATCCAAGCTGAGAAAAGCTCAGGAGAAAGCGGAGTCGGCTCGTCCTTACTCGGAAAAGCTTAAGGAAGTTGTGAGTAGCATTGCTTCTGGAGCGAATAACATCAAGCATCCAATGCTGGAAACGCGTCCGGTTAAAAAGACTGCTTATCTCATCATTACATCTGATCGTGGTCTGGCTGGTGGTTATAACGCCAATATTTTACGACAGGTTACGCAGACGATTTCTGAACGTCACCGTTCACAGGATGAATTTGTGATTTTCATCATTGGACGAAAAGGACGGGATTATTTCAGACGTCGTGAATTTCCTATCGCTGAATCGGTAACAGATCTGTCGGATACACCTGCTTTTGCAGATATCAAAACAATTGCAAGCAAGGCTGTACAAGGCTTTGAACTTAAAGAATTTGATGAGCTTTATCTATGCTATAACCGCTTTGTCAACGCATTGACTCAAATTCCAACAGTTGACCGTCTGTTACCAATGGCAACACCGGATTCAGCTACAGCTTCATCCTCAATTAACTATGAGTATGAGCCTTCACCAGAAGGAGTGCTGGAAGTATTGCTGCCGCGTTACGCGGAAACGCTCATTTACGGCGCTTTGCTGGATGGTAAAGCTAGTGAACTGGGAGCGAAGATGACGGCGATGGGATCTGCTACGAAGAATGCTTCCAAGTTAATTGGTGAGCTTTCCTTGACCTATAACCGTGCTCGTCAAGCGGCTATTACCCAGGAAATTACGGAAATCGTTGCAGGGGCAAGCGCTCAGTCTTAATTAGGCTTGTTGTGACTGTTTTATAGCAGGGTCTACACTATTATGATAAATTGCGGGCGCAAAACAAATCAGAGTGGTTCGGATTTGCGGCTGTGCAAGCTTGTAGGAGGGAAACCAAAAGATGAACAAAGGACGCGTAGTGAGCATCATGGGTCCGGTTGTCGACGTTGAGTTCGAACGTGGACAACTTCCAGAAATCCTGAATGCCATTCATATTGGGACTGTGCTGGAGAGCGGAGTCAAAATTGATCTGACGCTCGAAGCTTCAAAACATCTAGGTGACAACCGTGTGCGTTGTATTGCTATGTCTTCCACAGATGGTTTGGTTCGTGGGGCTGAAGCCATAGATCTGGGAGCACCTATTTCAGTACCTGTCGGCGAAGCTACTCTTGGACGCGTATTTAACGTGCTTGGAACGCCAATTGATAATGGTGCTGATATGAGTGAAACGGCTAGAAATCCGATTCACCGTCAAGCTCCTTCTTTCGATGAGCTGACAACTCAAGCAGAGATGCTCGAAACCGGTATTAAAGTTATCGACTTGCTGGCTCCTTATGCTAAGGGTGGTAAAGTCGGATTGTTTGGTGGTGCTGGTGTAGGTAAAACCGTAACCATTCAAGAATTGATTAACAATATCGCTCAGGAGCATGGTGGTATTTCTGTATTTGCGGGTGTAGGTGAACGCACACGTGAAGGAAATGACTTGTACCATGAAATGAGAGATTCCGGCGTTATCAACAAAACAGCGATGGTGTTCGGACAAATGAACGAGCCTCCGGGTGCACGTTTGCGTGTAGCTCTCACAGGTCTGACGATGGCGGAATACTTCCGTGACCAAGAAGGCCGTGACGTGTTGCTCTTTATTGATAACATTTTCCGCTTTACTCAAGCAGGTTCTGAGGTTTCGGCCCTGTTGGGACGTATGCCTTCAGCAGTAGGTTACCAGCCTACGCTGGCTACTGAGATGGGTCAATTGCAAGAACGGATTACTTCTACTAAAAAAGGTTCTGTTACTTCCATTCAGGCGATCTATGTGCCTGCGGATGACTACACTGACCCGGCTCCTGCTACAACGTTTGCCCATTTGGATGCTACAACGAATCTGGAACGTAAAATTTCCGAAATGGGTATTTACCCGGCGGTTGATCCACTCGCATCAAGCTCCCGTATTTTGGCTCCAGACGTTGTGGGTGAAGAGCATTACAATGTAGCACAAGGGGTAAAACAAATTTTGGCCCGCTACAATGAGCTTCAGGATATCATTGCCATCCTGGGTATGGACGAGCTGAGTGAAGAAGATAAAATGTTGGTGGCACGTGCACGTAAAATCCAGCGTTTCCTTTCTCAACCTTTCCACGTTGCCGAAGCATTTAACGGCTTCCCAGGTAAATATGTGCCGGTTAAAGAAACTGTACGAAGCTTCAAAGAAATTTTGGAAGGCAAGTATGACCATCTTCCAGAAGCGGCTTTCCTTTTTGTAGGAGCCATCGAAGAAGCAGTTGAAAAAGCTAAAACGTTGTAAACAACAGGCAAAGAATAGCCGAGCCTTACGAAGTGAGCTGTCTGCGGACAGCTTCCAGGAGGGATTCAAGTGAGCACGTATTTACTAGAGATTGTGACGCCGGAGCGCCTGGTTTATACAGAACAGGTAAACAGCATCAGTGTTCGCGGCTCGGAAGGCGATCTTGGGATTTTACCTGGACACCTTCCCTTGGTCACTCCCTTGAAGATTGCACCGATACGCATTAAAATCGGTGGTCAAACCGAAGTGATCGCGGTCAATGGGGGCTTTCTTGAAGTCCGCAAGGATAAAGTGGTCATTTTGGCTGAGAGTGCGGAACGTTCCGAAGAAATTGATGTGGAGCGTGCCCGTGCGGCAAGGGAGCGGGCAGAACTGCGGCTCCAGAGCAAGCAGGAACAGATAGATCATCATCGGGCGGAAGTAGCTCTGCAACGGGCGCTTAACCGTTTAAATGCTACAAGCATCAGAACCAATAAGAATTAATATTGGATTTTAAGTGGAATTTTAAAAGGGTTCGGCATAGTATACGGATGGAACGACAAGGAGACCACTTCATAATTTCTGCCAAAGAATGTCCGGTAGAAGGTGAGGGAGAACCTTGCTTCCTTCGATCACTGTGATCGGGCCCTTTTTTAGCTGTTATTACCAAATGTACAGTCCTATTTCTTGCCCGGCTGCTAGGTATTTAGTACCTTTTAAATTCACGAAACAGAAGTGATTAATCACATTTTGTCGAAATAAATGTCCTGAAAACAGAAATAGCACTGGCATATTAGGCGTTCGCCGAGTATTATAAAGAAGTCTGTGACGCAGATGGGAGGAATTATGGTTGAACGGGAAACAGCAATTGGCTGAACAGCTAAGTCAATCGGCGAGTATGACCGCGCTGATCTCCATGATCGTGTCGCTCATCTGTATAGCGTTAGCTTGGTGGGCTTTACAGAGTTTTAAGCTGGATTTGTTAATCCGGCAACCCAAAGGACCGCAAGGCAGATTGCTACACTTGTTTCTTGCTATAATTTTGGGACAGTTGGTTTCTGGGTTCCTGTTGAGCTACATTTCTTGGAGTCAGATGCTCTAGAATTTGTTTTAACATGAAGTGGGCGGGTTATATGACCTTATGACTGTGTCTCTGCGGGAATTGTCGAATAACATCGCGTCATATTGTTAACAATGGTAAACAAAAGAACCATACATGTATAGCTGGCTGAATCAGTTAGAGTACAATGGTCGTCAAGTACAAAAAACGCTTGTATACTTGTTTTAATCAGTGGTATGATGGCAGTTAGGGTATTAGTAAAATCTTGTTTTTTTATGTAATGAAAAAGCAAGGCATGAAAATAGCGGAATATGTTCTTTTTTTCCAGAATGGAAAAGGGAAATGACGCGCGGAGGGAACCATAGATGAGCAAATTTATCGTCCGCGGTGGCAACAGATTGACCGGGAGTGTCAAAGTCAGCGGAGCCAAAAACTCAGTTCTGCCGATCATCGCCGCTTCTCTGCTAGGAGAAGAAGGAGAAAGTGTTATTATTGATGCACCTCCTCTAGACGATGTGATGACCATTAACAAAGTGCTGGAGTCCTTAGGAGCAGGCGTTACATACCAAGATGAGGTCATTCGTGTTGACGCGCGGAAGATAATTTCCTGTGAAGCCCCTTACGAGTGGGTTAGGAAAATGCGCGCATCATTCTTGGTTATGGGGCCGCTGCTTACACGTTTGGGACGTACAAGGATCTCGCTTCCAGGCGGATGCGCAATCGGAACGCGACCAATTGATCAGCATTTGAAGGGTTTTGAGGCATTGGGCGCGGAGATTAGCCTGGGCCAAGGTTTTATTGAAGCTAAAAGTAACGGGCGTCTGCGTGGAGCTAAAGTTTATTTGGATGTAGCCAGCGTAGGAGCAACCGAGAATATTATGATGGCCGCTACTCTTGCTGAGGGCGTAACTACCATCGAGAATGCTGCTAAGGAACCTGAGATTGTTGATCTCGCAAATTTCCTGAATGGAATGGGTGCCAAAGTACGCGGTGCGGGCACGGGCGTTATTCGTATTGAAGGCGTTGAGAAGCTGCATGGTGTAAAACATACGGTCATTCCCGACCGGGTAGAAGCAGGTACTTATATGGTTGCTGCTGCGATCACAGGCGGGAACGTATATGTAGAAGGCGCAATATCCGATCATTTAGGACCGGTTATTTCCAAGATGGAAGAAATGGGTGTAACCATTCAACCTGATGAGAACGGAATTCGTGTCATTGCAGATAAGCCGTTAAAGGCCGTTGATGTTAAAACATTGCCTTATCCTGGTTTTCCTACCGATATGCAGTCTCAGATGATGGCACTTCAACTTGCCGCTGAAGGAACGAGCATTATTACGGAAACCGTGTTTGAAAATCGTTTCATGCATGTGGATGAATTTCATCTCATGAATGCGGAAATTAAGGTTGAAGGTCGTTCCGCCATTGTAACTGGTAATGCTAAGCTGACAGGTGCGAAAGTAACCTCTACAGATTTGCGTGCAGGTGCTGCGTTAATTCTGACCGGACTCATTGCGGAAGGTACAACGGAGGTATCCGGCGTACATCACATCGATCGCGGTTACGTTCATTTGGCTGAGAAGCTGACTGGATTGGGAGCGGACATTTACAGAGTGACCGTGGAAGAGTCCAAACTGAATCATTCGCCCAGTACAGAGCGCGTAATGCCGGAAGAGACGTCGGGAAATCTGTTTAAGAAGATCCAGCCTTCCCTCGCCTAAGCTTTAACGTATGTCGCTTCATGTTGCATAAGTATATTCTTGAACAATAAGGAACCAAGTCCGAAAGGGCTTGGTTTTTTTGTTGTTTGCAACCAGTTTTTTTCATTCTTTCAGTTCTCTTAAAACGGTTCTATCAAAGTGGACGACTTCATATGATTGAAAATATCTGCTGGAGTATATCAGTACTTCCAGCCGGACACTTAGCCCTTTGATGGAGGTTTCAGCCTATGAAAGATTCACAGGTTCGCATCCGTATACCCATTCATCATCCTAAGGAACATCGCCAGGCTTCACTTGCGGAGGAACGCTCTGGCTCTATAGCTACTTCGTTACAGAAAAATAAGCTTATGCAACAGCAGCCGGACACAAGAGGTACATTGCCGATTGGCGTCAAGCCCAATCGGCGTACAACAGTCGTGCCTTCCGCTGTGAACTCTGTTGATACGGCTTTGCCTATTGCTGGAGCAGCGGTCCATGACACACGCGCTGCAAGCCCGCTGCAGGTGCCGCTACCGCACCTGCGTCCTTCCGCCGGGCGTGCCCCGCGCTGGGGCAGCCGCCGCCCATGGCTGCCATTCGCCGCCATGGCAGGGGTGCTGGTGCTTGCCATGGCTGTGCCCGCGCTAATGGCGTGGCCTCGCCAGACGGCGCAGCCGGTGCCACCGAGCAGTCGCACGGCAGCACCGGCTGCACCTAGCGTAACGGCAAAGGGCGGGACGCCCGTCACGCGCCTGCCGGGTGTCCCGCCGATACCGGCGGTGCCCGCTGCTCCAACGCGCAGCGTGCCGGTGGTGGCAGAGCCGGACGTGCGTGTGTACGTCACGTCTACCGGTCGCACGGAGACGTTACCGCTGGAGCAATACATTGTCGGCGTAGTAGCCGCCGAAATGCCGCCCAGCTTCGAGGGCGAGGCACTGAAAGCGCAGGCCATTGCCGCGCGTACCTTCATTGCCCGGCGTTTGCTGGCTGATGACACCAGCGGTGCCCCGGCGGGAGCAGATGTGACGGATACTGTTAAACATCAGGCTTATATCTCTAAAGCTAAACTTACTAGAGAATGGGGGCACTCTGGTAAATCCGCAGAGCTGGCTAAAATTCAGCAGGCTGTACGAGACACCAAGGATACGATCATGGTATATGAAGGCAAGCCCATTACGGCCTCTTTTTTTTCTACTAGCAATGGCTACACCGAAAATTCAGAGGATGTATGGGCGAAGGCAGTGCCCTATTTACGAAGTGTGTCAAGTCCATGGGACAAGCAGTTGGCCCCACGTTATACAGAAACCGTCACACTGAGTCGTCAGAGTGTGTTCGATAGATTGGGGTTGAGTCGTACTGCGATAGCTGCTTCTACTGGAGGAGGGAGAATGCCAGAGATTCGTATACTCTCTAAGACAGAAGGACATCGCATCAAGAAGATTGAGGTTGGTGGTTCAATCTTTACAGGGCCGGAAATCCGTAACAAACTGGGGCTGCGTTCGGCTGAGTTTACGTGGAAGGCTGAAGGGGATCGGATTGCTATAACAACCTATGGTTATGGTCATGGTGTTGGTATGAGTCAGTGGGGAGCCAATGGAATGGCCAAGGAAGGTCATACTGCCACTCAAATTCTCCTTCACTATTATACTGGCATTTCTTTTGCGCAAGCCTCTCGTATTCTAAGTTAGTAAATATTTCGAAACTTTGAAGTATAAAAGAGTTGCACCCGGTAACACTGGTTACTGAGGTGATGAGCAAATGAATGAACAAAATAAAAACCAGAACCAAAACCATGAAGAAACACCCAAAACCTTTCAGGGTGGAAGAGCTTCACGGCCGTCTTCGTGGAAAAAGCTGTTGTCCAAAAGGTGGGCATACCCGGCAGCCTACATTGCCGCAGCAGCCATTATACTAACCTTAGTGTGGGTCTATCAGGATGCCAGCCAGAAGTCTTTCAAACCTGACCCAGCTAGTCCATCGGTACAAAGCACAAGTGCAGTGAACACCGATGTTAACGGACAACAGCCAGAAAGCGTGGAAGTAGTTGCCCAGTCGGAAAATATCGCATGGCCAGTAGCAGATGCTGGCGCAGTACAGGTCGTAAAGCCGTTCTTTGATGAGAACGCGACCGCTGATGAGCAGGCGGCAGCTATGGTAGAGTACGATAAAACATTTACCGCTAACACTGGGATTGATCTTTCCCGGGCCGACGATCAGGCGTTTGAAGTAAGAGCCGCCCTGAGTGGCAAAGTATCTCGTGTGGAACAACATCCGCTGGTAGGTAGTGTCGTAGAAATCACGCATGATAATAATCTCAAAACGGTGTACCAAAGCTTGAGTGATCTGAAAGTAAAAGAAGGCGATCAAGTGAAACAAAACGATGTGATTGCTTCAGCGGGTCGTAACGAGCTTGAAAAGGATTTGAAAACACATCTGCATTTTGAAGTGTATCAGGATGACAAGCCTGTAAATCCAGCTGGTCTGCTTCCTAAAAAATAAATTTGGTCATGGCTTTGCATGCAAAGCGGGGAATCCACATTCCCTGCTTTTTTCTTGTGTAGTTTTTGTGCATAAGGTAAACATAAGCTGCTTTTGCCAAATAAATAGGCCTTCGGAAGCATGTCTTCCCGCCAAACCGCGAATATATAGGCACGCTCCTCATATAATGTACCAAACTATCCACAGTAGGGAGGCGGGAGCGTGCACGATTACATCAAGGAACGGACCATCAAAATCGGTCGCTGTATCGTGGAAACAAGGAATACGGTCCGTACGATTGCCAAGGAATTTGGTGTCTCCAAGAGCACGGTGCATAAAGATCTGACCGAACGGCTGCCTGAAATCAACCCGGATCTTGCCGATCAGGTGAAGCACATTCTCGAATACCATAAATCCATCCGCCATCTGCGGGGAGGAGAAGCGACGAAAATTAAGTACAAAAAAACGAGTGGCAAACGAAGGGAGATTCTCGTTTCTGGCAAGTCCTAAAAATATATAGTGAATTGGCTGGCAAAGCCATTGAATCAACCCCCTGAAGTATGATATGTTAAAAGATGGTACAAGACGAAAAATGACATGTAACCGTAGGTTTATACATATATTTGCCGCTTCTTGTCGAATCTTAGCTTTTTAAAATATCACTTTGGGGGCCTTTTTAATATGTTCAGTAATGATATCGGTATCGACCTCGGTACGGCCAACGTGCTTATCCACGTCAAAGGGAAGGGGGTTGTTCTTGACGAACCTTCCGTTGTCGCGATAGAAAGCGATTCAAAAAGAGTTCTGGCTGTCGGAGAGGAAGCGCGCCGTATGGTGGGACGTACTCCTGGTAATATCATAGCCATCCGTCCATTACGTGATGGTGTCATCGCCGATTTTGAAGTAACAGAAGCGATGTTAAAATATTTTATCAATCGGGTAGGGGGAAAAAGCTGGTACAGCCACCCTCGTATTCTAATTTGTGCGCCGACGAACATTACCTCAGTGGAGCAAAAAGCGATTCGTGAAGCGGCGGAGCGTAGCGGGGCCAAGGAAGTATTTTTGGAGGAAGAGCCAAAAGCGGCTGCCATCGGGGCAGGAATGGATATTTTTGAGCCTAGCGGCAACATGGTAGTGGATATTGGTGGCGGAACGACTGACGTTGCAGTCCTCTCTATGGGGGATGTCGTAACAGCTTCTTCCATTAAAATGGCAGGGGACAAATTTGATACAGCCATCATGAAATATGTAAAAACGAAGTACAAGCTTCTGATCGGCGAACGTACGGCTGAGGATATCAAGATTGCTATTGGAACCGTGCATCCGAGCGGACGTCGTGCAGAGATGGACATCCGTGGACGGGATATGGTATCCGGATTGCCTAAAACATTAAGTATTTCTGCGGATGAAGTGCAGGATGCGCTTAGAGATCCTGTATCGGCGATTGTTGCTGCGGCCAAGTTTGTATTGGAGCAGACCCCACCGGAACTGTCAGCTGATATTATTGACCGTGGTGTTATTTTGACTGGTGGCGGCGCCTTGCTTAGCGGATTGGACGAGCTGCTTGCTGAAGAACTGCGTGTTCCGGTACTGGTTGCCGAAGATCCGATGCATTGTGTTGTTAAAGGTACAGGAATTATGCTGGATAATTTGGATCATGTGGTTAAGAAAAAGTTCTAATCTGCCGATAGTGACTATAAGAGACTCGTGTGCGGTCAGACAGGTTGCCTAGCATTTTGGCTTTCGTGCCTCCGCGCGAGCATATGATTTTAGCAGAGTATAGGATTGGGGTGCACGATACATGTTGAGAGGTTTATATACTGCGGCCGCCGGATTGATGACACAACAACGACGCCATGACACCGTGACGCAAAATATTGCTAATATGAATACGACGGGATACAAACAGGAGAACAGTGTTCAGCGTTCTTTCCCCGAAATGCTTATTTCCATGACGGGTGGTAACCCTGATAACCCGGACCGTACGGTCGGCAAGCTCAATACTGGCGTTTTTGCTGAGGAAAGCCTCTCCCCTTACATTCAGGGAGCATTAAAGGACAGTGGACAAGCGACGGATTTTGCGATACAGTCCAATATTAATGTGAACGACCCAGCTACTGGTCAACCTATGGCATTTGATCAGGCAGGGAAATTCATCAATGCTAACGGTGAAGTCACCTACCGTCCAGAAGCGTTTTTTACGGTGCGGGACAGTAATGGTAACGTTCGTTATACACGTGATGGACATTTTCAAGTAAATGGAGCGGGAGCATTGCTTTCATCGACTGGCTCAGCGGTGCTGGATACGAATGGAAACCCGATTCAATTGACGGGGGCTGTCTCAGAGCTTAAAGTAAATGAGCGGGGCGAATTGGTAGATAGCCAGTCCAACCAGACATTGGGGACGACGCTCGGTATTAGTGTCATTGATCGTCCGTACCAGCTCGTTCGTGAGGGCAATGGGAATTTTCGCCTGAATGATACTGACGGTGCTACAGCTAGAATGATGACTGCTAACGATGCTGTATCCGTTCGTCAAGGTTATCTGGAGGTATCTAATGTAGATGCTTCACAGTCCATGGTGGATATGATGGCTGCGTTAAGAGCTTATGAGGCGAATCAGAAGGTAATTCAATTTTATGATAAAAGCTTGGACAAGGCCGTTAATGAAGTAGGCCGTGTATAACAGGGGGTAAGTGATGAACAACTCCATGATTGGCGCAATGGTATCTATGGCCAGTGTGCAGCAGCGTTTGGATTTAATTGCCGATAATATTGCTAATATCAATACAGTGGGTTATAAGAGTAAACAGGGTTCCTTTGAAGATGTATTGGCCAATGTGCAGCAACAGCCTTCAACGTATCTCCAAAATGGACGGGCCATGCCGCTCGGCTATAATTTGGGCTACGGAGTTAAAACGGCCGCAATCATGAAAAATATGGAGCAAGGTCCGCTCAAGGAGACGGGACTTCCTACCGATCTGGCGATTCAAGGTAATGCCATGTTTGAAGTTCAGGGAAATGGGCAAAAAGCTTGGACCCGTGACGGTAGCTTTCATTTTGTTCCTGATCCGAATGATAGTGCGACGATGATGTTGACCACTGCTGAAGGTTATTCCGTGCTGGATAACAATGATGTTCCTGTGACTGCTCCAGCGGGTTCCAAGGTGGCTATTAACTCGGATGGCGAATTGCTGATTCGTGCTAATGGAACTGGGGCTCCGACAGTTGGTCAGAGAATCAAGCTAATGGATGTACAGCGTCCAGAAGGACTGGAACAGCGGGATGATAACCTGTTCGTGTTGTTGAATGGTATAACAGAGGCAAATGTATTCGGAGCTGCAGGTGTGGCAGGTGCTGTTCCAGCGGACGTATCTGTGCGTTCCGGTTATCTTGAGGAATCTAATGTGGATTTAGCGGGCGAAATGACGGATATGATGCAAGTTCAGCGGATGTATCAAATGGCGGCACGGGCATTAACTTCTAGTGATACGATGATGAACCTGGCCAACAATCTGAGGGCTTAAGGATTTGGTGATGAAAGAAGAACAATCTGATTCCCGTCCGGTGCCTGAAAAGACGAAGTCCCGCTGGCGTACTGCTCGTTATTTCGTAGTTCCGTTGCTGCTCCTGTTCTCGCTGTTAGGCGGCTTAATTGCAGGATATGTAATTGTAGGTAAGCAAGGGTTGTCAGGTGTATTCGAATGGAAAACCTGGCAGCATGTGATTGATCTTATATTTGCGCCTTAGTTTACTTTAAATGAGTGGGGGCGGGAAAAGGTCGCTCCGCGAATGATTTGATCATACGATCGCTGTTGCAGCGGGATTTTCTTATTTTATAAATTATTCAGATGTAAAAATCCCGTTGCAAAGGCGAACGCTCGCGCTTCTCCAGATTCAAATCCTTCGCTCCGCTGCTACCCGCCATCAGGGCCACTTTTATTAAAATAACCCCCCCCGCAATTTGTGTGGGGAGTATAGAATAACAAAACCCTGTGCCAGTGGCGCAGGGTTTTGTTATGCCTTCAGGCAGGAGCCTTCAAATGCAGTGACGGGCAGCTTGCAGCCATTGGACACAATCGCAGAGGCCTTCGGTTGTTTCACTGCCCTTCACGGCAAGCGAGTATTATTGAAGCGAGGCTTTCCTTTTGAGCCAAAAGTAACTCGGCGGAGGGGTTTATTTGAATCTGGAGAAGCGATAGCGTTCGCCTTTGCCCCTAAATTTTAACCTTGCAGGTATTATAAAATGAAAAAATTTAGGGGCAACAGCGATCGGAAGATCAAATAAATCACGTAGCCCCTCCCCCCCTTGGCTCAAATGAAACTTCGCTTCACCCCCATAATAGGAGCACCCAATATGGTACTTCCGCGTAATTTTCTTTTTGTATCTGATAACTGTATAATGATGGGGAAGTTTATAACACTGCGGGGTAAAACCAAGCACGGGCAAAAGGGCTTCTTCGCGCCTCAGGTTGCATAACCGGCGGAAAAAGCCCCTTATCTCAACCTCCACTTCTGCAGTAGGTGAAGGATATCTAACATTGTTGCCGCCAAGAGCTGTTTTTATGCAGCGCAGGCGGGGTAATATTATGCTTGCAGTAACTCATGACTGATACAGAGTCAAACCTGCAAGCGGGAGGAGTTATTAAGGTAAATGGACAAATTGCAATTGGATGTTAATCAAATTCAGGAGATTATCCCACATCGAGCGCCATTTTTATTGGTGGATCGTATTATTGAGCTGGAGGAAGGGAAAAGAGCAGTGGGCATTAAAAATGTAACGATGAATGAGCCTCATTTCATTGGACATTTTCCGGGGTATCCCGTTATGCCTGGTGTGTTGATCACCGAAGCACTGGCTCAAGTTGGGGCTGTCGCATTACTGCATCTAGAGAGCAATCGTGGCAAAATCGGGTTCTTGGCAGGGTTGGATGGTTTCCGTTTCCGTGGACAGGTGGTTCCTGGGGATACGCTGACGCTTGAAGTGGAAATCACTCGTTCCAAAGGCGCATTTGGCAAAGGGAAAGCTACGGCTAAAGTAGGCGATACGGTAGTAGCTGAGGGCGAAATTATGTTTGCTTTATCTGACCCTCCCCAATAAATAAAGCTCTGCCGACATAAGCACGACGTCTGAACTGAGTGCATGTGTACATAGAAATCCTGTTTTGACAACCCAAAAATGGAGAGGGGAAATTCCGTATGACGCAGTTGAGTAGAAAAGCATTAGAAGGCATTGAGAGCTGGCTGCAAGACCCTTATATTGATGAAGAGACCAAACAGGAGTTGCGCGCATTGGAAGGCAACGAGCAGGAACTGGAGGATCGCTTTTACAAAGAGCTGGAATTTGGTACAGGCGGTCTGCGTGGAGTGATCGGGGCAGGAAGTAACCGGATGAACCGTTACGTCATTGGACGTGCGACTCAAGGGCTGGCTCGCTATATTTTAGAACAGCATGCTGGTAAAGAAGGCAAACCTTCGGTTGTCATTGCACATGATTCGCGTCATTTTTCACCAGAATTTGCTCTGGATGCAGCTTTGGTGCTGGCAGGCAATGGTATCGTGGCTAAGTTGTTCCCTTCCTTGCGTCCAACGCCACAGCTTTCGTTTAGTGTACGTCATTTGGGAGCCAGTGGAGGGATTGTTGTGACAGCGAGTCACAATCCTCCTGAGTACAATGGATACAAGGTATACAACGATGAAGGGGGTCAGCTTGTTCCTGATCAAGCTGAACAGGTAATTGGTTATATCCGTGAGGTTCCTTCTTTTGCCGACATTCGCAGTCTGACACGTGAAGAAGCTGAGGCACAGGGATTGTTGGTTTGGCTTGGAGAAGAGGAAGATGAAGCGTTTGTAGATACGGTAGCCAGTGTGAGTGTGAACCGTGAGCTGATTGCAGCCGGACCTGGCAAAAACTTCAAAGTTGTGTTTACACCTCTCCATGGTACTGGAAATGAACCGGTTCGTCGTGTGCTGAAGAAGATCGGTTTTGAACAGGTGCATATAGTGCCTGAGCAAGAGCTGCCAGATGCTGAGTTTTCGACTGTCAAGTCGCCAAACCCGGAAGAACGTGATGCGTTTAAACTGGCAATCGCGCTGGGTGAGAAAATTGGTGCGGATCTGTTGATCGGAACAGACCCTGATGCTGACCGTATGGGTGCAGTTGTGAAAAACCGTGATGGCGAATATGTGGTATTGTCCGGTAATCAGTCTGGCGCGATCATGGTTTACTACTTGTTGAATCAGCTGAAAGAAACAGGCAAGCTTCCGAATAATGGGGCGGTTATCAAAACCATCGTAACCAGCGAAATGGGCGCAGTCATTGCCGAACATTTTGGAGCAACTGTGTTTAACACGCTAACTGGCTTCAAGTATATTGGCGAGAAAATGAACCAGTTTGACGAAACTGGCGAGTACACCTACCTGTTTGGCTATGAAGAGAGCTATGGTTATTTGGCAGGGAATTATGCTCGCGATAAGGATGCTGTCTTGGCGGCTATGCTGATCGCTGAAGCTGCTGCTTATTACAGCACACAAGGTAAGACGCTCTATGATGTTTTACAAGAGCTGTATGAGCAGTTTGGCTACTTCCTTGAGAAGCTGGAGTCTCGTACCCTTAAGGGTAAGGATGGAGTGGCACAAATTCAGGGCAAAATGACCGATTGGCGTAGCAACGCGCCTCAAGAGATTGCAGGCGTGAAGGTAGACAAGGTACTGGACTACTCACAAGGTCTGGACGGACTTCCACAGGAAAATGTACTCAAATTTTTACTGGAGGACGGTTCGTGGTTTTGCCTGCGCCCTTCGGGAACGGAGCCAAAAATCAAAGTATACTTTGCGGTACGCGGTTCCTCGCTGTCAGACGCGGAGCAAAGAATCAGCCACCTGGTCGATGCTGTTATGGCTCGCGTAGACGCTTGAGAAAAATCCCTTTATAATAGAATAGGTTAAGGTAATTGGATAAGATATAGTAATCGGTGACCTCTCACGGCAAAGGGCAGTACGCCGTGGAGGTCATTTCTGTATTGCAGAATAACCTGGAAGAGGCTTTGGGAAAATAGCCTTATTCCGGCAACGGAGGATTTTGCAAAATTCAATGAGTGACCTACCAAAAGGCTGAGTACGGCAAGGTGGGCAGCATTGAATTTTGCAAAATCCCGAATATTAAGGAGGTTCTTTGGTGTATCAGAAATGGCAGTATTGGAATGCGGCTTCTCGAAAATGGTTATGGATTTTGGTGGCTGTCGGCTTGCTGGCTTCCATTCCGGTCATCGCCGATCGTGTGAAGACAGAATCCTCGAGTAAAAAAGTAGAGATTGTATTCGATTATCGGGATTTGACGGAGGCAGCCTCGTATCAGGCTCACCCGCAGGACTATCTGAATGAGCAACTTGACCGCTTACAGCAAGCGGGTGTGAACAGCATGGCTATGTATGAAAGTACGTTGGATGATTTCCGTAAAGCGGGTCGCGTCGTAACCTATACGACTCAGAACGTTGCCGATATGGAAAAACGGCTTTCACCTGCAAATGAGAATTTTACGTATATTGTTTTCGCTGATAAAGAAAATGCCGAGGCATTAAAGCCGTTAATTTTACGTACGTTTACAAGCCTGGACATCAATGTAAAACCTTGGACTTATCAGGGACAGGAAGGGTTAGTTGTGGAAACATCTCCAGAGGATGCGTATCTCAAGCCCATGCAGCCTGACCCGATTGCGATGAAGCAGCTTCGGAGCAAAGGATTTTTTATTGTTCCACGGATGAGCGACAGTCTTCCTTACAACCAGGAGTTGACGGAAGAGATGCTTGCTTCCTTTCAGCAGAATGGTGTAAAACGCATTTTGTTTGAAGGTGATTCAGTCAAAGGCTTCACTGATAACGAGAAAGAGCATAGCTTGGCGGCATTTGCTAAATTGCTGAACAAATACGATATTGGCCTAGCTGCTATCGAAAACTTAAAAAAACCGCAAGCAGGCTTCAATAAGCTCGCTTACGATATCCACTATAACGTTGTGCGTTTATACTCATTGAGCGATAAAGATTCAACGCTCGATGTGGAAACGTTGGCCGATCGTTTTGCATTGGCTACCAAGGATCGTAATATTCGCATGTTGTATCTGAATACCGCGCCTAGCCGTAGTATTGCTGAAGCCAAGGTGAAGGATTCGGTAGATAACCTAATCCACAGCTTGGACAAGCCGGGTAACGCTGTACAACGGATGGAGAAAAAGGGGTTTGAACTTGGACAGGCTGAACCGTTCCAAGTCGTCGATTCGTCCATTCAGCGCTATCTGAAAATGATTGTCGTACTGGGTGCACTGGCATTCTTCTCCATTATGGTGTCCTATTTCGTCCCGGCATTGACTTTGCTGGCATTTTCACTCGGTTTGGTAGGTTCAGCAGGACTTTATGTTTTGAACTCCAGCTTGATGGAGCAAGGTCTAGCCCTACTCGCGGCGATTAGCGGACCTACGGTTGCAATGATTATCGCCGTGCGTACGATTAGAATTAAACGTGAACAGGGGTCCGAACTTTCTGTAGGTCAGCGTTTGATTCAAACGCTTATACTGTACGTACAGACAGCGATTTTGTCGCTGGCTGCAGTGCCTTTTGTTATTGCTCTGTTGAATAGTATTGCTTACAGCCTTGTGCTGAACCAATTTAGAGGTGTAAGCTTGCTTCACATTCTGCCGATCTTCTTAGCAGCGATATATATTTTCTTTTATCGTGGTGTTTCTATACGGGAGGAAATTTCCAAGCTGCTACGTACGCCGATTACTGTATTGTGGGTGATCGCACTGGCTGTTATCGCAGCCGCAGGCTATTACTATTTGACTCGTACCGGAAATGCGGGTACGGTGTCGAACACGGAGCTGGTTTTCCGGAACTTCCTTGAAAATGCGTTTGGTGTACGTCCGCGCAATAAGGAATTTTTGATGGCTCACCCACTGTTTATTGCAGGGGCGTTCCTGGCTTTGAAATATCGCAAAGCAATCTATTTACTGATTATAGCTGCTATTGGCCAAGCCTCTATGGTGGATACCTTTGCTCACATTCACTCTCCAGCGGCACTGTCGCTTAGTCGCGGGCTGTTAGGATTGGGCTTCGGTCTGGTGCTGGGAATCATCGCAATTGTCGTGTGGCAAGTGCTGGAAGGGTGTTGGAAGAAATGGTCACCACAGCTCAAACGATAATCATCTCGGGTTATTACGGCTTTCGCAATAGTGGAGATGAGGCGGTGCTCAAGTCGATTTTGACAGCTTTAGAGGAGGAGAGTCGTCAGGCGGGGATTACAATCAAGCCTGTTGTTCTGTCTTCTGACCCCGCCTGGACACAGAAAATGTACGGGGTAGAAGCTGTAGAGCGGATGAGTCTGGGGGAAGTTCGTAGAGCGATTAAAAACAGCGATGGGCTAATAAGTGGCGGCGGGAGTTTGCTCCAGGATGCAACAAGCCCTAAAAGCATTCCGTATTATCTGGCGATTCTGAAACTGGCCCAATGGGCTGGAAAGCCGACGTTTGTATATGCTCAGGGCATTGGTCCGGTACAACGGAAGATATTTTATCCTATGATCCGTTCTGTGTTTCAGCGCTGTGAATATGTTTCTGTAAGAGATGAGCAGTCTGCCGCACTGCTGGGTACTATGAAACTGAAGCGCCCGGTTGTCGAAGTTGTTCCTGATCCGGTAATGGGGCTTCCATTGCCCCCGGGTTCCGAGCTGCATAAAGCAGCATTTGAGACTGCTATGGATAAACTTCCGATCGTTGGCGTATCTGTACGTTACTGGGATAAAGAACGTCGCGATTTAACGGCTATTGCGGACGGCTTAAAAAGATTAGCTGCTGAGCGCCGTGTACACTTACGCTTTTTACCTTTCCATCTGCCTGATGACGAGCAGGCTTCAAGGATGGTAATGGATTTGTTGGGGGATATTAGGGGGACGGGGAGCCTTGTCAGCATGTGTGATCAAGTCACCGATCCTCAACAGATGCTTTTGGAAGTCAGCCGTTGCAGTTTGATGATCGGGATGCGATTACACAGCTTGATCTATGCAGCATCCCACCAGGTGCCTCCGTTGGGGATATCCTACGATCCTAAAATTGACCATTTCCTCAGCCGTGTCGGTAGCCAGCCTGTAGGCACTACAGAGGCACTGGATGGACAAAAACTGGCTAATGAGTCTATGCGGTTGCTAGATCATCGAAGTCAATGGATCGAGAGCCAGGGAGCGGCCATTGCTTTGTTAAAAAGTGAGGCTCGCTTACCGGCACAGCATATCGTTAATTACTTGTGTCGCAAAGGATGATGGATACAGTGACAGTTGATAAGGTTACGAATGTGCCTACCGTCCCGATTTTCGGTGTTCCGGTATCAAGGCTTAATATGAAAGATACATTAAATGTATTAGTTCAAGCAGTGGAGTCTCGCCAGCCCCATCAAGTGATCACTGCCAATCCGATTATGGTAATGGCTGCATTGGAAGATCCAGTGTACATGAACGTGATGAAACAGGCAGAGTTGATTGTTCCGGATGGGACTGGCGTGGTCTGGGCTGCAAACTATGTAGGACATCCTGTACCTGAGCGGGTAGCGGGCTTTGACTTGTTACATGAATTACTTGCAGCTGGAGAAAACTATCATTGGAAGGTTTATTTACTGGGATCAACATCTGAGGTGATTCAAGCGACCGCAAAGCGGGTACATGAGCTTTATCCCGCAATTACGGTTTGTGGCAAGCGTGATGGTTTTTTTGGACCTAAAGAGGATGAAGCCGTGATTGCAGCCATTCGTGAAGCAAATCCTGATTTGTTGTTTGTAGCACGTGGAGCGGACACGCAGGAACCCTGGATTGGTAAATATAAGGAACAGCTGGGTGTACCGGTGATGATGGGGGTTGGCGGTAGCTTCGATGTTATATCAGGCAGAACCAAACGCGCACCTAAATTGTTTCAAAAGCTACGGGCTGAATGGTTATATAGACTCCTCAAAGAGCCAAGCCGTTACAAAAGAATGCTTGCGCTGCCGAAATTCGCCGCGAAAGTGATGCGCGAAAAAGAAAACGTCACAAAAGTGTGATAAATAGCTTGAATCTGCCTACAAAACCCGCTAATTTGCCAGAATATGAAGCTTGGTATTTATTTTTGATCAGAGTATAATTCAATGCGGTTACATCTGAAAAGGGATTGCTTTAAAATTGGGGGTCGAATGATCAAATGTTATTGATCTATATTATTGGGTTCATCATGGCACTGGGACTTGCGCTGTTACTGACACCGCTCGTCAAGAAATTCGCTGTGAAGGTTGGAGCCGTCGATGTACCGAATGCCCGAAAAGTACATACCCGAATTATGCCGCGTCTTGGCGGACTGGGGATTTTCTTGGCATTTCTGTTGTCCTTATTGGCGGTGTTACCTTTTGTGCCTGACGGAATGCTGTCCTCTCGGGATATTAACTTTATCGCAGCCTTTCTGATTGGTGGTACGCTGATTACACTGATTGGTGCTCTCGATGATCGTTTTGATCTCAATGCAAAATTGAAATTTTTGGCTCAAATTGCCGTTGCGTGTATGGTCGTGTTTGCTTTTGATATTCGTGTAGATTTTGTAAATGTACCTTTTCAGGATGCATACTCATCTTTGGAAAGCTGGATTTCCATTCCGCTTACGATTTTTTGGATCGTAGGTGTAACGAATGCCATCAATTTGATTGACGGTCTGGATGGACTGGCTGCAGGTGTCTCAGGAATTGCGATTGGAACTATCTTTGTGATGTCGGTATTGATGGGCAATTACATGGTAGCTATGCTTTGTCTTGTGCTGCTGGGCAGCATTATCGGATTTTTATTTTTCAACTTTCATCCTGCGAAAATATTCATGGGTGATACAGGGTCATTATTTTTAGGTTTCTGTCTGGCCATGCTATCCATGCTTGGTTTCAAGCAAATTGCTATCGTATCTTTTATTACGCCATTGATTATTATCGGTGTACCTTTGTCAGATACATTCTTTGCTATCATTCGTCGCAAGTTGCAGAAAAAACCGATTTTCTCTCCGGATAAAGGTCATTTGCATCACTGCTTACGCGAACTAGGTTTCAGTCACAGACAGACGGTGTTGATTATCTACGGTATTGCTGCATTTTTCGGTGTATTGGCCGTGATTCAATCGTCTGCTGCGCTTAATGAAGCGAACTGGGTCACCTTTGTCGTGATTTGTATTATGATGTTCTTCCTACAGATCGGTGCAGAGGTTATTGGTCTTGTTGGCAAGACCAAACGCCCAGTTATTAACACACTGATTCGGTTGCTGGCTAAGCCAGATTCCCAAACACGTTCGAAATTATAATTTTAATTTAAAAGTAAGCCTTCAAGCTTGGCGGTATACCGCGGGTTTGAAGGCTTTTTTGATGTTTGCTGTAAAAAAACTCCCTCCTTTTTTGAGAATTTACTAATTTTTTGTATGTTTACTACCGATAAAAAAAGTATTGAATGATTACGTACCCCAAGGTGCGACAGAATCAAAGGAGGACAATGATTTGAAACGATTGCTATCCATGTTGCTGACGGTTGGTCTCATCATTGGCTTGGTGCCGGCGGCCCTGGTAGGTACGGCTCATGCTGCGACGGGAACTTATTTTATTTTTCCAAGTGAAAAATATGATGTGGATTCGGCTAGAATGGTAAACACTGACCGAGTTACAGTTAACGGTACGATTAACGGAGTGAACGGAAGTACTATATCTTATAGTGTATTCCAACTCTCTAAAAATGGAACAAACCTTAACGTAGTTAATAAGAACGAGAGTCAAAAAGGCGGAATTACGGTCAGTGGCTCTACGCTTAAAGTTACAGACATTAAACTGTTTCCTGGTTTGAACCGGATTACATTTCAAAGTAGCCAAAATTCGGCTGATATGAAGGACTCCATTTACATTGAGTATCAGGATGGACCTAAGCTTTATGATCTATCTGCTACGCTGAATGGTGCAACCGAGCAGTTGCTAGAGAATCAGACAGCGGTGCTGACAGACGCACGCAATAGCGGTACGGATGATGTAAAAGTAGTCATTCAAGGTACGGCTCCTAATGCTGACAGTGTAACGCTCACGTCTGCAAAAAGCAGTAATACGTACACAGTTAACTCTTATACCGCATATAAATTAACAGGTAGTGTTGTACTGAGTCCGGGTAAAAATATAGTGACTATTAAAGTGAATAACGGAACTCAGGCTCTTACAGTTACACGTGAAATTACGATTTATACGGGTAAACCGGAATTCTCTGATTTGACCTTGAACAAGGATGGGAATGTTTCTGCCGATCTGACCACTTCGCCTGACTTTACTGTATCGTCTACAAGTGGTGTGGTTTTAAAAGGTAACGTTTTGGTACCAGCTGGTGCGACCGATCCAGGAGTAGCCACAATCAATGCACGTTTTACCGATGTGAGTAACAATGGTAGTGCTGTGGGTAGTGCGACTGGGGTTGATGCCACAATTGATACTGCAAATATAGTTACATCAAATGGCTATAAAGTATATCCATTTCAGGTGACTGTACCTTCGGAAGCTGTACTTGATCATTTGACCAGGGCATCCCTGGGCATAACTTATACGGATAGCAGTACACCTCCAGCTCCATCGGCTGTCCAATTTACATTGCGCAGTAGCACTCAGCCGTATATTGATGATGTTAACTATCTTCCTGATTTTAATACTCAATTGTTGAACAGAATTAATGGAAGCGGGTCTGATCAGGCAGCTGCTCTAGATGAAGCTATGAAATTAACAGGTAGCTCTATGAAGAACAAGACTACAGATGCAGCATCTGTACCTGTAGGTATGGAGTTTATCGTTGTTAATGGCGCACCTTCTTCAATTAGTGAGCTTTCCGGAGTATCGGTTCATACTGTAGGGTCTCCTCAAGATGTAATTCGTACAATCAATGGTAAGTCAACGCAAGTGAAGAAAATTGTTGCTTATGTAGACACTTTGCCTAAAGAAGGACAAAATGTACTGAATTTTTATCTGAATGGTGACTCTACCAAGTTAATTAAAGCAACGGTGAATCTGTTGCAGGGTCCGTTCATGAAATACGACACGATTTATGATGGGCAACAAATTCCGTTGAATACATCCAGCTCAAACTTGAATACCTATAAATTGACTCAGCTGGGCTACTTTAAAGGTAAATTGCTTGATGTGAGCAACGCAGCAGATATTCATTACACTGGAAGTAACCGAAATGTATTCCTGTATGTTAATAATGTATTGGTTGATCTGGATGGTTCAGGAGCGGACTTCAAGCTTGCTGCTTCCTCAGAGACAGCCGCAGCCAATGCCTTGGCGAACGGGAATAATGAAATCAAGTTTGTATACAAGCCAGGTATTGAGTATAGCAATACGGTAAAAGTAAACTTTACACAGACGAATATTCCAGTAATTCCTGTTCCAAACACACAAGGAATCATCCCTTTTACACCAGTTAGCGGCTTGAGCAATACGCCGAAATACAGCGAAATTGCTCCGAAATCAAAAGATGCTAATTTCACCAAAGTGGATGACACTAACTACAACACATCTCTGAAAAATATCAATGTATTTGGTACTTTCAGTATTGCTGATTTGGGTAAAGCAGATCAGGTAAGTGGTTCGTTAAGTGATATTGCTAATAAAGATCAATATATTTTGGAGATTAAGGGATCGGATGACAGTGAAGTCAACTGGACGCTGAGTAACGAGTTTTTCTCAGCAGAAGATGCTAAGACAACATACAATTCCGGTTCTACTACAGATAAATTTACAAATAAAGATTTAAAAGACCTGCTTGTGTACTACCATCCGGACAAAAAGTATTTCAGCTTTGTGTTGAAAAACCAAACTATTTCGCAAGATGGAACACCAGTAGCTTATAACATTACCTTGTACAATAGCGGCAAGAGCGGACCATTTGCTACTTTCCGACTGCAAGTATCCGGTCAATCCACATCTTTTGATATTTTGCGTCCGCTCCCTGAAAAGAGAATCGTGAATCAAAACTTTGTGCAAGTTGTTGTAAACGCAGGTAATGCAGATAGTGTTACGGTAGGTAAAGAAACAGCAGTTCAAGAGGGATTCGACTCTGATTATGATGGTACCATTGATTATCCATCTACTTACAAAGCCATCGTTACAGGTCTAAAAGCCAACAAAGATAATAAAATTGACGTAGTGGTTACTGTAGGTAAAGAAAAATTGAAACAGACCATTACTGTTAAATATGTGCCTACTAATATTCCTGGTGAGCAGTACATGGAAGCGATGAAAACATCGCACAAAGTGTTCGATGGCAATCTTACACTTGCTTTTGCAAAGGGAACGAGTCTGATTCGTCGGGATTACGATCAACCGCAACAGTTCAAAAACCAGGTTTTCTCTGGTCACACTTTGTACTTTGCGATAGCAAATAGCGAAGATGGTGTGGTCGATCGTCATGAATTTGAAACCGAAAAAGCATTGTCGGATATGCAGAGCTTGATTGCAGATGGAAGTAGATACTTTAACAGAGAATTCCCAAATCGTTTTACCAAGTCAAGTCCAGTATTCTGGATTGACCCAGGTACAGCAGATGACATTAAAACAGATGATTACGATCCGGTAACTTATGGTGCCGATCCTTATCAATTGGCTAACAAGTCGCAAAATGACAGTAGCAAGATTAAAAACTTCTACTGGCGTGATCCTTCTAATGAATTAGTACCATCCAAGCGTGCAACATTAACTTTGACGTATGATAACAGTATCGCTCAGGATGCAGGGAAACAAATGACGGTGTTCTATTTTGATTCTGATCTTAAAGATTGGCAGAACATTGGTGGTGTGGTGGATCCGAAAAAACATACCATTAAGGTACCGTTTGATCGTTTCGGTTACTATGTAGTTGCTAAAGTTGGAGAAACGTATAGTGATGTCATTAAGCATAAATACGCCAGAGATTACATCGAAGCCATCTTGGCTAAAGGTGTTATGAACCCAATGGATCCGATTAATAGCTTTGGACCAGACAGCTACATTAAAAGAGGCGAATTTACGTCTATGATCGTCAAAGGTCTGCAAATTCCGCTTAATTTCAGCGGAGCGAAGCATTTCGACGACGTGTCTATTCCAAATACGATATCAGCAGATGCGCTCTATGATTATCGTTATATTGAAACAGCTGCACGCGCCGGTATTGTCAAAGGTTCGCAACCAAGAATCTTTATGCCGGAAGATGTAATCACACGCCAAGATGCAGCAGTCATTATTGCCAAGGCATTGAATTTGAAGCTGGAAACAGATCATGACAAGATCATGAAGAACCTGTCTAAGACCTTTAAAGATGCGGACAAGATTGATTACTATGCGCAAGCATCTATATTGGCTATTGCCAAAAAAGGCTTTATCACAGGGTCACCTGTGGATGCAAGCGATCTGAAAAAGGGATATATGTTTAATCCTACTTCCTTGACCTTGCGCGGAGATGCAGCGATTATTGTAGCTAAAGTTATGGCTGACAAAAAGCTGCTTCCTAAAATCTAATCAACAAAACACCTGAAATTACTAAACATCCCTCCATGCGAAATGGTAATTCCCTTTCATATACATGAGAGGGATGTTTTTTATAAATCAGCTATTTGACTGGGATTAAGGGCCTATGCCATAATATCAATGAGATAAAAACTGTGGATTAGCCTTACAACGTTTTTTATTTTGGATTTGGCTTAAATGTCTGTAATTAATTGCTTTTTTTTAAGCTTTTATCTCAAAATGTGTTTATTATTTTTTTATATGTTTTTTTTGCACATTTATCTGAAACTTTACGCCTATTTCATCGTAGTAGAGGATGTGTGTGTTTTAATATTACATAGAGAAGTGAGTGGGGAGTGATGAGATGTCTCAGTTTTCAATACGCCGTCCTGTAACAGTATTTATGTTAATTATTGCTTTGTTAATCGGGGGCGGTATTTTTGCGTTAAGACTTCCTGTAGAGCAAATGCCGGATATGAAGCTGCCATTCGCTGCAGTGGTGACTAGTATTCCAAATGCAACGCCTACAGAAGTTGAGGAATTGGTTACTAAACCTATTGAGAAAAGTCTGGCTTCTATTGAGAACGTGGACACAATCATGTCCGAGTCTTCAGAAGGAACATCTATGGTCATGATTCAATTTAACTGGGGAGTAGATATCAATCAAGCAACCCTCGACATGCGAGATAAAGTTGATGGGGTTAAAGGGTCTCTTCCCAAGGCGGCTAATTCGCCGCGTGTCCTTAAGGTGGATCTCAACGCAACGCCGGTTATTACGCTCTCTCTTACAGGAGACCAGGATATTAACAAGTTGAAGCCTATTGCTGAAGATATTATTGAGCCGCGGCTTGAAAGAATTGCGGGAGTAGCTGCAGCCAACATGTCAGGTGGGCAAGCTCGGCTTGTGAAGATTACTGTAGACCAAGCCAAACTTCAAAGCTATGGCATTACGCTAGATCAAATCAGCCAAGCGCTATCGTCTAATAACGTAGCGGGTTCTGCTGGTTCGGTGTACCGAGGTAATACAGAAATCCAACTTCGGGTTCAAGGTGAATACAAAGCTGTTTCAGAAATGGGTGAAACGCCAATTCCAGTAGGGAAGGGAAGCATTAAGCTAAAGGACATCGCGACAGTTGAAGATTCCTTGGATGATGTTACAACCATTTCTACCTATAACGGAAAGCCAAGTATCAATATTTCTGTTACTAAAGCCACAGGGGGGAATACCCTTTCAATCGCCGATTCTGTAAAGGATAGTTTAGATTCGATACGGAAGGAATTGCCTCCGGGAACTCAATTGGAGATGGTAACAGATGCATCCAAACCGATTAGCGACTCCGTACACTCACTAGTAGAGCATGCTATATTGGGACTTATTATCGCAGCTATTGTGTTGCTGTTATTTTTGAATAGTATACGTTCTACCATTATTGCTACTATCGTTATTCCAATTTCCTTCGTAGCTACGTTTATGATGATGTATTTCACCGGACAAACCATTAATATTATCTCACTGAGCGGTTTGCTTCTGGGGTTAGGATCCTTTGTCGATTTTGCGGTTGTTATTATTGAGAATATTTTTAGACAGCGACATGAAGGGAAAAGCATGCTACAAGGGGCTATTGATGGCTCCAAGCAGGTGGGTAATGCCGTTATGGCATCTGCACTTGCGCAGATCGTAGTATTTTTACCAGTTGTTTTTGTTGACGGAATTGCGGGAGTTCTATTTAAACCGTTGGCGTTAACAGTTATTTTCTCTCACATTGCAGCCTTGCTTGTATCCCTTATGATTGTGCCGATGCTGGGATCACGTTGGCTACCTACCGTGCCAGATGAATCCATTTATTCTTCAGGTACTTATAAGGGTGTTAACCCTATTGTGTGGTTTAATATTGGTTTCGAGAAATTTAAGAGTGGGTATCGCCGTATACTGAAGTGGGGAATTAACCATAGAAAATCTGTGTTAATTATTACTTTATTAATGTTTGTGGCAGCTGGGGCTCTAGTTCCTTTCGTTAAGGCTGAATTTATCCCAGCATCCGATACTGGGGAATTCACAATTAATGTGAAACTTCCTAATGGAACGGTCTTGGAAGAAACGGAAAAGGTTGTTCAAGATATAGAAAAAGAAATTTTGAAAGTTCCGGATCTAGATAAAATGACAGTGACTGTTGGTTCTGGTGGCAATTCTGGTTATTCAGGGGCAGCTCCAACCAACTCAGCAGATCTAAGTGTAACACTGAAGGATGGACATCAGGCAACAGATGTTATAGTTGATGGCCTTCGTAAAAAATTTGATAGCATTCCAGATGCAGAGATTACAATGGCGTCTACAACAGGCCTTTCAAGCGGAGCGGCTGTTAATATTAACTTAAAAGGTGACGATATTGACGTCCTGAGAGAACTCTCGGACAATCTCGTTGCGGACGTAAAAAACATACCGGGTACGGTCAATGTGAAAAGTACCTTGAGTGCTGTTCGCGAAGAATATGAGATTACCGTTAATCGTGAACTTGCAAGTCGATATGGCTTATCAGCGACCCAAATCTTATCTGCAGTGAATACTTCTTTTAATGGATCAGTCGCCACAAGCTATCGTACAGGTGAAGATCAGATTGATGTGAAGATATCGTTGCCAGAGAAAAACCGCCATGATTTGTCAAATCTAAAAGCCTTACGGATCACCACTTCGCAAGGTATTGATGTACCTTTGTCTTCCGTAGTAAGTATTGATAAACGGACTGTACCCGATACTGTTACTCGTGAAGACCAAACGCGTCAAGTGCAGATTACAGCTGATATTGATGGAACAGGGGATATTCTTACTATTAATCAAAAAATAGATGCTCTATTGAAGACTACTCACTTCCCAGAGGGCTACAGTGCAGATACGGGTGGCGGCCAAAATGAACAAATGATGGAGTCTTTCATGAACTTAGCGATAGCTATTTTGCTATCTGTCGTGCTCATTTATATGGTTATGGCAGGACAGTTCGAATCGTTGCTCACACCGTTTGTTATTATGTTTTCCGTTCCACCTACGGTAATTGGTGTGCTTATCGGTTTAGCTGTAACCGGGGCGAGTCTCAGCGTTTCAGCTTTGACAGGTTACATCATGCTCGTCGGTTTGGTCGTCAACAATGCCATTGTTATGATTGACTTTATAATTCAGCTCCGAAAAGACGGCCAAGATCGGGATGAAGCTATTATTCATGGAGCGTCTGAGCGGTTGCGTCCGATTTTGATGACCACGCTGGCTACGGTACTAGCTTTGCTCCCAATGGCATTCGCTACAGGCAGTGGTAACGAGACACAAGCACCGATGGCAGTTGTTGTTGTATTCGGGTTATCCTTCGCAGCTGTTATTACATTGATTCTTATTCCGGTAGTCTACGTCATCATGGATAATATGATAGAAAAACGTAAGAATCGGAAATTAAAAAGACAAGCAAAGAGAGAACAAAAAAAAGAAGCGAAACTACAAAAAAGTGTTCATATATAAGGTGAGGTGGAGAAACATAATGAATAAAAAAAGTGCTCTGATTGCTACAACTTTGCTTTTATCAGTTGCATTAGCGGGTTGCGGTGGGGGGGAGGCCCCTGCCGCACCAACTACGGCGCAGCAAGCCATTCCGGTCCAAGTGGCAAAAGTGACCAAAGGTAGTATTAACGATTCAACAGGTATTATTGGAAGCTTTGCTCCTAAAGAGACGGCTCAGGTGTCTCCGAAAATTAGTGGCAAAATTCAAAGCATTAACCTTACAGTGGGGCAAAAAGTAAATAAGGGCGACACATTGTTTACTATAGACCAAAAGGACTTGCGGGACTCGATTAAGCAATCCCAGGAATCGTACCAGGTTGCCCTGGCCAATTTAAAGCAGGCAGAGTCAGGTGCAGCGCAATCGGTGCAGCAGGCAGAATCCAGCGTGGATCAAGCCAAAAGTGCGCTTGTCCAGCAAGACAACACGATCACTCAAGCTCAGACCAGTCTGGTAGATGCTCAGAGTTCTGTGCGTGATGCTCAAAATACGCTTAATCGCAACCAACAGCTGTTTAGTGCGGGTGCTCTTTCTCAATCCGAGTTAGAGCAGTCTCAAATAGCGCATAGAAGGGCTGTAACTGCGGTGGAGAATGCACAGATCACACTTCATAATGCGCAAACGTCTAAGGAAAGTGCGCAAACAACATATAATAATGCTCAAAAATCATTACGTCTTGCACAACAGAAAACGGGCATTGACGTAGCTCGTGCTTCTGTCAATCAGGCTAAGTCCAGTTTAGACACAGCTCGTAGTCAATTAGTGGATACTGTAGTCAAAGCTCCGATTTCCGGCACGATATCGGTAGTAACAGGAACCCAAGGGCAAATGGTTAGTGCACAATCTGCGGTTGCTACAATAGCGAATACCAATCCTATTATTGCCAAAGTTAACGTTTCTGAATCTGAGCTTCTTAAGTTGCGGGTGGGTTCATCTGTGACTGTAGGTGTGGACTCCTTAGACAAGCGAATTGAGGCCAGAGTATCGGCCGTCAATCCGGTAATGGATAATGATCTCAAGGCATATCCTGTCGAGATTTCAGTCCCTAATGGTTCTGGCGAATTAAAATCAGGGATGGTTGTAACTGTATACATGAAATCAGAAGCTCCTAAAAACATTTTGGTATCGCAGGATGCCATTACGGAGCAGGCAGGGAAGAAGTATGCTTATGTAGTGGAGGGAACTGTTGCTAAGCGGGTAGAAGTGCAGACAGGCCAGGAAAGTGCCAAACAGGTTGAGGTAACCAAGGGGCTTGCTGAAGGGGAAAATGTTGTCGTTAAGGGCGTTAGTCTGCTTACGGATGGCGCGAAGATTAATGTAGTGAAGTAATTTGTCTCGGTTATATATACTGTAAATCACTGTTACTCCGTCATTCCTACTACTTAAAGTGTATTAGAGTATTAGATTTCAAGAGAATCTATAGACTTTATGTACTTTATATATTCTATGGATAATTCTTAACGAATATACTCCATTAAAGACCGACTCAGATGTACGGAAATAATCCTTGTACATTTAAGGTTGATAAGGTAAAAGTTGTAGGATGACGGAGGAACAGGTTCAATAGTATAATTATGACTGTGGAAAGCGGAATACATAATCAAAAAAATAAAAAAATTTTTTTGAAACAGGCGCAACTTTCTGAACCCATGCTACGTCTAATTGGGTGAGTATGAAACAAAGGGGTACAAAAGCGTAAAGACAAAATTCGCTAAAAAAAATCTTTACTGCATTGTTATCACATTGTATAATACTGGAGTACGTCATAAATGGACGCTTTCTTTCAACTAGATTCCAAGCTTCTGTGATATTGTCACAGATATCATTTTATAAGGGTTCTCATAAAGCTCGGAAAGGAGGTGTAACGACTGATGAGTGACAAGATCCGACAAAAAGACAAAAATAATATTTCTGGTTATATTCAAGGAGGAGAAAAAAAGGTTATGACAAAGTTTAATAAAAAAATGATCAACGTGCTGGCAACAGCAACATTGGTTGCTGGTGTTGCAGCTCCAATCGCAGCATTGACTGCACCAACTGCAATCCATGCAGCTTCTAGCTATGTTGCTGTGAATACTCCTAGCATCAGCTCCAACCAACAAGATAATGCTACTTTGGGTAAGGCTAAAATGAGTGTTAGCCAAGCTTCTGTTGCTAAAGGCGCTACTTTCACTATTACATTGCCTAAAGGTTTTTCCTTCTCTTCTACGGATGCTAATGGCGCAGCTCTGAAAGGCGCAGTTGGTGCTACAACTTCCGCTAGTGAAGCTACTTATGGTTTGGGTATTTATGTTGACGCTGGTGACAACAAAGACGCTGCTGGTTTCCCTGACCAACCTTTGAAGGTTGAACAATTGACTTCCAACTCTGCTAAAGTAACTTTTAATTTTGATAACTCTTTAGACAGTGCAGAAGTCTTCATGAACTTTGCGAGTATCAATGTTACTGGACCTAGCAATGGACCTGTAAAAGTTTCTATTGATGCTGCTTCCGCAAGTGGTGTGACAAGCGGTGAAGTAACAATTGCAAACGTAGTATCTTCCGGTCAAGTGTCCTTGTCCGCAAATGATACTGTTTCCAGTGAAGATAACTTTACTGCAACTTTGAAAGTTAAAGAAGAAACAGCTGGTTCTTTGGGTAATAACAACATTAAGTTGAAATTGCCTAGCGGATTCAAATGGGATTCTGCTCCTAAAGATAAAGCTACTATCCTGATTGGAACTGCTATCAAACCGGAAAATGTAAAATATTCTACTGATGGCGATACTTTGACTTTGTCTTTGGATAAAGTTAGTTCTGAGCAAACATCTTTCCAATTGCCTGTAGGATTCTACGTTGATGATGAAACTAGCGCTAAAGAAGGCGACGTTACAGTTAGCATCTCTGGTAATGCAACAACTGACGTTAGCTCCCTCGTAGTTGGTAGCTATGGTCAAATCGGTGGTGGCGTTTCCGTAGCTACTCCAACAACAATTCTTGCTGGTCATGATGAGCAAAAAATTGGTGATGTTACAATTAAGGAAACTGTTGCTAAATCTTTTGTAAAAGGACGTACTGTAACATTGCGCCTGCCTGAAGGTGCTCGTTGGCAGTCTACTTTTGACAGCAACAACCCTGGAAGCAGCTTCTCCGGTTCTATGGAGAACAGTAATGGATTGGGTGGAGCAGAGGTATCTTACACTGACTCTGACAAACGCACTTTGAAACTGACTTTCAACAATCCTAACAGCACAACTGACGCTGGTACTTTGAAACTGAAAAACGTTGAAGTTGCAACGCAACCAGGTTTCACTGGCGATCTGAACGTTGATGTTGCTGGTAGCCAAGGTCTGAGCGGTACTGTTAAGGTTGCAACTGTGAAACAAGCAGTTACTTTGGCTGCTGCTTCCAAACCAACCCTGACAATCGGTCTGGGCGATCAACAAGTTGGCGATATCACAATCACTGAAGCTGCTAAAGAAGCTTTCGTTAAGAAAGACGGTAGCCGTGAAGTAATCTTGGAATTGCCAACAGGCGTACGTTTTGCTTCTACTCCAGAAGTAAAAGTTACAGCTGGTGACGTTAAAGTGAAGAGCGTATCTACTGATACTTACGGCGAAAGCAACAAAGGCCGTCTGAGCTTCTACATCGACAGCGAAAGTGCTACTCCAAGTACAATCACAATCTCGGCTCCTAAGCTGACTGTTGACCGTACTGTAGCTCAAGGCGACATCGTTGCTAAGCTGAAAGGTAGCGCAGTTTCTTACACTGCTTACAAAGGCGCAACTGACAACACTCAAAACTGGAAAGACAACAACACTGCAGCTGCTGAAGTAGCAATCGCAACTGTTGGAACTCCAGCTCCAGGTGCTACTAAAACTAAAGCTGTCTTCACACTGGGAAGCACTTCCTACACTGTGAACGGCGAAAGTAAAACTTCTGATGTAGCTGCTTATGCTGAAAACGGACGCACTTACTTGCCAGTACGTTATGCAGCTGAAGCTTTGGGTGTATCCCCACAAAACATCCTGTTTGACAAAGCAACTTCCACAGTTACCCTGATTAAAGGTGACCGCGTTGCTCAAATCAAACTGAACACTAACCTGTTGACTGTTAACGGTTCTGTGATTCGTATGGACGTTAAAGCTGTAACTAACAAAAACCGTACTGTACTGCCTATCTTCTGGGTGAGCAGAGCGTTGGATGCATCCATCAACTACGATGCAACTGCTAAAACAGTAACTGTTGAAAACAACAACTAATTTAAGAGCAACTCTTTTGAGTTAACTGAATTAGATGAGAAGAGGGTTCCTTTTGGAGCCCTTTTCTTTTATTAGTCATATTGACAAAGGAGAGAAATTATGAAACGTTTTGGAGTGGCAGCACTTTCTACATTAGTTCTTTCTTCTGCATTTGCCAATTTTGCAGGAGCTCAAGCAGGTGATATAAAGGTTATTATTAACGGTGTAACTCAGCAATATACCCAGTCCCCAGTTGTTAGCCAAAATACAACCTTGGTGCCTCTCCGTGGTGTTTTTGAAAGCTTGGGTGCGAAAGTCGATTGGGACAGCAAAGCTAAAAAAGTAACTGCTTCTAAAAATGAAGATACATTGGCTTTGAATGTTGGTTCCAAGCTTGCTTATAAGAATAGTGCTCCTGTACAACTCGATGCGGCAACTCAAATTCAAAAGGGTCAAGTACTTGTTCCTTTACGTTTTGTGAGCCAATCATTAGGCGCCAAAGTAAATTGGGATCAAAGTACACGTACAATTACTATTTCAAACCAAGCAGATGGAAGTACAACTGGCGAAGCCAATAGCTTGTCCAGTAAGCCTCTCACAGCTCCTGTGACAAAGGTTACCTATGATACCTACTATAATGATTCGTTGGCCTATGATGATGCCGTTAAACTGGCTATAGCTGATAGCACTACAGTTAAAACAGCAGCAACGAATATCGATCAAGCAGGCAAAATCATGAAAGAAGCAGGCAAGAATATTGACTTTGTTCCAGCAGAAGCAGGTGATGAAGGTCAAGATAAAGCTTTCAAAGGCTATGCTCAAACGAATCTTAATTATGAGGCTGCTAAAAAAAACCTGGATATGACTAAAGAAGGTATTGAGTACAATGTGAAGGATCTTTACAATAAGCTTCTTCAAAAGCAAAATGCCGTTAAGCTGGCTGCTTTGAATATTGAAGATGCCGAGCGCAAACTGAAAGTAGCACAAATTAAACGAGATAATCAAATGTCGAGTGATTATGAGGTTACACAAGCAACCAATCAGTTGACTCAAAATCAAGCTGCTTTAGAGAAGGCTAAAAAGGACCTTGATAGTGCTTATGTGTCTTTGAACCAAGTGATTGGCTACAAACCAGAGCAACGTTATGAATTGAAGGATAAACCTGTTTATTCTGAATTTAAAGATAATGTAGAGACAAAAGTAAGCCAAGTACTTACTAGTAGCACGGCCATTTGGCTGAGCGAGCAAAAAGTGGACTTAGCTGAATTGAGCCTGAAGCTCTACAATTTTAGTACGCCAGGAAACACACCTTACGAAGCTGAGCAACTTAATGTTGAAAAAGCTCAGTATGCAACAGAAGGCACAAAGAGACAACTCGAAGAAGCAGTAAGAACAATCTATAACAACATCAAAGCATTAGAAAGCCAGTACTCACAGATTCAAGCTGGTTTGGTGAGTGCAAGAAGTGCAGCTGATATGGCTAAGAAGCAGTTTGATGTTGGGTTGGCTACAGAGCTTCAGGTTTATGAAGCTAATTTGAAAGTGACTACTGCTGAGCAACAGGCTGAGGATATAGTTACAAATATTGATACTTTGAAGTTGGCTTTTGATAAGCCTTGGGCTATGCAGGGTTCTTCTGGAGCTAGCGCACAATAATTAAAGCTTAACCTATACTTGCTATAACCTGCTGTAGGAGGACTTCATGAAATCACGCTATAAAGTATCGTTGGCTGCTGTTTTACTTGGAGGAGGAATTGTTGCTGGCTCCTTAATGAACAATTCAGTTAATGGTGCCTCCAGTTCTGGACAACCTGGTACAGCTGATGATCCAGTCGTAACCAAAAGCTATGTCGACCAAAAAATTGCTCAGGCAATTAAAGGTGGAGTACCAGCAAGTAACACGAGTAGTAAAACGACTAGTTCGAATGCTCCAGCAACAAATACTACTTCTAACACAACGGCGTCAGGAACTTCTAGTGCAGGAAAAGCTTCCACGCCAGAGCAGACAGAGGCTTTAAAGGTTGTTGATGTAAAGCCTGGTCAAAAACTGATTGCCAAAGCAGGCTCGGAATTTATTTTACGTAATGGTTATGCCGTTGTGTATAGTATGGATGCCAGTGGTGCTATTGATATTACTTCGGGAACGGAAATTGTTCATAATCAGGCTGTCGAGAAAAATCATTTATTATCGTTTCCTAGAGAAGGAAGAGGTATTCAAGTAAAAGAAGGTCAGAAGTTTGGTCTGGTCGTTATGGTACGAGGCGGTTATACTGTTCAGTAAACTGTTTTGTATATAAGCTGCTTTCGGTGGCTCTTTTTCTTAAATACTGCTTGGGATAGCAAATTGTTCTTGGCTAAGTTGAACCTAATCGCTGCACACTACCCCCATGAAAGACAATACGTTTAGTGGAGGGTGTATACGATGGCATCAAGAGGTCAAAGACGATTAATTCCTGAAAGCCGTGCCAGGTTAGATGATTTGAAGTATGAGATCGCTGCTGAATTTGGACTGCCTGTTTATAATCCCCAATATACACATATACAACCTAAGGCTGACAGTGAATTTGCTGCAGAATTGGGGGAGTTTGCGGGGAGCGAAAATGTAGCATGGCGTGATTTAACTTCAAGACAGAACGGTTCAGTTGGTGGTGAAATTACTAAGCGATTGATACAATCTGCTGAACGTAGCTTATCTGAATATGGTACATTGTAAATTGCAATAATTTTTACAGTTTTTGATTATATAGTAGCGTATAAACTGGGGTTATTTACATGTGAATCGAAAATGTTTGCATGTAAACTTACCTCAATTTCGAAAGTTGTAATTGGGCTGTATGAATTGACACCTTGTTTTAAATAGGATATCATGGCATTTGAGGCTTGTACGCAACCTTTTCCTACCGGAAAAGGTTCATTTTTTATTAATCAGGTGTAACAAGATATCTCCCGCCATTTGTTGGCTTGAAGGTATCTGAATAATACCATTGCCATGTCAGGATTTTTTTATAAATCCTCATGTATTTTAATTGTGGGAGGTTGAAATTCATGTCTGTAAAAGGCCGTCATTTGTTCACGTCCGAGTCTGTAACAGAAGGCCATCCGGATAAAATCTGTGATCAGATATCCGATGCTGTTTTGGATGCCTTTCTGGCTAATGACCCTAATGCACGGGTAGCATGTGAAGTATCGGTAGCTACTGGTCTCGTTCTCGTCATTGGTGAAATCAGCTCCAAATCGGAATACGTGGATATTCCATCCATTGTACGTAATACGATTAAGGAAATTGGCTATACACGTGCGAAATACGGTTTCGACTATAATACTTGCGCTGTATTGACTTCTTTGAATGAACAGTCGCCGGACATTGCTCAAGGGGTTAATGCTGCCTTGGAAAGCCGTGATCCTGCTGAAGTAGATAAAGAAACGGAAAACATTGGGGCTGGGGATCAAGGATTGATGTTTGGTTTTGCTACGAACGAAACACCTGAGTTGATGCCTTTGCCTATTGCTATGTCTCACCGTATTGCACGACGCTTGTCTGAAGTGCGTAAGGATGGAACACTGAATTATCTTCGTCCAGACGGTAAAACCCAAGTAACGGTAGAGTATGAAAATGGTAAACCTGTTCGTATTGATGCTATTGTGGTTTCTACACAGCATGCAGAGGATACTACTTTGGAGCAAATTCAAGCAGATATCAAAGAAAAGGTTATTTTGCCAGTTGTTCCTGCCGAATTACTGGATGAGCAAACCAAATATTACATTAATCCAACAGGACGCTTTGTTATCGGTGGCCCTCAAGGAGATGCAGGTCTGACAGGCCGTAAAATTATTGTGGATACGTATGGTGGTTATGCGCGTCACGGCGGGGGAGCATTCTCCGGTAAAGATCCGACCAAAGTGGACCGTTCCGCTGCTTACGCTGCTCGTTATGTAGCGAAAAACCTCGTGGCAGCTGGATTGGCAGACAAAGTGGAAATTCAGCTTGCTTATGCCATTGGTGTAGCTACGCCTGTTTCGATTAACGTCGATACATACGGTACGGGTAAAGTAAGCGATGAGAAGCTAGTTGAATTGATCCGAAATAACTTTGATCTGCGCCCAACAGGCATCATTCGCATGTTGGATCTGCGTCGTCCAATTTATAAGCAAACTGCTGCCTACGGTCACTTTGGCCGTACAGATTTGGATGTACCATGGGAGAGCGTAGATAAAGCTGAAATTCTAAAAGAGCAAGCGGGGCTGTAATTCCTCGTATATTATCAAAATAAAAGCAATAACCCAAAAAGACTGTTTCATGCTTTGCATGAACAGTCTTTTTTTGATGTATTTCGCTGTTAAGTACGAATTTGCTCTGATGTACCGAATGCTGAGTGACTACTCGGATATCGGTGCATGGTCCAATAAATTTTTAAGTAAACGACAAACCTTTTGCAGTTCCTTGTACTGCTCCAAATACGCAAAAAGGGCTTTCAGGAGACCTTTCTGAGGGTTGGATTTCAGAGCCTCTTCCTTTAAATGAGCGTAGATTTGCTGACACTCCTGTTTCTCCTCTGAACTCCACGAAGACAGCAGTATACTGTCTTCCAAGGAGTGGAGAAGGCTGTTAATTTGACGGCCTTGGTCAAAGGGATTACTTAGAGCACTTTCAGGCAACCAGCCTTGCTTGCTCCAGAACAAATGTGGAGCTGAATCAGCATTGTTCAGGCTGGTTGCCAAGGAACTGGATAAGAAGATGATAAACTGCGTTAGATGTTCAATCGTTTCATCATTCATCCGATCGGCAAAGAAGCGAATATATTCAAACACAATGCTTTTAAGTACAAAGGTCATATCCCATGCATGATCTTCAATGCTCGGTCCAAAAATATCAATCAGACAGTCGCGAACCCATTTGTACAATTTGTATTCATGATTCTCGAACGCGTAATTGAGATGTTCATTCTGAAAAATAAGCATGGAAGGCTCAGGAAGATCCATCATGAGATACACTTTGTTTTCAACGAGATTTTTCAAGTAAAGTACAATAAAACCATGTAGTTTATCGTGCTTAGAAAGATCAGGTTTACTGTAGAGAGCCCGGATGTCTTGTTCAATGTTATTTTCCAGAATGATACACATTTCTAGAGGGAGTTCTTCTTTTCCTTGAAAATATTTATAGAAGGATGCCTTCGCCATCCCACTTTCTTTGGCGATTTCTTCAACAGATGTTGAATAATAGCCTTTTCTGGAGAACAGCCGAATGGCCGCCTGTAAAATATCATTTTTTTTACTTTCCATACATACTTCCCCCTAGGGACCGACCAACTCGGCAGCATAAGAATTCACTTCATACCTCACAAAGGTTGGTCACGTGTGATAACTGTGTGCTGCTGTCTTTTGAGTTGACGGCGCATCTTGTACTTGGCCATGATCATATACAAGGACGGCACGACAAACAAGGTTAACAAGGTCGAGAATAACAAACCGAAAATGACGGTAAAAGCCAGTGGCTTAAAGAGCAGGCTTCCCAATAGTGCTAACGGAATCATACCTACAATAGCTGCCAAAGATGTCAATAAAATCGGTCTGAAGCGAGCGGCGGCTGCCTGTATTACGGCTTCCTTTAATTCCATTCCTTCATGGCGTGCATCCTCGATAAATTCAATTAACACAATCCCATTCCGCACAACAATGCCCGCGAGAGCAATAATTCCCATGATGCTCATAAAACCGATAGGCATACCGGTCAAGAAGATACCAATAATCCCGCCGGCTGCTGCCAGATACACGGTCGTCATAATAATAATAGGAATGGAGAGGGAATAAAATTGCATGGTAATCAAGAGTAAAATGAGCAAGACTACAACGATCGCTAGCTGTCCTAAGTCCTTGAATATGGTCGATTGGTCAGAGGTTTCTCCACCAACCTCCCATTTGTAGCCTTCTGGGAACTTCATTTGCGCCAGCTTACTTTCAACGTCAACCATCGCTTCGCTTGCAGTTCGTCCGTTCAAGTCGGCTTCCACCGTAATCGTCCGCTCCATATTGTAATGCTTGATTTGCTGAATAGCAAATGAAGGCTTAATCTGGACGAGCTGGTTTAATGGTATTTGCTTACCAGCTGTATTAACTACACTTAATTGTTGGAAAAGCTTACTTGGCTCCTCGTCACTGTGATTCAAATACATTTTAATATCAACCAGACTGTTTCCAGTATCAAATTGGCTGACTTGAGCTCCTTCTTTTAATAGAAGCAGGGTGCGAGTCAAATCTGTGTAGCTTACCAGGTACTGATCCATCGCTTGTTTGTTGACCTCAAGCTCCAATGCATATCGTTCAATTCCTATATCATCCACGATGCCTGTTGTGCCCTCTACTGTCGCGATCTGCTCCTTTGCTTTTTGGGCAAGGATTTGCAGTTCATTCAGGTTCTGACCTGAGATACGAATGGAAACGGGCTTGCCCACTGGAATCCCGAGACGAGGAACATACATCGTAACTGTAACTCCAGGGTAGGATTTCTTAACATGTTGTTCCCAAGCATCAACTGTCGTATTGAGATCGAATACGTTTTCTTTGCCGACGACAGCAATCTGCCCCACCGTTTCGTTATAACTAATATTTCCACCCATACTATTAATGTCACTAAACAGTTGTGGGGCAGTCCCTCCAGCGCTGTAGACGACCTTGGAAGTTTCAGGTTGCTTTTTCACCCAGCCTGCAAGGTCTTTAACGACCTGGTCGGTTTCCGCAATTGAAGTGCCTACAGGCATTTTTACATTTAGTGCAACATGAGGATCTTCCGACTCAGGAAAAAGTTCAACTGAGGTAAAGGGAACTAATCCATAGGCGGCTGTTCCAAGCATGAGTCCGACCATGGCTGTCAACAAGGGACGCTGAATGACCTTAGGCATCAGTTTTTGTGAATAGAGCTTATTTAAAGAATGAATCTGCTGGCCGAGCAAGCCTGCTGGTTTAGACTTACCCTGAGGGTGACGAGCCTGTCTGCGCTTCTCATACCATTCTCGAAAAATAGGGATGATGGTGAGCGACATAATCATAGAGGCAAGCATGGTCAGGGAGACAATAGCAGGAATGGGTTTAATAAAGGCACCTACATTTCCAGGAAGAAACAACAATGGCGCGAAAGCTGAGATGGTGGCCAGAGTTGCAACCAAAATAGAAAGCATGACCTCTTTGGTACCTTTTACAGCTGCGACTGAGGGCGATTCTCCTAATTCCGTAAGTCTACGCTCAATATTATCATTTACAACCACGGCATCATCCACGAGTATGCCCAGTACGATGATCAGACCGACAACGGATATCTGATTTAGAGTAATGCCGAACATAGGCAAAAAGATAATGGCAATCGAAACCGAAATAGGAATGGCCAGTGCGACAAATGCAGAGGTGAGCAAATTCAGCCCCAACATACAAACGAGAATAACGGCCGCAATCGCAAGAATCGTTTCACGCTTTAAGTCGTCAAAGATATGGCTTACCTGATCCTTTTGTGCAAAAAGAGTTTGAAAGTGAACACCTGCGGGGAGTGTTTTCTCCAGCTCTTTGAGCTTGGTATTGACCTTTTCACTCATAGAAGGGATGTCTGTGCCTGTTTCTGCTCCAATACTTAGCGTAATGGCCGGTTTACCCTCTACATAGGCAAAGTATTCTGTATTAGGATGTGCCAGCTCCGTTGTGCCGACATCTCTCAAATATACAGGATTACCTTCTTTGGTGCGTGTCAAAAGGACCTGATTCAATTCATCAGCTTTTTCGGTTTCGCGAACAATAAGTTGATAGGTACGTCCGTTGTATTCAATATTACCAGTAGGAACCCGATCAATTTGAGACTGGATCGCTTGAGCTACTTGTCCCCATGACAGTTGGTATTGCTGAAGCTTCTGATTGTCAATATGGACACGTACTTCTTGATCAGGGAGACCATTGAATTTGACGCTAGATACGCCAGAAATGGTATTAAGCTGGTCTTTCCAAGTTGTTGTTAAATCATTTAGTTTATACAGTGGTGCGGAAGAGTCAGCTGTTAGGGCATAGGAGCCAATAAAAGAGCTGGTTAGTTTGTCATTTACAACAGGCACTTCAGCGCCTTGAGGAAGATCAGCTTGTGCATCTTGCACTTTTTTACGCATATCATCCCAAACCGTTTGAGGATCAACTCCGTTTTTGGATTCGATTAAAATTGAGGAGAATCCGTTACCAGAAGTCGAACTAATCGTTTTAACACCTTCAACTTCCTTAATGCGTTTCTCCAGCTCTTTAGTTACGGTTTGTTCTACTTTTTGTGGTGAAGCACCAGGGTAGACTGTTGTTACCATAGCATTCTGTATGGTGACATCCGGCATTTCCTGCTGTGGTAACTGGAAAAAGCCGAAGATTCCGACCAAAATCAGCATGACAAAAAACAGCAATGTAATTTTGCGTTTTTTTACGATGTACTCAATCATGGGCGTCCGCCTTCTTCCGACTGAATCGCATTTCCATCAAATAGGTTTTCTGCCCCTTTAACGATAATACGTTCGCCTTCACGAAGTCCCGATACGATTTGCAACTGATTATCTACAACCTGATTACCAAGCTCCACAGGGGTTTTAACAGCTTTTCCTTGAATGTCTTTGAAAATAAAAGGCTTGCTTCCCGTGTTAATGACTGCTTCGGCAGGAACGAGAATCCCATTCTTGTCGGTCACCTGTTGAGCAGCTTTAATGACCTGACCGGGTAACCAGTCTCGCTGTGGATTGTTTATAACAATCTCTACGTTAACCCTTCCCGTGTCGGTGCTGGTTGAAGGATAGACGTTAGACACCGTACCTTGACGAGTCTCTTCATAGAGCGCCAATTCTACTTGTTGACCCTTTTTCCAATCCTTAATTTCACTGTCTGGTACAGGAAGCATTACTTTGAGGCGGTCGATGGAGCCTATGCGATAGACGGCTTGCCCTGACGCGACCAAATCACCTGTATTCACGATTTTGTCTAAGATTACACCGTTCACAGGAGAGATTAGACGTGTGCGTGAAAGTGCCAGTTCTGCCTGCCCCTTGGCAACAAGGGCTTTTTCGTAGTTGGCATGGGCTTGTTTTTGGGAAGCTGCAGCCTGTTCACTGGCCGCAAGGGCTTTGCTTTTACCTGCAAGCGCATCTTGAAAGGAAGCTTGGGCGGATTGATGATCTTCGGCTGTGGCTCCTTCCAGCAAAAGGGACAGGGATTCCTTGGCTTGTTCCAGGTCTTTCAGGGCTGCGGTAGCATTCAGGCGAGCATTTTCATTATCTGATGCGGTAGCAGCGCCTGCCTCAAACAGCTTCTGTGTACGCTCGCTATCCGTCTTGGCCTTGTTATAAGCGCTTTGTGCCTTATCTACAGTAGCTTGCGCTTGTTGTTTCTCTTGAGCACGTGCGCCTTTATTGACCTTGTTAACATTCGCGCGAGCTCCTGTAATGCCGGCATCGGCGGATTGAATCGCGGAGGTAGCAGCCTGTAAATTAGCCTGTGCGTTATCAATACCAGCCTGTGCTTCCAAGATGGAGGCTGTCGCCTGTGCCACCTGAAGTTTGTAGTCAGCGTCATCCAGACTAGCAATAACGGCGCCCTTCTGTACAGCAGTACCGACAGTGAGATATGCACTGGCTACAGTGCCTCCATTTTGGAAAGCCAGTGTGTTCTCCTCATAAGCCTGAAGAGTGCCTGACAAGTTATAGACGGTATGAAGGGGTGTGGATTTGACGATTGCAGTGCGCACAACGGTTGGCTGTGCTGATGAACCTAGAGCGGCATCTTTTTTTTCTGTAGAACATCCGGTGAGTGCGATGCTCAGGGATAAAGTGAATATGATGATGGCCCGTTGTTTATTCATGATTATCAATCCTTCCGATAGGGTCATAATTGGAGTTGTGAACTAACCAGTATTATTTGAACTAATAAGTTCAAATGTATTATAGTGCGCCGATATTGCATTCGTCAATTCATCGTTTTAGATTTTATGAATTAGTTGACGGGATTTTCGTAACTTTTGCCTATATAATAAGTCTATTAACATAAGAGGATTTTTTTGTTTATTGATAGAGTACACGCGCGGAACAAAACCGTTTGAATACATTGAAGATGGGAGCTATTATCCAAATGTTTTTAAGTAATAAGAAACAGAGTGAAGTGAAAGTTAATGGCAGAGGAATCGCTAAAAGATGGGCCGTGTTAACACTGGCAGGGGTATTATGGATCGGTCCGGTTGCTGGAACTGGGGCTCTAATCCCCTTGAATGGTTGGATGTCTGCTCCAATCGCAAGTGCAGCCTCTGGTTCAACTGTAAAATTGGGCGAAGAGATCATTACTTCGGGTGCAACATTATTGAAATATCGTTTTAAAGGTTCCAAAGGAACAGCGCTGGCTGATATCATTCGAGTGGACTTGCAAAATCCGTACGTTAAGCTGGATGTCATGACGGGGAAGAATGGACAGTTTACGACCCGTCAGAGCACAGGTGGCATGGCAAAAGAGACCGGGGCGGTTGCTGGTGTAAACGGGGATTATTTTAATACTTCCAGCGAGGGAGCGCCGATCGGTGGACAAGTATCCAAGGGTGTGTTGATGTCTACTCCGTCTGATTTAACGGGTATGTATGCCTTTGCTGTAACCAAGGATGGTTCTCCGATGGTGGAGCAGTTTACTTTTGAAGGTACAGTGAAAGCTGGAGATGGGTCGTCCTTCTCTTTGGCGGGGATGAACAAGGCTTCGTATTCCCCTGAGACGAGTGGGGGCAACTATAGTCACTCTAATGCTATGTATATTTATACATCTGCTTGGAAAGCAATTGAGCGCCCCAAAAACAGTTCGACAACGCCCACCGAGATCTTGGTACAAAATGGTGTAGTTACACAAGTCTCCGACAATGCTACGTTGAATATGACCGTTCCGCAGGATGGCTATATTTTACGTACTCATGGTAAAGCCGCTGATTATGCCAAAGCGCATCTGACCGTGGGACAAACCGTAGAAACGAGTTATCATCTTCGTGTTAAATCGACAGGGAGTGAAGTAGATCCTTCTAACCTTCAGATGATGATTGGTGGACATACCATATTAGTAAATGACGGTCAGAAAACCTCTTTTTCTCGGAGCACAACAAGCATAGGCGGGACGCGTGCGCGTACAGCTCTGGGATACTCTCGTGACAAGCGTTACGCTTATGTCATTGCTGTTGAGAAGAATGGGAATAGCGTTGGTGTATCCCTGAGCGAGCTGCAAACGCTGATGAAAGATATTGGCGTCTGGAAGGGTATGAACCTTGACGGGGGCGGCTCTACCACCATGGTGACTCGTGATTTGGGAGATACGACAGCGGGGCTTACGTTCAATACAGAATATGGCACAGAGCAACGTAGTATTGTAAATGGAGTAGGGGTATATACCAATGCTCCTAAAGGAACGCTCAAAGGCTTCACCATCAAGGGCAATAAAACGCTGCTGATTGGACAGACCGGAAGCTATTCCTTCAAAGGGTATGACAACTACTACAATCCATTTGATACCTCGAAAGTACAAGTGACGTGGAAATCCAGCAATCCGGCTGTTGTGTCAGTGAGCGGCGGCGTTGTAAAGGGAGCCAAACCGGGAACTGCTACTTTAACGGCATCTAGTGGCTCAGCCAGCGCTACAACAAAGGTCACGGTGCTTGGAGCAGATGAAATTTCATCACTTACCGCAGGCACTGGAACTGGCTCGCTTACCGCTGGAGCTAAAATCGCTGTACCGGTAACGGCAAAGACAAAAGATGGACAGAGTGTCAGCATTACGTCAGATGCGCTCAAATGGGAGTTCATCGGCTTTAAGGGCAGTGTCAAGGACAATCAGCTTACAGTAAATACGGTGGATGCAGGCGTGAAAACGGGCTATGCCATCGGTCGCTATGATGGTTTCAGCGCTGTCGTCTTCCTGTCTGCTGGCGGAGCAAGTACAAACAACTGGGAGAACTTCGAAAATGTTTCGTATCCGGTTGATTTTACTTCGAATGTGGAAGGTGTTACTGGCACGGCGGCTGTTGTACAAGGAGATGGCGACCATGCCAATTCCAAAGTGCTAGAGCTGAACTACGATATGACGAACGGCAGTGGTAAAATGTATGCTTACGCTCAATTGAACGGCACATCCGGGAAAACGCTTGAACAGGCGGCTACTTCCATCTCGATTGATGTCAGAGGGGATAAGAGTCTGAACTGGCTGCGCGCAGAGCTAGAGGATGCTCAAGGCAAAACAGCATATATTGATCTCGCTAAAGTGATCGACTGGAACGGCTGGAAAACCATTAACGCAGATATGAGCGGTTTGAATATTTCGTATCCGGCGAAGCTGAAGCGTCTTTATGTGGTCAATGTGGCAGAGGGTCAGGACGAGCGCGCTAAAACAGGCAATGTTGCTTTTGATAATATTTCTTTTAATACACCGGGAACGGTCGGTACAGAAGGACTCAAAAAAGGAACAGCTCAAATGACGATCGGGCAAAAATCAATGACGGTGAACGGAACGCCGACCACGATTGATGCCGCTCCGATGACTCGCGATGGTTCAACGTATGTTCCGATCAAGTATGTACTGGACGCATTTGGCGGACAAGCCAAATGGAATGCGGGCGATCAGCGGATCACCATTATGCGTGGCGGTGTGCTGATGGATTTGACCGTAGGGAAAAAAGAAGTTGTTCTGAACGGGAAACGTCAAAGCACTGATGTTGCACCCATAGTGCTAGGAGGCAGGACTTTAGTCCCATTGAGACTCGTGTCTGAGCAGTTAGGAATGACTGTAAAATGGGAACAAGAAACGAAGACCATCACCCTCCAGTCATGATATGGTATGATATATACTTGAAATGCTAGGATTGGAGTAGAACATTTGTGGACTTTCAAGCCGATATCATAGACCGAGTCATTAAAAATGCCATCCAGGTGATGGAGAACAGCAAATATCAGATGTTCGAAATATTGGACACGGCCCGGACCGAGCTGGTCACGTTAAATCAGGAGCTCCAGAGCGTCTTGAAGGAAACAGCAGAAACGATCGAAAAGGTGGACCAGCTGGAAATGAACTATCGGCGGTCCCGCATTCGGTTGACTGAGGTCAGCCGTGACTTCGTTCGCTATTCGGAAGAGGATATCAAGCAGGCTTATGAGAAGGCGACACAGCTTCAACTCGATGTGATGATTTTCCGCGAGAAGGAAATGTATCTCAAAGCCAGAAGAGATGATCTTCAAAAGCGGGCCAAAAGTGTCGAGGCTTCTGTCGAGCGCGCTGAAACTATCGGTTCGCAGATGGGGGTCGTGCTGGAATATTTGTCGGGCGAATTGGGACAAGTGACGCGGATCATCGAATCGGCCAAAAATCGGCAGTTTATTGGTCTGAAAATTATTTTGGCTCAGGAAGAGGAGCGCAAACGTATATCCCGTGAAATTCACGATGGACCTGCGCAGCTCCTTGCACATCTAGTGCTTAGGACGGAAATTGTGGAAAGAATGATCGCCAAGCAGGAATTTAAGATGGTTCAGGACGAAATAGTAGACTTGAAGAAACAGGTTCGCTCCAGTCTTGAGGAAATGCGAAAGGTCATTTTCAATTTGCGTCCTATGGCCCTGGATGACCTGGGACTTATTCCGACGCTCCGGAAATATGTGCAGGATTTTGAAGAAAAAACGAAAATTAGATCGCTTTTTGAAACAAGGGGCAAGGAACACCGTCTCTCTTCCGCGATGGAAGCAGCCATTTACCGTCTAATCCAGGAAGCTTTGACCAACGCTGCCAAGCATGCTTATCCTACCTATGTGCTTGTTGAGATTACCTATCAGGCGCAGCTTGTAAAAATCGTGGTGCAGGATAATGGTTTGGGCTTTAAGCCAGAGCTTTTCCAGCAAAAAAGCAAAGATCATGGGCATTTTGGTCTGATTGGTATGCGGGAAAGGGTTGAACTGCTCGAGGGGAGAATGGAGATCGAATCAGCTGAGAATCAAGGCACCAAGATAGTGATTCATATCCCAACCAACGTGGAAAAGGGAAAGGAGTAACAACATGGAAAATCAGGAAATTAGCAATGCACCCATTAAAGTTCTCTTAGCGGACGATCATCAGTTGTTCCGTGAAGGACTTAAACGTATTTTGAATATGGAGGACGACATTGAGGTCATCGGAGAATGTGGCGATGGTATTCAAGTGTTGGAATTCTGTAACGTAGAGAAACCAGATATTGTTCTGATGGACATTAATATGCCAATTGAAAATGGTGTAGAGGCAACCGAAAAACTGCGTGAGATGTTCCCGGATGTCAAAGTTATCATTTTATCCATTCATGATGATGAAAGCTATGTATTTGAGACGTTGCGCAAGGGAGCCAATGGTTATCTGTTAAAAGATATGGAGGCCGAGTCCCTCATTAATGCAATTCGTTCGGTTCATGAAGGATATGCGTTTATCCATCCGAAGGTAACGGGTAAGCTCATTCAGCAGCTTCGCCGGATGACCTACCTGAATGAAACAGGGGCTATGGCTGAAGGTCATACCAAGGAAGCCGGCGTGAAGTTTGTCGCAGGTGAAAATAATCCATTGACCCGTCGTGAAGCTGAAGTGCTGCGTCTGATGGCTGAAGGTAAGAGCAACAAGATGATCGGTGAATATTTATTCATTAGTGAGAAAACGGTCAAAAACCATGTCAGCAGCATTCTGCAAAAAATGGAGGTTGATGACCGTACACAAGCAGTTATTAACTCAATCAAATATGGATGGGTTACGCTGTAAAGTGTAGTTTTCCATGCATTAGACGATGCAGCTGCTAATAGATATGAATGCTGTACCGCCTTTCTTTTGGAGCGATATGTCCGCTCATACGGAAACCCAGTACATAACCGTGACACCTCTTCCTGTTATACGGCATATATTGTCGCTATAGGAGGAGGTGGAACCCTCGTGACGGCTCACTTGGTTTGGATATTGCTTATATACGGTGTGGGAGCCGCAGTCGTTCATCTTATGTATATACGACAGGCGGTTCAGGCTTATCACAATGGTGAAGATTCACGCGCAATATCTCCGGGTCATCGTGCGACTCGCTATATTGTGATTACGTCCAATGACGGAGATCGTGTGGAATGGGTGATGCGTTCGCTGAACATACTTGCCTGGCTACACCGGAGGCCGCTACATGTGACAGTACTGGATGATGAATCTATGGACGATACGCTACCGATTCTGACACGGTTAGTGCGCTATAGTCATATGGATGTTTCAGTCATTTCAAGTCGTTTTTCACCGGGGAACCCGGTCTTACCGAAGTCAGGCGGTGAAAAGCAGGTTGTTATTGATCTTAGAACGGTCAAGTCGTTGGCGGACGCCCCACTTGTTCCTTAGCGACAGGGGATTGTGGACATCGTGGTCAAAATCGGATATAAATGTTTATAAACAGTTGCATAGGCAAGACGACAGGGATCTCATTGAGATCTACTTGATGTGAAGCACACTTCAGGCTATTAGCCATAGGAGTGTGCTTTTTTGCTGTTCTCTGGGGTGACAAGAACCGCAAAAATCATGAATGGGAGGAGAAGGGGAAGGTGAAAATTGCAGTATATGCAGTGAAGTATAAAGGGAATTGGACTCTCCGATTATCTGTGGATATTCGAGTAGATATGACATGGTGGATGAATCAAGATGAGGGACAAGAGAATGTTGTCGAAAAATGGGTGTTATTAGGAGATGAGCTTCCCTTGTCCTGGGGGACAAAGCTGTGCGAAACATTTAAGGAATTAGCAAATATGGAGCGATGGGGAAAATGGCAGTGGTGGGCTTATATTCTCGCACAGCTAAAAAGTGAACTGGCTCCTGAGCCTTTCAACGGAGAACGGATTTTATCTGGAGGAGTAGAAAATATATGCATTTGGGATGGTGGACAAGAGTGGACTTCTCGCACAGAAAGTAGGAATAAGGGACGAGAAACAAACGGAGGTTTACGTTCTATTCAAAAAAGGAGCCTCGTCACGGGAATTGATGGATTGGATAGGGAGTGTTTAACACGACAAGCGAATGAGCTGGTTAATTTGTTGTCAGGACGCCAGTTACTCGTTCCGGAAGCCGAAGCGCTACTGGCAGAGGCAGCGCCAGGTTTGGAGCGTACTTGGCGATCCGCTGCACAGCTTGCATATCTGCAGGGCCGACTCAGTTTTGGTGCTGGCCTCGCTCCAGCACCACGTACGCGATGGCCTGCCGCGCGTACGAATGAACTCCGCTGCAACCGTTGTGGCAGCGGGATAGTGCACCGCACGAGCTGTGCGTCGTGCGGACGTAAGGCGTGCGCTTACTGCGAGACATGTCTCGCGCTCGGGCGCAGCCGTGAATGCTCGCTGCTGCTGCGCGGTGCAGCGAAACCCGCCCTGCCACACACAGCAGGCATAGCCCCGGCGACGGAACTCGACCGCTGGGGGCTGAGCCCTGCACAGCGTGCCGCCGCCGAAGCGGCGCTGCGCTTTTTGGCCGCACTGCACGGCGAAGTGCGGGGACGTTTTCGCCCGGAAGGCCGTGGGCTCCGGGCGTTGTTCCGGCGCGTCATGGTTGCGTGCCGGGGATCAGATGCTGCCTCTTCGCAGGGCAGCAACCTTGCCCGTAGCAGGCATTCTTCGCCAAAAACTGGCGAAGGTGTAAGATATAGCGCTGATCGGCAGGTACCTGATACCACGGTAGAACGTTTTCTGCTCTGGGCTGTAACAGGCGCAGGCAAGACGGAAATGATGTTTCCGCTATTGCAATATGTGTTGGACCACGGAGGAACGGCACTTGTGGCAACACCACGCCGTGATGTGGTACTGGAGTTAGCCCCTCGTTTGGCCATTGCTTTTCCCAATGTGAGCATGGTGACGCTCTATGGGGGGAGCGCAGAACGGTGGCAAAGGGGACAGCTGACCCTGGCAACGACACATCAGCTATTGCGTTATCGTCAAGCCTTTGATTTGGTTGTGATTGATGAGATAGACGCGTTCCCTTATCACAATGATCCTATGCTTGCTTTTGCTGCACGAGCAGTATGTAAGCCGAAGGGCAAGTTTATCTATTTGTCTGCTACACCACCGCAATCCTTGCAGAAAGAGGCTGCACGCGGTCTACTGCCACACGCCAAGGTTCCCGTTCGTTTTCATCGTCATCCCTTACCTGTCCCATTTCGCCTGGGGGCTGCTTCAGTGCAACATTGGCTGCAAAAAGGTCGGCTTCCCCTATCCTTTATTCAACGCCTACGCGTATCTATACAACGTGGAGCACAGGTTTTCCTGTTTGTGACACGAATCTCACATATTCAGGGACTTGTGGAGCTGCTGATTAAACAATTTCCTGATGTACCTATTGCTGGAACCTCCTCACAGGATGAAGAAAGAACCGCTAAAGTGCGCTTATTTCGAGCTACTGAAATACGAGTTCTGGTCACAACGACTATTTTGGAGCGAGGGGTGACTGTTCCACGGAGTGATGTGTATGTATTAGACGCGGACAGCAGTCTTTTTGATGAAGCCTCTCTTGTCCAAATGGCTGGTCGCGCGGGAAGGTCCAAGGATGATCCATGTGGAGGTGTTATTTTTACATCGCCCCAATGGACTCGAGGCCAAAAGAGAGCGATTAGACAAATTAAACGAATGAATGCACTGGCTCGGAAAAAAGGATACCTGAAGGAGTTGAAGCACTAAATGTATTAAATAAAAAAAAGTTTTTTTGGAAATGTGAAACCTGAAACAATGTCAGTACGTAAACTACCAAGAAAGGTGCATTCTGGTATGGGGATGATTCCAAGAACCCGTCTATTTTTGAATTGGTTATTCCAACGTCAGTCCCAAACATGTATCGCTTGCGGTACTTTCACAGGACGTTTTTCTGAATTCTCTGGGATATGTACTTCTTGTTCGCTTCAAATTCCTTGGGTTTACAACATTCGTTGTGTTCATTGCGGACGTCCGACGTTTTGCCCGGATTGCGTAAAATTTGACCGATTAGTACGTTACTTTGTATGCAATCGGAGTGCAACCAGCTATACGCCGATGATGAGAGAATGGATTGGACAGTTCAAATATCGCGGGAATGAAAAGTATGGTTCCCTGCTGGGTGAGATCATGAATCGAGCCTATCAGGCGATGAGGTATGAGTTTGCAAGTCTTAAACATTCTCGTTTCAAGAGTTCTTTGTGGAGTGTGGATGTAGTGACCTGTGTCCCGGTAAGTGAGAAGAGGCTTACAGAGCGAGGCTTCAATCAGGCTCAGATCTTGGCAGAAGAGATTGCTAGGCGGAATAAGCTCCCCTTCCTATCTTTACTTGCTCGTCCACAAGATACAGGCAAACAAAGCTTTAAATCCAAAAAGGAACGCATAAACACCATGAATAATGCGTTTTCTGTCCATCCCAATATGACAAATTTGCTGAATTCTTTTATTTTAAAAGCTGAATCTCAATGTGTTACGGAGAACAAGCTTTCCGTTACCGTTTTGCTTGTAGATGATATTTATACAACGGGGAGCACATTACAGGCGTGTGCACGTGTTTTGAGAGAAAAGGCATTAGAGCAAGGAATACATTTGGCTATTTTTTGCCTGACCTTAGCAAGATCATAAGTCTAAATCTCTAGTATTTTCCATTAAATTTTGCTTGAAACTATGAAAAAGAGGTTATAAATCTCTTGAAAGAAGGATTAATTGATAGAACAAAAGTCTTTTAAGCCGTACAATCAGCAGGATTTGACAACGAGCTAGAGAGAGGTATATAATAAAAATATAGAGACAAACAAAAAGTAAGGAAGTGAGCGATGAAAACAGAATATTTCAATTTAGAGGTTGATTTTTTTGGAAAAGAGGAGTACAATTTCTATCTGTTGATAGCTAACATGATTGGTAATAAGTGATTAGCTAATGACTAAAGAGCGGACATTGGGAGTGTCTCGCTCAGTAGTAAAGCAGTTAATTAAAATTTAAAGCTAAAAAGAGGAGAGAACAAATCATGAAAAACGTAATGAAAAAAGTAGCAGTATCTAGCATGTTGGCAGTTAGTTTAGGTGCAGTATCTTTGTTGAGTCCACTTGCAACAGGTCAAGTAATGGCGAAATCCAACGCAGATAGCAACAGGGATCATGTTGAAGAACAACTGATCATTAAACAACAAGAAGAAGCTCAAAAAGCACTTGAAGCAAAACTTTTTGGAACTGAAACGACTGAAAATGCAGCAACTACAACACCAGCTCAACCAGCTACTGAGAACAACAATCAAGCAACAACTACAAAACCAGCAACGACTACAACTGAAACACCAGCAACTGTAAATACAATCACAGTAAATGTTCAAGAGGACGACACACTGGCTTCTATTGCTGAAAAATACGGTGTAACTGTTGAAGAACTGGTTAAAATCAACAACCTGGTTAAAGTAGGCCAAGAACTGCAAGTACCGCAAACAAACACAAATAAATAATTATCATTATAAATGTATAATGAAGTGTGTTTTTTAAACCAAGCGTTTGACTATAGTATACGGGAAGGCCTCTATTAAAACAATGCTTTTTTGAATAATTATTTGTGAAATAGCTTGTTTTTTTGGGCTGCAAATTTCCATTGGTGCATCTAGCTTGATTTCAGATGAGTTATTAGTTGAGATGATGTTAGGTCCATGAGATTTATGAATACCCACACTCCATGTGCGGAGCATTCGTATGGGCGCCGTTCCCCCGGATTTACAGGGCTTTCTTGATGTCATTCGGGGCACAGGTGAACATGAATTCTTCTGAGGATTGTTTCGCCCGGTTTTTCCCTCATCTTGATATTTAATTTCTACATTTACTCATATTCATATATAGCTATTTTAATTGTATAATGAAGCGCTATTCCCGAAAATAACTGGAATGGCGCTTATTTTATTTCTATCTAAAGTATGGAGCAATGTTTGACGATAAATAGACACATGCAATAGGCTGAACTATTAGCTTCCATGAGCTTTCTTTATTTTATGTCATTGCATATTGATGCATATAGATGTAGACAAACTTTTACTGATGGATCATTCTCTCTTATACTTTTTATATGATAGCTTATAAGATGTGCAATTGTGTAAAATCTGAAAATCTTTTTTGAAATATTTGCTAGACGAGGCTCTTCATTATAAGTTAATGTAAGGATAAAAGTAATTAAAGATCGGAAATTGGAAAGGGGCGCTACAGAGGATGAATTTGGATAACTGTCCTCGCTGTGGAAAGCTGTTTATTAAGAACGTCAGGGGAATCTGTCAGAACTGTATTAAAGAAATTGAATTTGAATACGAACGCTGTGTCAAACATATACGTGAAAATAAGGGCATTCATATGCATGAGCTTTCAGAGGCTACTGAGGTATCCGTAAAGCAAATCACGACATTTATACGTGAGGGACGTATTTCCATTGCTAATGCGCCCAATATGACGTATCCTTGCGAGGTATGCGGGATACCGATTCGTGAAGGGCATATGTGCGATTCTTGTCGAACACGTCTGACTAAAGACCTGCATCAGGCTGTACGCGAAAGTAGTAATCAGGATCAAAGTAATAATATGGGCTCAGGTACCTACAGCGCGATTGATAAACTTCGTGGAAAGTAGTACAGGGGAATTAAAAACGCATTCAGCTATTCAAAAAGTTTCAAATACCGCCGATAATCTTTATAGAGCTTATCGGTTTTTTTATTTTTAGCAACCATGCACAAAATAAAGAAGTGAGGCATAATACGAACCATGTTCGACGCTATGTCGTCTGATACATTCTGACCATATCAAATAACTAAGGAAGGTGGAAGTTATGAAAATTAACGAGACCAACCGCATCGGAGCTATTAATCCATATCAGCGCAATATTGAAACAGGACGTCAAGAGGAACAAAAGAAATCCCGCCGCAAGGACGAGGTTTCCATTTCTCCGGAAGCAATGGAAATGCTGAACCGCAGCAGTGATGCAGACCGTGTTAAGAAAATTCAGGAGCTTAAGCAGCAAGTAGCTTCTGGTACTTATCGTGTGGATGCCGATAAAATTGCAGAGAAGCTGTTACCTTACTTCAAGCAGTCTTCTGAAAGCTAGGTGAAGGAATATGCCTTTAGATCGATTGATTGATGTGCTGGAGCAGCTTAGAGAGGCTCACGAGCAGTTGATTGCATTAGGAAATCAAAAAAAAGAAGCACTGATATCAAATAAGGTAGATCAGCTCATTCTAGTCATGAACCAGGAATCGAAGATGTCCAGACACATTGAACAGCTGGATGAGCGACGCCTGCAGGCAGCATATGAATTTTTGCAGGAACGTGGTATTAAGTCCAAGCTGAATCTTAATATTACGGAGTTGTCTCGTCTTGTGTTTGATGTAGAAGACAAGCAGCGCCTCCTTCACATTCAAAAAAATCTAGCGGATACGCTTGTAGAATTGAAAAAATTAAATGAGTTGAATCAACAGCTTATACAACAGGCGCTTTCCTATATTGATTTTTCTATTGAGAGTATGTCATATTATGCGGAATCTGAAGCGGTTTATCAGCGTCCAGCTGACAAAAGTACCTCTACTGTACGAGCGGGACTATTTGATACACGCGCCTAATTGAAGGAGGAAAATATGGTCTCAACATTTCATGGTATAGAAACAGCGAAAAGAAGCTTAAACACACAAACGGCAGCACTTAATACAACCGGACACAATATCTCAAATGCCAACACAGCGGGTTACTCCAGACAAGTGGTTAGTATGAAGGCCTCGGACTCTATGGAAGCCTACGGTTTGAATCGTTCCGTTGTACGAGGTCAAATGGGTACAGGGGTTGAATTCACTGCTATTGAGCGCGTCCGTCAGACGTTTTTGGACGATCAGTATCGTAATGAAAGTTCTTCTCAAGGTGGATGGGACATTCGCTATGACACACTGAACAAGCTTGAGACCATTATGAATGAGCCTTCGGATACAGGTATACGTAAGGTCATGGATAATTTCTGGGATGCATGGTCCGATCTGAGCCAAGATCCTCAGGATGTCACGAATCGTAAAATTGTAAAAGAGACTACGCTTGCTCTGACAGATGCGATGAACCAGGCTAGCAAGCAACTGGATGCACTCAGTTCTGATTTGACTAATAACGTTACATTAAAAACATCTGAGATGAATTCGTTATTGCAGTCTATAGCGGACCTGAATGGTAATATTTACAAGTTGGAACAACTTGGGGATAATCCAAATGACTTGCGTGATCAGCGGGATTATGCAGTTGATAAGTTGTCCAAGCTTGCAAATGTGCAGGTAACTCAGCTGGATAACGGTTATCAGGTAACGGTGGCAGGACAGATAGCTGTAGCGGGTACAGAGGTAACTGCTATTACGGCGGCTGGCCTTGAGGCTGCATATCAAGGTGGAACGTTAACTGGTGGCGAAGTGTACGGTATGGTTTTATCCAGAGATAAATATGTAGCAGATTACAAAACTCAGATGGATCAGCTAGCTAATACGCTGGCGAATGGTAACATTGAAATTACTTTACCTGCAGGTACAGTTCTGCCTGAGGGAACGGTACTAAATTCAGGTGTCAACAATGCAGCAGTGACTTACTCGAATGCGAATAACAACAGAACCTTGACCGCGGATTTGAAAGTAACTGTACAAGGGATTAATGGACTCCATCAGTTGGGATACACCCTTAGTGGTACGACACCACAAAAGGGCGGAGCGTTCTTTACCTCCAAAGATGGAGCTGCTATTACAGCAGGTAACATTACGCTGAATAAGGATATTCAAGATGATCCCAATAAAATTGCCAGCTCTTTGCGTGTAGATGGAACGGGAACAGCTAATGAAAAGGTAACTGTAGGTAACAATGCTTTGGCATTGTCTATGGCGAGCCTAAAAAATGTGAAGTTTGGTTTTAATACAACTCAAGCGCAAACTACCACTGTAGATGACTTCTTCAGTGCAATTGTTGGGCAATTAGGCGTCCAAACTCAGGAAGCAGAGCGACAATCGCAGAATGCACAGCTGTTGACTGAGCAAGTGGACTTGAACCGCCAATCCGTCAGCGGGGTGTCACTGGATGAAGAAATGTCGAACATGATCAAGTTTCAACATGCTTACAGTGCAGCTTCCCGGTTCATGACAACTTTTGATCAACTGTTAGACAAACTGATTAATGGTACAGGCCGCGTAGGTCTCTAGTATAATGAGAAGGTGGAGTAAGCCATGCCAATTCGAGTGACTTCAGGGATGACCAGTATGCAACTGCTCAGTAACCTGAATCGAAATAATAATAATATGGGTAAAATGGAGAATCAGATTTCGACTGGTCGTAAGTTGAATAAGCCTTCAGATGATCCAGTAGGGGTAACCTATGCGCTACGTTACAGAGCTGAGTTAGCTTCTAATGAACAATACAAGACAAACTCAGATGCGGCTGTTAGCTGGTTAGATTTCACTGATACAACCATGCAACAAGCCAGTGATGTAATGAAGCGTCTTAAAGAGCTGACAGTACAGGCTTCAAGTGAAACACTACCTCAATCCGGCTTGGATTCGATTAAACTGGAAGTTGATCAGCTAAAAGAACAAATGATGAATATTGGTAACAGCCAGCTTCGTGGGAAGTATGTTTTTAATGGACAAAATTATGATCAGATGCCGTATCAGCTATCTGCTACGGTAACAAGTTATGATCAGATTAATCCGGATCAAGCCGCGGTCAGCTATGCAGTTGGAGACCAAGATGCATTTCGGGTAAATACGTCCGGTAGCGATTTTTTTGGGAAATCGACAGATGCTGATAATGTTTTTAAGGTTATGGATGCTATATCTTCTGCACTAAGCAGCGGAAATAGTACGGCAATATCGAGCCAACTTTCAAGTATTGAATCCCGCTTTACTAAAATGCAGACCAGTTTGTCTGAAGTGGGCGCACGTACGAATCGGGTTGAACTGATACAATCCCGTTTGGAAGAGCGAAATTTGAATTTGACGACACTTCAAGCTAAAACGGAAGATGCGGATGTTGCTAGTCTGATGATTCAAGCTACATCTGCCCAAACCATTTACGAAGCCGCCCTGAAATCATCAGCTAAAATCATGCAGCCATCCCTGATGGACTTTATGAGCTGATTTTTATCTTTGACATTTATAATTTTGAAGCTATGGACGAGTGGTCCGTAGCTTTTTTGTTACTATATATAGGAGGAGTTACTTATGACCCCAAAACAGAAATTAGATGAAGAGAACCAAGATAAAAATACTAGTCTTTATGTGTTTCCGAAAGGAATACCAGGATTTGAACAACTTCGGGAATTTCAACTACAGGAGCATAATGAATTATTTAGTCTTTTCAGTGCAGTAGAGCAGCCAGCTACTATTTTTATTACCGTAAATCCATTTGATTTCTTTGAAGATTATGAATTTGAGTTATCCGATGATGCTCTAGAGGACATTGGGATTATAAGTCAGGAACAGATATCAGTACGATGTATTTGTACATGGAACAGTGATCAATCCAAAACAACAGTTAATTTGCTTGCGCCTTTAATTTTTAACATTGAACAGCAGACGGGAAAGCAAGTTGTTTTGCAAAATACGAACTATACAATTAAGCATCCCTTGTGGAATAAAATAGAGTCCAGCAAAGGCGGTGAATCCTAATGCTGGTATTAACACGTAAAAAGGGTGAATCCATTGTAATTCAGAATGATATCGTTATTACAGTTCTTTCTGTTGAAGGAGATACTGTGAAAATCGGTATTTCTGCCCCTAAGGATATCGATATTTATCGAAAAGAAGTCTTTGATGCTATTCAGCAAAATAACCAAATCGCTGTTATGGATTCGAATGCTATTCATAATGCAATGTTGGAAATGGATAAGAGAAAGTCCTGATTCGCTAATCTTAGAGGTGCACATACATTGAGGAAGGCCGACACAAGTAAAGTGTCGGTCTTTGTTTGACTAGATTTTATGCTTAATTATCTGGAACAATAATTGATATAACCATGTTCTCCACCGTTTATCGTAATATCGAAAATCTCCACTTGGGTGAGTTCGAAAGTTTGATGGGTTAAGAATAGGTGTGGACAGGTCGGACTTGGATAAAGTCATCAATGTATAAAATGTTGGTGTTAAATCGAAATAACCAAGTCGAAAACTACTAAGAAAATATTTCAAAAAAAAGCTGGAATGCTATAAACAATTCTCATCATAGGGTCGATATATATTTTAGAGCGGTAATTCTTCAGGGCGGCCGACCTGTGAAGACGCTTATACCACAAGGACGTGGGAATTAAACCATTTCAGGGAGGAAATATAAAATGATTATCAATCACAACTTACCAGCAGTAAATACACACCGTAACATGCAATTGAACAACTCAGCAGCAAGTAAAAACATGGAAAAATTGTCTTCAGGTCTGCGTATCAACCGTGCAGCTGACGATGCTGCTGGTCTCTCCATTTCCGAAAAAATGCGCGGTCAAATCCGTGGTCTGGAACAAGCACAACGTAACGTTCAAGATGGTATCTCTTTCGCACAAACAGCTGAGGGTGCAATGAACGAAGTATCCTCCATGTTGACTCGTATGAAAGAGCTGAGCGTTCAACAACTCAATGATACTTACAGCGCTGGCGATAAATCCAACATCAAAGCAGAACTTGGTCAATTGGGCGGTCAAATTGATGCAATCCTGTCCAACACTAAATTCAACGGTATTGCGATTTCCGGTGGAAGCGTTAAAATCCAAGCTGATGATAACGCGTTCGTTCTTACTATTAAAGGTATCGATTCCACTGATATCCGTGGTCTTACTTCTGCAGTAAGTTTGTCTGCTACAACTAAAGCAATTGAAAAAGTTGCTAAGCAACGTGCGAACCTGGGTGCTATGCAAAACCGTATGGAATACACTTCCAACAACTTGGGCACAACTGTAGAAAACCTGACAGCTTCCGAATCCCGTATTCGTGATACTGACATGGCAAAAGAAATGGTTACTCTGTCCAAAAACAACATCTTGCTGCAAGCTTCCCAATCTATGCTTTCACAAGCAAACTCCGCGCCACAAGGCGTATTGTCGTTGCTGCGTTAATTTTAAACGACATAAGTTTACAAAAAAAAGATCCTGTGTATTGCAGGATCTTTTTTTTGTTTTTTATTTTAGTTTTTTCATAAATATTTGCACTCATTTACCGATATATAATGTATTGGCATTTCAAATACAGAACGGTTTTATTGTGTCTAATATTATTAATGGAGGTTATTGTATGGACTCGATGATCCCCCCTAGCACTGGGAGTTTGTTGCCGATTCAGCCATCAGCAGTAATACAACGTGAAGCCCCTTCAGATGCCGAAACAAATTATTCTGCTGTACAAGATGCTGTCCAGACAGCCAATAGAAGTGGTACCGCGCAGAAACAGCAGACACATGAGGAAGCAGTTTTGGAGCTACAGAAAGCAATTGATGCTATTCAAGGCCCGCAGAAGACGTTTGAAATATCGGTACATGAAAAGACACATGCAATCATGATAAAAGTGATGAACAAGGAAACGGGAGATTTGATTCGTGAGGTACCTCCTGAGAAAATTCTGGATATAGCGGCTATGATGATGGAAATTTCTGGAATAATTATCGATAAAAAAGTATAGGGGGACATATAATTATGGTAACCAGAATAAGTGGCCTTGCCTCTGGTATGGATATTGATGCAATGGTCAAAAAGTTGATGACTGCTGAACGTGTACCGCTAGATAAGCTGAATCAACAAAAACAACTGATGGAATGGAAACGGGAAAACTATCGTGAGTCCAGTACTAAAGTTGTTTCATTTCTACAAGATAAACTAGGTACATTAAGTCGTACTGCTTCAATGAATCCGCAGAAAGTAACAGTAACGGGAAATAGTGACGCGTTGACTGCAACGGCTTCATCGTCTGCCAGTGGAGTATTGGATATCTCGGTAATAAATCTCGCTACTGCTGCAAGATCTGTTTCAGACAGCTCATGGTCTGAAAAGGCTAGTAGTGAACTGGCATTTGCCGATGGGGCAGCCCGTACGGTTCAGGTTGGTGGTGCTACCATTGATGTGGATGCAAACGAAACGATTGAATCGTTTGTCAAAAAAATTAATGAGAACAGTAAGACAGGAGTAACTGCCCTATATGATGCCAAATCCGGATTGTCATTAACAAGTAAAACCACCGGTTCCCAAGCATTCAATATTGATTCTCAAATTAGTAGTGAGTTTAAACTGTCTTCAACGAATGGAACTGATGCTCTGCTAAAGGTAAATGGACTTGAAGTCAAAAAATCCTCTAACAATTTTACCATTAATGGTATTGATATTACGCTTAAGACAGCAGGTGGTGCTGCGACAAGAATAGAAGCTACTAAAGATACGGATAAGATCGTCGAAAATATTCAAAGCTTTGTTGATGCTTATAATGATGTTCTTGCTACACTCAACAGCAAGGTTAGTGAGGAGAGATATAAAAAATACGCTCCGCTTACGACGGAACAAAAATCCGCTATGAGCGATGATGAAGTCAAGCTCTGGACAACCAAGGCCAAGAGTGGCATGCTTAGAAACGATCCTATCCTGCAGGATACATTATCTGAAATGCGTAATGCCATGATTCAAGGTGTAGATATCGGCAGAGTTGATGCAAATGGTAAGAATAAGCCATTAATGATGTCTGAACTTGGGATCACTACAGGGACGTATGATACGAAAGGCAAGCTAATTTTGGATGCAGACAAATTGCGTGCAGCGGTTGAAAAAGATCCAGATATTATCACGAATTTTTTTGGGAAACAGGATCCAAGTACCGCGCTAACCAATAAATACACACAGCAAGATGGTGTTATTGCTAAACTTAAAAAGATTTCGAATACTTCACTGCAAAGAATGGCCGATACAGCCGGTACTTCAAAAGTTAGTAAGGATCTAACTGCTTCATTTCTTTCTACGAGCACAATGGGAGAGCAATTAACGAGTCTGGACCGTCGAATTAGTGACATGACCAGCCGTCTAACGATGATTGAAACTAACTATTACAAAAAATTCACCGCCATGGAAACGGCAATAAGCAAGTATAATAATACATCTTCGAGTCTTACAGGCATGTCGTCATAAAGGAGGTTTTACAATTGATCAATACACCCTATCAGAAATACCGGCAGACTCAAGCACAAACTGCATCCAAGCCTAAACTGCTGATTATGCTGTACGATGGGGCTATTCGTTTCGTTCGTGCGGGGATTGAGGGGATAGAGAATAGGGATAACGAGAAAGCAAATAATAATTTGTGTAAAGCACAAGCTATTGTACACGAGTTGATATCTGCGTTGAATTTTGAGTATCCAATATCCCATGACTTATTGCGGGTGTATGAATATATGCTGCATGAGCTGATCGAGGCGAATGTTCACAAAATAGCCGCTCCGGCACAAGAGGTGCTGGAACATTTGACTGACCTACGGGAAGCTTGGTTGGAAGCCATGAAAATGCCTGGTGTAGTTGGTAGTGTGTAATGGCAGATCCTAATATGCAAGTACTCCTTGAAGAACTGCAACATAGGACAGAAGCAGTGTTATCTAACCTTATGAATTTAAGTGAGGAAGAGTTTGAACAGTTTGCAGATCAAAGGCAGCGCATTGTAGAACAGATGCAGTCCTTTCAGCCGTCGATAACGGAAAATAATAAGCAGAAAATTCGTGATATACTAAGTCATGATTCTGTAATTTTGCAGCGTATGCATGTACTAAAGGATGAGGCTGGCCACTGGATGGAGAAACGCGGAGCCATTCGTGTACAGCAGCATGCATACCAGCAAGCTTATTCTGTAGACAGTTTGTTTATTGATCATCGCAAATAAAAAATGCTTTATGGAGCGTACCCCCTATTCGATTTAGAATGGGGGTATTTTTGTGAAAAGGTTCATTCCATTAAGAGTAAATCCGATATACTAATTAACAAATATTAATGCGAAACGGTGGTATTACCTTGTCTCAACTACAAATAAACCATACAATTCTAGAGCAGAGGTTTCCTCATGTTGCAACCCAAATCAATAGTTTGCCGAATGAAGATTTATCTATACCTTTGTTTACTGAGCCCTTTGAAAGGGACACGGCTTGGCTTAATGCTGTTCAAGGAGCAATTGGAAACGGAAAGATCCTTTTTGTATATGGATTTGAAAGGGGACTCAGCATTGTTGATCTCCTCGAATTGTACCCGAATCACTGGCTGTTTGTATACGAGCCGGATGAGCGGCTTTTTCGGAAGGCTGTGACGGAGTATGACCTCAGTCTTTTGCTGGGGTATTCCAATTTGTACTGGCTATCCGTTGGTGATTCTCAGCTCGATATGATGTTTCATATGCTGAGTAGTTACATGATGGAAGATTTAGTGTTTATTGCGCTGCGTAAGTATCTAACCGATGATATGAGTACGCTACGTGAAGTAAAGGAAAAATTTCAGGAGTACCGCCAGAGCTTTTTGGTAGATAAACATACAGAGAATCGTTTTCGAGAAGAATGGACTCGAAATTTTCTATATCATCTATCTGATGTACTATACACTCCTTCCATTGAGCGGCTTTTTCACGCTTTTGAGGGTGCAACGGTGATTGTTGTATCATCAGGCCCATCTTTACAGGAAGATATCGAATGGCTGAAAAAATTACGTCCTCACGCACTGATTATTTCAGCAGGCTCCAGCATTCAGGCATTAATAAAGCATGGAATACATCCTCACCTTGCTGTAATAATGGATGGCCATTCAGTCAATAAGAAAATCTTTGCTTCCTCTGAAACGAGAGAGCAGCCTTTACTATTCACATCTTCTTCCTATTATGAAATCTCTGATCAGAACTGTGCAGGGAAAATCCATAGTATTATGAAAAGTGATGCTGTATCACAATATTTCTTTGGACTCAGTAAGGAGGAGCTCTTTATATCCCCTACAGAAACGGTTGCAGGAACGGCTATTCAAGCAGCGGCATATCTAGGGGCTAAACGGATCATACTTGCAGGTCAGGATCTGTCGTTCCCTGATAACAAATTCTACGCAGATGGAATTGAACATTTTGCAGCCGAAACTACAGATAAGATAGTGCAGGAAGCACCTAAAAAAGTGCTAAATGTAAAGGGGACATACAATATCACAGACGAAAGTTTCTCCCTGATGAAGGATGGAGTCGAAAATCTGATTAAGGCACTTCCAAGGATTGAATTTATCAATTCAACTCGCAATGGTGCAGTGATTGAGGGAGCCCCATACGAACCGATGGAAGAGATGTATAAATTGTTAGCACCAGAATCTGTTGATCATGATGCAATTGCCGATTTGATAAACAAAATAAATATTGCTGCTGATATGAATAAGGTGCAGGATGTCAGAGATAAGCTGATAGCGACACTCGGAGATCTTTCCAATGTACGTTCTGAGATTGCAGCAATTCATAAGCTGATGAAAAAAATACGCGAATTTAGCCGCACTAAACCAGCAAAGGCTCAAAGTATGGTGGAATCCATAGAGCAGATGTGGGGGGTGATTGCCAACAGGGACTGGTTCTCACCTATATTTGAGTCCATTATGCCTATCGAAATTGCGCGTTTTGATCAGGTGCTCCCTGTGATTGTTACAGAACATCAGTTGACTCGTAAGTCTGATCTAATCTATGAGCATCTGGGTAAGCTGCTACAGGATATCACAGCACAAATCCCAATACTTGAAGAAATGTTTTCGGAATCGATTCGCCGTTTAGATAAAAAAACAGATAGCGATGCAGTGGTCCATAAAGATATATAAATTAATCGTTTTACACTCCGGAGGTCATTATGTTTACCAACAAGATTGTACTGGTTACGGGCGGCACAGGTTCGATTGGAAGCGAAATTGTACGTAATATTTTATCGTATAACCCTAAAGCCTTACGGATTTTTAGCAGGGATGAGAGCAAGCAGTTTGATCTGCAGCAGGAATTAAAAGAATATACGAATATCCGTTATCTGATCGGTGATATCAGGGACAAGCAAAGACTGAGTTATGCTATGGAGGATGTGGATTATATTTTTCATGCTGCTGCTCTCAAACATGTGCCTGCATGCGAGTATAACCCTATGGAAGCAGTGAAAACGAATGTTATTGGTGTACAGAATTTAATTGAGACGGCTATTGAGCATAATGTAGAAAAAGTAGTAGCCATCAGCACAGATAAAGTGGTAAATCCAACGAATACGATGGGAGCTACGAAGCTGCTATCAGAACGTTTAATTTCTGCCGCCAACTTGTATAAAGGGAGCAAACGTACCATCTTTTCTTGTGTCCGCTTTGGAAATGTTATGGGATCCAGGGGCTCTGTTATTCCTTTATTCCGTGACCAGATTGCTAAAGGGGTACCGGTGACGGTCACACATGCAGAGATGACTCGGTTTATGATGTCTATTCCTCAAGCCGCTCAATTGGTCATAGATGCGGCGCACTATTCGCAAGGCGGAGAAGTATTTGTACTAAAAATGCCGATTCTCAAAATTACGGATTTGGCCCAATGCTTGGTTGATTCGTATGAAGAGGCGGTTGGTAAACCCTATCGTGGAGAGATCATTGAGACCGGAATCCGGCCGGGTGAGAAGCTATATGAGGAACTCATGACGCTTGAGGAATCTGAAAGAGCGTTGGAGAATGGACAGATGTATATCATTCCTTCGTTGTTTCATACCGCAGAGCAAGAATATGAAGGTTTTAAAAAGGCTATTCGTCAAGAATATTCTTCGATGACTGCACCACAGATTTTCCCGAAAGCCATTCGAGAGCTTATTGAACTGAACGGATTGGGCTTCACAAAAGGTATTGTATGATGAGCAAACACAAATGTTTGGCGATTATTCCTGCGCGGGGTGGATCAAAAGGTTTACCCGGTAAAAACATAAGATTGTTACATGATAAACCGCTCATTCAATATAGCATTGAAGCTGCACTAAATAGTGGTTGTGTGGACGAAGTTGTAGTTTCAACGGATTGTAAAGAGATTGCTCGTGTGTCGGGCCAAGCCGGAGCGGCTGTTCCGTTTATAAGGCCCGATGAACTGGCTACCGATGAGGCTAAAAGCATTGATGTATTGAAGCATGCAGTTGAATTTTATGAGCAGACGCAAAATCAATTTTTTGATGTTATTATGCTGCTGCAGCCCACATCTCCACTGCGAAATGCTATGGACATTAAAGAAGCATATAAAATATTTTTAGATCATCAGGCTGATTCACTTCAAAGTGTCACTTTGTCTGGAGTGCAACCCTATTTACTAAGGGAAATGGATAACGGACGGCTTACGCCCTACCTGAAAGGTGAAAGGGAGCATTTGAGGAGACAAGATCTCAAAGAACTACATGCTTTAAATGGAGCCATCTATATCGTGAAAAGAGATCTGTTGATAAATGGTGACACTCTGATTGGTCCTAATAATTGTGGCTACATTATGCCTAAAGAAAGATCTGTTGACATAGATGACGAGTTTGATTTAAAAATGGCAGAGCTTTTTTGGAGACAATCCAATCACAAGGAATCCTTGCAGTAGGAGTGAGGAATATAACATGAAAAACCTCTTATCAAATAATGAAAACCACCCTATCTATATTATCGCAGAGGTAGGAGTTAACCATAACGGATCATTGGAGCTTGCATTCGAATGTATTGATCAAGCGATTTTATGCGGTGCCGATGCGGTGAAATTCCAAACCTTTAAAAGCGAAAAGCTGGTAACCAAGTATGCCCAGAAGGCTAATTACCAGACGGAAAATACCAATTCAGCTGAAAGCCAACTAGATATGCTAAAACAGCTGGAATTGAGCTTTGAGGATTTTGTTCTATTGAAAAGGTACTGTGAGGATAAAGGGATAGATTTCCTTTCCACGCCCTTTGATGAAGAAAGTGCTGAGTTTCTGAATTCAATTCATATTGACGCATTCAAGGTTGGATCAGGAGATATGAACAATATCCCCTTTCTTCAGAAGCTTGATAGCTATGGGCGTCCGATTATTCTATCGACCGGGATGTCTAATTTAGATGAAATTGGAGAATCGTTACAAGCATTTAAAAAAAGTGAAGTACTATTGCTACACTGTACTTCCGACTATCCGGCACCTTTGGAAGATGTAAATCTGCTGGCCATGAAGACAATATCTACAGCTTTTAATAAGGTCACAGGTTACTCAGATCATACGGCTGGAATTGAGATCGCTGTAGCAGCTTCAGCACTGGGAGCGAGAATTATTGAAAAGCATTTTACATTGGATCGAAATCTTCCAGGTCCTGACCATAAGGCTTCACTGGAGCCTGCTGATTTCTCAAAAATGGTTCTCGCGATTCGTAATGTGGAGCAGGCCCTAGGGGATGGTGTTAAAAGGTGTATGCCTTCTGAGGAAAGCACAAGAGCTGTTGCAAGAAAAAGTATTGTGGTGGCAACATCTAAAAAAACAGGCCAGTTGCTAACACTAGAAGATCTAGTTATCAAGCGTCCGGGCACTGGAATAGAGCCTAAATATTTTGATGACTTGGTTGGTAAGCAGCTTTTAAAGGATGTACATGAAGACTATTTGTTATCATGGGATGATGTGCAATGAAAAAAGTATTGGTGATTACCGGAACACGAGCTGATTATGGGATATATTACCCGGTTTTGCGGGCTCTTGAGGAAGAACATGCTCTGGAGCTCCACCTGTTGGTTACAGGCATGCATTTGTCTCCACAGCATGGGTATACATTGGACGCTATCCAAAAGGACGGATTTCGTGTATCTGCTAAGGTAGACTGTCTGCTGCAGGGATCTACCCATGCTAATATGTCTCGCTCTATTGGAATAGCAATCATGGGCATGACACAAGCCGTAGAAGCTTTGGAACCAGATTTCGTTGTTGTATTAGGAGATCGGGGAGAAATGCTTGCAGCTGCGATTGTATCCTCTCACATGAACATTCCGCTTGTTCATTTGCATGGTGGAGAAGTATCCGGCACGATTGATGAGTCTGTTCGGCATGCGATTAGCAAGTTGGCCCACATTCACTTTGTGGCTACAAATGGAAGCAGAGAGCGCCTAATCAGGCTTGGCGAGGAACCTTGGAGAATTCATGTAGTCGGAGCTCCGAGAATTGAAACGATGATGAACACTTCCCTGCCTGAGCTAGAGATGACGAAACGTAAATACGATCTGAATATAGATAACGATTATGTGCTGTTTGCTTATCATCCTGTCACCACGGAAGAAGCGGATATGCACATCCTTGGTAAGATGATGGAAGTTCTCTTGGCTGGGGAGAATGAGGTAATTTGTGTGATGCCTAATTCGGATGCTGGAGCTGATGCGATTGTTGATGTATATAATCGTTTTGCTGCAAGAAAAGGGATGCACCTTGTAACCAGTTTTGAGCAACTTGATTATCTGACGATGTTGAAAAATGCAAAAATATTAATTGGAAATTCTTCATCGGGGATTATTGAGGCTGCCTCCTTTCATGTTCCAGTCATTAATATCGGAACTCGCCAGACAGGCAGAGAGCGTTCTGTGAACACAATAGATATTTCAGCTGACGAGCTCGAATTGACTTCTGCAATAGAGTACGCAATGTCTGAGCCTTTCCAACAAATTGTTAAAGCAGCCGACAATATTTACAGTAGAGATAACACCAGCTCTCGCATCGTAGATATATTGAACCGAACATCCAAGTCAGAGCAGCTTATTCAAAAGACAATTACCTATTAAGGAGGATCGGCCTTGAGCTATATTGTTTTTGGAGCAGGAGGGCATGCCAAGGTTATCGTGGATATTTTACGGTCCTGTGGTGAAGAAGTCATAGGAATTCTGGATGACCATTGTAAAGAAGAAGCATGGAACGGATTGCCGATCTTGGGGGGCCGTAATCAGATTGCTCAACTATTATCTCTGTATCCAGAGGCGCTGTTCGTTGTGGCAATCGGAGATAATACAACCAGAAGGAAGATTGTAAGTCAATTAAAAGTTGCTTCAGTCCAATTTGGTACTGCTGTTCATCCAAGCGCTGTAGTCGCACCCAGCGCATTCATTGGGGAGGGGACGGTTGTCATGCCTAATGCTGTAATTAACGCTGATGCGTATGTTGGAGAGCATGTCATTGTTAATACGGCGGCTACTATAGATCATGATTGCCGAATAGAAGACTTCGTGCATATTTCCCCAGGTGTACATATGGCAGGTGGAGTTCAGATCGGATACTGTGCTCATATCGGAATAGGTGCAAGTCTTATACCTGGTGTTCGTGTAGGGTGCGATACCATCGTTGGTGCTGCTTCTTGTGTCATCCGCGATTTGCCAGAAAACGTTATAGCTGTGGGTTGTCCGGCCAAAGTAATAAAAAACCTATAAGGATAAGGGATGAAACAAAATGTCCAATCGAGATAGAATTTATTTATCTTCACCGCATATGGGCGGGCTTGAACAGCAATATATCGCAGAGGCCTTTGAAACGAATTGGATTGCTCCACTAGGTAAAAATGTAGACGCTTTTGAATCAGAGGTGGCAAATTACTTAGGATGTGGAGGCGCAGTTGCCCTAAGTTCTGGAACAGCAGCAATTCACTTGTCTTTGATATTGCTTGGTGTGGAAAAGGATGATATTGTTTTTTGTTCTTCTCTTACCTTTGTTGCCAGTGCTAATCCGATCTTATATCAAGGTGCAATTCCTGTCTTTATCGATTCGGAACCAGACAGCTGGAATATGTCCCCTGAGGCACTAGAGCGAGCATTCAAGACTTATGCAGATAAGGGAAAGAAACCTAAAGCTGTAGTTATAGTCAATTTGTATGGGCAGAGTGCAGACTACGATCGGTTGAAAAAAATATGTGATTATTACGAGGTGCCAATTGTAGAAGATGCTGCGGAATCACTCGGAGCAACTTACGGCAAGCAAATGAGTGGAACGCTTGGGAAATTCGGCATTCTTTCATTTAATGGAAATAAAATTATTACTACTTCAGGTGGGGGCATGCTGGTTTCAGATGATTTAGAAGCACTAAGTAGAGCGCGACATTACGCAACTCAGGCGAGGGAAAAGGCGATACATTATCAGCATGAGGATGTAGGCTTCAATTATCGTCTCAGTAATGTCCTAGCTGGTATAGGGAGAGGGCAGCTTCGTGTGTTGGACGAACGCATTCAACAGAAACGAGAAATTTTTGAAAAGTATAGCTATGAGCTATCAGGAATTGATGGAATACAATTTATGCCGGAAAAGAGTTTTGGTAAGTCTACTCGATGGTTGACAACAATGATAATAGACCCTGAAATTATTGGTACAAGCGTTAGTGATTTAATAGGTTATTTAGGAAAAGATAATATTGAATCTCGACCAGTATGGAAGCCGCTTCATCTGCAACCACTCTTTAAAGATGCCGTGTATTATGCTCATGAAGGTGGCTTGGATATTAGCAAAATATTATTTGAAAAAGGAGTTTGTTTGCCCTCTGGAACAAATATGTCGGTGGATGAGCAGAGTTTTGTTATTAATCAAATGAAGGCCTTTTTTCGATGAATATAATATTGAACTCAATTAGCACAGCTATGTTTTGCATAAAAAGAGCATTTATTCAGTCATTATGTTTATGATGCTTATTTCGGGAGAGGTGTAGAATTTGATTGATAAAGCAAAGGTAGTTATTTTTGGTGCAGGTGATGGAGGACTTCGTGTTCATTATCTATTAAGTGATGAATTCGAGGTTATCGCATTTGCAGACAATGATGGATCTAAACAAGGCTCGAAATTTTTGTCCAAACCGGTCGTTGCTCCTAATGAAATTTGTAAGCTTGTATTCGATTATGTAATTATAGCGAATATTCATGGAGAATCAGTGTACAAACAGCTAACTGAAGAGTTGTCGATTGAAAAGGAAAAAATTATTGACTATTTTATGAGTTTGAAATTTGATACTAGGCTGGCTCTATTACGGCAAATTGCTGATGAAATAAATGAGTGCGGAGTAAAGGGAAGTGTAGCAGAGCTCGGTGTGTTTAAGGGGGAATTTTCTAAGTATATTAACCGGGTTTTTCCTGATCGTCAACTATATTTATTTGATACCTTTAGCGGTTTTGACCAGAAGGATATTGATAACGAAAATAAAGGTGATTTTTCGAACTCGGTTGCAGGAGAATTTTGCAATTCGGATGTGGACTTAGTACTGAATAAAATGATGTATAAAGAAAATTGTATTGTGAAAAAAGGGTATTTTCCAGAATCAGCAAGTGACGTGAATGAAACTTTTGCATTTGTTAGTTTGGATGTTGATTTGTATCAGCCTATTCTCGAAGGATTAAAATTTTTCTATCCTAAGATGTCAGATGGGGGATATATTATAATCCATGACTACAACAGTACTCGATTTCATGGTGTAAAACAGGCGGTTAGAGAGTATTGTAGAGAACATGGTGTTAAGTACACTCCTATAAGTGACTTATGTGGTAGTGTCGCCATTATGAAGTAAGTTGAACCTTGATTTATGGGGGAGAAAATAAATGAGAAAAAATAAACTATTAATCCTCTCTGATTCTAATCTAAATCCGATGGTTCGTTTTCTAGAGGGATCTTATCAAGATTTGACGTTAGAAGTGACAGAAGCTCCTTATAATCAAGTAAATCAGGTTCTTATGAATTCTGATCACTCCGTATGGTCGGAAAAAAAGGATATGTTGCTTTTATGGACAAGTCCTGAGAAAGTAATTCCTTCTTTTAATAAACTGCTGGAGTATAAGGAAATTAATATCGGTGATGTTCTTAATGAAGTCGATCAATTTTGCGAGCTTATTATCAGGGCTGAGGGAAAAGCAAAACATATTTTTGTTGTGTCTTGGTCCCTCCCACCTCATTACCGTTGGATACAATCGATGACATTAAAGCACAATGTAGGATTAAGCAATGTACTTATGCAAATGAATCTACGTCTTTCAGAACGACTACAAGAGCACGAGCATGTTATCATTCTTGATTCTAGCTATTGGTATGCAGCAATCCAGCAAAAAAGCTACGATGCTAAAATGTATGCACTTGGGAAAATTCAGTTCTCTCGCGATTTTTTTCTCTTTGTATCCAATGAGCTAAAATCAATCATTAGTGGTCTATACGGACAAAGTAAAAAGTTAATTATCTGTGATCTGGATAATACACTCTGGGGTGGCGTGATTGGTGACGATGGTATTGACAACATCAAACTGGGGGGGATTGATCCCGTCGGTGAGAGTTTCAAGCTTTTTCAGCAAGAATTGCACAGATTGAGTAACCGAGGTGTCATCCTGGCTATATGCAGTAAAAACAGCGAACCGATAGCACTAGAAATGATAGAACAGCATCCGGAAATGATTCTGAGAAAAAAGGACTTTTCTTCAATTCGAATCAACTGGAACGACAAGGCTGCCAATGTGGTTGAAATTGTAAAGGAGCTCAACCTAGGTCTGCAATCTGTTGTATTTCTAGACGATAATCCATCTGAAAGAGATCGTATCAAGCAGGCTCTTCCAGAAGTATATGTACCTGACCTACCTATTGATGTTACCCAATACCCTGTTTTTATTAGCCAACTGGATTGTTTCGAGACTCCTGCTATAACGTTGGAGGATCGTAAACGAACAGACTGGTTCAAACAGGAGCAAAAGCGAGAGTCGATAAAGTTAAACGTAGAATCATTGGAAGAATGGCTACATTCACTTGAAATTAAGCTGACTCCACATAAATTGAATAAATTATTGCTAACACGTGCTGTCCAGTTAATGAATAAAACGAATCAGTTTAACATGGCAACCCGCAGGTTTACGATTGAAGAGTATTGGTCCTGGAGTGAACTGCCGAATAATCATGCAATCTTATTTGAAGTGGAAGACAAATTTGGAAATGCAGGTTATACAGGACTGATTTCGGTTTCATGTGATGATGAAGGTCAGGCTGAAATCCATGATTTTGTTATGAGTTGTCGTGTCATGGGCAAGGGAATTGAGGAAGCAATGCTTTATTTAGTTACCAAGCATTTTTCCCCCCATAGTATTAAGGGTATGTATATAAAAACAGAAAAGAATAAACCTTTTTATGACTTTATTTCAAAGAAGTATAGGGATGTATCCAAAAACAATGAATTAGATCTAGGAGAGATATTCTTACCTCATCATATCTTACTTAAGGAGTGCTCTTTTTGAATAAATTTGAGTTAGTTCAATCGATAATATCTAAAATTATGAATGTGTCTGTCGAAAAAGTGACATTGGGATCGGTAAAAAGTGACTTTGAAAATTGGGATTCGCTCAATCAATTGAATTTAGTGATGGAACTTGAAGCTAATTTTAATGTGTCTATTCCCATTGATGAAATAGCTAATATAGATTCAGTGCAAAGCATTTTGCATATTTTGAATAATATTCATAATTAATAATTTATTTGAAGTGTTATGTGGAAAAATATAACGCATAAAAAGGAGGGGGAAAGCTATTGGAAATTGTAAAATATAAAGATTCTGATTATGAGTCGCTGGTTGCGTTTATGAGAATTAATTGGTCCCCAGAGCATGCTATCTATAACAAAGAATTGTTTGATTGGCAGTATCGGATTGACGAGAATGGTTTATCGGAAAGTTTACTGCTGATTGACAATGGTTGTATTGAGGGGTTCCTTGGGGTCATTCCTAGTGAGTATAGTTCTAACGGAGAACAATATAAAGGTATCAGTTTCGCCATGTGGATTGTATCAGAGAAGTATAGAAACAGTGGCTTGGGCATTATGCTTATGAAAGAAGCTGAAAAGTATAATTCGGTGTGCGTGACCTTAGGTTGTAATCTTCAAGTGGTACCTATGTATGAACGTATGGGGTATTCGTATTCAGATCATTTGAACCGTTACATCATTCCGCTTGACGCCAACGGTTATGTTAACCTACTAAATGATTCATTCGATCATTCGGTTATTGGACAATGGATATCAGGTGTTGAGGAAAGATTGATACATTCATACAGCCCAATACTCAATATTACGGGTGAGGAGTTAGAGCAATTATACATTAAAAGTATTCAACATCGATTCTCACTTTCGCAGTACCGTAGCGCCTCCTTTTGGGAATGGAGATATATAAATAGTGCGGGCTATAAGTATTTATTTTTCGGTGATTCCACTGCTGAGGGGATTGTAATTGCACGTCTAGATCGAGTATATGCTCCAGAGGGGAGTACCCACGGCACAAAAGTATTAAGGATTATAGAAATCATCCCAGCTAATGCGGAGGTTTGGGAAGGAATAGCAGATCATCGTTTGATTGAGATGGTATCTGGGGTTTTGTCATGGGCTCGTGACCAAGGGTGTGTTGCGGCGGATTTTCAGTTAAGTTCAAATCGTTTAGAGCATGTTCTGGAATCCATCGGTTTTAAAAAACAAAATATAGACTACACGCCAAAGGAATGTGGATTGGCAGGCCTGTTCCAGCCTTTTCGTTATCGTGTTAATCCCATTAATTTTGTATGGAAAATTAAAAAAAATGAAGGTTACTTTCAAAATACGGAAGTGAATGACATATATCTTGTTAAAACTGACGGAGATATGGATCGTCCCAACATTTGGCCACTTCCTAAAGGGTGGAATTGATAATGGGTAATATTGCTGCGATGTACCACTATGTACGTGAGAAGAAAGGATGGGGTGGGATTGTTCCCATGCATCCCCATGACTTTGAAGAACAGCTAGATTTAATTAGCAAGACACATCGAATTATCTCGTTAGACGAGATTGATAAGTCCAACTCGGAACCATGGTGTGTACTAACGTTTGATGATGGTACAAAAGACCAATATACGTTTGCTTTTGACATCTTGAAAAGAAAAGGAATTCCTGCATATTTTACAGTCATGTCTGGTCCACACCTCACAGGTAACGTTCCATTAGTTCATTTGGTACACACGGTGCTCTCCTTCAAATCCGATGAAGAGTTGTGGGAATTATTGAGTGGAACATATGATACGAGCGGTGTGGAAGAGGAGAGCCAAATCTATAAGTATGAACAGAAAAAACTCCGCAGATACAATAAATTTATGCTTAATTTTAAATTATCTGTTACGGAAGCAACTATCTTTCTCGAGTCTATTTTTCAGTCCTTGTTTCCCGATAAGCAAAAATTTATAAATGATTTTTATATAAGTACAGAAGAAATAGTTGAAATGAGCCAGGCAGGAATGACTATAGGTGTGCATGCTCATAATCATATTCCTTACAATGGCGATCCACAGGAATTTTATGATATTGAAATCGGCCCTTGTAAAGATTGGATGAAGAGTGTTTTAGGTATAAATCCGATCTGGTATACGCCTGCTTTTGGTGGTGGAGTTAACCAAAAGTTAATGTTGGACAAACTAACTCCAGTTCTAGTGAAGAATGGATTTGTTGGTGCTTTTAGTACAAGAGAAGGGGGGATTTCTGACAACAGAGAATTTTGGATGGATAGAATAGACTGTATACGTCTACCTCCCCTAGGGACGTCATCGTATTTGTGATCTGTGGGATGTGAATGGGAACGAACTACTGTGCACAGCAGATTGAATAGGTCTCGGGAATCCGTTATTGAGAGTGTGTTTACTTATAAATATACATATCCACATTCTAAAATGATAGAGAGTATTGGGGTTGGCTGAGGAAAAATTTGTATTGGACATAGTGGGTAATCGCCTTGATACGGAGCTAAACGATTCTTTTTTAACAGAACTAGACGATCTATATGAAATGTAATGACCATACCCCCTGTGATGCTTATTTAAACACAGTTCGATCTGGAGGCGGTACTTCTGCTGCCATTGGTTTGCGGCAAGGTCTACCCGTTTTTACATATGCCTTCGGAGCTGTTGCTCACATGACAGGAGGGTACTATCATATTAACAGTTTTGATGATGTAAAGACATCTATAAAAAATTGGGAAAATCCTGTATTTAGGGAACGCGAAAGATCTGTAGCGATAAATAGGGCGGATGAAATTTTTGACAGTGAAAAGGTTATGAGAGAAATTATAGAGACTATGACTAAATCACCACACTTTTATTAGGCTGCATGGGCTTCACCACATAATTTGCTGAAATGAGAGATGATAATGATAAATTTCAATGTACCGGCAATCGTAGGTAAAGAAGGAGAGTGTGTTGAAAAGTCATTTTCTAGTGGACATCTTTCGGGGGATGGAGAATTTACGCGTTTATGTGCAAACTGGTTTGAAAGAACTTTTGATGTAAAAAACATTAATAACGACTTCTTGTACACATGCTTTGGAGATGGCTGCTATTCTCTTGGATATTCAACAGGGTGATGAAATTATCATGCCTTCTTATACATTCGTATCCACCGCCAATGCCTTTGTTTTAAGAGGAGCTAAGATTGTATTCGTGGATATTCGACCTGATACTATGAATATTAATGAAGATCTTATAGAAAATGCGATCACAGATAAAACAAAAGCAATTGTCCCCGTGCTTATGCTGGAGTAGCTTGTGACATGGATAAAATTTTAGATTTGGCGAATAGATACAATTTGGCAGTTGTAGAGGATGCAGCACAAGAAATTCTTAGGAATATAAAGGAAGGAGATTGTAGACTGCGGAGGAGTAGTTGAGAAAATAACGCCGGAATCTATTGTGATTAACGGATATTATTTCTTCCGTAAGCAGTTTGAATTTAGAGTAGATGTGAAAAGGACTCCGCTGGTATGTAACCATTATGGAGTCCTTTGTTGTTTATTATTTAGTTGAATACTCACTTACTTCAAACGTAAGGATTTTGTTGAAGATTACGTAGTCTTTACGGTTGCTGAATGGACCTTTGTTGTTATTGTGCTTATCAATGGCAAAGAATGAAGCACCTCTACCAGCATCTTTAGCGTCATACCAAGTGATGAAGGCATTCAATTCTTTTTTACTCAGATCAAATTCATTATCAAATCCATTGTCCATGGTTACAGTCAGAATAGCTCGGTCGCCAGTTGGTTGTGCTGGTTCGGTCGGCTCAGTAGGTTTAGACGGATCAGGATTAGGACTTGGTGTTGGATCTGGTGTTGGCGTTGGATCAGGATTAGGCGTTGGATCTACAGGCACGGGGTCCACAGGAGTTGGGTTTATTAGATTGAATGGTTTTAAAGTTCCTTCAATGTCCACACCGTAGAAGAAAATATAGTTGGTACCATTATTTTTCAATTCGAATGAGTGTTCACCTGGACTTAAATCCGTTTTTTCAAACATCATTTTTTTCTGGTACACTTCAGGACCAGCAAAGTTAATTTTACCAACGACTTGACCATCGATTATAACATCAGTATTAGATGATCCAGATGACCATGTAGTGGATATATATCGGATTTTAGAACCGGTAAAATTAAATTTAATACCTGTATCCTTATTACCAATTGTAGAATTATAAGATTTTGAACTTGGATCCAGCGTCCATTTTCCACCTAAATAGGTTATCTCACTTGAGTCGTGATTATATCTTGTCCAACCTTGCTCGGGTTGCACTAATACTGACCCAATACTTGTAGCAGCAAAAGTGGGTGAAACGATAAATAATGCAAAAAACATGGAAAGTAAGAGTGGGATAAAAATCTTTTTCATTTATATTCTCCTTTGAGTTGATTTACTTACCAAGAATACAAAAGAACAAAAGGGATGTCTAAACATTAATGTCTATATATTCAAAATAAAGTTTAATAGTGGATTTAATTTTAGGACGTAATAAGGTCTGTCTTTGAATAACTGGCGGTAATTTATTATGTTGCGACAACATACGAGATACTTCGACATCTCTATCAACATAGTATAAAAGAGCTTAACTACTAATGGAGGTGTCATATGGTAAGAGGATTTGTATAGTGGATGCTAAAGTAACATTTGAGACTAGAATAGATACTAATGCACAAAATAAAAGTTCTCTTAGCGACGGAACATGACTTTCCTGTTATACAAAATAGGATGACTGGATTATTTGAAAATACTAGATATCCTTGTTATCCACATATTTTTGATATTGAAAAAGTGGATGAGTTATATAAACTAAAGCAGGCCGATTGAACAACTAGTAGTTTCAACACAAGGTCGAAATTACAATGCATTGAATTTATATATAAAGTGTGGTTACAGAATTCAAAAAATGGAAAGTTGGTATTATTGGACGAGGGATTCGAAAGAAGAGGTGCAATGAACCTTCCTAGCTTCCCCTGCCGACAGTGCTCTCTTTGTATGATGAGGGTGCTGATCAAGGCTCGTTCATAGATTCAACGTAAGATCGTCTAAGACGAAACCTTAGAATAAAGAATAATTAAGTGTGTTATAGAATTAGTACATCATCCATAGGAATTATTTTCAATCTATGAATAATTTTAAATATTCTGAGAAGGGATGATGTTTATGAAGTGGGGAAAATATCTTTCTGGAATTTTATTAGCTATTTTAGTTTTAAGTATGTCAATAGCTCCAGCCTCAGTTGAGGCCAGTTCATCAAGTACGACGGAGAAGGGGAGCCCTACGCCATTTTCGGTCAGTACGACTCAAATGCTGGAACCTACCAGCACGACTGAGGCTGTATATGGTGAGACTCTTAAAGTGAACAATCGCCGGGTTACATTAATGTCTAATTTCAATGTGAACGGTGACCTCATGAGTTTCACTGATTCTTTAACGACAACTGATCCAACAGATTTTTGGTTCTTTAACGTACCTACGGATAGAAGCATTCTGGCTCAGATCAAATCCAGTAATCCCAATTATAGATTTGACTTGTATTCGATTGATTGGAGCACGGGAACAGCAAGTTTGACGGGTTTTTGGAGGAAAGGCCTCTGAATTGAAGTTTGCTACAGACTTAAAAGCAGGGGACTGGGGACTTCGTGTTACCTCCACAGGAACGGTAGGTGAAAGCTATAGTATCCACATGAATGCGGCCTCGCCAGCGGATACACCGATTAATGGTAAGGCGGCCAAGCTAACATCCTACTCTAACAATTTGTTATATACGGTCATTAAGTATCCAAACGGAGATATTAAGGTGAATGGGACCCAAATTGCCAATACAACGGTGGCAAACCCGAATTTGGAATGGTCAAGAGAATTCAACTTTTCAAATTATGCAAGCTCTGATAATGCTGTTTTGATTGTTCTAAATGCAGATACGCTTTTTACCTATTTTGAATCTGCATATAGTTCTGGCAATCCACCGTATCACAGTTCCTCTTTTGTTGACACCAGTGGCAGAACTACGCCGAGACGCCTGGATTTTATTGATATGGCTGGAGATCCAGACATTCTTGTGTATGATCTGGATACAAAGAAAGTAATTGATTTTGTAAGTAACTTGAATTACTACTATGCAAAAGGAATTGAGCCCCAGCCAACGGTAGTTTACTATTATTAAGTAAAAAAGAAATAACAAAAATTTTCAGTGTTTTTTCCTAGGAGTTTCAAACATTCACAAAGAGTTTACTATACTTGTATAGTAAACTCTTTGCTTAATATACCATTTCAATCTATAGAAATAGATTGCTTTGTAAAATTGGAATAACTATGAATGAAAACATTATCAATTCCAATTGACAATGGATAACTTTGGGTGGTATAGTCGGAAATGTGGGCGAGAGCTTCACTTCATTTGATGACGAAGGGAATGTTAGTGCATGCAAGGTAAAGTAAAATGGTTTAACGCAGAAAAAGGTTATGGTTTCATTGAAACGTCTGACGGCGGCGACGTATTTGTACATTTTTCCGCAATTCAAACAGAAGGCTTCAAAACACTTGAAGAAGGACAAGACGTGGAGTTCGACATTGTCGAAGGCGCACGTGGACCACAAGCCGCTAACGTAACCAAATTATAATCATCCCCGGCATAGCCGACCTACATAATTGGTAAGATGGTTAGCAATGGATAACGCGCTAGCAACTGCCCTGGAAAATATTCCAGGGCTTTTTTATGTTTTCTAATTACATAAAAAAGCCCCTTACCCAGTGGTAAGGAGCTCGACACAATAGAACATTTACTCTAGAGAACCATCAAAGTCAGCCATCTCCACAAAAATGGTATTGGAGGAGGCAGATTGTTTCTCTACGCTTCCGTCTGGATAGCGGAATTGATAGCGCAGGATGACCTGGGCGATCAGATACGCGCGGAGCGCAGATTCGATGTCGAAAGAAAAGACGATAACGGCTTTGTGGTCTGGGTCAAGCCGACCTAACGGAATACCTTGGAGCAGGTTAGGATGCGGAAGCGGCACAGAATTCACGGTGACAGTTCGCAACAAAATGAAATCTTCGGCTGCAAATGGTGCAGTGAGCAAGAGTTCTTCCAGCGGAGTATTGCCGATGTTTTCCACATGGACGGTGAAGGACAGGGTATCTTCTTGCCCGACACGCAAAGCGCTGGAGCTAAGTGTAAGTTTAGGGATGGCTGCAATAACGGTCACGCCGACGGTGTTGGTTTGGGTTGTTTCCTGGATGGTCTCTCCTCCACTACGACGTGAGGTATATTCGATGGTGGCTTGGTTGCTGAATGTTCCCTCTGTTGGTGCTTCACGAATTTGTGCCTGGAGCGTAAGGGTGAGCGTCTCCCCTGGTGCAATATCCGGAAGCGTGATACCTGCGGCGGGATTAGCGCCTGGCTGTGCTTTTTCTTGGATAGTTAGGCTGTTGGGTACATAAATGAGTCCATGCGGCAACGGGTCTGTGAACAGCGGATACTGTGCTGGAATTCCTCCTTTGTTTGTAATCTGAATGGTGAAGGTGAGTATGTCTCCTACAGAGGCATCCGTGGTATTCACTTTTTTAACTAATTCGAGCAGTGGGAATACAACTGGGATGGTAACGGTATTCGTAGTCAATGTCCCTGATACGATTCTTCCTCCAGGTAACGTAAACGAGTAGGCAAAGGCAGCTTGATTTACGATGTAGCCAGATGGAGGCGTCTCCGATACGGTCACTTGATAAGTCAGTGTCAATGACTGTCCAGGTTCCACAGACCCCAGACTAACACCGACAGCAGGATCGGTTCCCAACAGTGATTGACCGTTCAACTGTATGCTGTCAGGAATCAATAGAGTCCCGGCAGGAATGAAATTTTGCAGTGTAACTTCGGATGTTACGTTGCCAAAGTTGTTGAGCAGTACCGTATAAGTAAGGCTTTCTCCTGCGATGGCCTCCGTATTTTCCGTAGAGATACTTGCGGCAAGCTGTGGATCAAAAACAGTTATAGTCACGGTGTTGCTGGTAACCTCGCTCGCACCCTCATTGCCAGCATAATGGAGCCGTACGCTATTGTTTAGACGTCCTCCGAGAGGCAGAGACTGAACGTTCACGCTGTAGGATACATCCATTGTCTGTCCCGCCTGTAAGCTGCCGATAAATAATGGTTCACCTGGCTTGCTAGAAGCAGGTGGAGAACCGTTAATTTTCAAGCTGTCCGGGTTTATGATGGTTCCATTCGGTACGTAATCGGCTAACACTACATCGGTAATGACTGAGCCTGCATCATTAACAAGAGTCAGCTGATAAGGCACAGCATCGCCTAATGCGACAGTAGATACTGTTGTGCGTAGCACAGCTGACAAGGCTCCTTTAGCAGTAGGGGCTACTTTAACCGAGATAGAAGGTGAAGCAGTTACCAGATTCGTGCTTCGTCCGTCCGGCAGCTGGTAGGAGTAAGCCAGTGAAGCTTGATTCACCAGTGTGCCAGACTCGGAGGCACGAACGACAAGCGCGGAGAAGACGGAAGTCGTTTTTTCTCCTGGTGCGATGGTACCTAGGGCAATGCCTTGCCCTGGACTGACCCCATATTGAGGGATTCCATTAACCGAAACAGAGCCGGGAACAAAAGAAAGCTCCGATGGCAATGAGTCCGTTAACAAGCCAAACGCACCGATATTTCCCGTATTTTCTGCGACGATGGAATAGGTGATGCTTTGGCCTGGCTGTACGCTCTCCGTGCTGGCTATTTTCGTCAGTTTCACCACAGGCTGAAGTAAGGCAATGGTGACAGCATTGGACAAAACGGCACTCGCTTCTTCACCATTTGAGAGTAACAAACGCGCCTGGTTCGTACGTGGTCCTGGCTGTTCTGTCGCTGTGATACGGACATCAAAGGATATGACAGTCTTGGTATTCGCTTCTAACGGTGGCAAAGATATGCCAGTGCCAGGATCGCTTTCTACCACCGTAGATCCATTAATCTGAACTGAACCTGTAATAAACTCGATGTCCTCTGGCAAAGTATCCAGCAAACGGGCATCTTGCACGGTATTCGTATCCTCGTTGAGGATCACGAGTTCATACGTCAAGGTATCGCCAGTAGTGGCGAAAGGTGAGCTTACGCTTTTACTTAATGTGATGTCTAGCGGTGACACGGCAACCTCAACAATGTTGGATAAATGGAAACCGCCTGCCTCTCGCCCATCTGGTGCATTAAAGCGATAGTCTACCTCAGCCTGATCGACCAGTAATACGGTTGCAGGGATGGAAGATACCAGCACTTGGAAAGTGACGGTTGCCGATTGTCCTGGTGGTATGGCTGGAGTCGGGATGCCGGAAACTGGGCTTGCACCGGGAGCTGCAATGCCGTTAATCGAGACTGTGTTCGGAAGGAATACAGAGCCGTCCGGAATATTGTCACTTACAGTAGTTGAGGCTGCAATGTTACCCGTGTTGGATACGACAATCGTGTAAGTGATGATGTCTCCGACTGTGGCATTATTGGTATTGCTTGTTTTGACTGCTGTCAGGATCGGCTGGAAGACCGGAATGGTTATTACATTAGATGTTGAGCTACCAGTAAATGCCCCGCTAGTAAAGCTAACGGATGCCTGATTGTTTAATTGTGCCGGTGTGGGCAAGAAATCGACTCGAACCTGGAACGTAACAGTAGTAACAGCTCCTGGAGCGAGTGTACCGATGGCAATACCAAATCCAGGATTTCCATCAGGGAAGGAAGTTCCGTTTATGGTAACACTGCCATTTACAAAGGAGCTTCCCGCCGCAATCATATCTGAAACCACTATATTATTGGCTGTACTGATCCCATTGTTGGAGACAGCCAGTGTGTAGGTGATGATATCGCCAATAATGGCGTCGGTAGCCGCCGTTCCTTTGACAATGCTAACGTCTGGTGAGGATACAGAGATACTAACTGAATTGGATACCGCAGATCCGGATACAGTTCTGCCATCTGGTGGTTGGAAAGTGAATGAGCCTGATGCCTGATCGACCAGTACCTGTGGATTAGGCAGTGTATTGATAATGGTTTGGAACGTTACGGATACCGTTCCGCCTGGCAACACGGATCCAACTGGAACGCCAGTTTCGATGGATAATCCAGGTTGCGGACTGCCAGCTATGCTGACACTGTTGGCAAGGAAAGTCGATCCGGCCGGGATGTTATCGCTGATGGTAAGCGCTGCTGCAATATTGCCGCTATTCACGGCTGTAATCGTGTAGGTCAGTGTATCGCCGACGGAGGCGTTAAGAGTGCTGGATGCTTTAGTAATTGCAATTAACGGTTGGAACACAGGTACGATGAGTGGATCGGAAAAGGCAGTCCCAGTGAACGTTCCGCTAGTAAACGTGACGGCTGCAATATCTGTGAGCAGTGGTGGCTGCGGCAAAGACTGGACAGTTGTCTGGAAACTGACAACGAATGTATTTCCAGGTGCGACGTTTCCGATGGCAATTCCAGCAACCGGAGAGGCATTAGGGAAGGCTACTCCGTCGATTAGGACACTGCCCGGAACGAAGGAGGTACCTGCAGGAATTGTATCGATTACAACAGTATCTGTGACTGAATCCACGCCACTATTCGTGATGCTCAGTGTATATCTGATCGTATCTCCGACTACAGCGGCTGCCAGGCTGGATGTTTTAATCACCTGAATATTAGGTGCAGACACAGCAACGTTGACTGTATTCGATGTGACAGAACCGCTCAGTACTCTACCGTCAGGTGGTGAGTAGGTAAAGTCCGCTTGCCCTTGGTCGGTCAATATAGGCGGAGTTGGCAGAGACGAGACGATGGTTTGGAAACTCACTGTAATACTGCCTGAAGGGGCCAGTGATCCGAGCGTTATGCCTGTAACTGGCGAAGCTCCCGGGACAAGGATGCCGTTAACGACTACGCTGTTAGGCAGTAGTTCAGAACCTGCGGGGATGTTATCTGACAGCACAGGTATAACGGCAATATTTCCGGTATTAGTTAGCGTCAGGGTATAGACCAATGTTGATCCGATCTGTGTGTTGACGGTATTGACGGTTTTGGTCAGGCCGATGATCGGCTGATAAACAGGCAAGGTAACCGGATCGGATTGCGAAGACGTGGTCAACGCGCCTGAAGTAAAGCTAACGGTCGCTTGATTGGTTATTTGCGGCGGCTGCGGCAGACTAACGACGGAGACCTGGAATGTAACTGCTGCCGAACCACCTACTGCAATGGTGCCTACAGGGATACCGGAGCTTGGTGACGCAGCAGGTACAGAAGTTCCATTTACGGTTACGCTACCCGGAACAAAGCTGGTGCCGGGCGGCAGCTGATCAGATACAACGGCATTGACGACTTGACTGATTCCGTTATTCGTAGCAATCACAGTATACGTAATGGTATCTCCGACTACGGCATCTGTAGCGGATGCTGTTTTGATAACGTCCACATCTGGCGAAGAGACCGAGACGGTCACGGACGGAGATACTGCACTTCCAGTCAGGACACGACCATCTGGAGGTTGATAGCTGTAAGCTGCGGTCGCCTGATTGACCAATGTACCTGATGCGGGCAGTGAGGTAATGACTGCCTGAAAGGTCAGAGTGACAGTCGTAGCTGCACCTATGATACCTAATGGAATCCCAACACTTGGATCTGAGCCAGGTGCGGCGGTGCCATTGATCACTACACTATTAGGGATAAAGGCAGCCCCTGCCGGGATGGGATCACTAAGGACGGTATCTGCACCGATGTTTCCAGAGTTTGTAACGGAGAATGTATAGGTTACCGTATCTCCAACCGTAGCTCTTCCCGTTCCCGCGCTTTTAGTTACAGTGACGATCGGTTGATACACAGGGATGGTAACGGGATTGGATACCGAAAATCCATTAAATGCACCTGAAGTAAAGCTTACGGTCGCCTCATTGGTAATGGACGCTGGCGACGGCAGAGATTGTACGTTAAGCAAAAAGCGAATGGTAGCTCCGCCACCAGCTCCAAGCGTTCCGACAGGAATACCGTTTTGTGGGTTGGCTGTAACAACAGGCGTACCATTAATTGTAACGCTGCCCGGGACAAAGGCGGTTCCAAAAGGAATGGTATCCGTGACGATTACGCTAGTAACAGGATCGAGTCCGTTATTGAACGCAGTTATGACATAGGGGACAGAATCACCCACGACAGCGACAGCCACATCAGCTGCCTTCGTGACTGTTACATTCGGTGACGAGATCGGAATGGATACAGGCAGGGCCGCTCCGCTTCCGCTCAGCGTTCGTCCATCGGGCAATTGGAACGTGTAGCTCACAGTGGCCTGGTTGGTTAGTATGGAGCCAGGTGGTACTGATATGACCACGGCGCTAAACGAGACGGTTACCGTCGCACCTGGGGCGACCGAACCGATATTAATGCCTGTAATCGGGTCTGCTCCGGGAATGGGCGAACCGTTGACCAGTACGCTATTTTGATTCAGACTAAGCGAGCTGGACAACAGATCAAGCACGACCGTTTCTGCGGGCGCGTTGCCGGTATTGGTTACAGTGATGAAAAAGCCAAGTGTATTCCCTACGGTTGCACGATCTGCACTGAGGGTATTGGTCACATTCAAGATTGGCTGAAATACAGGCAGGCTGACCTGATTCGAGGCGGATTGACCTGCGAAAGCCCCGGAATTAAAGGAGACCGTTGCCTGATCCGTTGACAAACCTGACGCTGGCAAGGATGTTACCGTTGCCTGGAAGGTGACCGTTACTGAGCTGGCAGTAGGGATAGTGCCTACGGATACGCCTGTGGCGATGTTGGCTCCCGGTATAGTGACACCATTGACTTGTACGGAGTTAGGTATAAAAGTAGTGCCATCAGCAATCGGGTCGATAAAGACAGTTCCCGTTACGGGTGTAATACCGCTATTTACTGCGTTAATGGTATACGTAATGGTATCGCCGAAGGCTACAGAGGTCTGATTGACCGTTTTGGTCACGGTGACATTCGGATTGGATACGGGAATGAACACCGGATTCGATTGTGCGCTTCCATTTAATGTGCGACCGTCAGGTGGCTGGAAGGTGAATGTGGCCGAACCTTGATTTAACAGACCCAGGCCAGCAGGGACAGCGTTAATGACCACTTGAAAGGTAAGGGCGACAGAAGCCCCCGCTGCAATGTTTCCGACCAATACCCCTGATTGGGGATTGGCTCCAGCAACAGGCAGACCGTTCACGGTGACGCTATTCGGTATAAAGGAGGAACCAGATGGAATAGCATCGGTGAATGTGGCGGTCGCTGCTAGATTACCTGTATTTTGAGCAGTGAGTGTATAGACTACGGTGTCGCCTACCGTTGCTTGACTCGTATTTGCAGTTTTAACAAGACTGACAATAGGCTGGTAAACAGGGATGACAACAGTGTTGGAGAGTGATGTGAAATTCAGTGTACCGCTGGTAAAAGAAACTGTAGCCTGATCACTCAGCTGAGGTGGGTCAGGCAGGCTGTTGACAGATACGGAAAAGGTGACGGTTGTTGACGCACCAGCAGCGATGGAACCGATTGGAATCCCCGTTAAGGGGCTGGCTGACGGCAATGTCGTTCCATTTACGATAACCGAGCCAGGAATAAAAGTGGAGCCCGACGGGATCGTATCGTTTACCCGAACATCCGTCACGGTTTGGACTCCGCTATTGGTAGCTGTAATGGTATAGGTTATCGTATCCCCAGGAACGGCATCAGCTACCGAGGCGCTTTTGCTTACCTGTACATTGGGTGACGATACAGGAATTGTGACAATATTGGACGAAACATTGCCGTTAACAATCCGGCCATCCGGCGGTTGAAAGGAAAAGCTGATATTCGCCTGGTCGGTGAGTTGGGGAGGTAAAGGCACGGAAGTAATCACCACCTGAAAAGTTGTTTGAGTCACGGCTCCAGGTGCAATGGAGCCAATAGACAGACCTGCTTCGGGACTGGCACCGGGAACAGGAACACCGTTGACGACCACACTGTTCGGTACCAGTGCTGAGCCTGCGGGGATATTGTCTGTCAATGTGGCAGCAGCTGCAATATTACCGCTGTTGGTTACTGCCACAGAGTACGTTACGATGTTCCCGACTGTGGCTGATATAGGTTCTGCGGTTTTGCTTACGCTTAATACCGGAGCGTTCAAAGCCACTGTCACTGGGTTAGATACTGATACGCCTGAAAAAGCACCGCTGGTGTAGCTGGCACGCGATTGATTGGTGAGCTGCGGCGGACTTGGTAATGGAGAGGATACCGTTACCCTGAAAGTGATTGTAGCTCCCCCTCCAGCGGCAATGCTCCCAATTACGATACCTAAAGACGGATCTCCACTGGCTATTGTGGAGCCATTCAGCGTTACGCTACCGGCAGTGAATTGAGAGCCGGCCGGGATAGGATCGGAAACGACCACATTGCCCACGGTCTGGATTCCGTTGTTGAGTACGGTCAGGGTGTATAACACCGAATCACCCGGAATGGCGGTGAAACGGTCTGCAGTCTTCAAAATGGACACATTCGGCGCAGACACGGGAATGGATAACACGTTGGACGGTGTGCTATCTGTTCGCACTCGCCCATCGGGCAAGGTAAAGGAAATGGCGGCGGTGGCCTGGTCTGTCAGTTGGGATGGTGTTGGAAGGGTAGCCACTATAGTTTGGAATGTCAGTGTGATAGGGCTTTGCGGCGACACGGTTCCGATGAAAATACCTGCTGCTGGACTGGCTCCGGGCTGACTAACGCCATTGATTACCACGCTGTTCTCCATAAATGTGGACCCGGCAGGAATAGCATCTGTCAGCGTTACAGAAGCATTATAGTTGCCGCTGTTCGTGACCAGCAATGTGTACAGAATCGTGTCGCCTATCGTTGCTGCTGTTGTATTTGCAGATTTGGCCACACTGATGCGAGGCTGATAAACCGGCACAGAGACGGTATTTGTCTGGGATGTTCCGGTAAAAGCACCACTGGTGAAGCTGACACTGGCTGTGTTTTGCAGCGGCTGCACGGATGGAACGGCATTGACCAGCACAGCATAGGACACCTGCACGGATGCGCCTGCGCCAATGGTGCCGACTGGAATGCCACTTCTTGGGTCGGCTGTGCTCACAGGTGAACCACCGACGGTTACGCTTCCAGGTACAAATGACACGCTGCCGGGGAGTGGATCGGTAATTACGGTGTTTGTGATGGGGTCAATTCCGTTATTAACGGCGTTCACGCTGTAGGTCAGCGTTTCGCCAACACTAACGGATGTGAATCCCGCAGACTTGGTTACTGCTACGTTGGGAAGAGAAATCGATACGGAAACAATATTGGAGAGAAGCGAGCCTGACAGGGTTCTTCCGTCTTGCAACTGATATGAATATTGGAGCAGGCCCTGATCGTTTAATCCACCCCCGGGTGGTAGCGAATCCACTGTCGTCCGGAATGAGACTGTAATTTGTGCACCAGGGTTTACGGTGCCTACTGAAATTCCCGTATTAGGATTGGCGCCTGGCACTGAGGACCCGCCGACAATGACGCTTCCGGGAATAAAGGTGGAGCCTGTCGGTACAGTTTCCGTCAAGGTCGTGTTTAATACGGCTGTTCCGGTATTAGCGATGAGAAATGAATAAGTAATCGTCCCGCCAACGCTGGCACGGTTGGAGCTGGCGCTTTTGGTAATCGTCGGCGCTGCAATAACGACAGGTATGGTTACAAGATTGGACAATGATGATCCGGTAAAGGCCCCGGAAGTGAAGCTGACAGTTGCACGATTGTTGATCTGTGCAGGAGAAGGCAGAGAATTAATGGCTGCCCGAAATACAACCGTAACCGATGCGCCTGGAGCTAAAGTGCCGATCGGAATACCGTTCACAGGTGTAGCAGTCGCAGAAGCAGTTCCGTTCACGGTGACGCTACCAGGTACAAAGGCAACTCCGCTTGGCAGCGGATCGGTAACGACTACATTGGTCACATTGGCGATTCCGTTGTTTGTGGCGGTTATGGTAAATTGAACAGTCTCTCCGACTGCGGCTGCCGCCAGGGAAGAGGCTTTTGTCACGGTCACATTTGGTGAGGATACGGGAATGGTGAGCGTGTTGGACGGCCCGCTTCCGTTCAATATACGTCCGTCAGGCGGTGTGAAGGTATACGTGTAAGCCGCCTGATCGGTCAAATTACCAGAGGCGGGAACCGCGTTGACGAGGGCCTGGAAGGTCACGGGTATAGTAGCACCTGTATTAATCGTTCCTACTGAAAAACCAGTAGCGGGATTGGCAGCAGGCACGGAAGAACCACCAATGGTCACACTGCCCGGTATGAAGGATGATCCGGCGGGAATGCTCTCCGAAAAGCTGAGATTTGCAGCAATGCTGCCCGTGTTGGATATCTGAAACGTGTACGTAATCGTATCTCCAACTGTAGCAGCCGTTGTATTGGCACTTTTAACAATTCCAATAACAGGTTGGTAGATTGGTGTACTGGCAGTGTTGGACGGAACGTTGCCAGAAATGACAGGTCCTCCAGGCACGGTTTGGAAGGAAAAGGATGCCGATGCTTGATTGCCCAGCTGGGTGTTTGCTGGCAATGAAGTGACGGTTGCACGGAATGTAATGGTCACCGTGGAAGCAGGAGCTACACTGCCCACTGTGATACCTGTAGCGGGATTGGCTGTTGGCTGGGCTGTGCCCGCGACAACAACACTGCCGGGTACGAAGGTAGCCCCAGCTGGTATGGTATCGGTAAGTACTGTGTTGGAAGCACTGACGAGCCCCGTATTCGAAATGTTAACTGTATAGGTCACTGTATCGCCAATAACCAAGCCTGTAGAGCTGGCAGTTTTGGTCAGGGTCACCAGTGGAGCATTGATATCAATTTGAATGGCATTGGCATTTACAGTGTAAATGTCACCATTTGTTGTCAGCTGGAGGACACCTGTGGTTTGGCTATTGAGCAGCGTGGAGGAAATATCGACATTGGTAATGTCCCAACCTTGCCGTCCACCCGTGACCTGCGTTCCAGGTGCTCCATTCACGGCATTAGTTGTACCGAAGGTCCCCGTCGTGACCAATGTACCGTCGTCTCCGTTAATTTGGGAAGCGAAAAAATTAGTCGAAAAATTATTAGGCCCAGACAGCGCAGTCAAACTCGATGTGGTAGGTCCAAACAACGCACGGTCACCCGTAATGTCCACGTCACCCTCTTGGGCGCTAATCAGCGCCCTACCACGCAAAGTCCCCTGCACAGGTGTGGCAAAGCCGCTCACCACTACATTGACCGAGCCTGTAGCGGTACTGACCCCTTCACCACCAACACGTAGCGACAGGTTGCGGAAGGGCAGAGACGGGTTATTGTACACCACAGCCAGCGTCCAGCCGGCATGGTTGGTGTTGGTGGAATCGGGAACCGTGATGGTGCCCGTCACATTTCCGACCGTATACGCACCAGCGCCACCTTGAATGACCAGATTTGTGACATTCGCTGTTCTCACATAGGTACTGAGACTGGTGACGTTGACTGATGTTGCAGATTCAGGACTGACCGTAGTAGATAAAGCAGGTGTCTGAAATGTGACAGGGTTGCTGGTGCTGGACAATACATTGGTACTGCCGTTGGCATAACTTCCTCCCCAAATAAGCTCAGCATACAGCACCGTACTGCCCGCAGGGAGCACAAGGAATGCTGTCGATGAGTTACTGGTAAAGGTAGAAGTCGTGCCAAATGGATACGTACCGAAGCGAGAGGCTGTATTAGTTGTGATGAACGCGCCAATGCTGGTCGCTGTTCCCGGCACTCCTACCGAATTAGAGCGTGCCAGCCCAAGTGTATTCCCTATAAAGGTGACAGCCCCCGTCTGGTTCGTTACGTAACGCTGAATAAAAGCCATGGATTAGCTTCCTACTTTCCATCTCTTCCAAATCCGTTATCTTAGGATTTTCGTATAGGAAGAGCCAGCTAGGCTGGGTGTAATAATCCTTTCGTATAAATTGCCTGCGTTATAACCAGGCCTTGCATATCGCACAAGCCCATGTACCTAATCCAGCGGGAAAAGGTCACCCCCTTTTCGATAAAATAGCTTAGCATGAAGCCCAAAATAGTTGTTTGTCATGACGTCAGCGGGGCAATATTTATATATGCACTCATTATTCACATATGTATGCAAGTCAATTTTAAACATACCTGTTTTCAAAGAATGACGTTATCGGAAGCGTTTTAGCGAAAAAAGAAGAATTTTGTAAAATAGCTTCGAAATGCTGGTCTCTTTTTTTACTTGGCGTTAACATATGTGCTATACTGAAGGAGCAAAGGAGGCGTGCCCTATGAACTTAACAGTACGAGGTCAACAGATCGAGGTTACCGACGCTTTGAAGGACTACGTTGATAAGAAATTCAGCAGACTTGAAAAGTATTTCGATGCACCCCCGACGTCTGATGGAAGTGTAACGTTAAGCACAACCAGAGATTTGCACACTGTAGAAGTAACCATTCCTTTGCCGGGGCTTGTACTCCGTGCCGAAGACGAGAGCGATGACATGTATTCATCCATTGATGCCGTGGTAGACAAGCTTGAACGGCAAATTCGCAAGCACAAAACCAAGCTAAACCGTAAATTCCGTCAGGAAGGCAGTTTGAAAACCCTTTTTGTGGAAGATCCGGCAGGTGGCGTGGCTGTTGCTGAAGATGAGGATGTAGAACTGGATGAGCTGGAAGTCGTCCGCACCAAGCGTTTCTTATTGAAACCTATGGATGTGGAAGAAGCTATTCTTCAAATGAACATGGTTGGACATAATTTCTTTGTGTTTTCCAATATTGACAACGAAGAAGTTAACGTAGTTTACAAGCGCAATGATGGTAAATACGGTCTGATCGAACGGGAATAGCCTATGAAGTAGGAACTTTTCACATTTTAAAATGAATAGAACGATTTCGATTGAAGCATGCTTCATGGATATTAGGAAAATGAAAACAACACGAGCCTTATCCTTGCGAACCTGGCGGGATAGGGCTCTTTTATATGTTTTTTTGTAAATGTAAGGAAATTTTAACTTGGATAAGCGTAACTAAGTTGTGTATTTCGTGCGTCAATTGTTTTGGTATCTTTAACCGGATGCAAATCTGGAGACTGCTTGTGTTGCGGCATGTCCTACAAACTGTTACAATTTATGCAAAGAACATCGCACGATGGGCTGGTACAGCCGGGCCTGTCAAACATATCGGGAATCAATTTCATCATGGACCCTTTCTTATTGTGAAATTGATTCTATTAATTGTTTTGCGCGAAAGGGGTAAACCATGCTAGGAATTGTTAAGAAAATCTTCGGAGATACCAATGAACGTGACGTCAAGCGTTTAATGAAGACGGTTGAACTGATCAATAAGATAGAGCCGGATTTCGAAAAGCTCTCGGATGAGGAGTTGCAAGCGAAGACGGCAGAATTTAAAGCTCGGGTCGAACAAGGGACTACGGCTGAAGAAATTTTGCCGGAAGCTTTTGCAACGGTTCGCGAAGCGTCCAAGCGGGTGCTGGGTAAACGTCATTATGACGTACAGATGCTCGGCGGTATTGCGCTGCATGAAGGTAAAATTGCCGAGATGAAAACCGGTGAAGGTAAAACACTGGTAGGAACACTGCCGGTTTATTTGAATGCTCTGTTGGGCAAAGGCGTGCACGTGGTTACGGTCAATGACTATTTGGCGCAACGTGACAGCGGAGAAATGGGACAGATTTATAACTTCCTGGGAATGTCCGTAGGGCTGAATTTGGCCAATATGGATCATGCCGCCAAGCAGGCAGCCTATGCTTGTGACATCACGTACGGTACAAACAACGAGTTCGGGTTCGATTATCTGCGTGATAATATGGTGCTTTACAAAGAGCAGATGGTACAACGTCCGTTGTACTTCTGTATCATTGATGAAGTCGATTCTATTCTCGTCGATGAAGCCCGTACGCCATTGATTATTTCAGGACAAGCTCAGAAATCGACAGAGCTGTATTTCGCGGCTGACCGTTTTGTGAAGAGCCTGAGTGTTGAAGAAGATTACACTCTGGATATTAAGGTGAAGTCGGTTGCTTTGACCGAAAACGGCGTATCCAAGGCCGAGAATTTCTTTGGTCTTGAAAACTTGTACGATCAGGAAAGTGTTACAATCAATCACCACATTGTACAGGCATTGAAGGCTAATGCCATTATGCGTTTGGATGTGGACTATGTCGTAGCTGACGGTGAGGTCCTGATTGTCGATGAGTTTACAGGTCGTCTGATGGCTGGACGCCGTTACAGTGATGGTCTGCATCAAGCCATTGAAGCGAAGGAAAACATCATTGTACAAAATGAAAGCATGACGCTAGCGACGATTACATTCCAAAACTATTTCCGTATGTACCGCAAATTGGCGGGGATGACGGGTACAGCGAAAACAGAAGAAGAAGAATTCAAAAAAATATATGGTCTGGAAGTACTCCAAATTCCAACGAATCGGCCTAACCAGCGTGTAGATATGCCTGACGTTGTATACAAGAGCGTAAAAGGCAAATTCCATGCAGTGGTGGATGAAATCCTGGAGCGCAACAAAAAGAACCAGCCGATATTGGTAGGTACGGTTTCTATTGAAAACTCGGAGCTTCTTTCTGAAATGCTGAAACGCAAAGGCGTTCGTCACAAAGTACTTAACGCCAAGTATCATGCTGAGGAAGCTGAGATTATTTCCCGTGCAGGTGAAGCTGGCGCAGTTACCATCGCTACCAACATGGCTGGACGCGGTACTGACATCGTACTGGGCGAAGGCGTATCAGAACTCGGTGGTTTGCACATCATCGGTACAGAACGTCATGAATCCCGTCGTATTGATAATCAGCTTCGCGGACGTGCAGGACGTCAGGGTGATCCGGGCTCCACACAGTTTTACTTATCGCTGGGCGATGAGTTAATGAAGCGTTTTGGTGCGGACAACGTGCTGAGTATGATGGAGCGTTTGGGCTTCGAGGAAGACCAACCTATCGAGAGCCGTATGATTACACGTGCTATCGAATCAGCTCAAAAACGTGTCGAAGGCAACAACTTTGATCAGCGTAAAGTTGTTCTCCAGTATGATGATGTAATGAACCAGCAGCGTGCTATTATTTACAAACAACGCCGTGAGGTGCTGGAATCAGAGAACATCAAGGAAATTGTGTTCGACATGATCAAGCCTGTCATTGAGCGCGTAGTGGAAGCTCATTGCGGCGATGACATTCCTGAAAACTGGGAACTTGAAGAAGTAGCAGAGTATGTGAACAACAACCTGCTTGAGGAAAATGCACTTACGCGTGACGACCTGTGGGGCAAGGAAAAAGAGGAGATCGTGGATATGATCTTCGAAAAAGTTACCAACAGATACCACAGCCGTGAAGAAATGATTGGCGAAGATATGGTACGCGAGTTCGAGAAGGTTATCGTATTGCGTGCAGTCGATAGCAAATGGATGGACCATATTGATGCTATGGATCAATTGCGTCAAGGTATTCACTTGCGTGCTTACGGCGGTACCGATCCGCTGCGCGAATATCAATTTGAAGGCTTCGAAATGTTCCATGCTATGATTGCTAGCATCCAAGAGGAAGTAGCGACATACATCATGAAAGCACAAATTGAATCCAATCAAGAGCGTCAGGCTGTCATCGACGAAGACAAAATTTCGACGAGTGGTGAACCTGCGGCTCCTAAAAAGAAATCCGCTCCTTCGCGTCCGCGTAGAAAATAACGGATTGAAATTAAGGGAGAGATCTTGAGATACACTATTCCCTGCAGTGCATATAATGGCAGGCGGCAGTTCAACCACTGACCGTCGGCCATTTTGTGCCATACAGGGGTGAGACTGATGTGTTCAACTTATAGGTCTCTGTTGGAGGATCAGTTTGAATATTGATGAATGGCTAGCTTGATCTCAATTCTTTTTAAACAATTATGACAAGCAAGCTGGTCTCTGCTTGTTTGTCAGTTAATTCAGCTCTTGACTCGGCTCACATACCAGAGCCGATTATTTAAAAAGCAGTTTGACTTTACGGCGTTTACGGCGGTCGGCAGCGAAGCGGAGGATTTGAATCTGGAGAAGCGCCAGCGATCGTAAGATCAAATCATTCGCGCAGCGCCTACCCACCAGCCGTAACTCACAACGCTTTTACTCCCCCTAACCCTATATTAAAAGGAGAATGTCATCATGATAGATCCAAATGTAAAACATGATTTAAGAGAAATAGGCAAGAAACTAACAAACCTTAGGGGGTCTCTTTGACTTAGATCTCAAACAGGAAATGATCTCAAACTTTGAGGAAAAGATGGCTGCGCCTGATTTTTGGGATGATAACGATAAAGCTCAAGCCGTGATCGCGGAAATGAACGCGGTTAAGTCTTCTGTAGACAGCTATGAACAGCTCCGTCAGGAATATGAGGATGCGGGGATGATGGCTGAGCTAGCTGATGAGGAAGGCGACGAAACACTGGCTGGAGAAATTGAAAATAGTATCAGATCTTTGCTGAGCAAGCTTCAAGAGTTTGAACTCCAATTGCTTTTGAATCAGCCATATGACAAGCTTAATGCCATTTTGGAGTTGCATCCGGGGGCAGGTGGAACCGAGTCGCAGGACTGGGGTCAAATGCTGCTACGGATGTATACGCGCTGGGCAGAAAAACGCGGTTTTAAGGTGGAAACGCTGGATTACCTTGCGGGTGATGAAGCAGGGATCAAAAGTGTAACGCTGCTGATCAAGGGCTATAATGCTTACGGCTACCTCAAAGCAGAAAAAGGCGTGCATCGTCTCGTTCGCATTTCTCCATTCGATTCCTCGGGTCGTCGGCATACGTCGTTCGTATCCTGCGATGTCGTACCGGAAATTGCGGATGATGTGGACGTTGAGATCCGCACAGAGGATCTTAAAATTGATACGTACCGGGCCAGCGGTGCAGGTGGTCAGCATATTAATACGACCGACTCAGCCGTTCGGATTACGCATTTACCTTCCGGTATTGTCGTGACCTGTCAAAATGAGCGCTCCCAGATCAAGAACCGTGAGCAGGCAATGACGATGCTCCGTTCCAAGCTCTACGAGCGTAAGATCGAAGAGCAGCGTCAGCAATTGGACGAAATCCGTGGAGAACAGTCCGATATTGCATGGGGAAGTCAAATTCGCTCCTACGTGTTCCATCCATACAGCATGGTTAAGGATCATCGTACTAGCGTGGAAACTGGCAACGTAGGAGCTGTCATGGATGGCGATCTCGATCCGTTCATCGATGGTTACCTGCGCAGCCAAATTAAGCTGGACGCAGAATAATAGCCTGTACGTTTTCCTACAGTCTGCAGACCATGTGCCTGCGGACTGTAGGAATTTTTGTGTAACGGTATTTTTAACTAAAGGAGAACACGAATGATGTCTCAATTGAATCCCCCCGCTGCCCGCCGAAGACGCCGCAAGCCTCTGATTGCCGCCAGCGGACCCGCACGCAACGTGACCGACATTTTGCTGATTATACTCGGCTCTTTCATTACAGCGCTGACCTTTAACATGTTCTTGCTTCCAAACCGGATTGCATCCGGGGGTGTATCGGGCTTGTCTATCTTGGGTGAGGACCTGTTTGGCCTGGAACCAGCCTATACGCAGTGGGGAATGAATATTCCGTTATTTATAGCAGGGGTCCTGCTGTTAGGGAAAAAATACGGTTTGCGTTCTTTACTGGGAAGTATTATGCTGCCGCTATTCGTTTATGTCACGAAGGACTGGGCAGTTCCGACAACAAATCCGTTGCTGGCTTCGCTATATGGTGGAATCGGAGTAGGGTTGGGTTTGGGGACTGTATTTCGGGGCAGGGGCTCGACGGGTGGACTGGCTATTTTGGCGCAGATTATTCAAAAGTATACGGGCTTTAGTCTTTCTCTCTGTGTCATGTTGATGGATGGCACGGTGATTACACTGGCTGGTTTCGCCCTCTCGCCGGAACGTGCGCTGTATGCGTTGATTGGCTTGTTTGTAACTGGTAAGGTCATTGATGCTGTGGAAATGGGACTGAGCTACTCCAAAGTAGCTTACATCATATCCAATCAGAAAGAAACGATCACGCAGGCTATTTTGCAGGATTTGGACCGAGGATTGACAGAGCTGGCAGGGCGGGGCGGTTACACGAACGAAGAACGTCCTGTTCTTATGGTTGTAGTCGGACAAAACGAGGTAACTCGCCTCAAGACGCTCGTCCGCTTGGTAGACCCGGAAGCTTTTGTGATTATTAGTAATACTCGTGAGGTATTGGGTGAAGGGTTTAAGAAGGAAAGCTAAAACAAAGGGGCCTGTCTGAGACTTGCTCTTAACTGAATCAATGCAGGAGAGCCCACTAATGTAGTAGGCTCCTCTCTCTTTTAGAATAGCTTTACTAGATTCTTTTTACTAATCGTTCAAGCCAATTTGCCGGTTGTCCTTGATTGAAATACGAGGTTAGCGTTCCTCTTACCCCTGTTTTGACCATAAATAGACCGCCTGCTAATGGTTGATTGGCACTATCATTATCTTGAGCAGTCGTAATATATAACTCATCCAGATGTTCACCGCCAAAAGCACACGAAGTCACACAATTGACGGGGAGTGACACCTCAGCAATCACTTCTCCATGAGCAGGATGGATACGGGAGACACGTTTACCACCCCATCGCGCGACCCACAACATGCCCTCAGCATCGATTGTCATGCCATCTGGATACCCTTCACTTTCATCCAATCTAGCCACCAGTTGCTTATTCCTAATCGTGCCTTGTGCCACATCGTAATCGAAGGAGACGACCTCCAATGTTGGAGTATCAATGTAATACATTGTACGATGATCTGCGCTCCAGGCTAATCCATTAGATATGGAAGCTTTATCAACCAGTAAGGAGACATTGCCTTTTGTGCTCAGACTATACAATGCTCCTTGCGCGTGTTCGCCATTTAGGCTCATTGTTCCTGCTAAAAAACGTCCTGTAGGATCGCATTTTCCATCATTAAAACGATTACCTAGTTTACCTTCCTCAGGATCATGGATCAATACTTTGGCCCCTGTCTCAATATCCAAACAATATAGACCGCTAATCAGCGCTACGATCACTTTATTTTTGAGATAAGGTACAACTGCACCAATATGTTCACCAACCTCTATTGTACGATCTGTGCACGTAGAAGGATCATAGATATGCAATTGAAAACCTTCAATATCGACCCAAAATAAACGCTGAAACCGCTGATCCCAGCTGGGACCCTCGCCTAACTTTGCCTTTGCATCTATAACGATATTCGCTGTATATGTTTCGATGTGTAGCACCCCTAACGTTTAAGTTTATTTTCGACCCCAATTATCCGCTTCAGCGGCTCCTCTGCGCAGATTCACTAGATGCAGCCCATGTGACTCCCTTCATGTTCAACAAGTTCATAAAGTGCAGCAAACGGCCAATCGAGATGAATACCAATATATGAGATAATTTAAAGGGAATATCCCCCCCTTTTCTTTATGCAAAACGGCAGACTGTATTCAAGAGACTCTCTGTCTATTTTTTATTTCCTTTATTATAGCTCGTACAGCTTGTCCGTCAAAAGAATAGACAAGAGCGCATATTTTAAATTTGGAGGAATAACATGACATGAGGTGTTGTATTTATATGAATAGAGTCGTATAATAATACATATTTCATAAGAACGGAATGGAGGAAGGTCTGTGAGCAGCAAGTTAAAAGTGGCAATTGTCGGTTCCACCGGGTATGGCGGGGTGGAGCTGATTCGTTTTTTGGTTCATCATCCGCAAGTAGAGATTGTATCTGTTATTTCTTCGTCCAGCGCGGGTGTCCCAATCAGTGACGGGTTTCCACATCTAACGGACATTGTGGTGCAGGATTTGGACGGTGTCGAAGTCCACGAAATTGCTGCCAAGGCCGATCTGGTTTTCACTGCTACGCCATCGGGCGTTAGTACCAAGTTAGTGCCGCAGCTTCTTGATGCCGGACTGAAAGTCATTGACCTTTCCGGGGACTTCAGGCTTCGAAGCGGGGAAACGTATGAAGCATGGTATAAAAAGCCTGCGGCTTCACCCGAGTATCTCAAGCAAGCGGTATACGGACTCAGTGAGGTGTATGCAGAAAAGCTGGCGGGCGTTTCTTTTATTTCAAATCCAGGCTGTTATCCGACCGCAACATTGCTGGGGATTATTCCTGCGCTGAAAGCGGATTGGATTGACCATCGGTCGCTGATTGTGGATGCCAAATCCGGTGTATCCGGCTCGGGTAGGGGAACAAGTCTTGTTTCGCATTATGCGGAAATGAACGAGAATTTCAAGGCTTATAAGGTGAATAAGCACCAGCACATCCCTGAGATCGAACAGGTACTAGGTGATATTGCGGGCGAGGACGTTACGATTACGTTTACGACACAACTTGTTCCCATGACCCGAGGAATTATGAGTACAATTTATGTCACGCTGAAGGGTGACCATACAGATCAGGATCTTATCGGGTTATACCGGGATTATTATAAAGGGCATCCTTTTGTCCGTGTACGTGGCGAAGGTATATGGCCAGCAACGAAGGAAGTATTGGGTTCGAATTACTGCGACATCGGTTTTGCAGCAGATGCCCGAACCGGGCGTCTTACGATTATTTCTGTCATTGATAATGTTGTGAAGGGTGCAGCTGGACAGGCGATTCAGAATTTAAATTTGATGATGGGATGGGAGGAGAACCTCGGGCTGGGCTTCATACCGGTATATCCGTAAGTAGCAAGTAACCGCAACAAGATACAGGAAACGTCAGCGAGCGGAATTTCGAATACAGGCAGCTGCCATTCATCGAATATGTTGCGAACGAGGGCACATAATTATGGGCAAAGTAGAGTTTACAGTAGTAAACGGGGGGAACATTGTAACTCCGCGTGGCTTTACAGCCGGGGGATTACACTGCGGACTAAAAAATTCGAACCGCAACGATATGGGCGCGATTCGTTGTGAGGTAGAGGCGACAGCTGCTGCGGTGTACACCACCAATGTGTTTCAAGCTGCACCGCTGAAGGTGACCCGCGAGAGCTTGGCAGATGGTCGATTGCAGGCAGTAGTGGTGAACAGCGGGAACGCCAATGCCTGCACAGGACAGCAAGGAGAGCAGGATGCCTACGCTATGCGTTCGGCTGCGGCTCGTGAACTGGGTGTTGCTGAGAGCAATGTAGCCGTCGCCTCGACGGGCGTGATCGGCGAGCATTTGAAAATGGATCGTGTGCTTGGCGGAATATCCTCCTTACCTGACCGTATGAACGGGGCAAACGATGGAGCGGAGCAATTTACCCAAGCCATTCTGACAACGGATTTGGTTAAAAAGGAAGCGTGTGTGGCGGTTGAGGTGGACGGTGTGACCGTACACATCGCCGGGGCGGCCAAGGGATCGGGCATGATACATCCGAATATGGCAACGATGCTCGCTTTTATGACCTGTGATGCAGTGATCGGACAGACGGCGCTTCATCAACTATTAAAGCAGGCAACGGATACCAGCTTTAATATGATTACGGTGGATGGGGATACGAGCACGAACGATATGCTAATCGCCATGGCGAGCGGACTGGCTGGCAACCGTGAGCTGCACGTAGGGCATCCCGATTGGGACGCTTTTGCCGAGGCGTTCACCTATATCTGCCGAGAGCTGGCGAAGGCAATTGCTCGCGATGGAGAGGGTGCTACGAAGCTGGTAGAGGTGTCTGTAAGCGGAGCGGTAAGCGATGCGTCCGCCCAAGCGATAGCCAAGACAGTGGTTGGGTCCAGTCTGGTCAAGTCGGCCGTTTTCGGAGCAGATGCGAATTGGGGACGGATTATTGCGGCCGTAGGGCGTGCCGGAGAACCTGTTAATCCAGATACGGTAGATATTCGCTTGGGTGATATTGTTGTGCTAAGCCAATCGAGTCCGGTCGCTTTTGACGAAGAAGAGGCGCTAGCCTATTTGCGGGGAGATACGGTGCAAATTATTGTTGATTTGCAACACGGGAACGGAATCGCTACAGCGTGGGGCTGTGACCTAACCTATGATTATGTGCGGATTAACGCTGCTTATCGGACATAGGTACCAGAATAAAATACGGATTGAATAAGGATAGTAGTTGTTAGAAGCAACGAGCGGATGTAAGCCCAGCATCATTTAAAAATGGCACGGATATGCAGAGAAGAAAAGGAGAGATGATATGCAATCGGCAGTGGAACACGCGGATCAAGCGAATCATGCGGGAGTGGCACGTCGTAATTTTGTGATGAAATGCGGAGGAAGTACGCTGGCTGCGTTACCTGATTCCTTTTTTGAAGATTTGGCGCGTTTGCAGTCGGAAGGTCTTCAACCTGTCATTGTACATGGCGGTGGCCCTGCGATTTCCGACAACTTGGCGAAGCTGGGGATCGAAACGGAGTTTATTCATGGATTACGCAAAACGACCGAACCTGTGTTGGATGTCGTGGAAATGGTACTGGCAGGCAGCATTAACAAGCAGATTGTACGTAGAATAGGGATGCATGGGGGCCGAGCGTTGGGGTTGTCAGGCAGTGATGGCTATTTAATCGAAGCCAAGCCTGTGTCGAATGCCGCTGAGGTCGGTTGGGTCGGAGAGGTAACATCCGTTCAAGCCTCGATTATTACAGGTGTACTGGATATGGACTATATGCCTGTTATTGCACCCATCGGGATTGATCGATCGGGTCAGCGTTACAACATTAATGCGGATACAGCGGCGGGTGCGGTAGCCTCTCATCTGGGGGTCAGTCGGATGATCGTCGTTACAGATGTACCAGGCATATTGAAGAAGTATGGCGGAGAAAAGAGAGTGCTGGACTCTATCACTGTACAGGAGATTGAGGATATGATCAGCACAGGTGAAATATACGGTGGTATGATCCCGAAAGTGAGAGCGGCTATTGCCTGTATCCACGGCAAAGTGAAGGAAGTCGTCATTGTGAACGGTAGCGAACCGCAGGTACTAAGCCGTGTGCTGGGCGGAGAATCGATTGGAACACGCATCGTGCGTATGCAGTAATTACAATATATAGCTTGACCTATATAACCAAACGATAAAGGAGCGTGAACATAATGAGTAAGGAACCGAATACGCTGGTGAGCGAGGAAATGCCAAGTACGGATGGAAGCGGAGTGCAAACGGAAAAGGTGTCGGCAAAAGCGCAGACAGAAAGCTCTCTTTTTCCAACCTACGCAAGATACCCGCTTACACTGGTAAAAGGACAAGGAAGCTGGCTGTGGGATGATCAGGGCAAGCGTTATCTGGATTTCATGTCAGGCATTGCCGTTACCAATCTCGGCCATGCGCCTCAAGCAGTAGCTGAGCGATTGAAAAAACAGATCGATGAACTGTGGCATGTATCCAATCTGTTTCATATTCCGGGGCAAGAACGAGCCGCTGCCTTGCTGACAGCAAATAGCAGCGCGGATGCTGTGTTTTTCTGCAACAGCGGGGCCGAAGCGAACGAAGCTGCAATTAAGCTGGCGCGTCGTTACCACCAGAAGGTAAAGCAGACTGGTCGCTACGAAATCATTACGTTCACGCAATCCTTTCACGGACGGACGCTGGCAACCTTGACTGCTACGGGTCAGGACAAAGTTAAAGAGGGTTTTTTACCGCTTCCTGCTGGGTTCAAAAGTGTTCCGCTTCATGATCAGACGGCGCTTGAAGCAGCCATCAGTGAGCATACGGCGGCAATTATGCTGGAAATGGTGCAGGCCGAAGGTGGCATGTATCCGGTAGACCCTGCTTTCGTAGATGTGATCACAAAGCTGTGCCGCGAGCATGGTTTGCTGCTGATCATTGACGAGGTACAAACAGGTATGGGACGGACGGGCAAACTGTTTTCCTTTGAGCATTATGGTATAGAGCCGGATATCTTTACATTGGCGAAAGGACTGGGCAGTGGTTTCTCTGTGGGTGCGATGCTAGGCAAAGGATATTTGCGTGAAGCGTTCACAGCGGGCAGTCATGGTTCTACCTTTGGAGGTACGCCACTTGCTATGGCAGCGGTTCAAGCTACTATTGAAACGATTATTGATGACAAGCTACCAGAACGTGCAGCTGAGATGGGAGATTACCTTTTCCATAGTCTGCAAAAGCAGCTTGGAGATAGTCCTTTTGTAAAGGATATCCGTGGAAAAGGTCTGATGGTCGGTATTGAGTGTGCAGAACCGGTAGCGGAGCTTGTTTTGGCAGGACAGAAGAAGGGGATTCTGTTCATTACAGCAGGACCGAACGTGATTCGTCTGTTGCCTAACTTGTATGTAACGAAAGACGAAATAGATCAGGCTGTAACATTGATTGCTGAATTGATTCGGGAGCATGTGGCTTAGTGTAAAGGCCAAATCATCCTAGACTAGAGTACAAAAGGAGACGATAGCATGAGCCAGGGCGGCGCACTGCAGCAGATGAATTTGAAGGGGCGGGACTTCCTGGAACTGGACGATTACTCTTCAGAGGAAATCCAGTATTTAATTGATCTCGCCATTGAAATTAAGCGTAAGCACAAAAACGGAGAAACCTATCAGCCGCTAAAAGGGAAAACGCTCGGACTGATTTTCGAAAAATCCTCTACACGTACACGGGTATCTTTCGAAGTCGGTATGTATCAATTGGGTGGGCATGCTCTTTTCCTCAGCAAAAATGACATTCAACTGGGACGCGGCGAACCGATTAGCGACATGGCTCAAGTCATGTCACGTTATCTAGATGGCATTATGATTCGTACCTTTGGGCACGATAATGTTGTAGAGTTGGCACGTTATGCGTCCGTTCCTGTGATCAATGGATTGAGTGATTTAGCTCATCCGTGCCAAGTGCTAGCTGATTATCAAACCTTGTATGAGCAAAAGGGTAAGCTAAAAGGGCTCAAATTGGCTTACATCGGAGACGGTAACAATATGGCTCATTCCCTCTTGATTGGGGGAGCGAAGCTTGGAGTGCATGTGTCCATCGCAAGTCCAGCTGGATACGAGCCTGACCCGAGTGTGGTCGCAGCTTCCCGTGAAATTGCCAAACAGACAGGTAGTGAGATCGTTATAACCCAAAGTCCGCAGGAAGCAGTACAAAATGCGGATGCGATCTACACAGATGTGTGGGCGAGCATGGGCTTTGAGGAAGAGCAGAAGGAGCGGGAGCTTGCTTTTGCCGACTTCCAGGTGAATGAGGAGCTGGTCAAGCTGGCGAAGCCGGATTATTTATTCCTGCACTGTCTCCCTGCGCATCGTGGGGAAGAAGTGAGCGCAGGCGTAATCGATGGTCCGAATTCGGTCATTTTTGATGAAGCGGAGAATCGTCTGCATGCGCAAAAAGCGCTGTTAGTTGCTTTAATGGCTTAAGATTGATAGGTATTGATAGGTAAAGAAGATAAAGGTAAGCAATCGGGGAGGACTTCAACAATGGCAAAAGAAAAAATCGTACTCGCATATTCCGGCGGTCTGGATACGTCGGTCATTCTGAAATGGCTCAAAGAAACTTATGATGCTGAAATCATCGCATTCACCGCAGATATCGGTCAAAAGGAAGAACTGGACGGTTTGGAGGAAAAAGCACTCGCTACGGGGGCCTCCAAAGTGTACATTGATGATCTGCGTGATGAATTCGCCAAGGATTTTATCTATCCGATGTTCCAGGCGGGTGCTTTATATGAAGGACAATATTTGCTCGGAACGAGTATTGCACGTCCATTGATCGCTAAGCGGATGGTCGATATTGCGATTGCCGAGGGAGCAACAGCCATTGCTCACGGGGCAACAGGCAAAGGTAACGATCAGGTGCGCTTCGAGCTGAACGCGGCGGCGTTGACGCCGGATATCAAGGTGATCGCACCTTGGCGGCTGGAAGAGTTCCGCAATCAGTTCCCGGGCCGTGCAGAAATGATTGCCTATGCGGAAAAACACGACATTCCGGTAACTGCTTCTGCAGCCAAGCCATACTCCATGGACCGTAATCTGCTGCATATCAGCTATGAAAGCGGCGTGCTGGAGGACCCTTGGTTTGATCCAAGTGCTCCTGAAAATAAAGAAATGTTCTTGCTCAGCAACGCGCCTGAGGACGCTCCTGATGAAGCAGAATATTTGGAGTTGGAATTTGAAGCAGGTAACTGCGTCGCTTTGAACGGAGAACAGCTAAATCCACTGCAAGTGATGGAAAAACTGAATGAACTGGGCGGCAAACATGGTATCGGACGTGTGGATATGGTGGAGAACCGTTTTGTTGGTATGAAGAGTCGGGGAGTCTATGAGACGCCGGGCGGTACGATCCTGTTCACAGCTCACCGTAAAATGGAATCTATCACGATGGATCGCGAGGTTATGAATCTGCGTGATAGTCTGATTACCCGTTATGCTACCTTGGTTTACAACGGTTTCTGGTTCGCACCGGAACGTGTCGCTTTGCAGGCTCTGGTTCATGAGAGTCAGAAAAATGTCAGTGGTACCGTGCGCGTGAAGCTGTACAAAGGCAACGTTATCGGTGCAGGCGTTAAAAGTCCAGTTAGCTTGTACAACCCGGACATTGCGACCATGGAAGCCGATCCGACACAAGCCTACGATCAAGGCGATGCAACAGGCTTTATCCGCTTGAATGCTCTGCGTTTGAAGGTCAACGCGGGCGTAACACAAAATCATAAATAATGATGTAACCTAAAAAATGTACGGGATGCGGGCCGTTCTTGTCCAAACGACGAGGGCGGCTTGTATTGCAGAGAGGGGATCATGCAATGAGTAAGCTATGGGGCGGACGGTTTACGAAGCAAACGAACAAGCTGGTAGAGGAATATACGGCTTCTATCGGGTTTGATCAGACGTTGGCGGAAGAAGATATTCAAGGCAGTTTGGCTCATGTGGCCATGCTGGGGAAATGTGGAATTATTCCGCAGGAGGATGCAGACACGATCAAGGGAGGACTACACACGGTCCTAGAGCGTATCCGCCGTGGGGAAATTGAATTTTCTGTTTCGGATGAGGATATTCACATGAATATCGAAAAAAATCTAATCGAGGCCATTGGTCCGGTCGGGGGTAAGCTGCACACTGGGCGTAGTCGTAACGATCAGGTAGCAACGGATATGCACTTGTATTTGCGCGGACGTGTGGTATCGCTGGTGGGTATGCTGCATGATGTACAAGCTGCATTAATCGGGCAGGCAAAGGATAATCTGGACACGATTGTACCTGGATACACACACTTGCAGCGTGCGCAGCCTATTTTATTTGCACATCATCTGCTGGCGTATGTGTCTATGCTGGAGCGTGATATTGACCGACTCAAAGACAGCTACAAGCGGATTAACGTGTTGCCGCTCGGTGCTGGCGCTTTGGCCGGGACCACTTTTCCGATCGACCGTCATTTTGTAGCCGAGCAACTGGGATTTGATGGCGTATATGAAAATAGCCTCGATGCCGTCAGCGACCGGGATTTTATCGTAGAGTTCCTGGCTGGCGCCTCGCTGATTATGACGCATTTGTCTCGTCTGAGCGAAGAATTGGTGCTATGGAGCAGCACGGAGTTTGGTTTTATCGAGCTGGATGATGCTTTTTGCACAGGCAGCAGCATTATGCCGCAGAAGAAAAACCCGGACGTGCCCGAGCTGGTACGTGGTAAAACCGGACGTGTCTATGGAAACCTCATGGGCTTGTTGACTGTACTGAAATCCTTGCCGCTGGCATACAACAAGGACATGCAGGAGGACAAGGAAGGGATGTTCGATACCGTTGCCACGCTGGAAGGAGCCTTGCAACTGTTCGCACCGATGATCGCCACGATGAAGGTGAACAAGGATCGCATGCGTCAAGCGGTCAACCAGGATTTCTCCAATGCAACTGATATTGCGGACTTTTTGGTCGGCAAAGGGCTTCCGTTCCGTCAGGCGCATGAGGTCATTGGCAAAACCGTGCTGTATTGCATCCAGCATGGAAAATATTTGCTTGATCTGACACTGGACGAATTTCAGCAGTTTTCGGATCTGTTCGACGATCGTATTTATGAGGTGCTTCAACCAGAAGCGGTAGTTAATGCACGGAATGTATATGGCGGAACCGCTACTGGGCAGGTACAGGCAGCCATTGGGCGCAGTGAACAGCTCCTGGCGAATACATCAACATGGTTTGAAGGGCACAAGCCGAAAAATTAATCAGTAAAGAAAGATATTATTGTCTTGCACAGTAGCGGGATGCTGTGTAAAATCAGATTTTAAGGAATTAGCAATCTAGGTTTCAAAGGCACCGTTCGCGGTGTCTTTTGTGCTTTTTGAGGTATTTGTTTTATTCATGATCCCAATGATCATGAAATGCATAGATTTCCTGGAAGGTATTTTTCATAGCATTTAATTTATAGTTCTAAATACCTACTAGTACGCTAGTGTGAAAGTTTCTAGAATTTACATTTTTGTATACTACGCCTACGATGATTATGGTAGAATAGCACTAAGTTTTTCATTGAATTACCAATTCAATAGGACAAGAACTATATTCAATAAATAAATGTCAAGTTACTAGAGGCACTTTTGATTAGGCCAATTTCATAAATGTGTAAATGAAGGGCTTGAATGAGAACATAGGTATGTCCTGGTTTCGGGAGAACGGCAAGTAAAAGCTCTAAAGTCGATGTAGCTGAAGGCAGAGTCGGGATGATCTAGGGAGGTATTATGAGAACTAAAAGGACGGCGCGTCAGTTAAAGAGCGCTTGGTTCGGTTATCGCGCTTCTGAAGCCGATCAACTGATATCTTCATTGCATGAGGAACGGGTGCAAGCGGAGGAGTTACTGCGTGAGGAGCGGGAACTTTTCCACGCGGCGCTGGAACGGAAAAAGCAGCGGGATGCGGAGTTAAAGCAGCTGCTTGCGGATGCGCTTGCGGAAGAGCGGCGCTGGATTGAAAGGGCGGGAATTCATGGGTGACAAGCTTAGGTGGCAGGTTGGAGGAGTTTCAATTCGCCAAACCAAGAGAAGAATAAAAGAAGAGCGTCAGCGAATCGAACAACTGCAACAACAGCTAGAGGCTCAGCGGTTAGAGCAGGCCCCGGTGCTGTACAAGCTTGATTTTCATATTGAAGAGTTAGAACGGCGACTTCAGGATACAGAACTTCGTATCCAGGCGATACAGAACGCCAATGATACAGCAGCAGCTGTGGAACAATTGCTGGATGAAGGGATACAGAATGGACAGGTGCAGGAGGCTCAAGTCCAATATGCCTCTGGGCAGGAACAGACAGCAGCAGGAGCTGCTATGGGCGCTGCTTCCAGTATCCCTGGTACGGAAGGCGAAGAGGCCGCAACAGGAACGCAGAGCGGACGAAACGGCAAGGCCCGGCTGGGGGATCAACTGGTGGAGAACGGGATGATCACCCGCGATCAGCTGACAGATGCCATCCGTAACCAGAAGCGTTACGGTGGCAGGTTGGGTGATATTCTTGTAGAGATGGGCTTCATTACAGCCGAGCAGCTCCAAGAGCAGGTTGACGGCGACGAGTCCAAGGAGCGTCTAGGCGATATGCTGGTTTGTTCCGGCTATATATTACCGGAACAACTGGAGCGCGCACTGGAGTTCCAGGCGAAGAGCGGCGGGCTGCTCGGCGACATCTTGCTGTCATTGCAAATGCTGGAACCTGCGGATTTGTACCGCGCGATTGCTACACAGAACCGAATCGGGCGCATTGGTGAGGAGCTGGCGCTGGATGCGGCGTACAAACTACCCGAGCAAGTGGCAATGGCTTATGGCGTGGTCGTCATCCATCAGTATATGAACCGATATATTGTGGCGGTTAGCGATCCGTTGCCAGAAGAGCGACGCTTGAAGCTGGAGGAAATCCTGGGTATGCCGGTAGAGCAGGTGCTTGCTACGAAGGAAGAGATGGAGCAGCTCTGGGGTAAAATCTACGGTGAAGAAATGATGCAGGAGAGCACGACTGGGCTATTGGAAAAAGAACCGCACAATTCGGCGCGGACGACTTTTACAAAGGGACAACTTTGGGTGTTCGCAGCTATGGGTATGATTACACTGCTCGGTCTCTTGTGGAACAGTTGGAAAACGGTGTTGATCATCAATATGATGATTCAGCTGTTTTATTTTGCGATGACGCTATTTAAATTTGGCATTATTTATCTCGGTTCCCGGCGTGGGGCGCAGCTTCGTTTTACGAAGGAAGAGGTTGACGCCATGGATGAAAAGAAACTGCCGATCTATACCATTCTTGTACCTATGTATAAGGAGGCGGGCGTGCTTCCGATGTTGTTGCGGAATTTGGAGCAGCTGGATTATCCAAAGTCCAAGCTGGACGTGCGGCTGCTGATTGAAGAGGATGACATTGAGACGATCGAGCTACTTCGTGAAATGAAGCTGCCGGCCTATTACACGACACTGGTCGTTCCAGACGGTTTGCCGAAAACCAAGCCGAAGGCATGTAATTATGGACTTATTCGGGCACGTGGCGAGTTTGTCGTGATTTACGATGCTGAGGATCGTCCCGACGCTGATCAGCTTAAAAAGGTCATTGCAGCGTTCGATTCACTCCCTGAGCATTATGCATGTATTCAAGCGAAGCTCAACTACTTTAATAGTACACAAAATTTGCTGACCCGCTGGTTCACTCAAGAATACAGTATGTGGTTCGAGTTACTGCTGCCGGGTATTATGCAGTTAGATACCCCAATTCCTTTAGGCGGCACATCCAATCATTTTCGGGTATCTGTATTGAAAGATATTAATGCGTGGGACCCCTACAATGTAACCGAGGATGCCGATCTGGGCATACGTCTGTATAAAGGCGGCTACAAAACTGCTATTGTCGATTCCCGCACATGGGAGGAAGCTAACAGCCGCGTGGGCAACTGGATTCGACAGCGGTCACGCTGGATCAAGGGGTATATGCAGACATGGCTGGTTCATATGCGCAATCCGGTTAAGCTGGTGCGCGAAGTGGGCTGGAAGGGCTTTTTCGGCTTTCAGGTGATGATTTTGGCAACTCCGATGTTGCCGTTGCTGAATCCGATTTTTTGGGGCTTGCTTATTTTATGGTTTGGCTGGGAATTATCCTTTATTCCCAAGCTGTTCCCGGGGTATGTGTATTACCTGGCCAGCGCGGAATTTTATATCGGTAACTTTCTGTTCGTATTCAGTAACGTGGCCGGAATGTATTGGGTCATCGGGGAACTGGAAGAGCGCGGTGAACGAACATTTTCATACGCGATGGTCAAATATGGGCTACTCTCGCCGTTATATTGGGTACTTATGAGTATAGCTGCGGTGAAAGCCGCTTGGCAGCTCATTACCAAGCCGTTCTATTGGGAGAAGACGACACATGGTCTGACCGATATGCACGACTTGGATGATACCCCGGCACAGTCCTCCTGAATATGAAGAAAGAAGGAGCAAGAATGGAGACAAAAACACCTTTTTTATCCGTCGTCATTCCCATGTATAATGAAAGCTCGCATCTCGAGCGTTCACTTAAGGTAATTGATGGGGTATTGTCTGTTGTCACCTCACGCTATGAGCTCATCATAGTAGATGATGGTTCCAAAGACGATACGTGGCTCAAGCTGTCCGAATTGTCCCGTCGTATGCCCTCTTTGCTCGCGCTCCGACTGAGTCGGAACTTCGGTAAGGAACTGGCGTTGTGTGCAGGTTTGGAAAATGCCTCTGGCGATGCAATCATTGTCATGGACGGTGATTTGCAGCATCCTCCTGAAATGATTGGTGAAATGGTACGTTTATGGCAAAATGAAGGTTATGATTTGGTCGAATGTGTGAAAGAATTTCGGGGAGAAGAGTCGGTGGGCAAAAAGCTCGGAGCTTCTTTGTTCTACGCGACCCTGAACCGCTTGACGGGCTTTAATCTCAAGGATGCCTCCGATTATAAGCTACTGGATCGACGAGTGGTGGATGCCTGGATGGCGATGCCAGAACGGATGCCGTTTTTCCGCGGAATGACGGCCTGGCTAGGTTTCCGCAAAACCCAGATTTCATTCCGGGTGGCTCCACGCGAAGAGGGGCCAAGCCGCTGGAGTCCGCTAGGGCTGACTCGACTGGCAGCAGAAGCGATCGTTTCGTTTTCGACAGTACCGTTGCGGGTAGTGAGTCTGATGGGCCTCATTTTCATGCTGATTTCAGTCGTATTGGGGATTCAGACCTTAATGCGCAAATTAACGGGTGACGCTGTGACCGGTTTTACCACTGTGATTTTGCTGCTCTTGATTATTGGCAGTGTACTCATGCTGTCAATTGGTGTGGTAGGAGAATATATTGCCGCCATATATCACGAAGTCAAAGCTAGGCCTCGCTATCTGATAGCAGATAAACGGGCGAATGCTGACCGATTGTGGGTGGACAGGGAGTTTAATCAACATGATCAGACGTTCATATCTAAAGTATCCAATCATTAAATACGGTATTGTGGGGCTGCTGGGTACAGGTATCCATGTTGGTGTGCTTGTGTTGCTGGTGGAGTTGTTTACGGTACCAGCAGTAACGGCTACTACAATCGGATTCGTGGTTACATTGCTCGTTTCGTATGTGCTGAACCGAAACTGGACGTTCGAGCCTACCGGCGAGGGAAGCCGCACCCAGTTTCTTAAATATTTATTGGTCTGTACCTGTGGCTTGCTCTTAAATGCCGCTCTGATGTACGTGACCATTCACTGGATCGGTTGGTCGTATCTGATCGGTGAAGTACTAACTACCATCATCGTGCCTGTTCATAATTATATCTGGAACCGTTACTGGATCTTCTCCGTTCCGCAACAGCGTCAGAAAGAGGTTTCATGATTTTAAGAAAACACGGAAAATTGCTATCATTGTTTGCTTGTATTACTACTCTTGAACTGGCCGTGGGTGTGTATTTTGCATGGCATCTTGGCTATATGCATACCGATGCGCTCAGTCGAGTGGCTAATGCATTTTATGTGCTGTACAGTCGTGACCCACACTTGGGTGCTATCGGGTTTGTATGGAATCCGCTGCCCAGTTTGATGGAACTGATAGTGCTGTTGTTTTATCCTTTATTTCCGGTACTCGCTTCCCACGGGCTGGCGGCAGTGATTGTGAGTAGCCTGTTTGCAGGGGCGAGCGCGGCATTATTGTATGCGACGGGCAAACAGTTGGGGCTTCACGGTGCAACCAGCTTGCTGATTGCGCTATTATTTTCACTGAATCCATTTATGTTTCTGTTTGGCTTCAACGGCTTGAGTGACTCGCCATATATCTTTTTCATCCTGTTGACAGTGAGTCGATTTTGTATGTGGTTGAAGGATCGCAAGGCGGCGAATTTGATCGTATCCGGTTTTGCGCTTGCATTGGCATTTTGGGTACGCTATGAAGCGGTCCCGCTCGGCGTTGCGATGGCTGTGGGTGTATTGCTGACGATCTTTTTTCTGCACCGGTGGCGTACAAACAGAGAGAGGGTTAGAACGGAATTGTCTTTAAAAGAGCGACTGTACAAGGTGGAGGCGACATGGCTTCTATTATTGTTGCCACTTGTCTTTTCCGGCCTGCTTTGGCTCTTTTTTAACTGGATTATCATGGGCGACCCACTTTACTTTTTACGCTCGCAGTATTCCAATTCCACACAATCAGCGGCTTTGTTGGAGGATCAACGCTTTGTGGCCATGTTTGCCCACCCTGTGCTGATGCTAAAGTTTATCGGGCAACGAACCTTATGGTATGCTGCTCCGTTGATTGCCATTTTGCTCATACGACTATTGGACAAACGTCTGTTGAGTTGGAGCACGCTTACGCTATTAGCAATCTTTTTATCGGTGCCTGGACTTCAGCTTTTGCTGATGCTCAAGCAGTCTTCTTTTGGCTGGTTCCGATATTTTATGTATGTATTCCCGATTACGGTTGCCTGGTTGCCGTATGAGCTAAGTTTATTAAAGGGAAAAATGAGGGGAATTGGAATCTCTCTGGTAACAGTTGGGATGTTGGTAACAGCAGGTTTGTTATCCTACGCACTGACGAACCCCGCGATTGCAGCGGATGAACACAGCTATTTGACGCATAGTGGCAATGAAAGCTACGAACGGCAAATTATTGAGCGGAAAATAGCGCCGTGGCTGGATGAGCATTATGGTTCATCCCTCATTTTGACAGATTCCTATGCCGCCTATCCGATTATTTTGAGTAGTAAAATTCCAAAGAAATTTATGATTACGAGTGATTTTGACTTTGGGGAATCTTTAATGGATCTGCCTGCTTCCAAGGTGGATTATGTCTTGGTCACGCGCTTGGTGGATGGGGTACCGATGGATCAGGTGAACCGGAACTATCCTGATTTGTTCGAAAAGGGAGCGCCGTGGGCCTCGTTGGTACATGACTTTGACGGGCAGTGGCGACTGTACAAAATAGAGCATGAAGAATCGAAATAATTATGATATTTTAGTGCATCGTAGCGGAGGGAAGCATACAGCTGTAGGGTGTGATTAGGCTACAGCTGTATCACCGCAAGAAGTTTGAGGGGGAACGAGAGGAATGTCCTTTCGCAAATGGTCTGCAAGCAGATGGATGGCTATAGGTCTGTTTGTATTTATACTTGCATTGGAACTGTCTGCGGGCATCTATTTCAGCTATGTTCTGGGATATATGCACACAGACGCGCTCAGTCGCGTAGCTAATGCATTTTATGTGCTGTACAGCCGTGACCCGCATCTGGGCGCAATCGGATTTATCTGGAATCCACTACCCAGTCTTCTGGAAATGGTGATTCTACTGCTGTATCCAATCTTTCCGGCATTAGCCACCTATGGATTGGCTGCTGTCATTCTTAGTGCTACCTTTGCCGCTTTGACCGCTATGTTGCTGTATCGGGCGGGGGTCAGAACAGGGCTTAGCTCAGGGATGAACATCATGCTGGCACTGTTGTATGCACTGAATCCGTTTATTTTACTGTTTGGTGCCAATGGGCTGAGCGATTCGCTATACATATACTTCATTATGATGACGGTGATTGAGTTTGCATTGTGGCTCAAGGATCGCATGACGGCAAGTCTGATTGTTTCTGGATTAGCGCTTGCCATGGCGTTCTGGACTCGCTATGAAGCGGTTCCTCTGGGCGTGGCAATGGCGGGTGGAGTGGTATTGGCGATCATGTTTCTACATCGAAACATGGGCAGACGTGAACTGGCCTTGCGAGAAAAACTGCACAAGGTAGAGGCAACTTGGTTACTGCTTCTGCTCCCCGTGGTCTTTTCCGGGCTGTTGTGGATTTTCTTTAACTATCTCATTATGGGGAATGCTTTTTATTTCCTGAATTCGGAGTATTCGAACACGGCCCAATCGGCAGAGCTGCTGAATGATGATAAGTTTGTAGAGATTTTCTCCAATCCGCTGGTGGCCTTGAAATTTATTGCTTCCAAAACACTCTGGTATTCGGTACCGTTGTTTGCTATTCTGTTCATTCGTCTGTTGAGTGGACGCTTGTTCCGATGGGGAACATTGATTATTTTGCTGCTGTTCCTGTCAGTGCCAGGGTTGCAATTTTTACTCATGATGAAGCAATCTTCGTACGGATGGTTTCGTTATTTTATGTACGTGTTCCCAATTACCGTAGCCTGGTTGCCCTATGAGCTGAGCCAGCTTCAGGGACGATGGCGGAGGGCAGCCTTTGGCCTGGTGTCCGTCAGTCTGCTGCTTACCGCTGGATTACTTTCCTATGCATTGACTCGCCCGGATATTGCACCGGATGAGAACAGCTTTCTCACACGAACGGGGAATGTGAACTATGTGAGACAGGAGTCAGATCGTAAGATTGCCGTCTGGTTGGATGAGCATCTGCCGAAGTCTACCATTATGACCGATTCGGCTTCAGCCTACACCATGATTGTCTACAGCCAATATCCAAAACGCTTCCTGATTACCAGTGATTATTTGTTCAATAAGGCATTAAGTTATCCGCAGGATAGCCATGTGGATTATATCCTTGTACCTAAGATCATGTCAGGCATGCCACTGAGTAAAATCAATATGGTATATCCGAATTTATATGAAAAAGGCGCTCCTTGGGTCCAGCTTGAACGTGAGTTTAATGGTGAGTGGCGCTTGTACAAGGTGCTACCCAAGTCACTAACTAAAGGATCTCCATCGACGGAGACCACGACAAATCCCTAATGTGCATAAAAATCCCCGAGCCTATCCTTTCGCTATGGTGCGATGAGGGAAGCTGCGGGGATTTTTTAACCTGTTTAGTGCTCTTTGAGCGGTAGCCACGCCAGTACATCCTGAATTTTCGCGTCCCAGTATCCCCATTCATGAGCTCCAGGACCTTCTTCGTAGGTCAGCGGAACTCCGGCAGTATTACATGTTTCACGAAAAGCCTGATTTCCCTTATATAGGAAATCCTCCGTGCCGCAGCATTGGTAGAGCCGGGGAAGTGAGGTCCCCAAAGCAGCATGACGTTGTAACAGTTCCAGCAAATCGTGATCCGTTCCACGTATTTCATCTGGACCAAAAATGTTAAGCCATTCCGCTGGACTCATCGCATTTTGCATAGGATCGGTGCGTGATGCGTGTAAATCCATGACTCCCGAAAGGCTGGCAGCGGCTGCAAAACGCTCTGGATGCTGGAGCGCCAGTTTGAAAGCACCATATCCACCCATAGAAAGCCCGGCTACAAAATTATCTTCACGCTTGTCGGACAGAGGAAAGAATGAACGTGCCAAAGCCGGCAATTCTTCGCTGATAAAGGTCCAATAAGCCGCGCCTTGCTCCATATTCGTATAGAAACTCCGATGTACCTGGGGCATGACGACAGCTAGGCCCAATGAGGCGACATAGCGTTCAATGGAGGTTCGACGTAACCAGGTTGAATCATCGTCCGATAGGCCATGCAGCAAATACAGCGCCGGATGTGGCCCGGTTCCTTGCTTGCCTTCCAGTCCAATCTGCGAACGGGTTGCCTGAGGAAGAATAACATTCATGGATGTGCTCAGACCAAGAACTTCAGAATAAAACTGACATTGAATAAGAGCCATAAGAAGACCTCTTTTCTTAGGGTTTTGTGACCTCATTGCGGTGTTCCAGCATATGACCGAGTATTCATTCAGTATACCTTAGCCTGTCTAAATATACATATCCAAGTGAATGACTAGGTATTAAGTCCCGTTTCTTATTTATCCTACATTAGGAGGGGGTATGGTTATATGGGACGATTTTTTTAATTTGGGGGTTATTTGGGTTTGATTTCTGGTAAAGTGTTTAAAAAAGAATGATGAATCCAATCAGAGGAGGAATTTATAGCATGGGAAAAAAGTTAAGAAACACAGTTACAGGTGTATTGAGTACAGGTCTTATTCTTAGCGCATTCAGCGCAGCGGCAGCTGCTCCTCAAACTACAAGTGGTCATTGGGCAGGAGATCAGGTGCAACGCTGGTCAGCCACAGGACAATTGGACGGCGCGGTGAAACCAGATGCGGCAATCACACGTGCAGAATTTATTGTTCTTCTGAATCGCAGCTTGGGTACGTTCACGCAGGATACTCCAGCAGTGACTGACGTAACGTATGCGGACAGTGTAAAAGTAAACGGTAATGGAAGCAGAACGTTCACAGATGTACCAGCCTCTCACTGGGCATACAACGAGCTGACAAGTGCCGTGAATGCAGGTTACATAAGCGGCTATGCAGATAACAAGCTCAAACCAAATGGTAAGGTAACACGTCAAGAAGCTGCGGCTATCGTAGGCAAAGCTATTGGACTCACTGCCGGTAACGCAGCAGATGTTACTAAATTCATTGACTCCGACAAAATTGGAGCTTGGGCGAAGAAAAGTGTAGCGGCAGCTGCGGAGCAAAAAATCATCAACGGTTATCCGGATGGTAAATTCCAGCCACTGAAGTCGCTGACTCGTGCAGAGGCGATTGCTATTCTGGACGCTGCTTCCGGTTACAACCTGAGCCCTGTTGATAATCTGACGACGACTCCTGGTGGAACGGTGACGGATTCCACATACGGCAATGTGACAGATTCCACTTATGGTAACACGTCGACTACTTCTGGCAGTGAAACAGAAGATAGCAGCACAAGTACCAGCACAGATAGCACGACTACGGACAACTCTACAACCATAGATACCAACACAGATACTGACACAACTACGGATACGACTACAGATAGCACTACAGACACAGCTGCTGACGCGGTTGCAACTACGAAAGCACTGAAAGTCAACGATGTGTATGACGGAGAAGGTACAATTACGGGGACAGCTAAAGCAGGTTCCACAGTAACCGCCTATTCCAACGAACTGCCTATCGGTAGTGCAGTAGCCAAAGATGATGGCACATTTAGTATCAGTGTGCTTGCTCAAAAAGCAACGGTTAGGCTGGTAATCAAAGCTGAAGATGCAGACGGTAACGAAAGTGAGCCTGTAGAAATTTCTGTTTTGGGTAAACGCAGCGAGTAATTTATAGCTAAAATCCCCCTTTCACTCTGTCTGGAACAAGTCCAGCCGACAGTGGAAGGGGGATTTTTCGTTTATTCGCTTATACCGTCCTCGACAATAGACTTCTCGGGTTCACGTGTTTGTGGCTCAGACGATGTGCCACCGCCATAACTAGCTATAATGCGTTGCTGCGCTCGATACGTATCGCGGCTGATTCGGGTGCGATTTACGGTTTTTCCGTCCACCTTTTTTACCCGGAATGTTTCTACCACATACCCTTCTTTGCCCTGCCGAAGTACTTGATAGAAGCCGGGGGAAAGGGAGTCATTACGGAGTCTCTTCTCCGGTATGGGAAGTATGCGAACCGTATGGGATTCCAGTTCATACGAAACATTGGACGGAAATGTACCAAAAAATTTAACAGTAAGCGTTCGGTTTTGGACAGCCGCACGAAGTAGTAAATGTTTTCCTGTATTGTTTCTAAAACGAAAATTAATGGACCCTGTAGCAAAAGTCGCATCCTGACCTTTGGGCAGGTAGCTGACCGGCAAGGAATGGTTGCGGCGCTCAACAATGTCCAAACCGACTCGCAGTGCTGCATTATACACCGTGCTGGATACCTGACAAATCCCGCCGCCTATGCCGGACTCCAACTGACCGTTCACGATCACTGGAGCTTCACGAAAGCCATGAGTGCGCTCAGCCTTGGCAATCAATTGACCGTAGTCGAATATGTCGCCTGGCTTGAGAATTAAACCATCAACGGTGCTTGCCGCTGAATTGACGTTATACACACGTCCTTCCGAGCTGCTGCCGAGACTGGTGGAGAACTGGACGATTTTACGCTCAATCCCTTCGTTACGCAGGCTGTCCACCGAAATTTTCGGCTCCAGCTGAAGGAACGGTAATTCCACTCGTATCGGCTCCTCAGAAGCGGTAAAATCCTTGGGCAGCGCCTTATCCAGTGCGGCGTCCAGTTTGGGCCAATCCAGACGTCGCGCAGAGCGCCCCGGAATATAACGAACCTGATCATTCCCGTCAATCTGACGCACAGCATTGAAAGGCATGCCATATCGTTGCTCCTCCCAATCGGCTCCGAATTGGGCTTTCAATATCTCCTTCTGTCGGAAAGATGCGATAGACCATTCCTTTTCGAAGCTAAAACGTGTCTGCACACGAGTCCATAGATGCTCCGAGCTGAGCGCCTTAACGGTATTCCGAAATGCCTCCGCTTTATAACGAATCCCTGCTTCCCCGAGTGTAAGTTTTATATCCTGTGCACTGCTGTCACTGTCCGTCAGAAGCAGTGGGCGTTGCTTTAATGCATCCAGCTTTTTATCCACCAGCCGGAGAGCGGATGTGTAATCCATGCTTCCTACGTTGACTCCTCCGACCCTCACTCCCTCCGGCAGCGTTTGTCTGTCGGCGTACAGATGAAGTCCCCCCCACAACATGGCCAGCGCCAGAACACCAGCCCATATCCAAATGACAGATAAATGAATTTTTTTCATAATGCAGATGTCTCCTGTCTGATAAGCTTGATAGCGTACTCGTGTGCCATATTATTCATATATATGTGCCAAAAGCAGAAAACTTTCGGTACTATTTAGGTAACAAATTTGTTACAATGATAAACGGTATGATGAAATAGAGAAGTTTTTAAAGGAAATGCATGGAATATGTCGAATGGATATTAGGTTATACGTAATATGATTAAGCAGCGGGAAGTGATCGAGTGATTGAAATGCAGGATGTGTGGAAGACCTATACTAACGGAACCCACGCACTTCAAGGAGTATCGGTCAGAATTGACCGTAATGAATTTGTATACGTAGTCGGCCCGTCTGGAGCGGGGAAATCGACTTTTATGAAGCTTATTTATAGAGAAGAAGTACCTACCAAGGGGCAAATTTCAGTCAATGGTTTTAATATCGGGAAGCTCAAGCAGCGTAAAATTCCCTACGTTCGTCGTAATATCGGAGTCATTTTTCAGGATTTCCGGCTTTTGCCGCGTTTGACGGCTTATGAGAATGTGGCTTTTGCTATGGAAGTTATTGAAGCTCCCAAGAAGCTGATTCGCAAACGGGTACCAGAAGTGCTTGAACTGGTTGGCTTGAAAACAAAAATGAATCGTGAGCCTGCCCAGCTTTCCGGTGGGGAGCAACAGCGTGTAGCGATTGCACGGGCCATCGTAAACAATCCTTCCGTGATCATTGCCGATGAACCTACGGGAAATCTGGACCCCGAGACATCGTGGGAGATCATGCAGTTGCTGGACGAAATTAATTTTCGGGGTACGACCATTGTGATGGCGACCCACAATAAGGACATCGTGAACTCCATGCGTAAACGCGTAATTGCCATTGAAAATGGCAACATCGTAAGGGATCAGGTAAGAGGGGAGTACGGATATGACTTTTAACACCTTCTTACGTCATGTGCGGGAAGGTTTCAAAAACATATTCCGCAATGGCTGGATGTCCGTGGCATCCGTCACCTCGATTATTGTGTCATTACTTATATTGGGCGTATTTATCATGCTGGTGCTCAACGTCAATTCCCTGGCTGATCAGGCAGATAGTCAGGTAGAGGTTAACGTATTTCTGGAGCTAAATGTAGAGCAGAACATGCGCGAAACACTGCAAAAGGAAATCGCAGCGATGCCGGAAATCAGCAAAACGACCTTTGTGACTAAAGCTCAGGGTTTGGAGGAGCTGCGCAAAGATTTGGGAGACAGCGGCAAGGAGCTGCTGGAGGGTTTTGACAAGGACAGCAATCCACTCCCAGACAAAATTGTGGTAGAGGTAATTGAACCAACAACGGTTCCATTTGTGGCCGAAAAGATTGAGAAACTGAATACGTTGCATCCAGAGAAACCGATTTTAAAGGTTCGTTATGGAAAAGGCACCGTAGAGACGCTCTTTACGATTACGAAGCTCATACGTAATGTAGGCTTTATATTCGTCGCCGGACTGGCGATCATGTCCATGTTCCTTATCTCGAATACGATTCGCGTGACCATATTGGCACGACGCAGAGAGATTGGCATTATGAAGCTGGTCGGTGCGACCAACTTTTTTATACGCTGGCCGTTTTTTATTGAAGGTGCGCTTATTGGTCTTATTGGTTCCCTTATTACTGTAGGTATTTTATTTACTGGCTATCAGCGTTTGCTGACCGCCGTTCAGGGCGATATAGCTCTGAATATGTTGAAGCTTATGCCACTTGAAGGCATTTGGATTCAGTTGAGTGCTTTGCTGATTATTTTGGGTATGCTGGTCGGAATTGTTGGCAGTACCCTGTCCATGCGCAAGTTCTTAAAAGTATAAAGAAGCGTTGGCTGGACGTCGTGTTCGATATCAATTAGAACGGGGAAGCCCGGTGTTATTTTGCGATAAAGGATGGGGAGTGCAAGTTGAAAAAAACAGGATCTGTGTTGGCCGCTACCTTGGTAGCCGCATTGCTAATCCAGCCTTCTGACGGATATGCCAAAAGCATGAGTGAAATCAATTCGCAGCTGAACCAATTGGAAAAGCAGGCCCAATCTGCCAAGCAACAACAGGAAAAGGCTGCTCAAGATAAACAGTATGCTCAACATTACAAAAATAAAACCGTGCAAAACCTGAAAATTGTGCTTGCTCAGATTAACAGCGTCAGTGATCAGCTGACTCGTGTTGCGGTTCAGATTGATCAAACGGAAGATAATCTACGTGCGACTAAAAAAGATTTAGCTGAGGCCATTGATCGTATCCAGTCACGGGAAAAAATGCTGGAAACTCGTGTGCGTTTGATGTATACGGATGGAACCGTCTCATATATGGACGTGCTTATGTCTTCGTCCAGTTTTAGTGACTTTCTCAGCCGGGTAGATTCCTTGAAAACGATCGTGGAGCAGGATCAAATCCTGTTGGACGAGCATAAAAAGGACAAGGCATTGGTCGTAAGCAAGAAGAAACAGCTGGACACGGAATATAAAAATGCCAAGAAGCTCTATGCGCTCAAGCAGGACGCCAAAGCAGAACTGAATTCGAAGGAAAAAGAGAAACAAAGACTGATTTCCAATTACGATCATGATATTGCTGAGTCAGATGAAATCAGCGAAGAGCAAAATGACATGCTGGTAGCACTCGCTAACAAACGTGTGGGTCTGGTGCAGGAGAAGAACAAGCTTAGAGCGGAGCAGGCTGCCAAAGCAGCACGCGCTAGAGCGGCTGCACGTGCGGCTGAAGCCAAACGATATGCATCTTCATCCTCAGGTGCCGCCTCGAATTCCAGCCATGCGGCAGCCAGTACGTATACAGGCGGAACGGGCACATTGGCTTCGCCTGTATCCCATTACCGACTTTCATCTACTTTTGGCATGCGGGTACATCCGATTACCGGCAAGCTTAAAGGCCACACAGGTGTTGATATGGCGGCTCCTCAGGGAACCGATATTCATGCAGCCGAAGATGGTGTTGTCATTGTTGCCGAATGGTGGAGTGGCTATGGAAATACGGTTGTGATTGACCATGGAGACGGGCTATGGACCCTATACGGACACATTCGCAATGGCGGTACGGTGGTTCATACCGGGCAGACTGTGAAACGTGGTCAAAAAATTGCAGAAGTTGGTTCGACGGGCAATTCCACAGGACCTCACTGTCATTTTGAGGTGCGCGAAAATAACAAACCTGTAAATCCGATGAACTATTTATAGTAGATAAGGTAAGCCCTATTTATAGCCATTACGGTTGTAGATAGGGCTTTGCTGTAATGGTTAATATCCGATGAAGAACATGTGCATTGAGACACGGAGTAGGATACAATTAACATATTCCGTACAAGCTAGACGTATACTTCGTGGATGGATATGCGTTGTAAGGCAATAGGATACAAGATAATGAGAAGGCGGTGGACGATTAGATGTTGAAAAAAAGTACAGCGATACTCTTGATGGTGATCGGGCTGCTTGGCGGCAGTCTGCTCACTTTTGCCTATACTGGAACGACTACAGTAGGGAACAGCGCTCTGGGCGAAGGACTGCTGGCGAGTGTGACAGGTAGCAGTTCTACCTCCAGAAGTGATATCCGCAAAATCGAGACGGCGATGGACCTGATTCAGGGACAATATTATCAGGATGTGGATCGTACCAAGCTGGTGGATGGCGCCATCAATGGTATGATGGAGTCGCTCGGCGACCCGTACTCCTCTTATATGGGTAAAGAAACTGCCCAACAATTCGAGCAATCCATAGAAGGTTCTTTTACCGGGATCGGAGCCGAAGTAGCGGCCGAAAACGGGAAAGTAGTTGTAGTCACGCCAATTAAAGGCTCCCCGGCAGAGAAGGCAGGGTTACGCTCTAAGGATATTATTTTGTCTGTTAATGGTGAAACACTGGACGGATTGGATCTAAACAAGGCCGTTTCCAAAATCCGTGGGCCTAAAGGCAGTCAGGCAAAAGTCAAAATTCAGCGCAGTGGCTCTCCTGATCCGCTCGAATACACGATTACCCGTGACAACATTGATATGGAAACTGTAACGGCTCATATGGAAAGCGACGGTGTAGGCGTCATCACGATCACCCAGTTCTCCTTGAATACAGCAGAACGTTTCAAGGAAGAGTTAGCGAAGCTCGAAAAACAAGGGCTTAAAGGGCTCGTCATTGACGTGCGTAATAACCCGGGCGGCGTGCTTTCCGTGGTCATTGATATTGCACAGCAATTTGTACCTTCTGGCAAAACGATTGTACAAGTGGAAGACAAGAATCAGAAGCGTGAAGAAGAGAAATCCAAAGGATCACGTAAGAACTATCCAGTGACTTTGCTAATGAATAAAGGCAGCGCAAGTGCGTCCGAAATTCTGGCAGGTGCTCTCCAGCAATCAGCAGGTGCTGTGTTGATCGGGGAAAATTCCTTTGGTAAAGGTACTGTACAAACCAGCTATGACAAGCAAATGGGTGACGGTAGCCTGCTCAAAATCACGATTGCCAAATGGTTAACGCCAAATGGAACGTGGATTCATAAAAAAGGGATTAAGCCGAATATCGCGGTGGAACAGCCTGAATACTTCACAGCAGCACCGCTGAATAAGGAAAAGTCCTTGAAATACAATATGAATAGCAGTGATGTGAAAAATGCACAAATCATTCTGCAAGGCTTGGGTTACAAACCAGGTCGCGAGGATGGCTATTTTGACAAAGTAACGGAAAGCTCTGTTATTGCTTTCCAAAAACAAGCGAAGCTGACGGCTAGCGGCATCATTGATGCGAAGACAGCAGCAGCGATGGAAGCCAAGCTGATTGAGAAAATTCGTGATCCGAAAAATGATAATCAACTCAAGCAGGGGATTGAAGAGATTCGGAAGGAAATGAAGACAAGCGCAGCGAAATAATAGTGAGGCTACAACAAGGGGGGCTGGAAACAGCCTCCTTTTATATTGGGATTTATTTGCAGTCTGTCGGTTTGTCTTCCCTACGTTGGCAATTTCATATAGAATAAATGGATATGAAATGTACGTGATCCGCTATACAGCGGGCCAGGGGCATAAGGAGTGTGAATGGACTTGGAATGGGCATTACAATGGGGATGGAGCGTCTTGAATGCTTGCTTGTACCTGCTTTTGCAGCCGTTTTATTATATCTCAATACTCATTGTAGCACTTGGTTATCGTCGGCAAATGCTGCTGGAGCGCAAGCTATTTCATACCAAAATGCATAGCTGGGCTGCAGAGACCTGGCGTGTCGTATGGAGTGGTTTGCTTGCTGGAATGGCGCTATCTGCTCTGGGAATGTTCGTCAGTGTGCATCTGAACTCGGCTTCCATCGTGTGCCTGTGGGTAGCGACATTACTGCTCATGCTGGTACGCGTCCGTTACCTGTGTCTCGCTTATTCGGTAGGTCTGCTAGGTGTGGTTCAGTTTTTCTTAAACGTGGCCAGTGGCTGGCAACCTGGGGGAGCGTTCGGAACATCAGTAGCAGCCATCCGCGGATTGGATATTCCAGCACTGTTGGTGTTGGTCGCCGTGCTGCATGTGGCTGAGGCGCTGTTGGTTCGCTGGCAAGGGGGGAAGGCGGCCACTCCGCTGTTTGTCGAGGGCAAACGGGGAAGATTGGTTGGCGGTTATCGTATGGAAGACCTCTGGCCCATTCCGTTGTTGTTGTTGGTACCGACTCAGGGAGGCTTCATGCTTCCCTGGACACCTTTGTTCGGCGGCGATGCCGGAACCGGGTATATGCTGGCAGCCTTGCCAGTCCTAATGGGCTTCAGTAGCGTGACGCTAGGCCAGCTACCACGACAGAAGGCGGTACTTACTTCGAACCGTTTGCTCCTGTACAGTGTGGCTTTACTTCTGCTGAGCTTGCTGGCTGCTTGGTGGAATCCGCTGATATTGTTAGCAGCGTTATTCTCCTTTCTGGCTCATGAGGCGCTGATCTGGTATGGTAATATAGAGGAAAGTCGTCTTAGCCCGATGTTTGTCCATCCGGAGCAAGGGATGCGTGTTCTCGCTGTGCTGCCAGACAGTCCAGCGACAGCCATGGGCATACTGCCGGGCGAGGCCATTTACCGCGTGAATGGGGTTGTTGTGAATACCCGTGCCGAGTTACACCAGGCCTTGCGAATCAACTCTGCTTTTTGTAAGCTGGAGGTACGCAATCTGCAGGGCGAGAGCAAGTTTGTGCAGCGAGGCATGTACGATGGCGATCATCACCAGCTAGGGGTCGTGCTTGCACCGGATGCAGACGCGAGCTGGGCCGTATCCATACAGCCAGCCTCCATCTATCGGATTGTTGCCATGCACATAGGCGCACGACGACGTAAAGCTGGACAGGCATCGCAGGCAGAGGGTGCACATTTGGATACCATGGACAAATAGATGTTACAACAAGAGGGTAGTCATTATTTGATTAGAGTCGAATAAGGCTACGCTCTTTTTATATGCCGACAGTAGCCTGCTTGAAATCAATATTCTGATCGGTATACAATGAATATGTAATAAGAAGTGTTGATGAACCGAATGCCTATCATGTGTGTCAAGCAGGGAGAGAAAAAGATGAACGCGATTCACTTTATTCGAGAGTACATCAGGCATCCACGTAGCGTAGGCGCTGTTATACCCAGCTCAAGACAGTTGGCCAAACAAATTGCCACACCGATTTACTTTGACAAAGCATCGTGCATTATTGAATATGGTGCAGGAACCGGTGTGTTTACGCAAGAGCTTATTTTGAACAAGCGTCCAGAAACGCTACTTTTAGTGATTGAAGCTAATGAATCGTTTTACAAAACGCTACAAAGCAAGTACGGACACCTGGAGAGGGTACACATTATTCATGGATCGGCTGAGCATGTAGCGCAGTATATACGACAGTATGAGGTCCCAAAAGTGGATTATGTCGTGTCAGGGCTCCCTTTCACCAGCTTGCCCGCTGCATTATCCAGCCTCATTTTGGGACAAACGGCTGAGGTTTTGGGCCAGGAAGGCAAATTTATTACGTTCCAGTACAGCAAGGTCAAACACAATTTTTTTCGCACCTTTTTTGCTGACATTCAGATTAAAAAGGTAAACTGCAATGTCCCTCCCGCTTATGTGTTCACTTGCAGCCTGTAACCTTGCAGCTATGTAGAGGATTAGAATAAATACGAATGTGAATATACGGATAATTATGAGAAGACTTGGTCAGCGTCATTAAAATGCTGAAACAGTCTTTTTTTGTTGTGCACTTTTATGGATATATAAGAAGGGGATATGTTAAAAAGCAAAATTCATTTAAGGAATCATATTTTAAAATGGGGCTTAACCTATATATTACATAAGATGGAACCCGCTAGATTTTTGTAAGATTCATGATAAATCTGAACTTTTGTTAAAGGAGATTTATATATGGTAAAACCGCTGATATTCATGCGTTGGTGTGAGTACTATGAGTTAAGTGACCGTGAGACGGATTTTGTATCTTTTTTTATGATGAATTTCTCGGCTGCCCGTTCAGGCAATCAACCGAAGCTTAGGGAGCAGTTTGTTGAAATTCAGAAAAAAACCTTTCCTGAGTACCCGTTTGATATTACCCCGGAAGAACTGGATTACTCCAAATTCGAAGGCTTGATGAAGCAAGTGTTGAAAATTCATTTTGACACGGCCGAGCTGCTATACTCCTTTTATCTCCAAAAACTGTGCGCACCTTTAGCAGAATACATTTTATCCACTGGAGAATCAGAGCCTGCACGCATCTATTATAAGCTTATTCAAAAGGATAAAGTGCGCTAGGGAAGACGAGTGTGGATGAGCAAGAGCTATTGTGATACCTCAAGCTATATGGTTATTTAAGAAATTAATACTAGCTAATTAAAACAATAGTTAAAAATGTCAATATACCTTTGTGTTAAGGTAATATTATAAATCCAGTTTCAAAGAAAGAGGGTGTTGTTTTCGGCTGGAACATTTCAAGCATGGATATGACGCTGCAACGGAACGATAAGCTCGTTTGGGGACAGGGAAGGGGCCTTAAAGCCTCAAGGAGGGGCATTCGTATGGGTGCCGCTCTTTTTAAATTGAAGGGAGGAAGCGGCATGAAGGCGAAAAATAGTAGTAGTATTTGGTCCAAACGTTCCAAATGGCTGCCTGTCGTCATGGCATGCACGATTATAGTAGGGGGTGCTCTACCGACTCCAACTGTAGTTCACGGTCAAACGGCAAAGACTGTTACCATTAAAGTCGATACATCCAAGGATCGTAAGCCTATTAGCCCTTATATTTACGGTACGAATCAGGAGTTGGCAGGCGATGAGAATCTGACTGCCAGACGACTTGGTGGCAATCGAATGACCGGATACAACTGGGAAAACAATATGTCCAATGCAGGAAGCGATTGGGAGCAATCCAGCGATAACTATTTATGCAACAATGGCGGTCTGACAAAAGCTGAATGTGAAAAGCCGGGGGCGGTGACGACTTCGTTTCATGATCAATCGCTGAAGCTGGGCACTTATTCTTTAGTTACGCTGCCGATGGCCGGTTATGTGGCCAAGGATGGAAACGGAAGTGTGCAGGAAAGCGAAAAGGCTCCTTCCGCTCGGTGGAATGAGGTCGTAAACGCTAAAAATGCGCCGTTCCAACTACAGCCTGATCTGAATGACAATCAGGTTTATGCGGATGAATTCGTCAACTTTTTAGTGAAAAAGTACGGCGTTGCTTCAACAAAAACGGGCGTGAAAGGATATGCGCTCGACAATGAACCCGCTCTCTGGTCGCATACGCATCCGCGTATTCATGGTGAAAAGGTTGGAGCCAAAGAGTTGGTAGACCGGTCGGTAAGTTTATCCAAAGCTGTTAAAGCGGTTGACGCGGGTGCGGAAATTTTTGGGCCCGTTCTTTACGGTTTTGGCGCCTATAAAGATCTTCAAACTGCACCTGATTGGAACTCTGTAAAAGGCAACTACAGCTGGTTCGTGGACTATTACCTGGATCAAATGCGTCTCAGCTCGCAAGCCGAAGGCAAGAGATTGCTGGATGTCTTCGATGTACACTGGTATCCTGAAGCGATGGGCGGGGGCATACGAATTACAAATGAAGTAGGCAACGACGAAACGAAGAAAGCCAGAATGCAAGCGCCTCGTACTTTGTGGGATCCGACCTACAAGGAAGATAGCTGGATTGCTCAATGGAACAGCGAATTCTTGCCTATACTGCCTCGATTAAAGCAGTCGGTGGATAAGTATTACCCAGGAACCAAGCTGGCTTTGACTGAGTATAGCTATGGCGGCGAAAATGATATTTCCGGCGGTATCGCTATGACTGATGTGCTGGGCATCTTGGGCAAAAACGACGTCTATATGGCAAACTACTGGAAGTTAAAGGATGGTGCTAATAACTACGTTAGTGCCGCTTACAAGCTTTACCGCAATTTTGACGGAAAAAGCTCTACTTTCGGTGATATCAGCGTTCATGCGCAAACGTCGGATATTGTTAATAGCTCGGTGCATGCTTCCGTAACGGATGCATCCTACAAAGAACTGCACCTCGTTGTCATGAATAAAAGCATGGACAGTGCATTCGACGCCCAATTTGATCTTTCCGGCGAGACGACTTACGGTTTCGGTAAAGTATGGGGCTTCGACAAAAATAGCTCGCAAATTAAGGAAGCAGCGCCAATTACGCAAATTTCAGGCAACCGCTTTACCTATACAGTACCGCCTTTGACGGCTTATCACATCGTGTTGACTGCTGGCAATGATACGCCTGTAGAAAATCCTGAAAGCTTTGCGCTGAGGGCTGAGGCTGGCGATGGGAAAGTCGATTTATCCTGGGACGCTTCCAGCGGAGTTGTAGGTTACAGCGTACAGCGGGCAACGTATGAAAACGGTCCTTTTGCTGCTGTAGCATCCAACTTGGTCGAAACGTCTTATACGGATACGAACGTAACGAACGGCACTTCTTATTATTATAAAATAACCGCAAAAACAAAGACGGGAACGAGCGAATCCAATGTTTTGAAAGCGGTTCCGCGAACGCCTGTAGACGAACAGGATCGCTATGAAGCCGAAGATGGCACGCTGAAGGGAACCATTGTGGAATCCAGCGGGACCGGCTTCTCCGGTACTGGTTATGTAACTAATTTCCACAATGCAGGGGATTCCCTGACGATGACGATCCAGGCAGAGGCGGCAGGCTTGTACAATCTTACAATCGGCTACCGTTCGCCTCATGATGACAAACGCACCAACTTCTCTTTAAACGACAAAGCGTCTGGCGAGCTGGTACTTTGGAAATCGGCTGATTTTAAAGAAACCTCCGGTGGTAAGGTTCTGTTGAATGCAGGGGCGAATACGATCGGTTTTGAAACAGGCTGGGGCTGGTATGATATCGACTACGTCAAGCTGGAGCCAGCTGCTGACCGTCCACCACATGCAGTAACCAAAACGCTCACCAATCCGAATGCGACGGTAGAAGCAAGAGCATTGATGAACTATCTGGTTGATCAATACGGGAAGAATATGCTTTCCGGTCAAGAGGATATGCCCGAAATTGATTGGCTTCAAGCGAATGTAGGTAAAAAGCCGGCTATTGCGGCACTTGACCTGATTGACTATTCCCCAAGCAGAGCGGAACACGGTCTTAGTTCCACAGAGACGGAAAAGGCGATTGAATGGGATAAGCAAGGGGGCATCGTTACCTTTGCATGGCACTGGAACGCGCCGAAAGGTCTGATCGATACGCAGGGAAAAGAATGGTGGAGAGGCTTCTATGCCGATTCGACTACATTCGATATAGAATATGCGATGAATCATCCAGAGTCCGAAGATTATAAATTGCTTATTCGCGACATCGATGTGATTGCAGGGCAATTGAAGAAGTTGCAGGATGCGAAAGTTCCTGTCCTGTTCCGTCCTTTGCACGAAGCGGAAGGCAAATGGTTCTGGTGGGGCGCTAAAGGTCCTGAGCCTGTTAAAAAATTGTATATTTTGATGCACGATCGTTTGACTAATGTGCACAAATTGAACAATCTGATCTGGGTCTGGAACTCTGTTGCTCCCGACTGGTATCCGGGACATGAGTATGTGGATATTTTGAGCTTCGACTCTTATCCGCAAGCAGGCGACTACAGCCCGCAAATTGCAAAATATGAAGACCTTGTTACATTGGGCAAGGACAAAAAGCTAGTTGCCATGAGCGAAAACGGACCTATCCCGGACCCTGATCTGATGAAGGCGTATCAAGCCCATTGGAGCTGGTTCGCTACATGGTATGGGGATTTCTTGAGAGACGGCAAACAAAACAGTCTTGAGCATCTGAAAAAAGTGTATAATCATCCGAACGTCATTACGCTTGAAAAGCTCCCGACTAACTTAAAAACGTATGGCATTACCGAGCAACCATCAGTACCAGGCAGCTTCACGCTGAACGCAGCGGGCGAAACGGCGAAAGTAAAGCTGAGCTGGACAGCATCAGCGAATGCAGCAAGCTATGAAGTGAAGCGTTCGACAGCTGAAAACGGCGCTTTCGCCACAGTGGCGAGCGATGTATACGGAAGCAGCTACACCGACATAGCCGTAACGGCAGACACGATGTACTATTACCAAGTCGTAGCGAAGAACGATGCAGGTCAAACGGTTTCGAACACGGCTAGCGCAGCACCCAAAGCGGATACTCAGCAGCCGACAACGGGATTTGTGCTCCAGTATCGCGTAGCGGATACAAATGTGAACGACAATAACTTGAAGCCGCATTTCCAAATTTTAAATAAAGGTACAACCTCCGTACCGATCAACGAGTTGAAACTTCGCTACTACTACACGATCGACGGTGACCGTGACCAGACATTTAACTGCGACTATGCGGTGCTGAGCTGCTCGAAGCTGAATGGTAAGCTGGTTAAAATGGATAAAGCTGCAACCGGTGCTGATTATTATTTGGAAGTCAGCTTCAACTCGAATGGAGGCGTGTTAGCACCTGGAGGAAGCACGGGCGAAATTCAAACCCGTATTCATAAAACAGACTGGTCGAACTACAACGAAAGTGACGATTACTCGTATAAAGGCACGCAAACTTCATATGCCGATCATACGAAGGCTACGTTGTATCACAATGGCGTACTTGTCTGGGGAACCGAACCGACAGCTAATTAAAATGATATAAATACTATCGCTGAAATGAGCAGGGGGATTTAGTATCCTACCTGCTCATTTTTTTGTACAAAAATACTCCAAGAGATATGTTTGATTATTATATTCAGGTTTAAGGAATCACGAACCAAAATTACCTTATAACGTTAGAAGAGATGAAAAATATAATTTTTCAAGCTAAAGAGAGGGATTAGCATGGAACATACACCTACGATTCGCTCGAAGATAGAGACAGAACTAAAGCAAAGGGGATATACATTTAGCAGTTTCAGTAAAATATCTGGAATTAACCGTGGTACATTTAGCACCATGTTGAACAGTAACCCACCCAAGCCAATCTCTGTTCGGCAGATGGACCTGATTACCAAGGCATTGGGATATCCCGAAGGCTGGCTGTATGAGTTATACATAGATGAATGCTTTTACGAAGGGAAAGGCACTGGAAACGGATTAAGCCTTTTTTATTGCGTTGTGTAGAGTTAGGGAGAAAAGACTGTATTCAAAAGGTATTGTGGAGACTGACCGAGGACTTGTCCTATGTACCGACGATATTTGAGCTTGCAGAAGAACTACACGAAGCAGGAAAGAAAAAGGAGTCTATCCCCTTTTATGAGTGTGTAATTGAAAATGAGAGATATCGTTATTCGGAGCGGTTAGCTATAAGCCAATACAAAAGGTTTAAGGCATGTACAATGTCTGACTTGGAAAAGAGCCTTGAGTTAGTATAGGAATTTATACCTTATCATAATTTGCTTCCTGAGCGTTATCAGTTGGAGGCGATTCATAAAATCACAAATATATATTTTTACTTACACAAATGGGATGAGGTAGAAAAGTACGGCCATGAACTAAAGAATCTAGCTTATGTAATCTATAGGAATCAGCAAATAAGAAAGGAAAACAGAAGAACAACTACATGGTTGCGTGCAGAGAGACATTTGGTATTTTACTATGGATACGGGTTCCTTTCTGTCTCAACAGCTTTACAAAAGAAAGGATGTATTAAGGAGGCAAGGGCAGAGCTTGAAGGCTATGCAGATTTAAGTTGGTTTAAAGGGCTTGATTCAGAAGGTGAAGCAGATGTGGAGCAATTCCGTGTATGGGCTGAAGCAAACTCTTATACTTTAGATTTACTCTTAGGCAAGAGAGATATACTTCCGGCGTATATAACTTTCCTCGAAAATCACCCTGAAGAAATAAGTTCCGGACTTGTAACTATACTTGAAACTGCTAATAAATATGATTTTGATGTAGACTCTATTATTGATAAATATTCTGAGCAAATAAAGGGATTACAGGAATCTGATGATGTTAAACAATTGACCTATTATTATTGTTACATGTATCAGCTTGCCATTTACCATTACAGACGTGGGAGAATACTAAAAGGGCAAAAGGATACCCTTAATTATCTTTCATTATCCAAGCAAAGAAATTGGTTTGAGCCACCAGTTTCTATTGAGAGTCTTCAAGATCATATGCAATTAGACTAGGCCAATTTTAAGGGATTGGTCTTTTTTATTGATTATTTTGTAAAAAAAGAAATGATATGTTTATTTTATTGCTAGTTGTAACACATCAAGAATTAGAATGGAATTAATTAGAAGGGAGGAGATGAAAAAATGAAAAAACTAGTATTTTGGTGATGTCTACAATTGCTTGGAAGTTCAATGTTTGATTAGTAAAGTACTCATAGCTTGAGAATAACAGAAACGTAGTCACAGACATAAAGCAAGGTGTTTAGTAGCTTAAGAACTTTTAAAGAAGACTATTAAAGAGGAGAAATGACAAATGAAAAAAGCAATCTTAGCACTATCAATTTCCGCGTTAGCTTTATCTTTAGGGGGAGTAGCCTCGGCTTCACCAGTAAGTTCATCGGCATCAGATGTAAAACCAGCGACAGTTACGGTAACTTTTGAACTTGCAAAAGGAGAAAAGCCACCTATTACAAAGCAGGATACCACACTTAAATTAGGTATAGGTAGCTCATATGCTATGGAAGGTTCTAACTGGATGATTTTATACGGAAGTGATGTTGTCGAACTTCATGGAAATAAGGCCAAAATGATCGGTTATGGAACAGCCCAAGTAGCCGCATATAAATCTAATGGAGACAAGCTTGGAGTTTATACTTTTGATGTTAGAAGATAGATAGTACTTATATGCAGTGAAGGAGGTGAAGTACGCTTCACTTCCTTCACTTATTTATTATCATGGATTAATCGGGTAAGTAATCTCTAGATCAGGGAAATACTCTATTTTTGGATTTCCATCTTTGTCTAATTCAAATTTGCTCTTATCATCTTTTCTTAAGATAACCTTGTCGACCTTTATAGTAATTGATTTGGGGAGAGAGGTGAAAGGTTCAAATCTTGAATCAGTTATTAGAACGTTGCCATCCGTAGCACTCCAACCATTGCTGCTAATAGATTTCAGTTGTTTTCCTTTATCATCGTAAATTTCATACTCCAAAAAAGGAAGTGACGAAATTTTCGAATTAGTAGGTAGCTTTATGCGAGTAGTGATGCTGGTTGTAATCGGTGTGAGCTCAACTTTTTCTAGGGTATAGTCAATGTTTGAATACTTTCGCTTAAGAGACGGTGTAAAAACCAAGTTATTCTTGGTGTTCTTTTCCACAGGAATTTCTATTTTAAATGGTTGCTTAATGCCGGAGACAGGCATGGAGACTGTTAAATTAAACTTATCTGGGAAAGGCTTCCCTCCCTGGTTACGTAAATCTGAAAATTGTATAATTGTTGAATTAGAATTTTTCCCAGGTATCGTATAAGGATCAATGGAGTTGCTAGTGTTAGCAGGTGCATAAGAGTGTATGTCTTCTCCATTAATGGAAAGTATTAAATCATCAAGTAATAAGGGTAATTCGGTGTTTAAAAATCTTTTGTCAGTGGTTTGTCGTTCTAAGGCAATGGATACACGTGTTCCATCAAACATGACCTCTGGTACGCTGAGAGTCAGGCCATCGTGAGTATCACTAAGATTTGGTTTGGATACTAGCCCTTTTTCGTCCGCTGTTTGTAAACCAATATCACCAGCAAGCTGGAATATAGAATCTATACCTGGAATTTGTTTCAAGGAAGCAGCCATTGTTGGTGAAATAAATCCAGTACTAACGACAAGTGCAAACGCCATTACAAGTGCGGCGGAGGTTCCGAAAAAGGCATTGCGAACTCTTTTTGAACGAGAGTTAGAGTGCTGATAGCGTCTTGTTTTCATTTTACTATAGCGTTCCATAGTTCTATCTATTAAATCCACTTGTATTGGAGTATTCCGAATAAGCTTTTGTAAGTGCTCGATTTCTTTATCTTCCGGGTTTAAATGAGTGCTCAATTTGTTTTCCTCCCTTTTCATTGTAGTTAATTAGCTTTTTACGGAGTCGCTCATATCTTTTTCGGATCGTGGCTGATTTTAGCCCCATAATTGTTGCAATCTCTTCGTAGTTGTAATCCTCAAGCGAACGTAATAATAAAATCTGGCGATCTTTTAATGTTAGCTGATCCAGTAACTCGTGAATTAAATTTGTATACTCGTGTATTGGCTGTTGCTTTAGATTCAGTTTGTACTGAATGAAGGACTTGAATGTTCTAGCGTTTCTTTTTAATAGGTCAGTACAATGATTTTGAGCGATTTTGTAAAGCCAAGCTGAAAAAGAGACTGTAGGTACGAACTGCTCGATGTGCTCAAGCCCTTTAATAAATATTTCTTGAGCGGCATCTTCTGCTTCTTCCTGATTTTTAAGTAAGTAGTAGCAATATAAAAAGATCTGCTGTTGATAACGTCGTATGATATGTGTATATGCCTGTTTGTCGCCCGCTTGGACCTGTTCTATGACAAGATTGATATCTGTGTCTTGATTATTTGCATGTAGTTTTTCCATTAACGTCCCTCCTTTCTGCCTATATAACTGAAAAAGGTGTGCGTTTGTGACATTCCAATAAAAAAACTTGAAGTTTGCTTTTAATGCTTCTCCAGATGTACCTCATTCAACTTTTCAATTATCACGGAATTCGTAAAAAAAAGGCTTCTTTCTAAGGCATCATAAAATAAAATGACTTTATAGACCATATATTTCACTATTTTAATTATTTTGTAATAAAATGAAGTTCTTATGGTCGAAATCACATGCTAAGTATGACTTACGATATGTCTGAAACTATATTGAGGGGGATTGAAATGGAACATACACCTACGATCCGCTCGAAGATAGAGACCGAACTAAAGCAAAGGGGATATACATTTAGCAGCTTTAGTAAAATATCCGGTATTAACCGTGGTACATTCAGCACCATGCTGAACAGTAACCCACCCAAGCCAATCTCCGTTCGGCAGATGGACTTGATTACTAAGGCATTAGGATATCCCGAAGGCTGGTTGTATGAGTTATACATAGATGAATGCTTTCACGAGGGGAAAGGGCACTGGAAACGGATCAAACCTTTTTTATTGCGTTGTGTGGAGTTGGGGAGGAAGGAGTGTATTCAAAAGGTATTGTCGAGACTAACGGAGGACTTATCCTATGTGTCGACGGTATTTGAGTTTGCAGAAGAACTGCACGAAGCAGGCAAGGAAAAGGAAGCGATCCCCTTTTACGAGTGTGTGATAGAGAACGAAAGGTATCATCATTCCGAGCGGTTGGCAATCAGCCAGTTTAGGCTATTTTCTTGTTCTTTAAACAAAGATTTGGAGAATAATCGTCAACAAGCTATAAAATTTGCTCCTTATCGCAAAAATTTGCCTGAATCTCATCAATTGGATGCTTTATTAAAGCTGGCAAATGTGTACTACCAAGCTGATGATTGTGAGACAACTATACAATATGCTAAAGAACTTGAGGAGATCACCAAAAATATTTTTGAACAGCAGATTCAAACTAGGTTGAAAAAACGTGAAATCAAACCTCTAAATACAGAAAGACATCTCATCGTCTATTATGGTCAAGCCTATTTAATACAGGGGGTTGCCCTTGAAAAGCAAGGGCTGTATGAAGAAGCAATGAAATTTATACCTTACTATGAAAAATTGACTGCTTTTAAAGCGCTAGATGAAGTGGGAGTTTTAGAGGCACAGAAATTTGAAATGTGGGCAGAGGCAAACCGTTTGAATTTAGAAATTCTAATGGGAGATATGACTAATTTACCCGCCTATGTGGAACTTATTAGGAATAATACTCAGGAAATATTACTTGGGCTATTAACCATAATAGAGTCGGCAAATACTTACAATTACACAATAGACGATATACTGATCCTTTTTGCTGAGAATATTAATGAATCTAGTGACCTACGCATAAATATTTCTTATTATAAGACGAACTATGATCTAGTGACCTATTCTCGTTTTTTTCTTGAGCTTAGTCGATACCATTTTAATAAGGGAAACTACTCTGAGGCGATCGACAGTATGCTGAACAGTCTCAAAGCATCCTCACAGTTGAATGATAAAGCTTTCTATATCAAGTCTATCACGTTGTTGTTTGAGAAATACAAAGAGCGTTCGACACATGAACAACGGGCAGAATATGAAAAAGTACTTAAAACTGTTGAAAGTAATATTAAGCAAATGACTTCTTGAAACTTATAAAAGGCTATGTGCCCTTCTACTATTATTAGGCAGAGAAACATAGCCTATTTGCTATTTAAATAGCAAGACTATCCGGAAATCTAAATTTTTTCATTACCATTTGAATTATCAGGGTTATTATCAGAAAGCTCACTCTCTGACGAGAAAAGTTCCTTTAAAATGCGATAAGCTTTATTCTGATCCGCTTCACTCTGCTGAGAAAGGATATGAACGCATTCCCATATCCAGGGCTGGCTTTTGAGTTCTTCATATGGATTATAGTCAAAAAATGCGAATACGTTTGTGTCTAGTGCCTCTGCTATTTTCTCCAATGTCTTGATCTGCACATTGACCTCGCCGCGCTCCAACTTGCCGATATAGGAACCTGTTGAATCGGATGCTTCTGCTAACTGTTCTTGTGTAATACCCCGCAATTTTCGAAATTGACGGATTTTCGTTCCTAATAGTTTCGTTGTTTCCATAGACAACCCACACTCCTATAGTATGAGTGTAGACAAAGCTGGATTAAGCGTGGAGGTAATTAAATTGCCTTAATTATTCAATATTTAGTTCTTGTAAGAACTATTTTAATAAACATCAAATTCCATAATATAATAAATCAGTGTAGAAAAGGGGTTGACCGTCATCCAATTTATTCATATAATTTCTAGTATATTGTAATTGATTGTCGAGGAGGGTGATTTTTTAAAATCATCTGAATACGCCGGGGGTGTTTTTATTGGAAAATGCAACCACGATCCGTTCGGAAATTGAGAAAGAACTAAAACTTGGTGGCTACACTTTTAATAGTTTTGGACAAGCTACGGGGCTTAACCGGGGCATATTTAGTGCTATGCTTAACGGCAATCCGCCTAAACCTATCTCGGTAAGACAAATGGACCTGATTACCAAAGCCTTTAATTATCCAGAAGGCTGGTTGTATGACCTGTATGTGGATGAATGTTTTTATGATGGAAGACCACATTGGAAAAGGGTCAAGCCGTTCCTGATTCGTTGTGTTGAAGTAGGAAATCTGCGATGCGTGGAGAAAGTGCTCTCACGCTTAATGGAAGATCTTAACCACATTCCAACAATCTTTGCTTTGGCAGAGGAACTTTATGAAGAAGGGAAGTTACAAGAGGCAATTCCTTTCTATGAATGTGTCATTGAAAATGAGAAATACCAACATTCCGAGAGGTTGGCTATCAGTCACTATAGAATTTTTTCAATATCTGTTAGTGAAAATATGAAGATAAATTTGGAAGCTGCACTAAGATTCGTACCCTTTAGAAATCGGGTGCCCTTAGATTATCATTTAGATGGTCTGCTTAAACTGTCAAATCTTTATTACAACTTGCATCATTGGAAAGAAGCAGAGCGTTATGCAGATGAATTAAGAGCGCTTGCAACTATTGTATGTAAAAGTAGAGAAACTAATAAAAAGAATGTTACATTGAAAACTGAGAGACATTTAGTTGTCTACTATGGTCAAGGTTACTTGACGAAGGGAAATGCTTTGGAAAAACAAGGAAAATATGAAGAGGCCATGCAGTTTATTTCTGGCTATTCCGATTTGAGTTGGTTTAAAGATTTAGGGGAAATTGGTCAGCAAGAAGTGCAAAGGTTCACACTTTGGGCAAATGCTAATCAACTTAACTTGAATATTCTTATGGGTGATACAAGTAGTTTGCCAATGTATATTCAATTTCTTAAAAGTAACCCTCCCGAAATTTTATTGGGGTTATTAACGATAGTAGAGTCGGCTAACAAGTATGATTTTTTGATAGAACATATTCTACAGCAGTTTTCTAACGAACTGACGTCCTTTAATACTGAATTATCTGTTGGTACGAGTTACTATAAGCAGTCATTTAGTTATGACACTTATGCTGATTTGTGTTACCAACTGGCCATATATATGTTTAATAACCTTTTCCATGAGAAAGGTGTTTATTATATTTTAAAAAGCTTAAGAAAATATCTTGAAATCAATAACAAAGAAAAGTGTATGGTCTGTACAGCTTTGTTCGAAAGATTCAGACTTGAGGCCACGAAAGACCAAAAAGCAGAATATGAAAGTATCATGGAGGAGGTTTTAATCAATGCAAGTAAAAAACCTGAAATACATGCTAATTATAGGGCTTTTTAGTTTCTTTGAATTGTCCCATACTATTACTGTTTTTGGACATGGAACTGGAGCTTAATAGTTATCAAAAAACCAGCCTCAGTAAGGCTGGTTTTTTGATTCATCCCGTTAAAGGGATGAATTGGGTTTTATTATATTTTTAACCTGTAGGGAAGGTATCAGCTTGTAAACTAATGTAAATACCACACCGAACAGGAGGTTTATTGATGTGAAATGGAAACAATTGGAGGAATGCATCGAAGAAAAGCGGAAGGAACTAAATGATTTGGCGAATGAGGTGGGATTGAAGGATCGGCGGGTGTTAATCAAGTCCATGGAGTTGGATCGACTCCTTAATAAATACAGTGACTGGAAATATAGCTATCGTAGACAACAGAGCATACCCCAAAGTTCACAAATACAAGAGAAGCAACACGAGCTTGTCCTATCTTATTAATCTTCAAGAATCATGACAAGATAAAACCTAACTTCACCAGGGCTTCTAATACATAGTGGGATATAGAATAAACAAAATAATCTCTATTGCATCTCGTACGCCGCTCTTATACATGTTGTTCGTACGGTTTATTGTTCTGCGTCTACATCAGAGCGGAAGCCATGTATTAATGATGAATGATGAATATGGTATAAAAAACCTCCCGATTCACGTTATTGCGTGACTCAGGAGGTTTTTGGGTTTTACTGTTGAAGCTGGCGTAGTACGGTGATTTCGACACGGCGGTTTTTTTGTCGTCCAGCTTCGGTGCTATTGTCACCAACCGGCCGGGTATCTGCATAACCCGCATACTGAAATCCTGAGGGTGAAAGTTGCTCTCTGTCGAGAAAGAATCGGAGTACAGATAGTGCCCGTGCGCCGGAAAGCTCCCAGTTATCCTTATACGTCGATGAGTTCGAGGAGCGCGTAAACGGAATGTTGTCCGTATGGCCCTCAATGCTAATTGGTGTTTTCAAATCTCGAAACAGACTGGCCAACTTGGATAGCGTGTTGGCAGAGCCTTGTTTGAGTGCAGCTCTACCTTGATCGAATAAAAAGCGGTCATTCAGCGTAATGACAATACCACGCGGCTGATCTGACACAAAAATCTGGTTTTCCAGTTTGTTGTCCGTAATATATTCTTGAATGACACCCATTAAATTTTGCAGCTCTTTTTCCTGCGTGCGAAATGCTTGTTCACGTTCGGTGAGCTTTGTCGATCCAGCTTCCTTTCTATCGGCTGCCGGTTGCTTGGTCGTGGGTGGATTCTTGCTGGTGTAACGATCGGCAGTACCTGTAATGCCCGAGCCTTGCTCCAAAATAGAATCTCCTTTGTGGAACGTATCCTGGAGGGATTGAACAACGACATCGTATTTTTTAGCATCCAGACTACTCATGGCATACATCACAACGAAAAATATGAGCAGCAGGGTGATCAGATCGGCATAGGTAATCATCCAGCGGTCACGATGGTCTCCGCCGCCTCCTTGACCCCCACGGCGCTTACCGCGCGCTCTCATGGAAGTCCTCCTTTGGAGAAGCGTCCTCTGTGCGTGAGCGACGAGGCGGTTTGTGATCTATATTTTGCTCTGAGCGGATAAAGAACTCCAACTTTTTGCGTACAAGCTTTGGATTCTCTCCGTTTTGAATAGCCAGAATACCTTGCAGCAGCAAATCCATTGTGATAATTTCACTCTCACTGGCTGCTCTTATTTTGGATGCGATGGGCAGGAAGATCAGGTTGGCGCTAGCAACGCCGTATAGTGTTGCGATAAAAGCAACAGCAATAGACGGACCAAGCGCAGTAGGCTCGGTCAGGCTGCCCAGTACATGGATCAGGCCCATGACAGTACCGATAATCCCCATCGTAGGGGCATAACCGCCTGCGGATTCAAATATTTTGGCGTACCCTTCATGTTTGTGTTCAATGGCATCTAACTCAAGCTCTAAAATCTGTTTGATCTGCTCCTGCTCGGTGCCGTCGATGACCAACTGAAGACCTTCACGCAAAAATGCATTCGGATGCTCTGATGAAGTACGCTCTAGCGCAAGCACACCGGATCGGCGTGAGGTGGCCGCCATGGAAACCAAATCTTCTATATATTGCTTCGTAGGATTGTCCTCACGGCTAAATGCCATCCGTAGAGCGGTGGGGATCGTCTTCAGCTTGGAAGCTGGGTAGCTGATCACAACTGCGGCGAAAGTTCCCCCAAATACAATTAGAGCCGATGTACCTTGAAGCAGCCCTGTAAATTCGCCGCCTTCCCATAAGAAGCCACCGATTAATGCTATGATTCCGGCGATGATGCCCAATACGATGGTGATATCCAAAATTTAATTCACTCCTATTCAAGACTTATCGTTTGCATCCACGGTAAGAAAGAGGTATAATACGGGAACAAACATTCTTATCCAACCATATTTCCCAAGTATCATTGCTCGGGAAATATCGACATAGAGTTACAGGTAAAGACGTTAAAGCTCGACTGGTGTAAAATCATGATGTTTCCATTTTAGACGATAAGGGTGATGCAGGGCAATGAGTGATATCGTTGTTAGCGATAAGACTTTTGAAATTCAGTCGGAATTCCAACCTCAAGGCGATCAACCTCAGGCCATTTTTGAATTGGTAGAGGGAATTGCAGAAGGAAAGAAGCATCAAACGCTATTGGGTGCTACGGGAACAGGTAAGACGTTTACCATCGCACAGACCATTGCCAAGTTGAATCGGCCTACGCTGGTTATTGCACATAATAAGACTTTGGCTGCTCAACTGGCGAGTGAGTTTAAAGAGTTCTTTCCGAATAACTCAGTCGATTATTTTGTCAGCTACTATGATTACTATCAACCGGAAGCATACATTCCGTCTTCCGATACGTATATTGAGAAGGATTCCAGCATTAATGAGGAGATTGATAAACTTCGCCACTCAGCGACAAGCTCTCTGTTTGAGCGTCGTGACGTTATTATTGTAGCGAGTGTCTCCTGCATTTATGGTTTGGGTTCCCCGAAAGAATATTCAAGCTTGCTGCTTTCTCTTAGAGTCGGCATGGAGAAACCCCGCAATCAGATTTTGTCCCGCTTGGTCGATATTCAATATCAGCGGAACGATATCAACTTCGTGCGGGGTACTTTCCGTGTACGGGGGGATGTTGTCGAGATATTCCCGGCTTCCCAAGGGGAACACGCTATACGTGTAGAACTGTTCGGGGATGAAATTGAACGAATTACCGAGATTAATGTGCTTACGGGTGAATTGATCGGTGAACGTGATCATATTGCCATTTTCCCGGCATCTCACTTCGTTACTCATGAGGATACGATGAAGGTAGCATTGGTCAACATTGAACGTGAGCTTGAAGAGCGGTTAGCGGAGTTGAAGGAGCAAGGGAAGCTGTTAGAGGCGCAACGTTTGGAACAACGTACCCGCTATGATATCGAGATGATGAAAGAGGTTGGTTTTTGTTCCGGCGTCGAGAATTATTCAGGTCCACTGACATTCCGCGAGCGAGGAGCGACACCATATACGCTGATGGATTATTTCCCGGATGATATGCTGATCGTCATTGACGAGTCCCATGTTACGTTGCCGCAGATTCGTGCTATGTATAATGGTGACCAAGCACGTAAGAATGTACTGGTGGAACATGGTTTTCGTCTACCATCCGCATTGGATAATCGCCCGTTGAAGTTTGAAGAGTTCGAGGACAAGGTGAGTCAGATCGTCTATGTATCGGCTACTCCAGGACCCTATGAGATGGAGAAATGCGAAACGATGGTACAGCAGATTATTCGTCCTACCGGGCTTCTTGATCCGATTATTGAGGTGCGTCCGAGCAAGGGGCAGATTGACGATCTCATTAATGAAATACGGCTTCGCATGGAACGTGAGGAACGGGTACTGGTGACCACACTTACGAAGAAGATGTCTGAAGATTTGACTGACTATTTAAAAGAAGTAGGCATCAAGGTTCGGTATATGCACTCCGAGATTAAGACGTTGGAGCGGATGGCTATTTTGCGGGATCTTCGTCTAGGGACCTTCGACGTGCTAATCGGGATCAACCTGTTGCGGGAAGGTCTTGATTTGCCGGAAGTATCGCTGGTTGCAATTTTGGATGCGGACAAAGAAGGCTTTCTGCGTTCTGAGCGCTCTCTGATTCAGACGATCGGACGGGCAGCACGGAACAGTGACGGTCGTGTTATTATGTACGGCGATAAGATTACCGATTCTATGGATAAAGCGCTAAAGGAAACGGAACGTCGTCGTGCGATTCAAATTCAGTATAATGAAGAACATGGGATTACCCCGCAAACCATCCGTAAAAAGATTCGTGATGTTATTGAAGCAACTAAGGTGGCAGAGTCAAAGAATGATTACCTTCCTAATGAGACGGGTAAACTTTCCAAGAAGGAGCGTCAATCACTCATTCAGCGTCTGGAAGCAGAGATGAAAGACGCCGCTAAGAACCTACAGTTCGAGCGGGCAGCCGAGCTGCGTGATGCTTTGCTGGAGTTGCGAGCTGATTAAACATTGAGAATAAGCTAGAAGCAAAACATATGAAAATAAAATGTTTGATTGCTTTGCTTTTAAAAATAGTGAGGGCGGCCTATGTGGTCGTTCTCTTTGCGATATATCACTTCCATGGGATAATCCAATGCGATATAGCATGACGTGAACTACGGCTAAGGAGATGAAACATTTGGCGAATGAAAGCATCATCATCAAAGGCGCACGCGCGCATAATCTCAAAAATATTGACGTGACGATTCCACGGGACAAGTTCGTCGTCCTGACAGGGCTTAGCGGCTCAGGTAAATCGTCACTGGCTTTCGATACGATCTATGCGGAAGGGCAACGGCGGTATGTGGAATCTTTATCTGCGTATGCCCGTCAATTCCTCGGGCAAATGGAGAAACCAGACGTTGATTCGATTGACGGTCTGTCTCCTGCCATTTCCATTGACCAAAAAACGACAAGTCGGAATCCGCGTTCTACCGTCGGAACGGTTACCGAAATCTATGACTATCTGCGGTTGTTGTTTGCCCGGGTGGGTCATCCTCATTGTCCTGAACATGGCATTGAAATCACTTCACAGACCGTTGAACAGATGGTGGACCGCATTTTGCAGTATCCTGAAAAGACAAGACTGCAGATTCTGGCTCCATTGGTATCCGGCCGCAAAGGTGAGCATAAAACACTGTTCACTGATATAGCCAAGCAGGGCTTTGTACGGGTACGTGTGAATGGAGAACTACGTGAATTGTCTGAGAAGATTGAGCTGGAAAAGAATAAGAAGCACTCGATTGAAGTGGTCGTAGACCGCATCGTAGTCAAGGAAGATGTGCGTGCGCGTCTATCCGACTCTATTGAGACGGCACTAAATCTTTCAGGTGGGCAGTTGCTTGTAGACATTATAGGGCAAGAGGAGTTGCGGTTCAGCTCCAACTTTGCATGCCCTATTTGTGGATTCAGCATAGATGAACTGTCTCCAAGAATGTTTTCCTTTAATAGTCCGTTCGGCGCTTGTCCGGATTGTGATGGGTTAGGAGTTAAAATGGTGGTTGACCCTGATTTGCTCATTCCCGATCCTGAAAAAAGTGTCGAGGATGGGGCTTTTCAGGCTTGGAGTGGTGGAACTTCCACTTATTATCCTCAATTTTTACAGTCAGTATGCGAGCACTACGGTATTCCACAGGACATTCCTGTTAGTCAATTGACGACAGAACAAATGAACCTCATTTTACATGGAACGGGTGAGCAGAAGATCCGTTTCCGCTATGAGAATGATTTTGGTCAACGTAAGGAAGCCTATGTGACCTTTGAGGGGATTATCCCCAATCTGGAGCGTCGTTATCGTGATACGGCTTCTGAGGGTATACGTGAATTTATTGAAGGCTTTATGAGTGCAAAGCCATGTAACACTTGTAAGGGACACCGACTGAAAAAAGAAAGCCTGTCGGTAACCATTCAAGAGCGTAATATAGCTTTTGTGACAGCTTTGTCTATCGGTGAAGCCTCAAACTTTTTCCATACACTGGAGCTGAGTGAGAAGGAGAAGTCGATTGCCAATCTCATTTTAAAAGAAATTAACAGCCGCCTGGGATTCCTCGTTAACGTTGGTCTGGAATACCTGACTTTAAGCCGTGCGGCAGGCACGTTGTCAGGCGGTGAGGCACAGCGTATCCGACTGGCGACACAGATCGGGTCCAGTCTGATGGGTGTGCTTTATATTTTGGACGAGCCTAGTATAGGATTGCATCAGCGAGATAATGACCGTCTGATTAGTGCTTTGGAGCATATGCGGAATCTTGGCAATACGTTGATTGTGGTGGAGCATGACGAAGATACGATGATGGCGGCGGACTATATCATTGATATCGGGCCAGGAGCTGGAATCCATGGTGGGATGATCATGTCGCAGGGGACTCCGCAGGAAGTCATGGAAGACCCGAATTCCTTAACCGGGCAGTATTTGAGCGGACGCAAGTTCATTCCGGTCAATACCGAGCGGCGCAAGCCTGCTGATAAATGGCTGGAGATTCGCGGAGCCAAGGAGAACAATCTCAAAAATGTGAATGTCAAAATTCCGTTGGGTGTTTTCTCAGCTGTTACTGGTGTATCTGGTTCTGGAAAATCGACGCTGGTCAATGAAATTTTATACAAAACGTTGGCGCGTGATCTGAACCGTGCGAGAGTACGTCCAGGGCAGCATAAAGAAATTCGCGGACTAGAACATATCGAAAAGGTTGTTGAGATCGATCAATCGCCAATTGGTCGTACACCGCGTTCCAATCCTGCAACGTATACTGGTGTATTTGATGATATCCGTGACTTATTCTCGCAGACGAACGAGGCCAAAGTACGAGGCTACAAGAAAGGCCGCTTTAGCTTTAACGTTAAGGGAGGTCGTTGTGAAGCTTGTAGAGGCGATGGCATCATCAAGATTGAGATGCATTTTCTGCCGGATGTGTATGTTCCATGCGAAGTGTGTAAAGGCAAGCGTTATAACCGGGAGACCCTAGAGGTTAAATACAAAGGGAAAAGTATTGCCGATGTGCTGGAGATGACGGTAGAGGATGCAACGGAGTTTTTTGTAAATATTCCGAAGATTCATCGCAAGATCCAGACACTGATGGATGTAGGTTTGGGGTATATCAAGCTGGGTCAGCCTGCGACTACCTTGTCTGGCGGTGAAGCACAGCGTGTGAAGCTAGCCTCCGAATTGTATCGTCGCAGTACGGGCAAAACCATTTATATTTTGGACGAGCCGACAACCGGCCTGCATGTTCACGATATTGACCGATTATTGACGGTGCTGCATCGTTTGGTTGATTCAGGAGAGACGGTGCTGGTCATTGAGCATAATCTGGATGTGATTAAAACAGCCGATTATCTAATTGATTTGGGACCGGAAGGCGGAAGTGGCGGTGGAACGATCTTGGCTACCGGGACACCGGAGCAGCTCGTGAAAGTCGAAGAATCCTATACAGGTCGATACTTAAAGCCGATCCTTGAACGGGATACAGAGCGTAGTCAAGCGCTTCAGACAGTCGATCTATAGATACCGTTTAGCATAGTTTTAAAAGCCCTGCACAGGCAGGAAGGCAGAATACGAACTAGTGTATTGATGCCTTCGTCTTGGCAGGGTTTTATTTTTTTTGTAAAAAAAGAAAACTTTTATCAAATTCCTGCGTTAAAGCATGTGACACATAGTTTACCAAGCGCTGGAATAATAAGTATATACGTATATTCATCGACAGAAAGTCTCTGAGTGGTCTCTAAATTTTGGAGTTTTGGATGTTTAGGCTCGGGCTTGAAGAGGTAAATATATAACTCATGATTATATAGCATCATACGAAGTTCCGTGCCCGCGTGACAACCATTACAAGTTGAAGCGAAACCGTCTGTAGTTTTATCACATCTAAGAGGTTCATACAACATCTCTGAGGAAGTCATGAAGGGAGCTGGAACGCTTGAAGGTTAAGCAAAGTAGAGTTTTACGTACACGTGTGTATACATGGGCAGCAGGAGCTGCTTTGGCGGCATGTTTGATGGGATATAGTGCTGCACCGTCCTATGCCTCCGAGGTGTCCGAGGCGTTTGCGCCCAAACAAGCCGAAATCGAAACAAGTGCGGCAATTGGTAGTATTAAGGATTTAGGAAACGCTCACAATTACATTCAACCCGCAGCGAATGGTGGGTTCTTTATGCTGAACGTCGAGGACGATACAGAAGCAAGTGTAGTACACGTCACATATGGCAAGCTGGACAGTTCTGTGGAGGCTGTATGGAAACATCAACAGGATCTGAACGTACAACCCGGAACAAGCAGCAGTGGAGTCCAGCGGGAGACGCCGGATGGGGGATTGCTGTTTCTGATTGATTATACAAAACCGAACGGAATACGAGATGTGCAGGCTTCACGATTGGACGAGGATGGAAACACCTTGTGGTCCAAAACATTACCCACAGATGGCTTGATATCTCATGGACAGGATTCTCAGGTTGGTTTGGAGCCACTGGAGGATGGCAGTTTCCTGGTCTCCTATCTAAACCTTGCGGAGCAGTCCTTCACTGTACTCAAATACACTGAAACTGGCGATATACAATGGAATCGAACGACGGCCGGAGTGACCTCGGGTTGGCTCGTCGGCAGTCACAATGGATATTATGCGCTTTTGAACAGCTCAGATGGTCCCGTTGGGGTACAAGCAGATGTATATGGTCGCGATATCCGTGACATCCATCTGGACTTAGGATCAGGTAAAGAAATTGCCGCAGTACGTGAGTTGCCGAGTGGTCATATTGCTGTAACAGGGCTTAAAGGAAACAGCAAGCGTACACAGGTGCTAAGTAATGGTCTGCAATTATTTAGTAATACAGAGGACTATGCGGCTGATCGGGTGTATCTGCCTGAGGAGCAGTTGTATGTCCAGTTCAGTGATCAATATGATCCACTGGGTAAAACCACGAAGATGCATGGCATCACCATTACAGGCTTGAAAGGAAACGGTACGAAGGTGTGGGAAACGAGGACTCATTATAAGGAGGATAATTCCTTCGGCATCCGGTATGATACGGGATTGATATATAAGATACCTTCAGGCTACGCGGTGGTGACATCTACAACAGGCGCTCATAAGCCAACAGTACTCGATTTTGCGAAAATATTGATACCGGAGTAATCCGGTGTCTTTTTTTATGAAAGTGAGGGAAACAATATTGCGGGGCTCCATGAGGATAAGAAACAGCCTGCTTGTATATGTCATACAAGCAGGCTGTTAATAGACTCTATATTTAGGATGCAACGTGGCTGGACTGTAAAATAGCAGACAGCTTTTCCTGAAAAGTCGGAATCCCTACACGCTGTACATATGCGTAAAAGCTTTCGCCAGCGCTCCTGTTTTCTTTGTAGAACAGAATGAGCTCTGCCAGTACAGGTCCAACCTGATCCCCGCGTACGCGACCTTTGAGCGCTTTGTTAAACTGGGCGCCTGCTCCAAGCGCTCCGCCGACAGCGATGTCGAACGCGTCGACCAAGCCTTCCGGTGTCTTTATGAGCGAGCCTTGCAGACCAATGTCCGCAATATGCTTTTGACCGCAGGAATTCGGGCAACCGATAAAATGAATGCGCACCTTTTCATCCAATTGCACGTGCTGATCCAAATACTCGGCGACGTCAACCGCCCGTTTTTTGGTTTCCACAATCGCCAGATTGCAAAACTCATTTCCTGTGCACGATACCGTACGGCTCATAAAATGCTTGGGCTGTGGTGTCAGGCGTTGCAGCACGGGGGCTTCCAGTAGTTCATCCACTTGCTCATTCGGCACGCCGCTCAGCAAAATATTTTGCGACATCGTGGTACGAATCTGCCCATCGCCATAGCGGTCAGCCAGTTCGGCCAGTTCATGCAACTCGTCAGCACTAAGGCGACCGACAGGCACGTTCAGACCGACATAGTTCAGACCTTTTTGAGCTTGAGGATGCACACCGTCAAAATAGGCGGCTTGCCAGCCAATCGTTTTGTCCTCGCCTCGTCCGGGCATTTCACCGATGTGCTCGGTGAGCTTAGCCAGAAATTTGTCCGGGCCCCAATCGGCAACCAGGAACTTCAAGCGGGCATGATGCCGTTTTTCCCGATAGCCGTAATCACGGAAAATGGTGGTGACAGCAATAGCAACCTTTAGAACTTCCTCAGGACGAACAAACAAATCCAGAGACTGTGCCATATGCGGCTTGGCGGACAAACCTCCACCAACCATCACATGGAAGCCGACCACTTCTTTTCCATCGAGGATCTTGGTGGCCGGAGTGAAGGACAGGTCGTTAATTTCAGCCTGTGCATTGTTGTACGTATTACCGGAGATAGACATTTTGTACTTACGCGGCAGATTGGAGAAGTCTCGGTTTAATAAGAAAAAACGATTTACTTCATCTACAATCTCCTGGGTATCCACCAATTCATTGGGATCGATGCCAGCCAGCGGATTACCGACAATGGTACGCGGGCAGTCTCCACAGGCTTCAAAGGAATACAAATTGACTTTTTCCAGCCTTTCGAAAATATCGGGCAAGCTTTCGACCGTCAACCAGTGAAATTGAATCGCTTGGCGAGTGGTGACATCCACAAGACCGCGTCCGTATAGCGCGGATATGTCCGCCAATGCATGTGCCTGTGCTGAAGTCATGATCCCTGTGTTGATGCGGACCCGCATCATGAAATGACCATCTTTGGGCTTTTGCTGATATACCCCAGCCCATTTGAAACGGTCCATATCGTCCGCAGAGATCGAGTCATAGCCTTCGTTGGCATAGTTTTCGATAATGGTACGGATAACGTCGAGACCGTCCTTTTCCAGCTTGACTAATTCGAATTTGTTAAGCTTATCGGGATGAGCGTTCCAGATTGGTTCGTAGGCCATTCTTTTAACCTCCTGTAGGTGCTTATTTATACTTTAGTGTTTTGGATAGAGGACTCATGATTTTATTCTTTATTTCCGACAATAAAACTAAGATATAATGTGATGGTATCATAGTTGGTTATGCCCGTAAACGAAGGAATGACCTAAACGGTATAACGATTATTTATCGTTTTTGCTTATTTTTTTGATATAAGGATTTGGAAAATTTATAATATAAATAGCATGAGAGGACAGGGATGTAGCAAACGGAGTCTTTTAGAAAAAGATAGGGCTTAAAGCGATTGTATACGTGTCCCCTCTATGGTAGATTTGGACTAACTGATAGAACAGGGTCATGTAAGAGAGGAAATGGTGAGTATATGCGTAAGATGGGGAAAAGGGCAGTTGTTCTGGCTTTGGGCAGCGCTCTATGTGTTTCTGGAACGGCAGGTGCAGCTAGCAGTGGAACTGCGTTAAAGGCCAAAGTCATTAATGGTGGGGTCTATGTTAACGTAAGCGACATGAATAAAGCATTAGGAACCAGCGGCGCATATAACAGCGCAAATGGTACATATACGTTATCGGCCGATCGTGTGCCGCAGGTTGTTAAAAATGTATCTCCTTCTGTGGTCGGTATCATTGGCCGTTCAGCCACGGGAGAGACCGTAGCGGGAGGAGATCGCTACAATCTGGCTCACGGCACGGGTGTCATCATTCGTACAGATGGATGGATTGTGACGAATGCGCATGTTATCGAAGGATTAGGTGATGCCGTGGTTGTAACCTCGGACGGAAAATCTTACGGAATCACCGACAGCTACAGCGATCCGATCAGTGATTTGGCATTAGTCAAAATCAAGGCAAGCGGCCTCAAACCCGCTACCTTGGCAGCTTCAACGAACAGTCTACAGGTAGGTGAGCAGGTAGTGGCTATTGGTACGCCTATATCCTTTTCACTTCGCAATTCGGCAACCTCGGGTGTCGTTAGCGGGCTGAATCGTGGTGTCAACGCTGCTTATCGTTTGATCCAAAGCGATACCGCGATCAATCCTGGTAACAGCGGCGGTCCGCTGGTCAATCTCAAGGGTGAGGTCATCGGGATCAATACGATGAAATTCTCGGCGGTTGGTATTGAAAATATGGGCTTTTCGATTCCGTCGGATACGGTGAAATATGTGATCGGCCAATTTTTCAAATACGGAGAGGTTCGGCGCGCCAGTCTTGGTCTAGGGCTGGAAGAGAGCTGGTCAGCTATCGTCGGATTACCTACCGAGGATCCTTTGAAAGTTACGAAAATTACTTCAGCCAATGCCGTTCAGGCCAAAATCAAGGAAGGCGATGAACTATACAGTATTAACGGGAAGCGTGTAGCTTCCGCTATTGACGTCAATGAGCTGCTTAAAAACTATCAACCGGGTCAAACGGTGAGTGTACTTATGCAGTCGGACGGTGATATTGTGAAGCGCAAGCTAGTACTGACACAGGATAATGGTGAAATCTATGAGTCCATTCAGTCTGGAGAAGATGGTGAAGATTCGAACGGTTCGGAAGCCGCTGAAGATGGTGGTGTAGCGCCTTCTAAGGAAGCATCGGAGCCAGCTCAAGGGGCAACTACTGGAAAGTGACAATAACGGCTCTTGAATCTATAAAATAAAGCTAAAGGGAGATTTACTGTGAAGCATATTCAAAGAAAAATGATGCGTAAGCTGGGGGTCGGCGCTGTCGCATTGTCCCTTCTGCTTTCTGCTTTGCCAGCAGTTGCAGCAGATCAAGATAAAAACATGCTGGAATTGCGTCTGCAAAGCGGCAGCAATACAGCCGTCGTAAACGGCCAAAATGCAAATATCACGAAGCCCTATTCCAAAAGTGGTGCACTGATGGTTCCGGCTGGTGTGTTTAAAAAGGCATTTAACAGCAAAATCCGATTGGCTGAAGATAATGTGGTTAAAATCACCAGCGGAACTCATGTTGTTTCGCTAACCATTGGTAGCCGTACAGCATGGGTGAGAGGTCACAAGGTAACACTTCCAGCTCCACCGGAAATGTCATCAGGTATCCTCATGGTGCCTCTGCGTCAAGTAGCAGAAGGGCTTGGCGGTAAGTTGGAGAAGAATGGTGCCGGAATCATTATTCGGATGGAAGCACAAGAAGAGGCGGGCACGGTAGCTGAAGAGACACCGAACATTGATAATGATGAGGGCAAGACGCAGATCGGGAACAGTTACTATGACTGGTCTATGAACTATCCAACAGGGCTCGTCATCGGTCAGGGAGGTGGAGATGAGAGTATCTCCACTTTTATGGATGAGAACAGTGCCTACTATATGGAGGTGCACACAGCGTCACAGCCAGTTCCACTGAATGCGGACGATCTGTTGCAACAATTAGTGCAGGCAGCCAAGGAAACGGGAGAAACTGTGATCGATCGAAAATCCTTCCCGAAAGCGAAGGTACCTTATGCTCGTGTCATTACGAAGGATGGGGACGGCGTATTGTGGGAAAATCGTCAGTACTATGACAACGGACGATTGTATGTAGTTTATTTTTCCGATGCTAAAGCAACGAATTATAAAGATCTGGCCCAGTATGCAGGACTTTTAAATTCCTTCAAGACCTCCTTTAATGCGCAGGATAAAAGTATTAAAGACTTGTCTACTGTTGTAGGAGGCACACGCGAGGCCGGGAATCCAGACTACGGTGTGTCACTCAGCATACCCGCAGGCTGGAAAATGGACGATCAACGGATGCAATATGAAAGTAATGATGGATCGAGCTTCCGCGTGAAAATAACCTCAGCTCCAGCGGATGGAAAGTTGGAGAACTGGGGCCAGCAGCTGCAAAAATGGCTGAGCGATTCCTTTGTGTCCACGGCTTATGAGGCACAGAAGACGTATCCGCTGGAGGTTGCAGGCGTTCAAGGGTTAGTACAGGAGTACCGTTATAATTTTGGCGATGGATGGGTCAAGGAGTACAACGTGCTGATTCAGCAAAATGGATACCGCTATTTGGCTGAATACGCAGTGCCTGAAAAAGTAAGCAAAGGAAATGATCAGTTCAACGCGCTCATTTCCTCGCTTCAAATCGATTTTCAAACCGTAGCGAGTAACTTTGGACAGTTGGAAGAAGACGACTATTTGACGGATAAAACGAAAACGGTCAAAAAGACGTCAAAAGCCTATGAATATACGGTGAATATCCCACGATATTGGACCGCGATTAGCGATCAATTTGAATTGGGCGATGTAGAGTACCAGTTTACTGGAGGACGTTTTTCCGTCAAAATCGACAACGACCAATCATTTGAACTAACGGTATCCCAGCTCAAGGACTTCTACGATAAGCAAGCAAAGAACTACAAAAACCTCAAAGTCGAGGAGGTTAAGGACGTAACGTTTGCTGGTGTTCCGGCAGTTTCCTTTACATTCCATCGTATAGAGGAAGGCATTGGCTACACAGGCCACCAATTGGTTTTGGAACGTGACGGAAAAACGTATACTGTGACAACGACATTGAATGATGCGAACAACACGGCTGTACAGTCTAATGCACTGGATTCGACGTTAAATTCGTTTAATTTTGTGAAGTAGAAGGTGTAAGTAAAAGATTGGCGAGGTATGGTGGGAAGAGGCTACGCGTGCCATTTGATCCTACGATCGCTGTTGACCCGGGATTCTTGGATTGTATAAGTGATTTAATATGTAAGAATCCCAGGTCAAAGGCGAACGCTGACGCTTCTTCGGATTCAAATGGCCCGCTTCGCTGGCGCCCGCCATAAGATTTCCAATCCTTTTAAAGAGTGAGGTAAGCAGGGAAGAGCGAAGGCAGCTATTTACGGTACTTAGACCTGCGAACGCCTTTTCTCGGATTCATGGCTAGTACGCTGGTATCACCACAAGGATGCCTTTTTCTAAAAGGCTTAGGCCTACTAGCGCGTCTAAGTTGCCTAGTCTCCATCTCCATTTGGCTTCCTGCTGAATAGCACTGTTTACTTCGTTGTTCCTCTTGTTTTATATGATTCTTCACCTCCAAAGTACCGTTTGACGGGAATGGGGGTGTTTTTTATGTTTTAGTAAGAGATTTTTACGAGGAATCGCTTGGAAAGTGTAGAAGCTTGGGGCGCAGTCTGGTACACTAGATTAGTTACAAGATAAGAATGATTATGCCGCAAATGTTCGTGATGCGGATTTTTTGAGTTGGATGCCATTTATCCCTCGAGCCAGTGGTTCAGAGTGGGGATGATCGGATAGGATGATAATTCATAGGGCTATAAAATAAGCAGCATCGCTGCTCTGGAAAATAACGTTTAACTCTGGGTTAATTAGTTATTTCTCCATATAGGGAGGACAAAGATGAAATCAGTAGTACGAAGAGAAGATGTTGAGCTTCTGGCACCAGCCGGTGACTGGGATTGTATGCGTGCGGCGGTGGCAAACGGGGCTGATGCGATCTTTTTCGGGGTGGAAAAGTTCAACGCACGGGCACGGGCGAATAATTTCCGCATGGAGGAACTGCCTGAAATTATGGCGTTTTTGCATAGCTATGGGGTTAAAGGTTTTTTAACATTCAATATATTGGTATTTGAAAACGAGTTGAAGGACGCTAAGGAGCTGGTCGATGCCTGTATTGATGCTGGAGTCGATGCCTTAATTGTCCAGGATATGGGCTTGGTGAAAATGATCCGCGACATTTCACCAGATTTCCCGATCCATGGTTCTACCCAAATGACGATTACCTCGCCGGAAGCGGTAGAGTTTACAAAGCCGTACAATATGGAACGGGTCGTGCTTGGACGCGAAAATAACCTGAAACAGATCCAAAAAATAGGCGATCAGGCGAGACTTCCAATGGAGGTATTCGTACATGGAGCGTTATGCGTATCTTATTCTGGCCAATGCCTGACTTCAGAAATGTGGGGCGGCCGCTCTGCTAACCGCGGTGAATGTGCACAGGCATGTCGTTTGCCTTACGATCTGATGGTGGATGGAGAGCAGAAACCAATGGCAGATGTGACGTATCTGCTTTCACCTAAGGATCTAGCAGCGATCGATTTGATGCCTGAACTGATCGACGCGGGTGTTGTTTCTTTTAAAATTGAAGGGCGACTGAAAACACCTGAATATGTGGCGAATGTGGTCAGCAAGTACCGCAAGGCCATTGATAAGTATTTTGATGGCGATACGTCCAAGACCAGCAAAGAAGATATTCGCGAGCTGCAGCAGAGCTTTTCACGCGGCTTTACGCACGGTTTTCTCGAAGGAACCAATAACAAGAAGCTGGTTGACGGTACGTTCCCGAAAAGCCGGGGGGTGTATCTGGGCCGAGTGGAACAAATCCTTCGTGATGGCGTAGTGTGCCGTATTGATGCACCGCTCAAGCGTGGAGATGGTATTGTATTCGATGCGGGAGATCCCACGCAAAAAGAAGAAGGCGGACGCGTATACGATATCCGTCGCAAGGGCGTGAAGATTGAGGGCGAAGCCGGAGAAGGCTGGATCATTGATATCGTAGCGGGACGCAACGATGTGGACCTGCGCCGTGTACACGTGGGCGATCGCATTTGGAAGACCAACGACCCGGCGCTGGACAAGCGTCTGCGCCAATCGTACGACACGGACAAGCCGTACCGGGTCTTCCCAGTACATGTGCGGGTCAGCGGCTCCCCAGGACAACCGCTGTCGACATGGTGGACCGACGTGCAGAAAGGCACAACGGTCCGCGTGGACTCCGAGCTGGAACTCGAAATTGCCCAGAAGCGTCCGATGACGCACGAACTGCTCGAAGAGCAGTTCGGCCGACTGGGCGGAACGGTGTTCCAGCTGGAAGAGCTGGACGTCCATCTGCATGGGGACGTCATCGTGCCGATGCGCGAGCTGAACGGTATCCGCCGTCAGGCGGTGGAACTGCTCGCGGGCGAGCGCCCCAAACCGCCCGTGTACACGAAGCGGGCGGTCGAGGTGTATGACGATGCATCGACTCCGGCATCGTCTGTGGCACGCGGTCAGGCAGAGCTGACCGCGTTGTGCCGCAGCCTCCCTCAGGTGGAGGCTGCGCTCGAGGCCGGCGTGGAGTTCATCTACGCCGACTTCGAGTTCATCAAGCAATTCCCGGCAGCCGTAGAGGCTGTGCACGCTGCAGGCCGCCGAATTGCGCTGGCGACCCCGCGTATTCACATGCCGGGTGAAAATGGCTACCACAACAACATCCTGCGCCTGAAGCCGGATGCTGTGTTGGTACGCAATCCAGGGGCACTGTATTTCTACCTGCGACACCGGTTGGAGAACCCGGACGCACATCACCCGCAATTGATTGGTGACTTCTCGCTGAATATAGCCAATCATAAAGCGGCTGATCTGTTCCTGGATTCCGGCTGCGACTTGGTTACGCCTTCGTACGATCTGAACATTCAGCAAATGGTTGATATGCTCAGACGTACGCGTACCGATAAGCTGGAGATCGTGATCCAGCAGCATATGCCAATGTTCCATACTGAACATTGCGTATACTGTACCTTTATGAGTGAAGGCACCGACTACACTAACTGTGGACGTCCGTGTGAGGACCATCGCGCATCCCTGCGTGATCGAATTGGTATGTCTCATCCGGTCCGTGTGGACGAAGGCTGCCGCAACACGGTATACAACGCGATTGAGCAATCCGGCGCGGAATACCTGTCCAACTTCCTGGAGCTGGGCGTGTCCCGTTACCGCGTGGAATTTTTGGAGGAGACACCGGAGCAAGTGCATGAGGTTATTGATCTCTATAACCGTGCCCTGCGCGGAGAAATCAGCGGAACACAAGTATGGAAGACGCTTAAAGCAACGAATCAGTTGGGTGTTACACGTGGGCAGCTGGTGAAGTAAATAACTGTATATTTGTTCGGGAGCCAGAAAGATTCCGGCAGCATAATATATTCATATAGAAAGCAAGTGATTAGAAGGCATGTTCTCTTTGAGGGAAGATGTCTTCTTCTTTAACCTATCAAATTCATCTATCTTCCTGTTATAATCATAGACAGTATATCTATCCGTTATATTGAAGACAAAAGGAGTTTTAACCTATGAAAATCCGTAAAGCGATTATTCCTGCTGCGGGATTAGGAACCCGGTTCCTTCCTGCTACGAAAGCCATGCCTAAAGAGATGCTTCCCATTGTAGACAAACCAACAATTCAATATATTATTGAAGAGGCTGTTGCATCTGGTATAGAGGATATCATTATCGTTACTGGTAAAGGCAAAAGGGCGATTGAGGATCATTTTGACTACTCCTTTGAGCTGGAGCATAATTTGACTGCGAAGGAAAAATGGGATCTGCTCAATGAAGTGCGTAAGCCATCGGAGATGGCAGATATCCACTATATTCGTCAAAAGGAACCCAAAGGGTTGGGGCACGCTATCTGGTGTGCACGTAAGTTTATCGGTGACGAACCTTTTGCCGTCCTTTTAGGGGATGACATCGTTGAGTCTGAGAATCCGTGCCTCAAACAGATGATAGACGTGTTCGATGAGTATCAGCGTTCTGTTGTAGGTGTAAAACAAGTGGATTGGAACGAGGTACATCGTTACGGCATAGTTGAAGGTCATGCACTTACTTCCAAAATCTCTGAAGCGGAACGATTGGTAGAAAAGCCAAAGAAGGAAGAAGCAACCTCCAACTTGGCGATCATGGGACGTTATATCTTGACGCCTGATATTTTTGATATCCTGGGTCAGCAATCTGCGGGAGTAGGCGGGGAGATTCAGTTGACGGACGCATTGTCCAAGCTGGGAGAAAAGAATCCGATCCTGGCTTACGAGTTTGACGGGAATCGCCATGATGTTGGCGAGAAATTGGGATTCATTGAAACTACTATTCATTATGCTCTGCAGCATAACGAAATCAAGGATGAAGTATTGGCTTATATGAGACAGGTTATTGAAAAGATTGATCAACAAAAATAGACATCTCACCCAACCTCACTTTATTAAAATAAGAAAGAGACTACCGGATGATATAACATCATCTGATAGTCTCTTTTTTTCTACTATTTCTCCGATTTTAACTGAGCAATTTGCTCTTTTTCCGTCGGATCAGCTTTTATTAGCTTATCGTACAATGCTTTGTCATCCTGTCCCTGTTGCTGCAGAGCGATAATATAATAGCGAGCAACCTCACGATTTGTAGCGTCGCTCAGGTCGTCTTTCAAGCCGTTTTTGAGGATGCTTGCAGCCTCAGCAGGCTTACCTAACATGAACTCAATTTTTCCAGTACTGAGCGCAATACCTGGAGTTACTTCAAAAGTACGTGTCAACTCAATTTCAGGTGGAACCGTCTTAATATGAGCTACCCCATCCAGAACCTTCTGATAAGCAGCGAGACCTGCTTGGAAATATTTCTGTTCCTTGGCTGTGTCCTTCTGCTTATGTGCCTTATTACCAATAGTGTAAGCTTGGGTAATCAACATATTGTACCAGTCATTGTCCCAGACAAAGTTGGAAATGTTATTTTCCAAAATGCTGAAGGCTTGCTCATGTTCACCTTTTGCTTTTAAAAGGTTAACTTTGGAGTTATACATGATTTTATTATACGGTTCTGCCCTCAGGCCCGTATTAAGTACCTCTATTGCAGCGTTATAAAATTCCTCTTTTTTCGTTTGATCATACACATTCTTGTACAGTGCAGCCAATCTTATAACCGAATCTGGGTGCGTAGGACGAAGTTCAAGATCCTTATTAATGGCACTTTGGATTTCCTCAAAAGATGAGCTGACCGCCATGATCTGTTTGGCAGATGTGGCAGCATTGGCCGATTGCACAAAGCGGAGACCTGCAAAAAGCACCACAATGCTTAGAATGCCGATGACTGCACTATACATGATTCGGAATCCGGAAGCACTCATGGACAGGCGTTTAAGCGGCTTGCTGTCCATAGCAGCGGCCATACCACCGAGACTCACAAATACCAGTATGCCCATGAACACGTAACTCAGATTAAAGTCTAGCAAGCTATGAAGTAAGATTGAGAGTGCCAAAATGAGATACAGGAAGTGAGAATCCCGTTCTTCATCATCTTGTCTCATATAGCTACGGATATATTTATAGAAAATATATAAGATAAATGACATGAAAATTACGAAGCCGAGAATACCAACTTCAACTAGATACTGCATGAAGAAATTATGGGCCTGACGGCTTGTGTAAGGATAATCTTGGTATTTCTCGTATAAAGTAGCCCAGCCGCCGCCGCCGGTGCCAATAACAGGATGATCTTTAATCAATTTGGCAGCATCCTGATAGAATACAAGTCGTTCCAGTACACTATGCTGCCGGAAATTGATATTTTCAAACCGGACCTGGACGTTTTCTGGTAGTACGCTGCGCAGGCCAGTTCCAATAAACAGAAAAGCCATCAAGCCAATCACCACAACAGATCCGACAGGTAGCCACAGGTTGGATAACTTGCGGGAGGCCCATCCTTTGAGGGCATTTTCCAGCTTTGGTGCCAGATAACGTTCAACAAGCCACAGTACGACAGCTACAGCCAGGGAGACCCCAATAAGTAACCCCCAAGCCTTCGCAGCCTCTCCGCCGTTGTAGGTCTTGTTGAGTTGTAAACCCATATTTGTAATTGGCGCCAAGATAGATATTGACGCTACACCAGCAATGGCACAATGCAAAATCCATATAATCTGACGTGCTGGTTTAAAGAAGAGCAAGAGCAGTACGAAAACGACTGGTAACATAACCAGACCGCCCCGTGACAAGGTCAGGAATAACGAGACCAGAATAGGTACCAACATGAAGCCGTGAATAGCCTTGCCATACCATAGTTTTGATTTCATCAGACAGAAAACGGCAGCGAATAGAAAAGCCATTAGAAAGGCCGCATATGTATTCGCATATTGAAACACTGATGTCAGCCGGAGACCATTTGTATCTGTCATAACTGCATTGGTATATCGATACTGGTACACATATTGGGTAAACCAGCCTACCATCTTGCCAGCAAGTACCCACTGTCCAAACCAGTTAATAAAGCCAAAGCCTACAATGACATAAGCAACAGTCATAATCAGGTTGTGAATAATCTTATTGCCTAAGCGATCTTGTAGTAGATAGATTGAGATGATAAACAGGGCGGCATATATGCACTGTACCACCACCATATTCATGGCCAGGTAATGTGAAGCTGCTGAAGTCAGTGAAAGCACATAAGTCAGGGGAAGCAGCAGCACTAATACAGCCAGCCAATCCCTTTGCTCTTCCAGCTTGAATTTTTTATAATAGGTTAGGATTCCTAAAATCAGTAAAATCGTGCTGATGATCAAAGCCCAATAAAGGGGTTTCTCAAAATCAAGCATTTGCCCATTAAAGAGTGCAGCCTGGAAGGGGGCCCAAGCTAAGAACAGAATAATGCCAACAATTAACACCCAAAATATAGCCGGCCTTTTATCGTCACGGGTCGACGTTTGGGCTTGTTTCCCGTATACTGGATTCGACAAGGTTTACAATCTCCTTTGTTTTTATATTCATTTGTATATTAACATATATTCGACCACATAGAAAAAGTCCTTACATGGTTTAAAACACTTGCTTATGAGATAACAAAGGAGGCTTAAAAACTAGAAGAACTATTTTATATGATAGAGTCTATAAAAATGCTGGATTATTATAATTAGGAGACTTTTGGATGAATGAAAATAAATTAAACTTAATGAAAGTTTGTATCTCATCTATAATATTGTATATCTTCATTGTTCTCGCATTTTATGGGCTAGTTGGCGAACAATTGAGATATAGATCTACTGGCTCAAGTATAGAAATGACCGCTGAGAACACACCTATTGGAGAAATTCTGAAAGGCGATGTCATTAAGCAGAACTTTACGATTACTGGAAATGCTATAGATGGCATATCTTTAAAATTTGCAACTTATGACCGAGAAAATACTGGAACTGTTAAAGTTCAGTTGGTTAGTGAAGACAGTCAAAAAGTATTATTTCAACAGATTTTAGATGCTGCTACGATAAAAGACAACTCAAAACTCGCTTTAAATATTAGCGAGCCCATAGAAAATTTGTCATATAAAAAATTAAGTATAAAGATCACCTCTGATACAGGGACTAAAGGGAATTCTGTAACTTTATGGTATAATAATTTCGAAAACAGAAAAGACCAGCAATTATATGTTAATGGTCAACAAAAGAAAGGGATTTTATCTTTTTCTGTATCTGAAAAGAATGTAGTACCGTTTAGGAGTAAATACTTTACTGTCATGGGTGCTATAGGATTAGTACTTGTTCTCTATGCAATTAATCTTATTGCTAGGCAACGTAAGGGCAAGCATAGCTTTGGTTTAAACATTTTTAGGTCTTTCGTGAAATATAACTTTTTACTTCGTCAATTAGTTTCTAGAGATTTTAAAACAAAATATAAACGTTCGGTTCTAGGAGTATTATGGAGCTTTATAAATCCAGTTTTAACAATGATTGTTCAATATGTAGTGTTCTCTACATTATTTAAATCAGATATTCCTAATTTTCCAGTCTATCTTTTGACTGGTATTGTGCTTTTTAATTTTTTCTCTGAGGCAACTGACATGGGGTTGATGTCTATTGTTGGTAACTCATCCCTAATTACTAAAGTATATATCCCTAAATATATTTTTCCAGTATCAAGAGTTCTATCCTCAGGCATTAATTTGTTGATTTCGCTGATTCCACTTTTAGTAGTTCTATTTATAACGAAAACGCACATTACACCATCCATACTATTATTGCTTTTTAGCCTTAGTTGTACAGTTATTTTTTGCATAGGTATGAGCTTTCTTTTATCTTCTGCGATGGTGTTCTTTAGAGACATACGTTTCTTGTGGAATGTCCTTATCATGCTCTGGATGTATTCCACGCCTATTTTTTACCCTGAGAGTATTATTCCAGAACAATTTTTGGGGATTTTTAAATTGAATCCACTCTATCATTTTATTAGGTTTAGCAGAACTGTTATTTTAGAGGGAGTTTCTCCAGAACCACAAGCATATATCTTTTGTCTAATCGCTGCTTTTGTTCCATTATTTGTTGGTGTTATTATTTTCAAAAAAACTCAAAATAAGTTTGTTTTGAATTTATAAGGAGAAGTTATGATAAAAGCGCAAAATGTTTCGATGATGTTTAAGATAAACCATGACTATATTAAGAGTATAAAAGAGCATGCAGTTGCTCTTTTAAAGGGGAAAATCAAGTATGAAGAATTTTGGGCTTTAAGAGAAGTCAGCCTTGAAATTGAAAAAGGTGAGGTTATGGGGATTATTGGTAGGAATGGTGCGGGTAAAAGTACTTTGTTAAAGGTGATATCAGGTATTCTGAAACCTACACATGGAAGTGTAACTATAGAAGGTACTATTGTTCCAATGCTGGAGCTCGGTTCTGGTTTTGATCCTGATCTAACTGGTCGTGAAAATGTTTTTTTAAATGGTTCTATTTTGGGTTACTCAGAGTCGTTTTTAAAATCAAAATTCGAAGAAATCTTGGACTTTAGTGAGTTAGAAAGATTTATTGATGTCCCTATACGAAACTATTCATCGGGGATGCAAATGAGATTAGCTTTCTCTATTGCTGCTCTTGTCAATCCTGAAATTCTTATTGTGGATGAGATACTGGCGGTTGGAGATGAGAACTTTCAAGCTAAGAGTAAAGCAAGAATGCTCGAATTAATGAGTGGGGGAACAACTGTGTTATTTGTTTCGCATAGTTTAGAGCAAATACGCGAAATGTGTGACCGTGTTATTTGGTTAGACGGAGGTAAGGTGGAAATGATCGGTGAGGCTAAGAGTGTATGCGATGCCTATAAAATATAATTAGGAGAATACATGATGAATTCAATTTATAACGGGTATTTTTTCAATGATTTCTATGCGGAAAATGGCGGTGGAAATTATACAGATCGTGAACGTTGGCAGCCTTTTTTTGCAAGAATTGCAGATGAAATTGTTAGAAGATTCGACCCTAAGACAGTACTGGATGCAGGCTGTGCAATGGGTTATTTAGTAGAAGCTTTACGGAAAAGAGGAGTTGAGGCTTATGGCTTTGATATTTCTCAGTATGCCATAAGTAATGTTCACGATGATATAAAACCTTATTGCATCGTGCACTCTATAGAAGAACCACTACCAAGTAGTTTCCCTCAGAAATTTGATTTAGTAGTCACCTTGGAAGTTTTGGAGCATTTGTCTCCTGATTTAGGGGAGAAGGCCATTGAAAATTTGTGTGAATATACAGATATGATAATATTTTCCTCTACTCCAGATGATATTGAGGATCGAACTCATGTCAATGTACAATTAGGAGAATACTGGAGTAAAAAATTTGCGGAGAATGGGTTCTTTCGCAATCTTGTTCAACCAATGGATTTCATTTGTTCGTGGGCTATGATTTTTGAAAGAAAAAAGAATAGCATCCCCGATTTAATATTTAATTATGAAATGAATATGAGAATCAATGAAATTCAATATGATGAAAAAAATAAATCTCTCACTAGCAAAGTATTTTTTGATACTGGAAAAGGATTTAATGAAGAAGAAAGTGTTGAATTAATAGGAAGCTTAGTTCATAACGAGATTCGACAGAAGATTGTTCTACCTCAAAATACTAGAGCAGTTCGCTTTGACCCAGTGGAAAATAAAGCTTGTATTTTAAAGGACATAAATGTTATTTCATCAGAAGGAGTTCTAGAGTTTCATCCAATTAATGGTGTGATTGTTGAGGATTACGTTGTCTTTGACAACTTTGACCCGCAGATAAATGTTATATTACTTAAAGATTCAACAAAGTGGATTGAAGTTAAGGCTGCTATTTTAGTATATGAAGAAATTGAGAATTTTACTTTGCTTTCTAAGTTAAAGGAAATTCCTTTGATAAAAAAAGAATTGCTAAATAAAGAAAGATTGCTGAATGAAATCTCAATACGCAGTGCAGAAGAATTAAAGGAGACTGTTTTACAAAAAGACAAAGAACTAAAGGAGACTCTTTTACAAAAAGACAAAGAACTAAAAGAGGTAAGTGAAGCTAAAGATGAAAAAATATCAGGACTTACAGAGAAAAACGAAAAATTTGAAAAAAAATACAATGATTATCATCAACTTATAAGCAGTCAAATTGATGACTTAAATAATGAACTGTTACAGGTTCGGTCTGCCTATGATAATGTACAAGCCGCATATAATAGTATTAATACCGCCTTTTTTTGGAAAATGACTAAACCATTACGACTAGTTTTGGACTTATTCAAAAAAAAAACTAAAAAATTAACTGAAACTGATACAAGAAATGCTATTGAATTATTTGAATTTGAAAATAATATCTTAACTATTAAAGGTTGGGTATTCTCAGAAAACGATAAGATTGATGATATGTTTTTGAAAATTATTCATGGAAAAAAAGAATATCGGCTAGAATTGATAAGTGGATTAGAAAGGAAGGACGTCGAAGAAGTTTATAACATAGAGCGTGCTCGTTACTCTGGTTTTAATTCGAACGTTTCTATTGATAATTTTTCTTCTTTTAAGGTGTATTTAGAGTTTACTTTAGATGGGACTAAAAAACATATATTCATTGGGAAAGTGCAATCTAATATATTTGAATATTTGTCCTTTATTAAGAAACGGCTTAACAAACAAAATGTCCATAAACTATTAAATTATTTACGAAGTGGAAGATTTGATTTAATTATCTCTGCAATAAAACGACCAAGAATCAGTGCGGTTACTAGTACAAATGTTCCATCTATTAATTTGCCTGATTGGTTGGAGAATAATACTGTGAATTCTCTCGATTTTTCTGCCGAAATATATCAGCATACAATTGATTTAATTGTTCCTGTATATAATGGGTTCACTTATTTTGATACTCTTTTTCAAACTATAAAAAAAACTCAGATGAAATATCGTTTAATTATTATAAATGATGACAGTACAGATATACGAGTTAGTGAATATTTGAGCATTTTGGCTGATCAGGATCCACGAATTATCTTTATAGAAAATCTGACTAATCTGGGTTTTGTTAAAACAGTGAATAAGGGGTTAAGTTTAACTGAAAACCATGTTGTATTACTTAACACAGATATTGAACTGCCTGAATTTTGGCTTGAGAGACTAATGACTCCAATTATTCTTGGAGACAAAATAGCGACTACAACACCTTTCACAAATAGCGGGACTTTGTGTAGTTTTCCTCTAATAGGGAAAGATAACGGTTTGTTTGAAAATATGGATTGTGATGATATTGATAAGGAATTTAGATTAATTAAACCGGTTTATCATACATTGCCAACGGGTGTTGGTTTTTGCATGGGGATAAATAAAAATGCTCTTGGTGATATTGGGAATTTAGATGCTGAAACTTTTTCCAAAGGTTATGGTGAGGAAAATGACTGGTGTCAAAGAGCTATAAAAAATGGCTATAGAAATGTTATAGTAGATAATCTTTTTGTTTATCACAAACATGGTGGAAGTTTCCCGAGTGAAGAGAAACAAAGATTAATAGAAGAAAATGCAAAACTTTTATCAAAGAAACATCCGAATTATAATGCAGATGTAGCGGCATTTTTTGAGTTAGACCCTCTTAGAAGCACACGAGATTTTTTAATAATGAAGCTATCTGCAACTCTGGATAATAAAAAACCACTGGTGTTTTTAGACCATAACATAGGTGGCGGTGCTTCTGCATATTTAGAAAATTTAAAAAAGGAAAAAAATAACAACGATGAAAAAATAATAGTAATAAAATATGATGTAGATAGTAACTTCTTTTTAATGTTATTTAACTATAAACAAATCAATATAAGTTACAGGTTTTCAAAATTCTCTGAACTTGAACAAATTCTTGATGCTATAGGAGTTGAAGCGATATACATTAATGAACTGGTCACGTATCCTGACTTATATCAAACGTTAGAACAAATAAGTACATTTAAAAGACGTTTTGGCTCGAAATTAATTATGCTTCTACATGATTATTTTTCTATTTGCCCTACTGTTAATTTACTAGATGTTAGAGGTTGTTTTTGTGATATACCTGAATCAAGTAAATGTGAGCGCTGCGCATTAAGTAATCCATATAATAATTATTTACAGTATGAGACTATGAGTAAATGGCGTATTGCATGGGGGAGCATTTTACAAGATTGTGATGAGATAATAGCGTTCTCTAATAGCTCTGCTGAGCTTTTACAAAGAACTTATGGGGATTTAAATAGTTTATCTATTATACCTCATCAAGTTAAGTACATGCCTAAGATTAGCAAGAGTAGTCGAACCTCTACTACGCTAAACATTGGTCTAATAGGTGTTTTAAACTTTCATAAAGGTATCGATATTGTTCGCAAAATGTTGAATTTAATAGAGGTTCAAGGACTTGATGTTCGGATTACATTGATCGGTTCTTCTGAGGGGGAAATTCAACATTCTAAATTTACTGAAACGGGAAAGTACTATCCTGAATCTTTGCCTCGATTAGTGTTACAAAATAAAATAGATTTATTTTTCATTTCTTCCATCTGGCCTGAAACGTTTTCATATACATCAGAAGAAGTTATGAAAATGGGGTTACCGATTGCAGTGTTTGATTTGGGGGCTCCGGCTGAGAGAGCAAAGAGGTATGAAAAGGGCTTGGTAATAAGTGAGGTGAACGCACAAGTAGCACTTGATGAAATATTGGAATTTTCTGATAAAGTTGTTCCTCTTATGCAGGATTCGCTTGAGCAGAAAAGAGTGCTCTTTGTTGCTGAATACCTTTCTTTTTCATCACGTTATCGAGTTGAGCACTTTATAGAACAGTTGATTATCCAAGGTGTCGAATCGGATTTTATTGAAACAAAGGACATTGATCTGTATGATATTAAATCCTACAATGCAATAGTTCTTTATAGATGTACCCTTACTCCAACTCTTTCTAAAATGATTAAAGATGCGAAAAACTCATCTATAAAGGTATTCTATGACATTGATGATTATATTTTTAGTTTTGAGAATATTAAAGATTTGGAGTTTTTATCCGGAGATGACTATTCCGATTTCGAAAATTATTCTAAAAAGATATTTAACTGCATGAATATGTGTGATGGTTTCTTTACTTCTACAAATAACATGGCAAAAGCTATTGAAGAATCATTCCAAGACAAGCCGGTGTTTATAAATCGAAATGTTGCCAGTATGGAAATGGTGGCAATCTCCGCAAAAGCTAAGAATATAAAAATGAAAAATAAAAATGAAATTTCTATTGGTTATTTTAGTGGGTCTAAAACACATGATGGAGATTTCGAAGTTATCAGTGAAGTTGTAATAAACGTCCTGGAGAAATACGATAACGTATTTCTGAGAATAGGGGGCTGTTTACAACTCAATCAGAGATTTGAAAAATATAAAGATAGAATTACTCACTTTGATTTTGTTGATTGGAGAAAGCTCCCTGAGCTTGTTGCTTCTGTAGATATTAATTTAATGCCATTGGAAGATACCTTCTTTCATGCGTGCAAGTCGGAAAATAAGTGGATGGAAGCAGCCTTAGTGAATGTTCCCACTGTAGCAAGTAGAAATAGCGAGCTAAAGCTTATAATTGAAAATGAAGTTACTGGGTATCTCTGTTCTGATGAAAGGGAATGGCAAGAAGCTTTGACTTCTTTGATTGAGAGCGAGAAACTTCGATTCCTTGTTGGGCGAAATGCTAATGAAAAAGTATTAAGTGATCATGTGACACTTAATACCGGAAATAACGCTGTTGAAGAGTTATTTGAAGGGGTGAGAGTTCAATAATTTTTTTATAATAAAAATAGATGAATTGTAGTGGCCGTGACCTCCACGTTGTCTATAAAATAACAATTTTGCTCCTAAATATGGTCATTAATTTTTGAATAATTTATAAAAATCTATATAAAAGTAATTCAGTACGTATTTATAGCGAGTAAAAAGCTGATTTAGTCAATGGAGACAGGATCAGCTTTTTACTTATGGAGTCCGAGGAGATATGTTATTAAACAAGTCTTTAACAGAACGTTAGCTAAGGGAAATATAATTGCTAGGTTTAGGAGTGGATTGGATACATTCTTCTGCGATGTATGTTCAAGCTACAAAATAAAGTTAATTCGTGGTAAATCAAAAAGTATGAAGCAACGATACCAAGATGATCTAGTGGGAAAGGATTAAAGACGTGGTGCCACCAGAATGAAAAAAATAAGAAGGTCAAACTGGAACGGACAATCGTGTGATGCTCAAAGCGATGTTGTGGGTCGCCCGGACTGGAGCGACATGGCGCGACATGACAGGCTATTATCCTTCTTGGTCCTCGGTGAACACCCGGTTCCGCCACTGGAAAACCGTTGGAATTTGGAATCGGATTTTGGAGCTTATTTCGATTGAACCTGACTTCGAAAGTGTGATGATTGATGTGACCATTGTTTGCGTTCATCAGCATGGACTGGGGCAAAAGGGCGTAGTATATCCAGGTCATAGGAAGGCCCCGAGGCAGACCAACCACTTTTAGGCAACTCGTTACGTTTAGAGTTGACAGCTGGACAACGGCATGACTCCGTGATGGGTTATGAAATGCTGAAGTCCATGGATTTAACCAAAAACAAGTTCTGGCTGACCTGCATATGACACGAACCGTATTCTCCAACTCTTGAAAGAGCAAGAGGTGACTCCAGTGATTGCCAGCAAAAAAACCATCGAGTATAGCGGAAATGGGACAAAGAAAACTATAAAGAGTGGAATTTAGTGGAGTGCTTTTTCAACAAAACCAATTACTACCGTTGACTAGCGACTCGCCTTGATAAATTGACATGTACCTTCAAGTCTTTTTTGACGTTTGCGTCGATTATGATCTGGCTTGCTTAGGTTTGAATACACGCCCTAGCGTACACTTTAATTTATCGTAGCGAGTCGCTAGACGACGATAACTTTTCACTTTGTTGAAGAACATTCAACTAAATAACGTTCTCTATAGACAACTCGATCGTAATATTGAATCTTTCGACGATTTGTCCTACTTGGAATTACCGAGATAGCCTGTTTTTCATCTAGATGCGCTCGGATTGCATTGGTATCATACGCTCGATCGGCCAATACTTGCTTCATCGTTAATTTCATGGCTTGCAGAAGCTTATAGCCCTGAACGGAGTCATGAGCTTCACCACCCGTTAATTCGAAACGAAGTGGATTTCCTAACGCATCAACTATTGCATGGATTTTGGTGCTCAGTCCACCACGGGAACGTCGGATCGCTTGCTGGCTTCGCCCCTTTTGCGCCCGATCCATGCTGGTGAACGCGCACAATCGTGGCATCAATCATGACACTTTCCTCGTCAACATCCAGAGAGACATGCTTCAGCACTCCATCCCAAATCCCCGATTTCTACCAGCGCCGAAAGCGGGTGTAGACGGATTTTTAATGGGGAAAGTGGATCGGTAGATCGCGCCATGGGGCGCCTGAACGTGCAACCCAAAGCATCGCATTTAACATAATTCTTTTGTCCAATGCGGGACGCCCTCCTTGTGGTTTTCGTTCAGGTGGAAATAAATCTTGGACTCTCTGCCATCGTGTCTCTTTTATTTCGTATCGCATATTCATCTAATATATTTAAACTATGTATTACCATTTAAACAGTTTGAAGACGCGCCCTAGTTTAGTGGTGACAAACTAGCCTATTTTATTTATAACGAGTAGCAAAGAGGCATTTAAGTTTGCGATATCGATTCAAACTAGCTATTTACTCTATGTTTTGGAGGATTTTGTGATGAGGAGTTTAGAAAAGCTATTTTTAAGTAAAACGCAACACATTTTCTTGGGTATATCTATAATAATAGGGTTGGCTTGGTTGTTTATTCTTCCACCTTTTCAAGCACCAGATGAAAATTCACATTTCTATAGAGCGTATGGTGTAACCGAGGGGACAATAATGTGCAAAAATTATAAAGGAAGTAATGCTGGTTCTTTTTTGCCGTCAAATTTATTGGAATTCACCAATACACTAAAAAGTAATCAAATTAGATTTAATTACGATGTTAAACAAAATCCACGGGATGTGTATGATTCGTACGATTTGTTTCCCAACAAAAATAGTTCTTTTCAAGAATACGTGAATTCTTGCGTATACAGTCCTGTTCCGTATATTCCACAGACTTTAGGAATCTTAATTGGAAAGTTACTAGGTGGGCCTTGGATCGTGCTATTCTATCTAGGCAGATTATTCAATTTCGTCTTTTTTGTTGCAATAACTTATCATGCAATTAAGATAATACCAAAATTAAAAGTACTGCTTATGCTTCTAGCCCTAATGCCAATGACTTTGCATCAAAGTGTATCTTTAAGTCCGGATGCTATTACTATAGCTGTATCTTTTATTTTTATGGCATATATTATGAAGATTAAATATTCTTATAACGAAATTATAAGAGGGAAAGATTTATCTATACTAATTACTCTTGCGTGCATCATTGGCGTATCTAAAATAACATATTTTCCTTTAGCACTACTAGTATTACTTATTCCACGCGATAAATATAGTACGTGGAGGAGGTATTTTCTATTCAATTCTTCTGTAATATTAGGAAGCTTTGCTTTTAGCGTAATATGGGTTGGATTTACGAGGATGGTCAAGATGAATTTTCCTGTTGAGCCAGTTAATCAAATAAATAATATAATAGCAGATCCTTTATCTTTTATAAAACTGTTATCCTTAAGTACTTTTAGAAACGATACTCTTTATAGTCAGTTTTTTGGGGTTTTTGGGTGGCTGGATACTCCCTTGCCGCTGATTTTGACGATTTTTTATTTCGTTGTTCTTTTTGTAGTAGCCATCCAAGAAGGCGATTTTAAAAAGGATATAACTATAAAGTCAGAGATTTTTAATTTCATAGTATCTTTTTCACCATTATTTATAGGGAATATTTTAATTGGGCTCTCGTTGTATCTTAATTGGCCACAGCCTACTAATCAAATAATACATGGAGTTCAAGGTAGATATTATATTCCTTTAGCCTTATCATTTTTTTACTCAATGCATTTATTGTTTCCTGTTATATATAGATTAAGAAAGTTAGTTTTAATTATATTTATAATGTCAATATTATTAATATCAAGCTATTTTTTAACAGTCAGATATTATTATTTTGGTCCCAAATATAACCTTCTAGTACCTTTTAATAATAATTATATAGCAGGTGGCATTCAAAAAGATACGAAAGTTAATCAATCTTTTATAAGTAATAAAGATTCATTAAAGGGAGTCAGTATATTTATTTCAACGTTTGGTCAGAAAATAATTACGGATTATGAATTTATATTATATGATCAAAACACACAAAAAATTATTAGGAAAAGTAAAATTAATACGGTTGGGTTGTTGGATAATAGGTTCTATAACGTGTATTTTGACAAAGTTATTGATGCTAAAGGCAAAGAATACTCTTTTACAATAATACCTTTGTCTGATAAGGTACTGACTCCTATCACGTTACAATTAAGCGAGCCAGGTATATATAGTGAAGGAGATCTTTTTATTAATAATAATTTAAGAGCTGAAGATTTAGTATTTAGACTCATATATTAAAATTTACCTTCAAATTTTATATTATTTGGAAAATGGCCCGGTGCTTTTTGAAGAATGAATAGACGAAAAATTTGTGCAAAGGAAAGTGTGGTATGCCTGGGCCACGTGGTCTGGGCAGCGTTAAGCATTCATTGGAGCAGGATACAGACTATTAAAGCAGATTACAGTTATCCATAGACCGCATTTTCTGTTGTACCAAACAACGCAGGAATATTAAGATGCTGTTTAATCCGGCGGGAAACCTATCAATCTGCCACCGAGCCTTGTACATTGTGCTATTGGTCCAGCTGACTTGTATCTAAGTCCATAACAACTTAGTTTTTTCTATCTTTAAAGTCCCGAAAAATCACAACACGGTGGCGTTACTCTGAGGTGTGCCCTAGCAGGTAGATGGTATCTCAAATAACTGGGGGAATCTAACATATTTTGGTGACGTAGAGTGTGATGCTTTTTTCAAGTATGGAGATTTTACTTACGGTATGTATATCCATACATTTCCTGTTCAACAATTTGTTATTTGAATTTTCGGTAGTGGGCAAGATGGATATCTTTTTTTATTTTTAAACAGATTGAAATATGAATTGGGATACCTGCTGGAAAACATTAAAAGGGACATGTGGCTTGATTCGTGTAGAATGAAGTTAGCACACCACTCCTACAAGGAGAATCAGATCATGAGTTATTCACATCTTAGCATAATCAAACGTAACAAGCAGAAATTCTGCATCAGTATGGGGCAAGAGTGCGAACCCATCCATTGCAAATGAATTGAGAAAACAACATACCGTCATCAGCCGGAAAACCCGCCGGAACACTGAGCAAAAACTCTATGGAGCGGAACCCAGTATAGCCGTCAGGCTTGTATGCCGAGGAGGAGATGGAACTGCGGCGATCGAGAAAAAGCTTGACAACATCTAGTCTCCTGAGCGAATCACAGATAGCTTTGAGTAGGGTCTGAAAGAAGTCTGATCCCGGGAGACATTGGGTCACTGGATATTGGAAACTGTGCTGTTCACGGATGAGAAACTTGGACTTGCCCTCCACTTCATAAACAATCGTCCTCGCAAATGTCTAGGATGGAAAACTCTATATATAGCGTACTAACTGAACTAACTATTTCACTCGGATCGGAAAATGGGGTAATGAATGGTAACTCAACCCAAAGTGGCAATGAACATGAAAATGAAAAATCGAGCGATTGAATACAGCCATGAAAGAAATATCATATAAACGCCTTTACGAAAGGTACCTGGTCGTCCGTCTTAGTCTGGAAGGTCATTCGTTTGTGGCGATCTGCGAGGCTGCGTTAGCCAAACCATCGGCATCTATCGGCAGGACTACCAAGAGCATGGTCTTGCTGGGCTGGAAATGGATCACTCCCCCAGACAACAGACGAAGCTCAAGGAGCACCAGCAGCAACCGATCGGTGTGGGCTTTGAAGCGGACGCTCCCGCTGGTGGCAGAGTGGATCAAGCGCGAGTTTAGCATCACGATGAGCGTACGCAAAATCAGCGCGATGCTAAACGAATGAACTTCAGCTTCACCAAAGCGACCGATATACTTCCTAAAGCCGATGAGGATGCCCAAGCATTCAGCAAGGACACCTCCGTACAGTTCAAGAGGCAGGTTGAAGACGAAGACATCGATCATTTGTTGTTTGAAGACGAATCGACGATTCGCTCCTACCAAGCTTTGCAATATAACTGGTTTCTACGCGGGAAGCAACGCAAAGTGCCAACGTATGGCAAGCACGAAGGAGCCAAGTTGTTCGGAGCGATTAATTATGAAACAGGACAGGTGCACCACCGTGAAGAAGAAAAGGCCGATGTGGCCGCCTATATTCGGTTCCTCTAGGATCTTTTGTCGGCGTACCCGAACGGAAAAATCGCCCTGATTTTGGACAACATCCGAATTCATCATGCCACGGGATTGTCGCCTTTTTTGAAGGAGGATTCGCGTCTGCATTTGGTCTTTCTGCCGCCACACAGCCCTAATCTGAATCCGGTTGAAGGACTATGGCTGTGGCTTAAAGCAGATGTGGTCAATAATGTCTTTTTTGATGAATTCTATAATATTAAGCTTCAAGTGGACCAATTTACGAAGCGAATCAACAAGCATTCGATGAAAACGATCGATCGCTTGCTGGTCAGGTTATAATCTTAATTGCAGTTTGTATAACGAATCTTTTACAGAAGAATTGTTGCACTTAGTCTGACAATCCGCTTATAATTTGTCTGGCCTGTTCGTATTTTTTATTGTGCATTTAGTTGAAAAGCTGAGGGCGATTGCACACATTAAAATCCCTGCCTTATATTGATTTCGATTATTTGTAAAATAGTGACGGTTTGAAAAGCCTTATGCAATTATATCGACCTTCTACAGCAGAATTCGTCCAGTTGCAGTAATGATAGTCCACCATTTCTTGTTCTCAGTTTCGCAGGGTTTGAAGAATTCGACGTACTGGATCATGTTGGATATTCTCGCCTTTGCTCACAACACTGCGTGAAGCTCAGTCTAGCTACCACATAGCTTGGAGAGCAGCCATGTCAGGTCGAAAAGGCCTCTTTCCATTCCCATACACTACGAAGTAGGGGGGGGAGTTCAGTAAGATGTCGAGTCTTTTGGCATCTAAGTTGTCTGACGGTGGATTCAGTAAATGATAGTGGGCTTTCAGGTTGTCCTTGCCCGTGGAGACAAGATTAGCTCTACAGTTATACGGACGTCCTGCATGCTGTCGATGATATATCCGTGAACATGAATCGATCCGCAACTCGCAGGACGCAAGGAAAGTAATCGCTGATCCAGGTGTGGCAGGCTCGAGCTAAATCCATGACCACCTTTCTGGGGTTTTTGAACAGAAAGGTCGAATGTTGTTGAGCATAGGAGTGCAGCAGGGCCTTCAGTTTTCGTCTGGGTAATACATCCAGTAGTGTTTCGCTTTTAAAATAGTGAATACCGCTGTTGTAGACCCAGCGTTTGCTCTACGGCATGGGAGCCAAAATGGAAACTGCAGCGCTGTTTGGGACCGACAAACGGTTCGGCATGAATATCAATTTGATCCGTATCGATGTGTAGGATTCGAATTACGTTTAGTTCTGGCAAGCCAAGCTTGCGTTGAAATAATGAGTAGGCATCTGTCTATTCTTCATTTTTTTCTGGTAATATCGGCAATATTAGTGAATAATTTTCCGTTTATTTCCTTAGTTTTTGTGGAGAATCGGTTTCAGTATCGAGTCTTAAAATTACTCTAGAAGAACAAGAGGGAGCCTGAGAGCATGAGCAATTTGAAGTTGTTTCTTCCTAAATCCTCAATGCACCTTTTAGTATCAAGTGTGCTTGCTGTACTTTTATCTCTAGTTTCAACGATGGCTTTTTTGAAGATTTATGCTAACGGTAAACAAGTCTATCATGACATCATTGCTGGAAATATCGTATGGTCTGATCAATTCAAGAGTTTGGATTACTCAATAATATACTTCTTTATTTTCTGCTTCTGTTTGTTTTTAATTCCTTTAATATATTTTGTGAATAAAAAAAATATAGCGGAAATACAGATGAATCCAGCAGGACTTTTCGTGTCGAAAAATTTATTGGTCTGCTTTTTTTTCTTGTTCTACGCGGTCAGTTTTTATTTTTTTAGTGGGAATAGTTCTTTTATTTATATCTCTATTTTGATGTTTATTACCTATTTTGTTGTTGAATGCAAAAAAACAAATTCCATAGATAAAGAGCAAGTCTTTACAAGTCTTATTGTATCTCTTACGTTTACTTATTTCGCAATTATAACGATACTTTTCATTTTTAGTTTTGTTAACCCGAATTTTTCTGACAAATTAGAACAGTTTTTGCTGGAAGTTCTAACCCTGTTAGTTTGGATGACTCAAGTTGTAATTTACTTTTATAAAGAGCGCGTACTAACCGCTCTGACTAAGAATTTAATGTATTTATCTCAATTAATCCTTCCATTTATAACATTGGTATTAGTGTTTGGTGTATATCAGACGGGGAGTAAAATTGAATTGCATAGAAATAATTATACATTAGCTATTATGGCTTCTATAGCTGTTATACTGTTTATTTACACGTTCCTATTGATTTTAAAACATAGAAAAAGTGAAGTTAGCAATGTGTGGAATTACATATTCTGGCCTTCATTAATACCTTTAACCATCATTATGTTGTATTCAACTCCTGTTTATAGTGGATTTGTTTTGGATGATTTCCATTTAGGGGAAATTTTCATGCCCTTACAACAAATGTTGAATTATGGAATGAGACTTAACGTAGATGTAATGTCAATACAGGGAATAATGGGCCCAATGTATAGTCTTGTTAATCATTATATTTATAATGGAAACCTATCAAGTATCAACTATACGTTTGCTGCATTTCCTATAATTATAGGTGCCTTGGTAGTGTTGCTTATAAAAAAATTATATGGTTCAAAATGGGCTTTTTTATTCATCATATTTTCTTTGCCAATATTATATGAAACGGAGGGCATGAACAGAACTTATTTAATTGTTCCTTATGTGCTAATTCTTTTTCACAAAAAGACGCTGTATAATCCTGTAAAGTGGGTTGTTTTTTATGTTTGGATGTCTTTAATTCATTGCTTATATAATCCATCCATGGGTGCAACTTTGACATTGGCCTTTTTACCTCTATTTGGTGTGATGTTATATAGGACGATAAAACTTAAGTTATGGAGTAAGGTTTTTTTTAAACATAAATTATTATTCTGCAGCTTATTGGTAATTCAACTTTGTATTTTAGTAATGTTGTTCCCAACATTATTGGGAACTGTTCAATTTATTCTTGATAATGCTTCCGCTAATACCCTTGCATACGGGATAAGTCTTTTTTCTGAATCTCAAACTTCTCCAGAATGGTTTCCTAGACCCTTTCCTTACGATAAACTCAATAGACTGCTTTGGGAATCCATTAGAATTGGAGGATGGGTATTTACTCTGTTTCTTTTTGTGGGATTAATGATTTTTAATGTGAAAAAAGCAGTGTCTTTCAATAAAGAAAAGCAAACTCACCTCATGATTTTATATTGTATTGTATCGATTATATTCTTAATATTAATTACCGGATATAGCCTAGGTCGCTTAGATTCTGGTTCAATGCATCGCTCCGGATCAATTACTTTTATATGCTTTGCTTTTTTAATACCAGCTCTGTATGTCTTTTTTCTTAAAAATAAGTTTAATGGTGTAGTTCATCATATATATTTAATCATATTTTCAATATTGTTAGGTTCTGTGGCAACTTTCGGACAGCAGCAGGCTTTTAGAATTACAGAAAAACTAATACAACCAATGGTTGTGCCAGATAATGCTATTTTTGTAAATAGTGCAAAGCAGGGAATTCCTGATGTTGGTGAGGGATTTATTGCTAAGGAAAGATGGAAAGAGATGTTGGATTTTAAAACAGTGCTCTCAAAAATATTAAAAAAAGGAGAGACTTATGCAGATTTAACAAATCGGACACTTTTTTATGTGATAACTAACAAAAAAGTTCCTACTTTCTATTCTGCTGATTATCTTGCTGCCAATGAAGAGATACAAGAAAAAATGATAAAAAATCTTGATAAAGAAGCACCGCCATTAGTTTTTATTGGTCCGGCGATCAGGCATGATGGAGGACCCGTATCAATACGTGCTTACAGATTATATAAGTGGTTTTTAGAAAGAGACTACGTATATTATCAATATAATTCTCTTCAATTTTTGGTGAGCAAGCAGAGAATGTTGGAGACTAAAGCTTATAAAGGTACAGCTGATGCTAGCGAGAATGAATTAAGAGCAGTTTTCCATCAAAAGGATTTACAATCGTTACCCGGTGCTTGGGGGAGAAACTTTAAAGAGATGAAGGAGCGATTTCAGTCTGTACCGGGCAATATGTCATTGTCTGGATCTAATGAGGTTGTCAAAGAAGCGGATGGGAGTATAGTGAGCAACGGTAATGATCCATATGTGAGTTATAAACTTGATCTTCCTGTCAAAGGAAAAGATGCTGACTTTTTATTAATTGACCTCAACATTATGGGATCTCGGGAACCATTTCAAGGCCAAATTTATTGGAATAGTAGTAATAGAAAAAGCGAGAAATATAATGAAGATCATTCGTTCTTATTCAATATGGTTAGTGGACAATTATTAATACCCTTAGGTTCAGCTCCGGACTGGCTTAGAAATAACCACAATGAGCTAAGATTCGACTTTGGAGATAAAGCCAATGTAAAAGTTAAAATTAATTCTATTAAATTGATTAAGCTAGTAAGTTGACTTAGATAGAAGTTGAAATTATCTTATGCTTCTTTTCCTCAACTTGGTTTTATCGTTCCTTATCTGTTTTTTAGTTTGTTTGGGCTTAGCACAGCTATCATAAACTTGATGTATTTTAATTTAATAATTCATTTTATTTGTTCGATTTTGATAGCCATTTTATGCTTACTACTGATAAAAAAGATAACAAATAATAAAAAAATCTGGTTTTATGAAATTAAGGTGAAAGAAAATGAAAACTCCATTTTTAATTTAACTATATCTTTTCAAGATTTAAATATTACGACAGAAAATTTTACCGATTGTAACTGGCATTCAGGAATTCATCGTCATAACTCAACAATTTCACTTGAGAAAATATAGAAACTAATGAGATATTAAAAAAAATAAATTTAATTAATCTACAAGGAAATAAGTATCATATTTTGAGTTTTTCTATTAACGGACCTTGGATTCAACTTAGTCTTAAAGAAAAAGACATACAAGAATTGATGTTTCAAATTTCATTTACTGTGAAATAGTTAGGTCTTTTCATTTTTTTGTTTGGATATTGATAGGTGGAGAACTATTAGTTTGACATAATTCTTCATAATGCAAATTTTTTTTACAAGTGATAGAATAAACAATAAATAAACTGTTAGGGGATTATAATGCTATTATTGTTGCTTTTTTTAGCAATGCTTTTTAACATTGTCGCTCAAATCACTTTAAAGCATGGAATAAATGTATTGAATTTTACAGGAATTAGCTTGCAGTCACTTATAAAGTTGTCTACCTCACCTTACATATGGTTCGGTGCAATTTTATATGGCGTTAGCTTTGTATTCTACATTTTTGCTTTGTCTCGGGGGGAATTGGGGAGAATTTCGCCAGTATCGCAGGCATTGACTACACTAGGTATTGTTGCGGTGTCTGTTTTGATATTTCACGAACCGATAACTGTTTTCAAACTTGTGGGTATTATCTTGCTGATTGTTGGAACTGTTATTATTTTTTATTAGCTAAGAATATACAAAAAAGTGGCACTAACAAAAGGGGAATGACTTTTTTGAATTACGATTATGTTATCTTTGGCGCTGGAATATACGGTCTATATGCTGCTCACTTATTAGCAAAAAAAGATTTGAAAATAGCTGTAATTGAATTTGATGACAAACCTTTACAACGTGCGAGTTTTATTAACCAAGCGAGAGTTCACAACGGGTATCATTACCCAAGAAGTGTTTCTACTGCTGCAAAATCTGCTCATTATTACGAACGTTTTGTCCGTGATTTTTCTTTTGCTATAAACGATAGATTTAAGAAAATATATGCGATTTCGGCGAATGATTCCTTAACAAATGCTGAGCAGTTTCAACATTTCTGCGATTATGTTGAAGTACCTGCGGTAGAGGTTAACAGCAGGGTGTATTTTAATCCAGGGGCAGTGGAAGCAGCATTCGAAACGATGGAATATAGCTATGATGCTAATTTAATTCGTAATTGGTATATGGAGAAGTTACAGGGTTTTAAAAATGTGTCGCTGTTTTTCAATCAACTAATTGATAAAGTGAGCATTGAAGAGGAACGCTATGTACTTCGTTTCACTGATGGATCTGATTGTACAGCTACCAACATACTTAATGCAACCTATGCGAGTATTAACCAGATTTTACGTAAGTTTGACTATGAGTTATTCTCAACAAAATATGAAATATGTGAAGTGATTATGACGGAAGTAACCGAAAACGTTCAAAATGTAGGTATTACTGTAATGGATGGGCCCTTTTTTTCTTTGATGCCTTTTGGAGAAAGTGGGTATCATTCTCTTACATCTGTTGGACATACTCCGCATGAGTCGTCTTTTAACGCTTTACCTGAATTCTCTTGTCAGAAATACAATGATGCTTGTAATGTAAGACAATTAAGTAATTGTAACACTTGTTCGGTTAGACCTTACACAGCTTGGACAAGAATGAGCCAGTTGGCTAAAAAGTATCTTAATCCTGAAATTCAAATAACCTACAAAAAATCTCTATTTGCTGTAAAAGCATTGATTAGTGCTTCAGAACTTGATGATTCTCGACCTACTGTTATTAAAGAATTTTCAGAAAGTCCGAGATTTGTATCTGTTTTTTCTGGGAAGTTTAACACCATCTATGATTTGGAGGAAGTGCTATGAAAGAGCAGGTTTTTGTTTCTACTGTTCTGTATGCGCACAATAATGAGCAAGAAATTGTGCAGGCATTAACTGAATTAGACCGCACACTGATGACATATTTCCAACACTATGAGATCATACTGGTTAACGATTTTAGCCAAGATAAGACGCTGGAGAACGCGCATAGTGCTATGGAAAATATTTATGGGGACACTACGATTATTAATTTGTCCAGAAAACATGGTGTTGAGCATGCTATGATTGCTGGACTTAATAAATCAATGGGTGACTTTGTGTTTGAAATTGAGTCTTTATTCATTGATTTTAATTTAGACCTGCTGTATGACATGTTCAAAACGGCAACCGGAAAAGGGTTTGATATAGTCGCTGCTACGTCTGGACAAGCTGGTTGGAAATCCCGAATATTTTATAGAATACTGAATAAGGTGTCTTACTTAAATCTATCTCTTTCTACAGAAACTGCACGTTTAGTAACGCGTCGTGCTTTAAACGCTATGCTGAATTTAAAAGAAAAGGTAAGATATAGGAAAGCGCTCTATGAGCTTACGGGCTATTCTAAAACCTTAGTTAATTATAAGCCCGTCAATAGAATGACTGGTAGGAAAGTAAATCGGGAGAATATTTCGTTAGCTGTAGATGCGTTGGTTTCATTTTCTCATTTTGGGTTAAAAGCAGCTCATCTACTTACAGGTGTATTTTTCTTGTTTTCTTTGTTCATGGGGGGATACGCTTTATATAATTACTTTTTTAATCAGTCAGTAGTACAAGGTTGGACTACACTTATGATTTTAATCTCTCTTGGTTTCGCAGGGTTGTTTTTTATCGGTGGGATTATTGGAGAGTACACTTCACGCATATTAATTGAGATCCAAAATCGTCCTTTTTACAGTACCAAGTCTGTAGAAATGTATAAAGAGAAAAAGCCTAGATTGGAGTTAATTAAAGAAAAAGAGAGTGCTTCTGGTCAATAAGGAAGGAGAGAGCGTTGTGAAAAAAAATTGTCTTGTAGGATTTACCGGGTATGTAGGTTCCACTTTACTTGCACAGACAGCATTTGATGAGTTGTATAATTCGTCCAATATTGAGTCTATTAAAGGTAAGGAATATGATTTAGTTGTATGTGCGGCCGCCCCAGCTGTCAAATGGAAGGCCAATCAAGCCCCAGAGGAAGATCTCGCTAATATCAATCAACTGCTTTCCTGTTTAAAAGAGGCCAAGGCTCAAAAGTTTGTGCTCATCTCTACAGTTGATGTATATAGTACTCCTATCAAAGTTGATGAGTCTGCGAATATACAAACAGAAACAACAGAACCTTACGGAAAACATCGTTTTTATTTAGAACAATTTGTTACCGAAACTTTCCATGACCATTTGATTATTCGTCTCCCTGGCCTATTTGGCAAAGGACTTAAGAAAAATTTCATTTATGATTTAATTCATGACAATGCTTTACATTTAACTCACCACCTAAGTGAATTTCAATTTTATAATATGAATCATTTGTGGGATGATATTCAAACCGCACTTGCTAATTCGCTAAGTATAGTGAATTTTGCTACAGAGCCTGTCAGTGCAAAAGAAATTGCTCAGGCTGGACTGAATATTAATTTTTCCAATGAAACGGAGAAGAAGCCCGTTTCATATGATATGAGAAGTCTGTATTCACATATTTTCAGTGAACGTGACAATAAAGAATATATGAAATCTAAAGAAGAAGTTCTACAGGAGATTAAAGTATTTATTGAGGAAGAAAAGAGGGCGCTTCAATGAAACTTTCTATTTCCAATATTGCGTGGAATAGTAATGAGGATGAAGAGATCATTGTGTTGCTTAATAAACTTGGCATTCGTGGACTAGAAATTGCTCCTACTAAATTTTGGCAACGTCCATTAGATTGCGAAACTAACGAATTACTACAATTTAAGCAATATTGGGAACAAAGAAATATTCATTTAATTGCTATGCAATCATTATTATTTGGACAGCATGGGTTGGCTTTGTTTTCAGATGTTGAATCTCGTAATAAGCTAAAAGATTATGTAATTGGTATAATGGGCTTGGCGGGTAAAATAGGAGTTAAAGCACTAGTATTTGGATCTCCTAAAAACCGACTTTCCAATGGTCTATCTAAAAATGAGCAACTGGACATTGCTATTCCATTTTTTGCGGAACTTGCTGAGGCTGCTGTTACAGAAAATGTAACCTTGTGTATAGAGCCCAATCCCTCTCAATATGGTTGTGATTTCATTACAAATAGTGAAGAAGGTTTACAATTGGTTCGAGAAGTGAGCCATCCTGGTTTTCAATTGCATCTGGATGCGGGTGCTCTTACTTTGAATAGCGAGAATATTTCTTCAGCTATTGAAAAAAGCATGCCTTATTTAAGCCATTTTCATATTAGTGAACCTTATCTTAATAAGGTCGGGAGCAAGGAAAGTGTTTCAACGCATAGGGAGATATCAAAGATGCTTAAAGAAACAGGCTACAGAAATTGGGTTTCTATTGAAATGAAAAATGGGGACAATCCGAATGTTGCTCATGTTGAACAAGCTCTAATATACGCTTCAGAAATTTACGCTTAATAAGGAGAATATCCCGCCAATGAATGTTATTGAAAATGAAAATTGGGAAATTCCTAATTTTGAGCTTAAAGAATTCAAGTCAAAGAATAGTAAATACTGTGTGTGCATTCCTATTATTAACGAAGGAATTAAAATTCAAAAACAACTCAACAAGTTAAAATCACTTGCAGAAACTGTTGATATTATTATTTTAGATGGTGGGAGCACCGATGGTTCTTTAGAGGAAACATTTCTTTTAGATAATCATGTAAGAGCTATTTTAGTTAAAAAAGATAAGGGTAAGCTAAGTGCACAACTACGGATGGGGTTCGCTTACGCATTGCAAGAACAATATGAGGGCATCATTACCGTAGATGGGAATAATAAAGATAGCGTTGAGTCAATTCCTGAGTTCATTCAGAAACTTGATGAAGGTTACGATTTTGTACAAGGTTCAAGGTATGTACCAGGAGGTAAGGAAATAAATACTCCTATTTCGAGAAAACTTGCTATTAAACTTATTCATGCACCGTTTATATCGCTAGTTGCAGGATATCATTATACAGATACTACCAACGGATTTAGGGCTCACTCTGCTCGATTATTAAAAGACCCTCTACTACATCCCTTTAGAGATGTTTTTGGAACTTACGAGCTTTTGGGCTATTTGTCAGTTAAAGCGCCTAAATTAGGCTATAAAGTCACGGAGATTCCTGTCGAACGCTCATATCCAAAGGGAAAGATACCCACTAAGATCAGCCCATTGAAAGGGAATTTGCAACTTATTAAAATATTGTTAAACTTATATTTGGGCAAATATGATTCTAAAAATAATCTGAAAGTAATTAAGGAGGAGCAATGAAAGGTATAATTCTTGCAGGAGGTACAGGCTCACGTCTTTACCCCTTAACCAAAGTAACAAATAAGCATTTATTACCCGTTGGTAAGTACCCAATGATTTTCCATTCTGTATCCAAGCTCAAGCAAGCTGACATACAGGATATTCTTATCGTTACAGGTAAAGAGCATATGGGAGATGTCGTTAACCTACTTGGTAGCGGTCGTGAAATGGGCGTAACATTCACTTATAAAGTTCAGGATGAGGCAGGTGGGATTGCACAAGCGCTTGATCTGGCTGAACAATTTGTAGGCGATGATCAAATGGTTGTTATTTTGGGCGATAATGTATTTGAAGATGACATTGCACCATTTGTGGACAATTTCCGTAATCAAATCACGGGGGCGAAGATCCTTCTTCAACAGGTACAAGATCCACACCGTTTTGGAGTGGCCGAGCTTCAAGGGGAGCGTATTGTGTCAATTGAAGAAAAACCTAAAGAACCAAAAAGTGATTATGCTGTAACAGGCATTTATATGTTCGATCATAGTGTGTTTGAAATTGTAAAAACGCTCGAACCTTCAGCTCGGGGAGAACTTGAGATCACTGATGTTAACAATGCATATATTGCTAATGGAACATTAACATATGATATTCTTCAAGGATGGTGGACAGATGCGGGAACTCACCCATCACTTGCGCGTGCTAATGAATTGGCCAAGGATATCGTGTTTGGCGAAGAGTTTGGAAAGCTAAAGCTTTAAAATAAAGGGAGGATGCGGACGAATGAAGGTAATCCCTTTGAAACTGGAAGGTGCAAAAATCATTGAACCCGTGGTTCATGGTGATCACCGTGGTTTTTTTATGGAAAGTTACAATGAGCAAATCATGAAAGAAAACGGTATTAATTATGCTTTTATTCAGGATAATCAGTCTTTATCTGTAGAAACTGGCGTGATTCGTGGTTTGCATTACCAGCTTAATTCTAAAGCACAGACTAAACTCATTCGTGTGATTTCTGGAGCTATCTATGATGTAATTTTGGATATTCGTAAAAGTTCTCCAACATTCGGTCAATGGGTTGGGGTAATCTTAAGCGAGCATAATAGACGTCAGCTACTGGTGCCTAAGGGGTTTGCTCATGGGTTCTGTACGCTTGTTCCTAATACGCAAGTGCTGTATAAAGTAGACGAGTATTATTCCCCTGAGAATGATCGTGGAATTCTGTGGAATGATCCTGCACTAGGGATTGATTGGCCCACTTCTCATACTATTCTTTCAGAGAAAGATCAGAAGCATCCGCTTCTGGCTGATGCAGAAATTAATTTTGATTAAACGATTTAGCCGCAGTTATAATGCACAGTTGAACTAAGATTAAACTCATCTTTGTTTCTTATCCATTCAAAAAAGCATATCTTATATATATTAAAGCACGGTTTAGGAGGACTGCATGAAACTTCTTGTCACCGGCGGTGCCGGGTTTATTGGCAGTAACTTTGTATTGTACATGTTAAAGCAGCACCCAGATTACGAAATTGTAAATATAGATGCTCTTACCTATGCAGGTAACCTGGAAAATTTGAAATCCATTGAAAATAACTCCAAGCATAGCTTCATCAAAGAAGATATTACCGACGCACAAGCGATTGACCAGCTGATGCAGCAGGGAATTGATGTGGTGGTTAATTTTGCAGCGGAGTCACATGTGGATCGGAGTATTCTGGAACCGGAAGTGTTTGTGAAAACAAATGTATTGGGTACACAGGTGCTGTTGGATGCAGCTAAGAAATATAACGTGACCAAGTTTGTACAGGTATCGACAGATGAGGTGTACGGTTCTCTGGGTGAAACAGGATTGTTTACAGAGGAAACACCACTTCAGCCTAACAGTCCTTACTCAGCTTCGAAGGCAGGCGGCGATTTGTTGGTTCGTGCATATCATGAGACCTTTGGTCTACCCGTGAATATCACACGTTGTTCCAACAACTATGGCCCGTACCAGTTCCCGGAAAAGCTGATCCCGCTGATGATCTCACGTGCGTTAAGCGACCAACAGTTACCGGTCTACGGGGATGGCTTGAACATCCGTGATTGGTTATATGTAGAGGATCATTGCAGTGCAATTGATCTGGTCATTCATCAAGGAAAGCTTGGTGAGGTATATAATATTGGCGGAAATAACGAACGGACGAATGTGCATATCGTCAAAACGGTATTGGAGGAGCTGGGCAAGCCAGAATCTCTGATTTCGTATGTGCAGGATCGTCCAGGTCATGACCGCCGTTATGGCATTGATCCAACGAAGACGATGAATGAGTTGGGCTGGAAGCCAAAGCACTCTTTTGAAACCGGCATTAAAGAAACGATTCGCTGGTATCTGGACAATGAAGAATGGTGGACTCGCATTCAATCTGGCGAATATCAACAATACTATGCAAAGCAGTACGGTTCCCGCTTGGGGGATGAGTAGAATGAAGGTATTGGTTACTGGAGCATCCGGTCAACTTGGTAAAGATGTAGTAAAGGTTTTTCAGGAGCAAGGACATGATGTCCTGGGTTACGATCGCGAACAATTAGATATTACGGATTTGCAGCAGACGGTGAAGATTGTAGGACAATATCAACCTGACGCCGTAATCCACTGTGCAGCGTATACGGCTGTGGATGCAGCGGAGACCGATGTAGACGGGGCTTATCAAGTCAACGCGGCAGGTACACGTAATATGGCGCTGGCTGCGGAAAAGGTTGGAGCCAAGCTGGTTTATATCAGTACAGATTATGTGTTCGATGGAACGGCAAAGCAGCCATATCATGAGTACGATAATACCAATCCGCAGAGTATCTACGGAAAGTCCAAACGGGCGGGGGAGGTATTGACCCAAACACTTTCCTCTAGGTATTTTATTGTTCGTACATCTTGGGTATATGGATTGCACGGGAACAATTTTGTCAAAACGATGCTGAAGCTTGGTCAGGAGAAGCCGCTCCTGCAGGTGGTGAATGATCAGAAGGGTTCACCTACCTATACAGTGGATTTGGCACGTTTTTTGGCGGAATTGATTCAAACGGAGAAGTATGGCGTATACCATGCATCCAATAGTGGCTCCTGTACCTGGTATGAATTTACGCAAGCTATTTTACAGGATGCGGCGGAAATATTAGATGCCAAGATCACAGCGAAATTGGAGCCGTGCAGCACAGAGCAATTCCCCAGACCGGCAGCGCGGCCATGCAACTCTGTTATGGAGCATATAGCGATCCGAACCAACGGGTTAAATGATTTGCGCGACTGGCGTGAGGGATTGCGTGATTTTTTGCAGGAGTGTCTTAGTAAATCCGAGTAATTAAAACCTTATTATAAATATCAACAATCTCCCATCAGTTCATGATTGGGAGATTTTATTATATTAAAGCCTATGTTGATTAAGGACGCTGAGCATTATAATGTATAAGCAGATGGAACCTATTGTCCCTCTATTACACATTTTAAAAGAAGGAGGTCATTACTCTGAACAGACCTAACATACAAATTTTATTGTCTACATATAATGGAGCAGCTTATTTAGATGAGCAAATAGAAAGTCTCATCAATCAAAAAGACGTAGAAGTTCAGATTCTAATTCGTGATGATGGCTCGACAGATGATACGGTTGCCAAGTTGAGAGTGCTGAAGCAACGTTATCCTCAACAGATTATTTTATGCCTCGAGAGCAATGTAGGGGTTGTTAAAAGCTTTTTTGATCTGATTCAAAGATCGTCTGAGACATTCGACTATTATGCTTTTTGTGATCAGGATGATGTGTGGATGCCGAATAAACTTGCTCAGGCTGTGTCTCATCTCAGGGATCAGGATGGGAGCCGGCCGCTGATGTACTGTTCTGCTACACAAATGGTCTCTCAATCATTGGAACCACTTAAAGTATGGCCAGCTGACATCCCACGACCTGTATCCTTCTATAATGCTCTCATTGAGAATGTGTGTGTAGGTTGTACCATGGTGATCAATACAGAAACACTCAAGCTCGTGAAAAAGAGAATTCCGACTTCTTTGGATAACATCATTATGCATGACTGGTGGATTTATTTATGCACCTCCTCTTTTGGTGAGGTTGTTTTTGACCCCGAGCCGTCCATTTTGTATCGGCAGCATCAAAACAATGTGTTGGGAGGTTCTACTGATGGCTGGGTTAGCAAGTGGAGGAAAAGACTAAGTAGATTTATAAAAGGAAAAAATCGCTATATTTTAAGCAAACAAGCCCAGCAATTTATTCAACTTTATGGACAAGACATGTCTCCTCAAATGTATAAAGATATGGATCAGTTCCTGGAAAGCTACCAAAAGGGCGTATTTTCTCGTATGAAATATATTTGGCAGTCTCCATTTTATAGGCAGTCACGGTTGGACAACTGGATTTATAAGTTGGTTTTCATAATGAGGAAGTTATAGAGGTATGGAAAGAAAAATATTGAAACTTTTTTCCATATATGAGCGTCAAATAGTCAAAGGTGCAAATGAATACTAGATAAAATACCATCGAATGCGTGTTCCTTTATGGAAAAATATAGTATAATTGAAACGTGCAACCGATAGAGCTGGCAAGGGCGGTCGGCTAACTCTCCCGAGGAGGGGGGTGAAGCCTGTGACAGTGTTTGAGGCGCTCAGTTTAATGCTGACGTTCGGGGCGTTAATCGTCACACTGTTAGAGTTTAACAAACGAAAATAGACCGCCCCCGCAAGGAAGGGTCTATTTTCGGCCTGATTGTTCCAAAACCGTCCGCTCTTGGAGCGATGGTTGCGCAGGGGCTGGCTGGCACCAGCCCTTTTTCCATGTATATCTTACCACGATGAATTTTAGACCTCAACCGAGGATTTTACAAAAATCTAATAAACGACTCCCAATGAACAATATATAGATCGAAATGGTTTCGTTTGTCTATATTTGCACTTTGGAGCGACAGGAATCGAATTTTGTGAAATTCTACTAACTATGTAAGGTTACAAGTTATGTGCTTTTTTGCGCCCCGTGGTCTGCGCGGTATGCTATAATAGGCGATAGTAGAATAGATTACTGAATTTGTCAGGAGCGTTTTAAATATGGATGTAAGCATACTGGTCGTCAACTATAATACGTGTCAATTGACGCTGGATTGTTTGCAATCGGTGTATGCGTCAAAGTCGCAGTACCGATATGAAGTGATTGTTATTGATAATCACTCCAGTGACGGATCTGTTGAGGCTATTCGTGCTGCATACCCGGAGATTACGTTGATAGCCAATAAGAATAATACAGGTTTTGCCAAGGCGAACAACCAGGGGATGGAAGTAGCCAGCGGGCGTTATATATTGTTATTGAACTCCGATACGTTGGTGCAACCGGACACGCTGGATACAATGGTTCAGTTTATGGATACGCATCCGGAGATGGGGGCATCGGGTTGCAAGGTCATCTTGCCGGATGGATCATTAGACAAGGCTTGTAAGCGAGGATTTCCAACGCCGTCAGCTTCTTTTTACTACGCTTTCGGCTGGTCGAAGCGTCACCCGGATAACCCGAAGTACAATCAATATCAGCTTGGGCATCTAAGCCCGGACGATGAGTATCCTGTAGATGTACTGGTAGGTGCTTTTATGCTGGTGCGCCGGGAGACGATTGACCAGGTCGGGGGTTTGGACGAAACCTTTTTTATGTATGGTGAGGATATTGACTGGTGTTACCGGATTAAGCAAGCCGGGTGGGGCATTTACTACTACCCGCGCACATATATTATTCATATCAAAGGGGGCAGCGCTCGCCGTCGTCCTTTGAAAATTATTTATGAGTTTCATAGAGCAATGTGGGTATTTCATCGTAAGCATTATAAACAGCAATACAGTTGGATCACCAATATGGCTGTATATGCGGGAATTACCGTGAAATTTGGAATGGCCTTTCTAAAAAATAAGTTGTCCGCACCGGTCAAGCCAGACGGCGGGGAACAATCTCGTACTGAGGTGAAAGCATGATACGCAGAAATCAGCGTTTTCTAACCCAATTATATATTGTGGCGGATTTCGCGGTCATTCAGTTGTCCTTTCTGATCGCTTGGTTTTTCAAATTTGAAAGTGAATGGATCACCTATAAAGAACCGCTTCCTATTCAAGTATATGGAGGCTGGAGCTTAATCTACGGCCTGATTGCTGTAGTGTTGGGGATGTTATTCTCGCTCTATTCGCCCAAACGCAAAAAACGGTTTGCAGACGACGTATTCCGTGTCACCCAGATTCATATCGTTGGCCTGTTCGTGCTGTTGAGTGTGATGTTCTTCGTGAAGCAAATCGACATTTCGCGGTCCTATTTGGCAATCTATATGGTTGGAAACGTGCTGCTTATTTTGTTTTACCGATTTTTTTTGAAGCAAGTTCTTAAAGCTCTCCGTCAAAAAGGGTACAACAAGCAATTCATGCTTATTCTCGGGGCGGGTACTCTAGGCCAACGATTTTATCATAACCTTGGACAGTATCCTGATCTGGGATACGAGGTAGTGGGTTTTCTGGATGATAAGCGGCATTGGAGTGAAGAGGAAGAGGCGCATTTTCGCCCGATTCTTGGAGGCTTAGATCAATTGGAGGCTACGCTGTCGCGTCTGATGATTGACGAGGTCATTCTGGCGCTGCCGCTGGATGCTCATGATAAGTACCCCAAGATTATCAACATGTGTGAAAAAGCTGGAGTGCGCACGCTTATAATCCCCGACTTTTTCGATTATTTGCCGGCTCGCCCGTACTTTGACAACTTTGCAGGTATGCCGATGATCAATGTACGGGATATTCCACTGGATGTGGCGGGGAATCGATTGTTTAAGCGTCTGTTCGATATTTTATTCTCTTTATTCGCGATTCTCCTGACCTCTCCGATCATGCTAGGGGTGGCGATTGGTGTGATGATTACATCCAGAGGGCCAATCATTTTTAAGCAGGAGCGGGTAGGCTTGAACCGTCGCACCTTCCGAATGTACAAATTTCGTTCGATGAAGGTGCTGCCCCCTGGAACTGAAGATACGGGCTGGACGACTGCTAATGACCCAAGACGCACACGTTTTGGTACTTTTATTCGTAAAACGAGTCTCGACGAGTTGCCGCAATTTTTCAACGTTCTGCTGGGTGATATGAGTGTCGTTGGTCCACGCCCAGAACGACCCTATTATGTGGATCAGTTCCGTGAGGAAATTCCAAAATACATGGTGAAGCATCATGTTCGTCCTGGAATCACAGGCTGGGCACAGAGCAACGGGTTGCGTGGAGATACATCTATTGAGGAACGGATTAAGCATGACATTTTCTATATTGAGAACTGGTCGCTCTTATTCGATATTAAAATTATTTTCCGTACGATTCGCAATGGTTTCAAGAACGCGTATTAATCCAGAGTCACCCTTCGGTTTAGCCGGAGGGTGTTTTTGCGTCTGGCAGTTGTTTTGAGTATGCGTATGTGGGGTATTGACCTGTACGAAAAGGATGTGACACCCTATGAAACGACTAATTGCTGCGGTCATTCTTTTAATATTAACCGGCACATTTTTACTGGGTTACAAAGGGCAATCTACAGAAGAACATACTGGCTTTACCACGCACCGCGTGATTTCGCATGCCATGGGAGCCGTTGATGGTTTGGCCTATACTAATGCGCGTGAAGCGTTTGTGGAAAATTATAAAAAAGGCAGCCGCGTATTCGAGGTCGACCTGATGTTTACTTCGGACGGACATTTGGTGGCGCGCCATGAATGGACAGAATCTTTTACAGAGCAAATGCAACAGGAACACGCAGTTGCTACAGAACAGGGCGGAAAACCTTGGAGCTATCATCAATTTAAAAACACACCCATACACGGTTCCTATACTCCAGTAGATTGGAAGGATGTATTGGATCTATTGGAAACATACCCGGATGCTTATATTGTGACCGATACGAAAGAACAGGACCCTGCCCAAATCAAACAGTTGTTTGCACAACTGACCCGTCAGGCACAGGAGAAAAACCCCGAGCTTTTGTCCCGTATTGTTCCTCAAATTTACAATGAAGAAATGCTGCAAACGTTGCGGAGTATTTATCCCTATCCATCCGTTATTTATACGCTCTACGCCACAGAGGATAAAGATGACCAGATCCTTCGATTTGTACAGCAAAATGATATAACGGCAGTAACTTTACCAGAGAATCGGGTGAGTGGTGCTTTAGTGGAAAGTTTGCGCCAGGCAGGAGCAGTGTGCTACGTAAATACCATTAATGAGTTGAAGGATGCGGCTGAGTATGAACAGATGGGTGTGCGAGGTTTCTATACAGATATTTTAACGGAAAAAGAACTTAGTAAACGCAGTTGGTTGTATGCGCTACGACCATGAGCTGTCTGAACGGGGTGTTCCCATTTGATACGAACATTGACACCTTTTAAGCACTGTCATAGACTTAGCATAGAACGCTTTTGGATATTGGAATTCGGCTCGACTGGATCATAACAAAAGCAATGGATGCTGGAGGAATGTGTGTTGGCAGATTCAATTCAATCATGGAAGCATGTGTTTAAGCTTGATCCTGACAAGGAACTGGATGACGAGGCACTTGACGCCGTGTGTATGTCTGGTACGGACGCCATTATGGTAGGAGGTTCATCGGGCGTAACCTATGAAAATACGGTGGATTTGCTGTCACGGGTTCGGCGTTATGAGGTGCCGTGTGTGCTTGAGGTGTCCGATCTGGAGGCTGTAGTGCCAGGGTTTGATCTATATATGATTCCCATGGTACTGAATACCACTGACAGTAATTGGATTCTAGGGCAGCACCAACGTGCGATTGAACAGTTTGGTTATATGATCCCGTGGGATTTGCTTGTGGCGGAAGGATATATTGTTTTGAACGGTGATTCTACGGTCGCTAAGCTTACCGGAGCAGATGCTTCGCTGGATGCTTCATCTGCCGCCTCATATGCACAGATTGCTGACAAGCTCATGCATCTGCCGATTGTATATGTGGAATATAGCGGTGCTTTTGGAGATATGGAGCTGGTGCAAAAAATACATCGCAGTACTGAGCGCTCTCGTGTCCTATACGGGGGAGGAATCGTGGATAAATCTACCGCGTTACAAGCGGCTGCGGTTTGTGACACCATTGTAGTAGGTAACATCATTTATCGTGATTTGGCGAAGGCGCTGGAGACGATAGCTGTGAAATTGGAAGTATAGAACGTGAATTTATGGAAGCTCAGGGAAAGGAGCATGCACGCATGCAATCAATAGATATACACGAGGCGGTAGCTCGCCTTAATCCGCCTCAGCGTCAGGCTGTGGAGGCGGTAGATGGTCCGCTGCTGATTATGGCTGGCGCAGGCAGTGGTAAAACACGGGTGCTCACGCACCGAATAGCTTACCTCATCGCGACCCGCAAGACGGCTCCATGGGGCATTTTGGCGATTACCTTTACGAACAAGGCTGCGCGTGAAATGCAAGATCGCGTATCCAAGCTGATTGGCCCGCAGGGGAGAGATGTGTGGGTATCCACCTTCCACTCGATGTGTGTGCGTATTTTGCGTCGGGATATCGAGCGGATTGGCTTCACCTCCAATTTCAGCATTTTGGATTCTACGGATCAATTGTCTGTCATTCGGAGCTGCATGAAGGACCTGAATATAGACACCAAAAAGTTTGAACCCAAAGCGGTTCAGTCTATGATGAGTACGGCTAAAAATGAACTGGTCACTCCCGAAATGTATGAGCGCAAGATTGGCGACTATTTTGAGGGGATTGTGGCGAAGGTATATACCAAGTACCAACAACGGCTCAAAAACAACAACTCTCTTGATTTTGATGATTTGATCATGGCAACGATTCAGCTATTTAAAGAAGTACCTGAGGTACTGGATTTCTACCAGAAGAAATTTCAATACATTCATGTTGATGAATATCAGGATACGAACCGTGCGCAGTACATGCTGTGCAAAATGCTGGCCGACAAGCATCACCGGATTTGCGTAGTAGGTGACAGTGACCAATCCATCTATCGGTGGCGGGGGGCGGATATTAGCAACATTTTGAATTTTGAAGAGGACTACCCGGAAGCGCGCACCATTTTGCTGGAGCAGAACTACCGGTCCACCTCAAATATTCTCAATGCTGCCAACGAAGTTATTGGTCAAAATACAGGCCGCAAGCCGAAGAAACTATGGACTGACAAAGAAGGCGGAGCCAAGATTAAAGTTTACCGTGCTGACTCCGAGCATGATGAGGGCTACTTTATCGCCTCAGAAATTCATAAGAATATTAATGCGGGCAAAACCTATAGCCAGCATGCCATTTTGTACCGTACGAATGCTCAGTCTCGGGTTGTCGAGGAAATTTTGATTAAATCGGATATTCCTTACCAGATCGTGGGCGGTATCAAGTTCTATGATCGTAAAGAAATTAAGGATTTGCTGGCGTATCTTCGCCTACTCTCCAATCCTGACGACGACATCAGCTTGATCCGAATCATTAATGTGCCAAAACGAAGCATCGGAGACACGACCGTCGGTAAATTGCAGGCAGCTGCAGCGGAACGTGGAGTTTCGATTTTCCGTGTCCTTCAAGTTGTAGACGATTTGGGCTTTGCAGGACGTACGCGCAATGCGTTGGTAGAGTTTTACGATATGATCGAAGGTTTAAGTCGGATGGTAGACTACCTGTCGGTTACCGAGTTAACAGAAAAAATGTTGGAAACCACCCAATATCGATTGGAACTGCAAAACGAGAATACACTTGAATCACGCTCGCGTTTGGAGAATATTGATGAGTTCCTGTCGGTAACCATGGAATTTGAAAAAGGAGCGGAAGATAAGTCACTCGTCTCCTTCCTGACCGACCTTGCTCTGATTGCCGATATTGATTCCATGAATGACGATGAAGAAGAACAAAGCGATGCGGTTGTATTGATGACCATGCATAGCGCCAAAGGACTGGAGTTTCCTATCGTATTTATTGTCGGTATGGAGGAGGGAGTATTCCCTCATAGTCGTGCCTTTTTGGATAACGAAGAGCTGGAGGAGGAGCGCAGATTGGCGTATGTCGGGATTACCCGTGCAGAGGAGCAACTGTTCCTTACATGCGCACAGATGCGCACTCTGTTTGGCCGCACCACAGCTAACCCGCCTTCCCGCTTTCTCGAAGAGATTCCGGACGAGTTAAAAGAGGATACGATCATTAAACGTGACCGCTACCGCCGTTCAGGCAATGTAGGCGGATCTTATGGTGGGCGCGGACTGAATAAAGGTAGTGGCAGCAACTTTGGTGGAGAACGCTCGTTTGATACGATGAGCCGCAGTGGTTCGTCCGCTTCCGTGTCACCCCGCGTAACAGTAACGACATCTTCATCTGCGAAAGCAACTCCGGCTGCTTCGGCAGGAGGCCCCTCCATTTTTGCTGCCGGAGACAAGGTACAGCATGGCAAATGGGGGATTGGAACCATTGTCGCTGTAAAAGGGACGGGTAATGATATGGAGCTTCAAATTGCTTTCCCGGCTCCAGTAGGGGTTAAACGACTGCTGGCTGGCTTTGCACCAATTACAAAAGTAGAATAAATCTCAAACATCATTAAATCTCGAACCTCATGAGTGGCAGCTTGGCTTAGGCCTCTGCCCTGATGAAGTTCCCGGAGGGATACGCCTGCATGAACCCAATGCACAGGATGGAGCAGCTTGTTGCTGAACTGAACACATATAACTATCATTACTACACACTGGATGAACCCAAGATCAGCGACAAAGAATATGATGTGCTTTATGACGAGCTGGTAGCGCTTGAACAGACGAGCGGTCTTGTGCTGCCGGATTCGCCGACACAGCGTGTGGGTGGGGAGTTACTCAAAGGTTTCACACCGCATCGCCACCTTGCCCCATTATGGAGCCTTGATAAAGCTCAGAATATGGAACAGCTGCGTGCATGGAACGCGCGTGTTGTTAAACTGGTCAATGATTACAATACCAAGAACCCGGAGCAACCTTTGCCATCTCCAGGCTATGCTATAGAACTTAAATTCGATGGCCTGACGCTGAACCTGACATATACTGATGGACAGCTGGTACAGGCTTCTACCCGCGGTAATGGCGTGGTGGGTGAGGGAATATTGGCACAGGTGAAGACCATTAAATCCGTGCCACTTACAATTCCTTTTCGAAATGGAACAATTGAAGTACAGGGAGAAGGGATAATGAATCTCTCTGTACTGTCCAAATATAATGAGACTGCCGTGGACCCTCTTAAAAATGCACGCAACGCCGCAGCTGGCGCTTTGCGTAACTTGAATCCCAAAGTGACAGCAGAACGGCGATTGAATGCATTTTTCTACAATGTGGGATATGCAGACCGTATCCAGTTTAACAGCCACCAGGAAATGATGACTTTCCTGCGTGAAAATCATTTTAAGGTAAACCCTTACCTGACTTACTTTGATAATTTTGAAGATGTAATGGAGCAACTGATTGAGATTGAAGAATCTCGTGCCGGATTGGATTACCTCATTGATGGGGCAGTATTGAAAATTACAGATATGCGCACACGTGAGGCTCTCGGGTATACCGATAAATTCCCACGCTGGGCGGTGGCATATAAGTTCGAAGCTGAGGAAACGACAACGGTGCTTAACTCGGTTGAGTGGAATGTAGGACGAACCGGTAAAATCACCCCACTTGCAAGGGTAGAGCCGGTAGAGCTGGCGGGAGTCACTGTACAAAATTGTACACTGAACAATGCTGGTGACATTGAGCGCAAAAACCTGAAGTTTGCTTTGGGGGCACGTGTGTTTATCCGTCGCTCAAACGATGTCATTCCGGAGATATTAGGAAAGGTAACGTCTGAGAACGACGGTGAGGAAATTGTCGTACCAGATCATTGTCCAGCCTGCGGGTTTCCATTGCAGCAGCGAGGTGCCCATTTGTTTTGCGACAATAAGCTGGGGTGTAAACCACAAATTGTGGCTCGTATTTCCCATTTTGCTTCACGTGATGCTATGGATATTGAGACATTCAGTGACAAAACGGCCATACAGCTACATGACGAACTGGAAGTGCGCGAGCCTGCGGATCTGTATACACTCGAATATGATGATCTTGTGAAGCTGGAGCGGTTTGGTGAGAAAAAGGCCAGTAACCTCTTAGCGGCACTAGAAAAGAGTAAAGAGAGAGATTTGGCTTCTTTCCTTTATGCTCTGGGTATACCGAATACCGGTAAAGCGACAACACGCATGTTGGCTGAACATTACCGTGATTTGCACAAGACGATGTCCGCTACGGTGGAAGAACTGATAGAACTACCGGATATAGGCGGAATTGTAGCCGAAAGCATTGTTGCTTTCTTTGCCGATCCATTTACTCAGGCAGGAATTGAAAGAATGCTGTCTCTAGGGGTGAAGGCTCAGGCCCCTGAAGCTCCACAGGAGAAGAAGACAGACAGCTTTTTCAGTGGCAAAACGGTCGTGCTTACAGGTACATTGCATCAGCTTACGCGTGACGAAGCTGTATCCAAGCTGGAGGCGCTGGGAGCCAAAGTTGCGGGGTCTGTATCGAAAAAGACGGATCTAGTCATAGCTGGTGAAAAGGCTGGGAGTAAGCTAGCTAAGGCCCAACAGCTCGGAATTGACACCATAGAAGATGAGGATGAATTTATCAGACTGCTGGAACAAGAATAAATAGTTTTGCAATGAGTGCAGTCATTCCGCTCTGGGGCGGGGTGGCTGCCTTATTATCTGTTGTATAGTAGGAAATAAAATAGATATAAATAAATGCTTGCTAAATAACTTTAGGCATGATATATTATTAGACGTTGCTTTGAGAATAACATTTCTTGAAGCGAGGTTGCTGAAAAGATAATCAAAAAAAAGATTTGACAAGAAAGCAACTAACATGGTATGATATAACTCCTGGCTCGTTGAATGAACGAGAACAGACAAGTTCTTTGAAAACTGAACAAATGGATGATGAAATAAAGATTTCTTCTTTTATAAGAAGAATCGCTAGCATTAAAAATGAGCTTATCGCTCTTTCTATAAACCAACTTCGGTTGGTCTTTAATGGAGAGTTTGATCCTGGCTCAGGACGA
>NZ_JANAVE010000004.1:0-366791 GCF_024213315.1 Paenibacillus sp. A3M_27_13
CGACTTGCATGTATTAGGCACGCCGCCAGCGTTCGTCCTGAGCCAGGATCAAACTCTCCATTAAAGACCAACCGAAGCTGGTTTATAGAAAGAGCGATAAGCTCATTTTGAAACTGACGAGATAAAATATCTCTTGTTTGATTTCGCGAACAAAATCATTTTACTCACTCGTTGTTCAGTTTTCAAAGATCAAACCTGCATAATGTCTCGCTTTGTTTCACCACCGCATCTCAGCGGCGACTTAAATAATATATCATGTTTTCTACGTCTTTGCAACACTTTTTTTCAAGAGAATTTTTTAATCAATTCTGCTTTGTTTTTGTGTTGCTAACTATCTTGTAAAAGACAGCTATAAGAATATACCACATAAATATGCTAAATAGCAACACCTTTTTTTGAATTCTTTTTTCATCTTTAAATCACTGCATTTAAATAAAGAGACCATTATTCCCACAAGCAGAATAACAGTCTCTTTAACATTCATTTCTTTCTCTTAATGAATAATAAAGCCGGGGCACTACTAGGAGGTCCCTCTCTTTTTACATTTAGCCACGTCAGTCCTTAATCCATGGATTTTTACGCGAACGAGCATTATAGGATGAGGAACGGGGTTCTCCTCCACTTGAATTATGGGATTTTTGCTTCTTATTGCTAGCATTTTTACTGGAAACCTTGGCTTTGGACGTCTCTTCTTTGGATGTACTGCCAGAACCGTCTTTTGATTTACCTTTACGCACGCTACGATCCTTTGGTTTAGAAGAAGAAATAACTTCATTTTGGGATGCAATAGTCAGATTGTTACCCATCTCCTGCGTTCCTGGAATTGCTGGTGCCGACTGGACATTCTCTTCCCGGCATCCACAGTCTGGCATAAACATATAGGGGGTTGTATATCCCTCTAATGGATACATAGGTGCATTCCCATGCGCAAACGGATGATAAGGGGAATTCGCAGATTGTTGTCCTTGTAGCTGGCTATAGTTGGACACGTTTCCACCCGTAGGCAAACCATATTGAGGTCCTCCCCATGCCTGGCTCCATTGACTGCCCTGGACTGTACTCTCTGGATACTGCTGTGGATGCCCTTGATGGATAAATGGAGGATAGACAGGGTAGGATGCATTTTCAGACGCCTCATGACTCGGATAATATCCGGGGGCGCAGCAATCTGAGTAGGCAGGATAAGGTGTTGGATGGGCATTTATGGGTGATGTCTGCACAGGCCCCCAGCACCATGGATGCTCACAGTCATGATGATAGCCCTGATCAGAAACTACAGTAGGAGAAGCATATTCTGCTAAGGAGGTATTTATAGGCGCATTCCCCGAAGTTTGTGGAGACCCAATCCCCGGATACCACGAGTTCGGCATTGCATTTATTTGTGGGCTATAATCAAATGTCGGCTGTTGTATCGACCACTCGGAATTTACCATCGGCTCCGATTTTGTGCAGCCGCAAAATTTTTCAGCTACAGGTTGCTTCACAACAGTTGTAGGAAGCTGTGGCTTAGATGCAATCGGTTGGGTAACTATGGGCTGCATTTGAGGTGGAGCAGGTGGAGTAACTATGGGCTGCATTTGAGGTGGAGCAGGATTTACGGGTGCCATAGGAACTTCAGGCAGTTTTAATTCAGGAAGCTTAGGAGGATTCACTGTTTCTTTTGGCTGTGTCATCTCTTCTTTAGGGCTAGGCATATTCTCCTGCTTAGGCTGCGTCAACTCCGCCTTGGGCTGGGTAAGTTCTTGCTTGGTTGGGGATTCAGGTTTAGGCTGTGTCATCTCTTCTTTGACTGCGGTATTTTTTTTATTCTCAGTAAAATCAGACGCCTCTTCTTTGTAGTGTGGAATATTAACTGTTTCTCCAACCAGAAGTGCGTTCGGGTTTTTAAGCTGGGAATTGGCATCAATAATTAGCTTAAGCGGTACATTCCACGCCTTGGACAACTTCCACAATGAATCTCCTTGCTTAACCTTGTGTTGATATACCGTTGACGGCTGTGTTTCCATCGTAACAGGGTCTGTTGGAATTTTAATTTTCTCGCCGATGCTCAACTGATTAGGGTCTGCCAATTGGGGATTGGCGGCAATAACTTTCTCCAGCGTCACATTATACTTCTGTGCCAGCAAGTACAGAGTGTCACCTTTTTTGACGATGTGTATTTTCACAGGTCACAAACCTCCTAGACTTTCGTTCGGGCGGGATAAACGCCCGGCTTCTGTTATTACATCCTATGCACCTCCCGGGCGAATGACCCCATACAAACAAAAAAATCCTCTCAACCGAATACTCTCACGAGCATTCAGCTAAAAGGATTCGGTTTTATTTTAGTCCTGCCACACTTTGTAGCCATCCTGATCCACGATCTTCCGGAACTCAGCCAAGAGCTCCAAAGTCACTGGGCCAGCAACACCGGAGCCGATCGTACGACCATCCACTTCATAAGCTGCAATAACTTCTGCCGCAGTTCCTGTAAAAAACACCTCGTCCGCAACATATACATCATGCAGTGTAAAAGGTTGTTCCTTAAGGGGGTATTCAAGCTTAGTACACAAATCGATAATAGCATTACGAGTAATCCCTTCAAGCGCTCCCAAATAGCAAGGAGGTGTATATAACACTCCGTTTTTGACAATGAAAATGTTGTCCGCAGAGCCTTCTGTCACATACCCTTGGGAATTGAGCATAATAGCCTCACCTACACCAGCATAGTTAGACTGGATCTTCACGAGGATATTGTTGAGATAGTTCAATGATTTAATCTTCGGATTCAAAGCATCTGGGATGTTGCGACGCTGAGAGACAGAAATTGTCTTCAGGCCAGTCAAGTAAGCTTCTTCCGGGTAAATGGCGAGCTGTTCCACGATAATGATGACACTCGCCTTCGCACAACGAAGAGGATCTAAACCTAGATTTCCTGCACCTCGGGATACAATCAGACGGATATATCCGTTACGCATTTCGTTAAGACGAATCGTTTCAGCCATTGCTTCCAACATCTCATCAGGAGACAACGGAATGTTTAACTGAATGGATTTCGCAGAATCATACAGACGCTCCAAGTGCTCCTTACATTTAAAAATATTCCCGTTATAGATACGAATGCCCTCAAATATACCGTCTCCGTACAAGAATCCATGATCATATACGGAAACCTTTGCGTTTTCCTTAGTCACATGCTGCCCATCCAGATAGATCCATTGTTCTGCCATTAAAACCACACCTCCGATTAATGTTCCTTTAAAATAGGTTCGATCGCTGCTTCAACATACTTGTAACTTGGATAAGAGCCAAGAATACGTACATGGCATCCCAAAGCCTCAATCTCTGCAAAGGCTGCCGGAAGCAGAACGGAATGCAGAGATTCCAAAACTTCAATGTAAAAATAATAATTCCCCAATTGCTTTTTGGTCGGACGCGATTCAATACGGGACAGATTTAACCTGCGCCATGCAAATGCGGATAAAACCTGATGCAGCGCTCCCGGGAAATCCTGCGGTGGCGTGACCAAAATACTGGTTCGCTGACCTTCAGGTGTACCCGGGAGACTTATAGGTTGATGGCCGATCAAGACAAAGCGGGTAAAGTTGTTATCGTGATCCGTTACTTTGCTGGCCAAAATATCCAATCCGTGTTTGGCAGCCGCGAGCTTGGTTCCGAGAGCGGTCCAGCCTTTACCGGGGTTATGTTTAACAATTTCGACGGCTTCTGCCGTACTTCCTGCACCCTCCAGCTCGGCCTGAGGAGCGGAAGCCTGTATGAATTCTTTACACTGGGGAAGCGCTACAGGATGAGACATAATTTTGACCACTTTGCTCAAATCCAGCTTGTCCAAATCCTTCGTAAATTCACTACGATGTCCAATAAGATTTTGAATTGAAGGATATACCCATTCCGCCTGCATTTGAATGTCTACTTCATGTACAAGCCAATCCATATGCAAACTTACAGAGCCATCAATCGTATTTTCAATGGGAATTACACTATAGTCTGCCTGTCCCTTGTCTACTGCCTGAAATACGTCCGCAATATGCTTGTAAAACAGTAATTCATGGGGCATATCTCCTAACAAATACTTAATCGCTTCATGAGAAACGGTCCCCTCAGGAAGAAGTGCAATTCGTTTCATATCGTAAGTTCCCCTTTAATCATATCCATAAAAGGGAGTGTATTCCCTTCTGTATATACTTTAACTCCTGCACTCTCAGGGCGCAATTTTAAAACAGAAGCAGTGATCCCCTCTTTGTTCATGGTATCCGTTAAATACTGCTCCAGCTCCGCTTTCCGATTCTCCCGTTGATCCATCAATGCCAGCAGCGTCGGTCCAGCCCCACTGAGAGCCACACCCAAGGCACCATAATGGTGCGCATCCTGCAGGATCTCTGTCATACCCGGCACAAGCGCCGCACGGTAAGGCTGATGAAGCTGATCACGCATCGCTTCGGCAATTAAATCGGTTCTTCCCGACGCCAATGCTGCTACCAGCATGGAAGCATGACTTATATTATATACGGCATCCTTCAATGATACATGCGCGGGTAGAACCTCTCTGGCTTTCGACGTGGACAGCTGAAAATCTGGAATAACTACCATAACCTCCAGATTAGCATCCGGTTCAAGTCGTAAATGCCTAGCATGCTCGCCATCCCACATCGCTGTAATAATACCACCAAACAGGGAAGCTCCAACATTATCCGGATGTTTTTCAATGGCGCTTGCCATATCAAACAGCTTGGAATCCGGCAGAGGCGAGCCAATCAACGTATTAGCAGCGACCAAGGCGCCCACAATGGCAGAAGCACTGCTGCCCAAACCACGAGTAAGTGGAATATCCGAGTACATCGAAATATCGAGCTCAGGTACAGATACACCTGCTTCCCGAAAAACCATTTGTGCTACCTTGAAAATCAGATTAGTTTTATCTTGGGGAACACCATTCATTTCATTTCCGTATAAATGAAAAGCCGTCTGTTCGGCCTCCTTCATTTCAATCCATGCATATAAGGACAATGCCATGCCCAATGTATCAAAGCCGGGACCCAAGTTGGCCGTACTCGCAGGCACACGCACTCTTGCTGTTTTTAAAACGGTCATACAGACAATTCCTCCTGCTTTTATTGACTATCCCTCTACTCGATATACGCTCTTGATGCGACGGATGACGTCCAAAGTTTCAAAATGCTCCAAAACCTTTTTCATACTCGCTTTACTGGCTAAATGAGTCACGATAATAATTTCAGCATCGGGGTTAACCTCATTCGGTTGCTGCACAACAGATGCCAGACTGACATCAAATTCAGCAAATACTTGCGTAATCCGTGCCAACACCCCTGCTTTATCATCCACATGCAGAAGCACGAAGTTTTTGAAATACACATCTTCATCGTTACTAATTTTTTTGGGATTGTAAGGAACGATGGCTTTAAGCCCATTGACACCAAGTTTGAGATTTTTCACTACAGCTACTAAATCGGCTACAACCGATGTTGCCGTCGGCATTTCACCTGCACCCGCACCATAAAACATGGTTTCACCCACTGCTTCACCATGCACATACACCGCATTGAATACCCCGTTCACCGAAGCCAATGGATGCTGCTTGCGTACCATAGTCGGCTGAACGTTAATCGTAAATTCATCACCTTGGCGCTCTGCAATCCCGAGCAATTTCATTTCATATCCTAGTTTTTTAGCAAAAGCAATATCTTCACTGGTTACCTTTGAAATGCCGCTGACACTTACATCCTTGAGCTCTACATTAGAGCGGAAACCAAGCGTGCCGAGAATTGCCATTTTACGAGCTGCATCCAGTCCTTCCACGTCTGAGGTCGGATCCGATTCAGCATACCCAAGCTCCTGCGCTTCCTTGAGAACTTCCTCGTACGAGGCCCCTTCCTGACTCATTTTTGTTAAAATAAAGTTTGTCGTACCGTTCACAATCCCCATAATGCGGGTAATGCGGTCGGAGGAGAAGCCTTCAATTAATGTACGAATGATCGGGATACCACCTGCTACACTAGCTTCATAAAAAATATCACACTGCTTTTCCTGCGCCTTTGCTAATACTTCAGAACCGTGCAAAGCCATTAAGTCCTTATTTGCTGTTACGATGTGTTTACCCCGCTCCAGCGCTTCAAGAATGTACTCCTTCGTCTGATCAACGCCGCCCATGACTTCAATAATTACATCAATTTCAGGGTCCCGAATAACTTCCCATGGGTCCTCAGTAAGCTTGGCTGTCTCCACTTCAATGGAACGATATTTTTCTATGTTTTTTACAGCTATTTTTTCAATGATGATCGGTGAACCGACTTGTCTGCTCAAGTCTTCCTGATTGCCTTCTACGATTCGAACGACTCCCGTTCCAACCGTCCCCAAACCTAACAATCCTACTTTGACCGGTTTCATCCATTCCCCTCCCGCGAACTTATGCCTAATGAACTGAATCGCCTTAACCTTGCCCAATCAGGCGAACACGTTTAACTCCAGAGATATCTTCCAAGCCCTCAAGTAGAACACCCAACTCTTCACTGAGTCTGGACATTTCTACGGAGATGACTACGTTGGCTCTGCCTTGCAGTGGAATACTTTGCTGGATCGTCAGCACATTGCCTCCGAAATCAGCCACTCTGCCAAGCACCCTGGACAACATTCCGGATTGATGCTCTAAATCAATAGAGATATTGACAATTCGCTCACGCTCCAGCTGATTAACCAAATGTATGCCATCCTTATATTTATAAAAGGCGCTCCGGCTTAGCCCAACTTGCTCCACGGCATCATGCACGGTTTTAACATCTCCTGAAGCCAGCAGCAGTTTCACCTGTATGGTCTTAACAATAGCTTCAGGCAAAATATCTTCCCGTACCAAGTAATAGCGCTCTTTCAAGAACGTCCTCTCCTCAAAGACTTATGTTTTTGTATAGAGGACATTATATCGAAACTCTTGAAAATCGGCAAGCAAACAATGCAAAAAACGGCTACTGCCTTCTATAGAGTTTCCTATAGTACAGTAACCGTTCAGGTTTTAGACCTTTATTTAAAATTTAGTAGTAGCTGCTGCCTTCAACAAATTCGAACTCGAAATCAGCAATGCGTACAGATGTACCATCTTTGGCGCCGCGCTTGCGTAACTCAGCATCCACACCCATATGGCGTAACGTTCTTGCTAATTTCAAAATGGCATCATGCGAGTTCAACTGCATGCGCTTCATCATGCGCTCAATTTTAGGGCTCTGCACCACGAATGTGTCGTTTTCACGCACAATTGTAAAGCCATCGTCTTCTGCTGTATCCAGCTTAAATACCTTACGTTCATTGACTTCTGCTACTTCCTCAACAACCGGCTCGTCCGGTATTTGATCCAGCAAATCAGCAGCCCGGTAGAGCAGTTCCTTCACACCTTGACGTGTCAGTGAGGAAATAGGCATGATTTCAAGATCAGGACGTATAGAAGCAATCTGCTCTTTGAAGTGAGTCAGGTTTTCTTCCGCCTCCGGCATATCCATTTTATTGGCCGCCACAATTTGTGGACGCTCAGCCAATGTTGCATTATATTGCTTCAATTCGTCGTTAATTTTAGTCCAATCTTCAAACGGATCACGTCCTTCGGAGCCCGCCATATCCACGACATGGATAATAATACGCGTCCGCTCAATGTGCCGCAGAAATTCATGTCCCAGCCCAATACCTTCATGAGCTCCTTCAATCAAACCAGGCAAATCCGCCATCACAAAGTTACGATGATCCCCCACATCCACAACGCCCAAATTCGGAGTAATCGTTGTAAAGTGGTATGCCCCAATTTTCGGTTTTGCGGAAGATACAACCGACAACAAGGTAGACTTCCCTACACTAGGGAACCCGACCAAACCTACGTCAGCCATTACTTTTAACTCAAGCGTGATATAACGTTCTTGTCCCTCTGCGCCGTTCTCAGCCAACTCAGGCGCTGGATTATTCGGTGTAGCAAAACGGATGTTCCCGCGTCCTCCGCGTCCTCCTTTAGCTACGACGACTTGTTGACCATGACGTGTCATATCTGCTACTACTTCACCAGTATCATCATCTATGATGACCGTTCCCGGTGGTATACGTACGATCATGTGCTCCGCATTGGCTCCGTGTTGGCTTTTGTTACGACCTTTCACTCCACGCTGGGCTTTAAAATGACGTTGGTACCGAAAATCCATCAAGGTACGCAAACCCTCATCTACACGGAAAATTACGTCTCCACCATTCCCTCCGTCACCACCACCTGGGCCACCTTCAGGAACGTATTTCTCACGGCGAAACGCAATTAATCCGTCCCCACCGTCACCGCCTTTAACAAAAATCTTCGCTTTATCTACAAACATGGTTACACCTTCCTTATGTCTGGCACTGCATCCGAATTTGAAGCATTTCGCCCGTAGGGAGCTTCTCTGTTCGAATGCGTTCACTTCCGAGTACGGATCTGACCCGCTTCAGGATATTCAAATCCGCAGGTATGTCACTTCCTTCAAAACGGACGATAACATCATTCTGATCCATACCGAAAAAAAGTGTCAATCTGCGCACTTCTCCCCAGGACGACCGGCCCCCGCCATATTGATACGCACGCACCGTTTCTATGACGGCCGAGGCAAGCGACTCGCCGTCTTCGGGAGACATGACAGCGTCTAACTTTAACTGCTCCTCAACCTGTACCGACAACTGTAAATTACCGGCGTTCACGCGAAAAGACTGCAAATAAAACACCAGTGAGGGAATACCCAACTTAGATATTTTACTGTCTTCCGCCACGCGCCCTTTTATTGTTTCCACATAAGCAACAGATTTATCATGCTTATTCATACGAATATATCCATAAAGCACCTGCAAGTCATTCATCCAGTCATGCCGATGATGGTTAAGCATTGAAATCGCTGTACGCTCAAAAGAACGCAAAGCAGCTTTCCGCTCATACTCGACCTGTCTTTGCGTATACCACATACCAAAGCATGCAGCAACTACAGACCATACTGCTAATAAGATAATCGTTAATACTTCAGGATAGAGCAGTGAAAAAACCAAAGGAATCAGAATGGAACCCAACGCCAGATAAGGCGCTCTTATCCGCTGGAACATGGCTTCTCTCCGTTCTGCGAAATTAAATGGATTATTAAAGAACCTTAATCCAGTATAGCACAGACTAACTTTCCAGTTCATTACCATCATGCAAAAAAGCCTCCGACAAAAGTGCCGGAGGCTTTTAAGCGTGTCTAAGCCGCTATTAAGCTTCTACAGTAGCTGCTACTGGAGCAACGTCGATCGGGTAGATGCTCACCTTTTTGCGATCACGGCCCCAACGTTCGAACTTCACAACGCCGTCCACTTTCGCGAACAGAGTGTCGTCCTTACCGATGCCCACGTTCGTGCCCGGGTGAATTTTCGTTCCGCGTTGACGAACCAGGATGCTACCGCCGGTAACTGCTTGACCGTCAGCACGTTTCACTCCAAGACGTTTCGATCTACTGTCACGTCCGTTTTTTGTGGAACCTACACCTTTTTTCGATGCGAATAATTGAAGATCCAATGTCAATTTCAACATGATGTCTACCTCCTTCTTTGATTATTTTCTATTTGAATATACTTACCGTATGATTCAGCAATACTTGTCAGCATAATCACCATGGACTCCAGCAACAGTTGAACCTGTGCGTTCGCATCATGATAACTTTCAGGAGAAAGATACGCGCTTAAAAAGCCGTTTTCCATTTCCGTTTCCATCTCAACGTCCGTAAGAGCTCCAATCGAATTGACAGTTCCTACCGTTACCGCTGAAACGCCAGCACATACGATATCCTCGCCAGATTTAGCGAAATTCGCATGCCCTTTAACGGAAAACCCCTGTATGCTGCCATCCTCCAGTCGTGTAATACGCACGATAATCACTTATCGCACCCTCTTACGCTTGGATTTTTTCAATCGTCACTTTCGTGTACGGTTGACGATGACCTTGCTTCACATGGTAGTTCTTTTTAGGTTTGTATTTGTATACGATGACCTTTTGACCTTGACCATGCTTCTCAACTTTAGCTGTTACAGAAGCTCCAGAAAGAAGCGGTGTACCTGCTGTCAAGCCATTGTCGCCGGACACTGCCAGAACACGATCAAACGTTACAGTTTCACCATCATTAGCTTCCAACTTCTCGATGAACAATACGTCGCCCTCTTGAACTTTGTATTGCTTACCACCTGTTTCGATAATTGCGTACATTTGCTTGCACCTCCTTATGTCTCAGACTCGCCTAATAGCAGGTGACAGATTCCCTTAGGATACTGCACTTCAGTACCTGATTGGAGCGGTTACAGCATGTGCAGCCAATCTTACGCATCACACATACTAAATGATTGTAGCACAAGCTTTGTACACATTCAACCTTTAGTTTTAAAATGATTTTTGGTTTCGCACCACTCTACACGAGCGTCTTTTCCTCACGCACTTTTTTGCGGGTCATTTCCAGCAAACCTAACCGCGTCCAACCGACAACATAAGATTTGGTCCGATCCTTCTTCAATCTTGCTTCCAACACAGAGGATACTTCCCGACGGTTCTCCTCTTGTTCCATGTCAATAAAATCAATGATGATGATACCACCAATATCACGCACACGTACCAGGCGGGCAATCTCTTCGGCTGCTTCAATGTTAGTCTGGGTCACCGTCTCTTCCAGATTACTGCCTCCCGTAAACTTCCCCGTATTCACATCAATGACGGTTAATGCCTCCGTATGATCAATGACAATATAACCGCCGCCCTTCAACCATACCTTTCGCGCAAAATCGCGTTCCAGCTGCTCATGAATGCCATAAGCTTTAAAAATTGTTTCTTCTGCACCACGAAATATACTTACATGAGCTTTCGCAGGACCAATCTGTTGCAGCATTATTTCTGCGTCCTTTGCTTGCTCTTCACTGTCAATAACCAGTTCATCCTGTTCAGGTGTAAACACATCCCTAATCAATCGCTGAACGATACTTAAATCCCGATGTAATTCGCACGGAGCCGAGTGTTCACCAGCTTTACGCTGAATAGCCGCCCACTGCTTACGCAGTTGATTTAAATCATTTTCAATCGCCTCTATACTCATGTCTTCCGAAACGGTACGGATTATGAGTCCTTCCTCACTTGTGCGTAGCTGCTCTCCCATTGCTTTCAAACGGGTACGTTCGCCCTCACGTTCGATCTTCTTGGATACGGCCACATAATCAGCACGGGGCATATATACGATCCAGCGACCCGGAAGTGAAAAATGAGTGGTGACCCTGGCTCCCTTGCTACCAACAGCCTCTTTTAATACCTGCACTACAATTTCCTGCCCCACCTTTAACACTTCTGAAATGGATGGCTTTACCTCCGGCTGCTTGTCCAAATGAGCATGAAGTACGTCATCTACATACAAAAAGGCATTCTTTCGCTGTCCAATGTCAACAAAGGCGGCTTGCATACCTGGTAGCACATTGACCACCCTCGCTTTGAAAAAAGAACCTAGAATTCCCCGTTTTCGCGGTAGTTCAGCCGCATATTCAACCAATCGTCCCTCTTCCAACAGCGCCATTTGGGTCATCTGCTGCTGGCATTGTACAATCATTTGCTTCATGGTTTTTCAACCTCTCTGGATACAGCCTCTTCCTTAACTCATAAAACATTATTTGGGCTTGGGTTCTCCACCATCTGGCGGGCGTGTCGCAAAATAAGAGCGAATAAGACGTTGCTCCGGCAGTACGGCTACAATCCGTCCCTGTTCATTCATTACATAAACCATATGATACCGATCTCTTCTGAAAAGACGCAAAATAGGCTCCAAATGTTTCACTGGCAGGGATACAATAGGTAAGGCAATACTCCCCTTAGCTACTTCGCGGTAAAAAAGCTCGTCCCTCCCCAGCAAAAACCGTATAAAACGGTAAGGGATATTCCGATAATCCACAATATTAGAATAAAGCAAAAAAATCCCTACCGCCAGCAGATTTAAATGCATAGGTCCATTTTGCCTTAACAACGGTGAAATACCATACATACAAAATAGCAGACTCGTTACGATACTGGCTCTAAAAGTCCACACTAATGTGCGGTGATAAGAACAAGATAAGCTAATCAATGACTGTAATATTTTTCCACCATCAAGTGGTAAAATGGGCAGCAAATTAAACAGTGCAATAACTGCATTCCCCTGAATTATATAATTTACATAATCATACTCCAGCCCACTCACATTTCTGAACCACAAAAGGATGATGATCATGATTCCGTTTTGCAGGGGCCCCGCTAGCGCAATGACAATCTCCTTCCACGCATTGAGCTTCCCCTGATCCTCAATGACCGCCACTCCTCCAAAGGGTAACATCTGTATGGAAAGCACCCGCGCGCCCAACAACGAAGCAGCTGTCGCATGACCTAGCTCATGAATAAACACCAATGTAAATAAAGTTATGATCTCGATAAAATGTCCAGTTAATATAGAGGTCAGCATAACCAATACAAACAGTGGATGTAATGATAAGGTCACCCCTCGGACATTAATCAAGGGCTACCACTTCCGACGGGTCAATGTATTGATCCCCTCTCTGAACTGCCAAAAACAAAGTTGCCGCCTCGCTGCCACTGTGACTTGCTGGCAGTACACCGATCTCATCCCCCTCCTGAACCCAGTCGTTCACTTTTAAGGTAGAGCGGGAAAGCCTTCCGTAAGTTGCTGTGATACCGCCAGTGTGTCGAACTGTAACCGAAATCCCGCTTTTGGGATGATTTAATATGTCTAATACTCGTCCTGCATCTATACTTTTAACAGCGATTGCCCCGTTGTCGGTAACATTCGGCGTAATTTCTACTCCTTTAAGGCTCAGTACAAAAGGCTGTGTTATGTTGCCTTCGATCGGTGGAGATCCCTTTCGACTTGCGTCAACCTTGTGCGTTTCATGCTCCTCGCCAAAAATCGGCAAAAAGGAAGGAGCTCCGTCAAAATAAGTTTCATACCATTGTCCGACGGCTGCAAAATCCATATCCTTATTCAAGGCATCCGCAATAAACATTCTCAAATTCACTGCATAGGGAATATCCCAACGAAACATTCCCCATACCATTCCAAATAACACCGTTGCTATGACTGATCTTCGCCAAAAGGAAGTCCAAAAAGACGGACCACGATTCGTCCCAAAAGATTGCTGCCAGCGTTGCCGCTCATTTTTCCACTCAGTTTCTGGGTCTCTGGGCGAGTTGGCACTGACTATAGGCATCGACTTCATATCTTTATCCCCGTGCCTGTTCTGATATATGCCAGAGGGATGATACGTCTCCGCTTTGCTTCCCGCGATTAGCTGCTGTATACGTTCTTCTCTGCGCTGCTTGATTCCGGAATTTTTATTCATCCTGTTCAGCCCCCTTAGCGAGGTATGTTTGATACATCTTATGAGGACGGGCTTCAACTTATGTTGTCTGGTTCGGGAATACGCACCTAAAAATCAAAAAAAACCGGCGCTAGCGCACCGGTTATGTTTTGTATTTATGATATTTATGTAGTGACCCTAAATTTTGAGAAACTGTATTATGGAAATTTAAAAAACAAACCAAAAACACTTAAATAAGATTACTACTTATTTAAGTGTCTAGTATTACAAATGAATACTACTACAGCTCCTACCTTAGAACCAATGGAAAATCACGTAGGAAGTGTAGAAGCAATTTACCAGTCATAACTTCCGGTTTTCCTCATCCACCCATACCAAAAAACTTCTTAAAGCGTGTCATCACGCTTTTCTTCTGGTCCAGCTGCATGAGGGGCACTGTATCGCCCAAAATCCGTCTCGCAATGTTACGGTAAGCAATCGCAGCCTGTGAATCTGGATTCATAACGGTAGGCTCCCCTGTATTAGCTGCTTTAATTACCATTTCATCATCCGGCACAATCCCAATAAGGTCTATGCTAAGCACTTGTAAAATCCCGTCAATATCCAGCATATCTCCGGATTTAACCATGCTATTGCGAATGCGGTTAACCACCAACTTGGGTGATATCACATGTGAGCTTTCCAGTAAACCAATTACCCGGTCTGCATCGCGTACGGCTGCATTTTCCGGAGTGGTCACAACAATGGCCTGATCCGCTCCGGCAATGGCATTTTTAAAGCCTTGTTCAATACCCGCAGGGCAGTCGATCAATATATATTCAAAATCCTTTTTAAGCTCCAAAATAATATCCTTAACCTGCTCCGGCGTAACAGCACTCTTGTCCTTGGTTTGAGCGGCTGGCAGCATATACAGCTCCTCAAAACGCTTGTCCTTAACCAGTGCCTGATTTAAACGGCAACGACCTTCCGCTACATCAACAAGGTCGTAAATAATCCGGTTTTCCAGACCCATCACAACGTCTAGATTACGCAAACCGATATCCGTATCCACCAAACATACCTTTTTGCCGAGCAGTGCAAGCGCTGTTCCTATATTGGCTGACGTCGTCGTTTTGCCGACGCCGCCTTTTCCTGAAGTGACGACGATAGCCTCTCCCATGTGCTACACCCCTTTGAACACGTTAAAATCGCGGCCCAGACGCACAATATTGCTCATTTTATCTATTTGCATAGCGCCATCCTTGAGATACGCAAATTCCATACCGGATTCACGTGTCTCCCATTCGTCTGGTGGACGGCTGATCATTTCGGAAATTCGCAGCTGTGTCGGTGCAAAATAGGAAGCCGCAATAATCGCTTCACTATTTCCCTCCATCCCTGCATGCGCCATGCCTCGCAAAGCGCCGAGGACATAAATATCACCAGTACATGTTATAATTCCACCCGGGTTTACATCTCCCAAAAAGAGTAGGTTCCCATTGTGATGAAGCACTTGACCAGAACGGATAATCCCTGTCACCGTGTGAATAGGGGGCTTTCCCTGCACTTCCACAGGCAGTCCAGGTGATTCTACAGACCTGATGAGCAGATTCCCCTTCTGCTTCAAAATCTCCAGAATACTTTCCTTCTGTTCCTCTGTCACTTCTCGGCTTCCCAGCTTAATATCCACATGAATGATCGGGCCTGTTAAAATATTTTGATGACTGTGCTCCAGCTTAAAACGCAGCTCACCCAGCAAATCCTCAAACTCGCATTGATCGTCCAGCAGGAATACCAGGCCATCTTTGATGCCTTTAATCGTGACATGATTCGATTTCACCGCCATTAGCCTGTCCCTCCTATCTCAATCATTTCGTCCCCGGGACGTCAAATCCCTGCTAACCCGGACAAAATGTGTGTAAAAAGACCTAGACAGCCTCTTCCTTTTTCACACGGGTACCCAAACGCTGCAATTGCTTGCGAACTGGGACATAAATGATGAGGGCGAACAGAAAATGGATAAATAAATCAGGAATCATATACTGAGCAAGTGCCCAATTGAAAGTCTGATGATTCAGCTGGAACAACTGATCAATAGCAAATAGCATAGAATCCAGCAGGAAACTACCAATCAACACGGCTGCCATCATAATGGGCATCTGCGCACGTCGAGCTGTAAAAACAAGCCCCAATAAGTATGCAGACAACCCCATTGCAAAAGAATAAGGTCCAATGATAAACCCGTAGAACACTACATCATGAATAAGTCCAAAAACAATACCTAGCACCAATGCTGTATGACGGCTGTAATACACAGACACAAACAAGATCACGACATACACAAAATTCGGAACCATTCTTGAATGCCAACTATCCGGAAGAAGCCATGGAAGAATCGTCCCTTCAGCTATAAACAGTACAAACAGCAGCAGTATTAGAACCTGACCGCGCATCTTCATTATTCCGGTACCTCAGGAGTGTAGAGGATGAGCAATTCTTTCCAATCCACAAAGCTGGCTGCCGGTTTAATAATCGCTGTCCGTGTTTTGCCAAACTCTCCAACCTGAATCTTCTCTACCGTTCCAATCATTAGGTTTTTGCGGAATTTCCCGCCTGCGCCAGACGTAATAATCTGATCACCCTTTGCGATTGGATCTTTTTCCTCAATGCGAGTCATTTGAAATCTGTTCGTACCCGGATCATAGCTTTCAATCATACCAAACGATTGATTTTCCTTGCCCAAGACTGTCGCTGCAATGGCATAAGAATTCGGATTTTTAGGATCCAATGTAGTCAACAGTGTAACGGTGGACGTAAAATTCCCCGTTTGACTAATGACTCCTACAAATCCTTCAAGCGAACTGACTTCCTGACCAACCTTCGCTCCGTCCTTCTCACCAATATCGATCACAAGCGTTTTGGAATCATTGCTGACACTGTTCACTTGAGCAACACGATAATCATAATTATTCTTCGCCTTTTGCGTTTGGGTGAACTTCAGTTCATTCTGCAGTCTGGCATTTGTTTCAACATAATTATGGGTCTGAATCTGGTCACGAGTCAGCTTTGCTACAGCAATTTTTAACCGTTCATTTTCTTCGTAGATGCTGCGCATATTTCCGATATCTTCAAAGAAGCCCGCTATTGCTGAAGCGGGCCTGTAAAAGATACCTTGCACAAAGCCAATTGAATCTCTGGCGAACTTCTCGGGCCAGGTTAAGGAATTTCTCTGTCCAAGTGTAATCCCCATAAGGGCAATAAACAGAACGATTCCGATCAATAGAACAAATAGTCTTTTATTGCCAAACAGCTTAAACAGTTCCTACACCCCCGATTCAACGTTTGGAACGGACGGCAGAACTGCTGCGCGATTTGAACAAATGAATATTTTCCAGCGCTCTGCCTGTACCGATTGCCACACAATCCAGAGGATTTTCCGCTACGATCACCGGCATTCCGGTTTCACCTGCCAACAGCTTGTCCAGATTACGCAAAAGTGCTCCACCACCAGTAAGTACGATTCCTCTATCCATGATGTCCGCTGCCAACTCGGGAGGGCATTTTTCCAGTGTTACTTTGACCGCATCCACGATTGCATTGACTGTATCCGATAACGCTTCGCTAATTTCATCAGAAGTAATCGTGATCGTCTTCGGCAAACCTGTTACCAGATCACGTCCGCGGATTTCTGAGGTTTCCACTTGCTCTAATGGCATAGCTGAACCAACTTCCATTTTCAGTTGCTCTGAAGTCCGTTCACCAATCATCAGATTGTATTGGCGCTTCACGTATTGGATGATGGACTCGTCCATTTCATCGCCAGCCACACGCACGGAGCGGCTTGTTACAATCCCGCCCAGGGAAATGACTGCCACTTCGGTTGTACCTCCACCGATATCGACAACCATACTGCCTGTAGGCTCCCATACAGGAAGATCAGCGCCAATTGCTGCTGCAAACGGCTCCTCTATCGTATATGCCTCTCTTGCGCCTGCTTGCTTCGTCGCATCTTCAACAGCACGCTGCTCCACCGCAGTAATGCCTGAAGGCACACAAACCATCACGTTCGGATGGCGCGGAAACAAAGAGCGTTGTGCTTGCGCCTGACGGATAAAATATTTGATCATCGTTGCTGTCGTATCAAAATCAGCAATGACACCGTCCTTCATCGGACGAATCGCACGTATATTTCCCGGTGTGCGACCGATCATTTTTTTCGCAGATTCACCAACAGCCTCAATGGTTTTTGTATCTGTACGCAAAGCGACTACAGATGGTTCACGAACCACAATTCCTTTACCTCTTACGTATACAAGCGTGTTTGCCGTCCCCAAGTCTATTCCCAAATCTTTTGTAAAGCCACCCAGCATGATGTAATCTCCTTTTCTCTTCCCTGAAATCTGTTATCCATGTATAAACGGTTTATTCAGGCCGGATTATCCGGTCGTATTTAAATGTTTGATTTAAATATTATATTATATCAGACCTTGTTCCTTCAAACTTACAAAGGTCCCGTCCCCGATCACAATATGATCAAGCACGTCGATACCTACGATGTTGCCCGCTTCCATCAGGCGGCGAGTCAACTGGACATCCTCCGGGCTTGGCTTCGGATCACCGCTCGGATGGTTATGAGCGCAAATGATTGAAGCGCTGCTGCATTTGATTGCTGCCCGAAATACTTCACGAGGATGCACGATGGCAGAATTCAGGCTACCCATAGATAGTGTTTCCTGAGCAATGACATGATTTTTAGTGTTAAGGAACAAGCATACAAAATGCTCTTTCTGCAAATAACGAAGCTGCTCAAACAGCAGATCAGCCACATCCCGCGGGCAACTAATCACCGGGGTCTCCAAATGGCGAGACAATGCTAATCGACGCCCCAGTTCGATACCCGCTTTTAGCTGTATCGCTTTAGCATCCCCAATGCCCTTAATCTGGGTCAACTCGCTCAAGCTCATATCCACCAGTTGACGCAAATTTCCTGCCTGCTGCAAAATACGCTGCGCTAAATGCACCGAAGACTCATTTTGCGTTCCTGTACGCAGCAATATTGCCAGCAACTCCGCGTTGCTTAAGGCATCCGCCCCATATGTCATCATGCGCTCTCTTGGTCGTTCTTCATGGGGGAGGTCGCGAAGCATCAGTATTGGCGACTCCAGCATATGTTTATCCCCTTTATGGACGCAACACATTCACTCCAAAATCGGACAGCATGTCCGACAGCAAGGAAAGCGGCAATCCTACGACGTTAAAATAACAACCCTGAATAGATTCCACCAGCGTAGCACCCATGCCTTGAATGCCATACGCTCCTGCTTTGTCAGAAGGTTCACCAGTATTCACGTATGCCACAATTTGCTCTTGACTCAGAGGCTTCATTGTAACCTTCGTTTGGCGATGTCTGACAAGCATTTCGCCGGTTCTGGTATGTATGCAGGCTACCCCGGTGTACACACGGTGTGTCCTTCCCTGCAATGCAGTCAGCATGCGAACCGCGTCCGCATGGTCGGCAGGCTTGCCCAATACCGAACCATCCAGCACGACAATGGTATCACTGCCAATCACCAGTCCGGCTTCCTTCGACTGAGCGGCAGTGTTCACGACCGCTTCGGCTTTGCGTGCCGCAAGGGTCTCCACGATTTGCTGAGGCGTCCAGCTCTCAGGCGTGCTCTCATCCGCATGACTCGGCACCACCTCAAAGGGGAATCTCAAAAATGCGAGCAATTCCTTCCTTCTTGGTGAAGTCGATGCCAGAATAATGCGGGGCGTAATTTTCCCGTCCATAAGGGAAGCTCCTTTTCATCAGTTAGAGCCTGCGGTACAGCCAGAACGCGGCAATGATGCCGATCAGACTAAGCAGGCTCAATTCAAAATTTATCGTTATGTTGTAGCTGATAATATCCAGGTCCGCTCTCGGCGACCAAGATATCCTAGTGGGGTGGGTCAGAAAGGAAAGGAACTTGATCGATTGAAGGGCTTTGGCAATCCATGCACCCAAGAGCCAACCGAGCAACAAAAACAGTATAAGCATTCCTACATTTTTTTTCATCCTGATCTTCCCTCGCCATTTTTTGACACCTTCATTATTATACGGTGATTTGTACTGCAATACAAACAGAAATCCGGCATGGGGAACTATTTCCAGTTCCTTGCCGGAAAATATGGTTAGCTTATTGTTTTATGAATTGGATAAATTCCCTCTCACGCAAAACATATTCCATCATGGAGGATTGAATCTCCCAAATGTGTTCCTTGGCTGTGTTCTTGTTATATTCCCCAATTGCAGAGATCGCACTGTTCATCGCCTTTTCAAGTGAGGTTGCGGAGACAGCCGCTTCCTTCGAAAGCCCAGTGGGAAGTGCAGTGATATTTTGTGTCCACTGCTGATGCAGGTCGTTCAGCTCCTTCATGTCGGAGGCTGGCACCGTATTCGGACCTCCTTCTCCGAGCAAGGTTGAGGAAAGTCCGCTCAACTTACCCACCAATGAACTGCTTAACTGAAAAAAGCTAGTGAGTTTATCACCTTCGCCTCCGTAAGCTGCTTTTTCGAATCCAGGTAATTCAAGCTCACGAACATACAAATCGACTCCTTGTGTTTTCAACTGATTGCTGAGCAACTTGGCTTGCTCCCTATCCGGCGATATTCCTGCATATACCCGGTTTTGGTCCTCGGTATCCCCTCCTGCTGCAATGCCTGCCTTCAACAGTTCTTCTTTTGCTTGTAAGGCCCGTTCTGGAGTGCTGAAAACCCCATATTGCAGCAAATAGTAGGTTTGTGGAGGTACCTGAGCCTCTATGACAGTGACAGGGACAGAATTCTCTTTTGCAGATATTGCATCCACACCAACAGATTCTTTAAAGACCGGTACTGCCTCCTCTACTGAAGGATCTGATCCCGGGACCATGCCTCCTCCGTTAAACAGTAACAACATAATATATCCAAACATGCCTCCGGTCACCAGCGCGCTGGCTACAGAGCCAACCAGTTTCCATCTTGAAGGGTGGGGCGGACGCTTTCTGTACTCTTGGACAGAATGATAAGCTTCCTCATCCTCTTCCAGGCTATCTGGTAGAACTTCCGCATCTGACCAGGAAGCCGCCGAACGACCAAAGGGGTCATCCCATCCCTCTTGTACTCTTAATGTTGGAGCAAAACGCCGACTTGAAATGCGTTTGTTCAGATCCTCAGGCTCGTTGATCTCTGATTCTTGCGTAGCTACAGTATTTTTCTTCATTCCTCTGTTCCGTTCCGTTCCTTTATGCGAGTTATCAGTTTCACGCTGTTCGTTCGTAATCGACTCATTTTTGTACGGAAGCACCTGTAGCTTATCCTCCCGGCTTGTCTCCGGCAACTGTTGGTCGAACCGGAATGTCATCTTGGTCTTGTTCATGGATGCACTCCCTCCTTGTCCCATACTTCCTCATAGTCTGTTGTATGAGTCAAGCTAAGAATATATGCCCCAGCATTACAAAAAAAGGGTATCCCGAAACACAGTCGTGTTCGGAATACCCTCGAATAAATGTAATTCATTGGCGTAACAGCTCATTTTTATACGTATTACACTTGCTGTCCGCGAAGATGGCGCGCTAACGCGTCACCTGCTTTCCAGATATCTCCCGCTCCCATCGTCAGCACAAGATCACCCGGCTGTAAGCGATCTTTCAACTCTTCGATCACAGCTTCTTTGGTCGGCAAATAGATTGCATTCGCATTGCTGTTTTGGACGATTAAATCCACGAGCTTGGAAGAATGCACGCCTTCAATCTGTTTTTCTCCCGCTGGTGAATAAATATCGGTAATTATCACTTCACTAGCCTCGCTAAACGCGCGGCTGAACGCATCGAGCAGGAAAAAGGTGCGGCTATAGCGTTGCGGCTGGAATACAGCAATAATACGTTTGCCAGTCGCTCTCGCTGCGCTAATCGTAGCCTCAATCTCTGTTGGGTGATGCGCATAGTCATCAATAATCAGTATGTCATTGCTTTCACCTAGTACTTGAAAACGACGCTTCGCGCCGTGAAATTCCACAATTGTCGCAGCGATTTGATCGAATGGAATCCCTGCTTCCAAACATGAAATCACAGTCGCCATCGCATTATACATGTTATGTTTACCCGGCACTGATAGTTCGATCGTTCCGAGTGCTGTTCCCTTGCGGCTCATAGTGAAGCTTAATCGACGGTCACCTAATTGGATATCTGTCGCCATATAATCCGCTTCATGCTCCACTCCATAAGTAATGACCCGAGTCTGGAGTTGAGGCAGCATTTCCCGGATGTTCTGATCATCTGCGCATACAATAGCCGCCCCATCCGGTCGAATTTGACTCAAAAACTGTACATAGGCACTTTTCAGACGATTAAAGTCGCCATCGTAATTTTCCAAATGATCCGCTTCAATATTGGTTACGATGCCTTGCCAAGGATGATATTGCAGGAAAGAACCATCACTCTCATCCGCCTCAGCAACGACAAACTCGCTTTTACCTGCTTTGGCATTCGTTCCCAAATTCGTGATTTCGCCGCCAATAATATACGTTGGATCAACGTTACATCTCTCCATAACCAGAGCGATCATGGAAGAGGTTGTCGTTTTACCGTGCGCACCCGCAACAGCTATTCCCTTACGTTCGTTAAGCAAGCGAGCCAGCATCTGCGAACGGTGCAGAGTTGGAATATTCAATTCCTCCGCTGCCACCCGCTCCACATTGTCACGTGACAATGCTGTTGAATAGACGACGATATCCGCGCCTGCAATATGCTCAGGCGTGTGTCCAATATATATTTTTGCGCCTTTTGCCGCCAGTTTTTCTGTCAGCTCTTGTGATGCCACATCTGAGCCAGTCACGGTATAACCCATCTCCAGCATGACCCGAGCAATCGCGCTCATCCCGTATCCGCCGATACCGATAAAATGAACATGTTCCGAAGTAATCAACAAATTTCACCAACCTTTTTCCGAATCGGTTTGATACATAAGGGTAGCCCGTACATCCGCAATAAGGTACAGCGTGCCGGACACCACCCCCAGATCTTCCGCTTCCGTATGTGACTGAAGCAGGCCAAGAGCCTTTTTCCAGTCACCTTCTACAATTATTTTTAAATCCGTTTTGGCATAAGACGGCCGCAGCTTCTCCACGAGATGAGCCAATTCAGCGGCATTCATTTTGCGGCGAAAATCGGGCTCGGTCAGGATAAGCGTATCCACTAGTGGCAGTATATGCTGCAAGTATGCTTCATGATGCTTGTTTGACAGCATCCCCATCATTAAAACCAATTTTTTGTACGAATACACTTGAGGAAGACTCTTGGCCAGCGTCTGTGCTCCTTCTGGATTATGAGCTCCATCAAGGACAATCCTCGGCGAGGTACTGACTTGTTCGAGACGCCCTGCCCAGGCAGTTTGCCTAAAGCCCTCCAGCAATTCTGCATCATCCAACACAAAAGCCATATACTGACGTAGGACCTCAAGTGCCATCATAGCTCCTGCCGCATTAGAACATTGGTGCTCGCCTAACAACGTGATGTCAATTTCCATATGTCGGAAGGGCCCCGCGAATGAAAAGGTCTGAGCTGTTTCATCCCCATTTAGCCGTTCATACGTAAACTGTTCTCCTGCCAGGTACAAGGTAGCTCCTTGCTTTGCCGCCGTTTCACGTATGACCTGAATAGCCTCGGGTTGGGAAACACAACTGACGACAGGTACACCCGGTTTGATGATACCAGCCTTTTCCCTTGCAATCTGTTCGAGCGTATCTCCCAAAATATCCGTATGATCATAGCCGACATTCGTAATAACCGAGACGATTGGACTCACGATATTAGTTACATCCATCCTTCCCCCGAGACCTGTCTCCCATACCACAACATCTGGGAAAGATACCGTAGCATAGTATAAAATAGCCAACGCTGTCGATACCTCAAACATCGTAGGTGATCCCAATTCACTATCTGCGATTTCTTTCACCAACGGATACATGCGATTGGCAAGCAAAACCAGCGTTTCATCGGGAATATCGGTCCCATTGAATTGAAAACGGTTCGTAAATCGGGTGATGTACGGAGATGTAAAAGTTCCGACATCGTACCCACATTTCAGTAGCACAGAGGTCAGAAAGGCACAAGTCGAGCCTTTACCGTTGGTTCCCGCAATATGCACAAACTTCAGATGTCGTTGCGGATCACCCAACTTACTCATTAGCTGTTCAATTCGTTCCAATCCGGGTCTGATGCCAAACGGAATCAAGCCGTTAATCCATTCCACTGCTTCATCATAGCTTTGTAAAGGAGCCGTATCTCCGCCCCTGATCGTATCTGACATCCTCTTCACCTTCAGGTCATTTTATTGTGAGTGAAATTATCCCTTGAGTTCTTCAATACGTGCGATAACTTTAGCGCGCTTATCTGAGTAATCGGCTTGCTTGGCCTTTTCTTCCTCGATGACTTTAGCTGGTGCCTTCGCCACAAAGCCTTGGTTAGATAACTTTTTCTCCACGCGCTCCACTTCACTGTTCAAATGCTGAAGTTCTTTTTCCAGTCTGCTAATTTCCTGGGCAATATCAAGCAGTCCGGCCAGCGGCAGGTATAGCTCTGCGCCGCTAACTATAGATGTCATCGCTTTATCTGGAACGGTGAATTCTAATCCTGCGTCGAATTCAGACGTATTACAGAATCTACGTACATATTCCCCATTGCGGTTAATGATATCGAGAACGGCTTGATCGCCGGGTTTTATGAGTAATTCAATTTTCTTACTCATCGGCACGTTGACTTCAGCGCGGATATTGCGTACAGCGCGAATTACGTCGATCAGCAAATTCATTTCAGCGACTGCATCCTTATCCTCAAAAGCCGGATCATAAACAGGCCAAGCGGCCAGTGTAATCGTTTCTCCCTCATGCGGGAGATGCTGCCATATTTCCTCAGAGATAAACGGCATGAACGGATGAATCATGCGCAGCGTCCGATCCAATACATATGCAAGTACGGATTGCGTTTTCTTTTTCGCCTCTGCATTGTCGCCATATAGGGAAAGCTTCGCAAACTCAATGTACCAGTCGCACAAATCATCCCAAATAAAGTTATACAGAAGGCGGCCTGTCTCGCCAAATTCATAAGCATCTATTAGACGCGTGATGTCGCGTGAAGTTTCGTTTAGACGATGCAGGATCCAACGATCAGCGGTGCTCAAGTCACCAGTAATGTCTATATCTGCCGAAGTGACGCCTTCCAGATTCATCAGCGCAAAGCGTGACGCATTCCAGATTTTATTGGCAAAGTTACGGGCCTGCTCCACCCGCTCCCAGCGGAAACGAAGGTCTTGCCCAGGCGTGCTACTGGTGGAAATCATATAACGCATGGCATCGGTACCATATTGGTCAATCACGTCGAGCGGATCAACACCGTTGCCGAGGGATTTGGACATTTTTCTACCGTCCGCATCACGAACCAACCCGTGCATAAGTACGTCCTTGAACGGAATCTCTTCCGTAAACTCCAGCGCGGTAAAAATCATACGCGATACCCAGAAATAAATAATGTCATAGCCTGTAACCAAGACATTAGTCGGATAGTAGCGTTTGAGGTCCTCTGTCTGCTCAGGCCAGCCCAGTGTCGAAAACGGCCACAAAGCCGAGCTGAACCAGGTATCCAGCACATCCTCATCCTGTTTTAGCTTTCTGCCAGCATACTCAGGCAAAGTTGTAGGGTCCTCCGCCGATACAATAACTTCTCCGGTTTCCTCATCGTACCATGCCGGAATACGGTGTCCCCACCATAATTGACGGGAAATACACCAGTCACGCACATTTTCAATCCAATGCAGATAAGTACGTTCAAAGCGATCCGGTACAAAGTTTACCCCGTTGCCAGCCTTCTGCACTTCAATCGCTTTAGCTGCCAGAGGCTTCATTTCCACAAACCATTGTGTGGACAGATAAGGTTCTACAACTACACCTGTACGCTCACTGTGGCCTACTTGGTGTACGTGCTCTTCAATACGAATCAGTACGCCCTGCTCTTTCAGATCAGCGACGATTTGCTTACGGCAATCGCTACGATCAAGGCCCTGATATTTGCCTGCTTCGGCATTCATCGTTCCCGTTTCGTCCATCACCGTAATTTGTGGCAGCTGGTGACGTTGTCCCATTTCAAAGTCATTCGGGTCGTGAGCCGGTGTAATTTTAACCGCGCCGCTACCGAAATCTTTATCAACGTAGTCATCCGCAATGACCGGAATTTCCCGTCCGATGATTGGGAGCACAAGCGTTTTGCCAATCATTTGCTTGTAGCGTTCATCTTCCGGGTGTACAGCTACAGCTGTATCGCCCAGCATCGTTTCAGGACGTGTAGTAGCTACCGTAATAAATCCGCTACCGTCTTTCAGTGGATATTGCAGGTGATACAGATTTCCGTTCACCTCTTTGTATTCCACCTCAATGTCCGATAATGCAGTACGTGCAGCGGGGTCCCAGTTAATGATGCGTTTACCGCGATAAATCAGACCCTTCTTGTACAGTGTAACGAATACCTCGCGTACCGCTTGGGACAGTCCCTCATCCAGCGTAAAACGCTCACGAGAATAATCGAGAGAGAAACCCATCTTTTCCCATTGATTATGGATATTATCCAGATAAAGTTCCTTCCACTCCCACACTTTCTCCAAAAACTTCTCGCGGCCCAAATCATAACGTGTCAGGCCTTCTTCACGCAGCTTTTGCTCTACCTTTGTTTGGGTAGCAATACCCGCATGGTCTGCCCCTGGCAGCCACAAGGCATCATAACCCTGCATCCGCTTGGCGCGAATAATAATATCCTGCAAAGTAAAGTCAAGAGCATGTCCAATATGCAACATACCTGTAACATTCGGTGGTGGAATAACGATTGTAAAAGGCTCTGCCTCTGGATGTTGCCCGGCGCGGAAATAGCCCTTTTCCATCCACGTTTTGTACCATTTTTGTTCTGCTGATTTTGGATCGTACGTTGTTGGCATTTCCAAGGTTGTCTTGTTGTCTTGTTCTGACATATCAGGATACCTCCATGATTTTTCAATTGGCAAATAAAAAAAGCCCTTCATCCTCAAAGGACGAAAGGCTGTTCTCTCGCGGTACCACCTTTGTTTCACCCCTAGTGTATGTATCCACTGATCCATTACACATGGTGTGACACTTTATGCAGATAACGGTTGCGGACCGGCCTTATTCTACCGTGAACCTCTTATCTTCCGTAGGAATTAAATGAGGAACCGTTCAAACAGGCGACTCCCGGGTGACTTCGGCCAGTAGCTTCCTGCGGAACCTCACAGCGCTGCAATTCCACTCTCTGAAGGGCTTGCTGCCTACTCTTCCCGATCTCAGTCTTTCAATAACTATACCACATCATACATTTCCCATTGACTATAGTCAACACCCGCTGTGCATTTTTCAGCAACCGGATCAAGGGATGTACAATACCTGTCCTTCTTCCACATGATGCTCCGCCAATCTGTTATACAGTTGAAGCTCACGTGTGCTGAGCTGATAACGGTCAGCTATGGTTTCCAGTGTATCCTCGCGCTGTACAATGCATAAGCGCACCTTGCGAAAAGGTGTTTCATCTTGTGTATGAAAAAAAAGGTTCTTCCACTTGGCATTCTCCCGCTCTTCTTCGGCTTTCTGGTCCTGATCCTGCGGCTCCTGCTCCAATTGCTGCTGGTATTCGGCTTCCTTCACCGAACGGCTGGATTGGAGCAATGATGAGAAGACAACCGGGTCTGGCTCGTCTGCCCCTTCATCCTTTTTACTGTTAAGCGCCACCCGCATCTCTGGCTTATCCTCAGTAAAGGTGTCATGGGCCTCGTGGTTCACCTGTTCTGACGCTTCAGGCCTGAAGTCGAAGTTATCTACTTGACTCTCCTCCAACTGTGGCTCCAAATAGACCTCGGACTCCGTGGCAGGATGCGGTTCATTCAACAAAGGGTCATATACTATATTGGGAGATGCGGAAGATACTTTAGGTTCATTCTCCCCTGTCCATGCTTCCTCTTGCTGAAATCCCCACACTTCCGGAGACCCATGCTCATGCTTGACCTCTGGAGAGCTGTCTTCAACTGCTTTACCCGTCCAAGGCTCATAGAATCGGTTAGGATCTACTGCCGACTCATAAGCTTGCTGTTCCGACGATGCCTTCTGTTCTCCTTGGCCCTCAGACAGCTGTTCCCATGAAACGGACTCCTGTTGTGCTGGCACTCTGTAGGAGGTTTCAGGGTCTGTAACGTAATCGGAGGTCGAGTCATTGGTAGAATAGGCCTCTGCATGGCGATGCTCCCCATCGGCGGTATGGGATTGAACCGGATGCTCAGGTGCATGCACTACGGTGAATTCCTCATCCAGCCAGACCGCCGTCTCCTCCGCGTGCGAGCTTTCCACGCCATGCAAAGAAAGAACACCTGTAATGTTTAGACTACGTAAAGAGAGCAGGTCCACATCAAAATTTTCAATCTCGACAGAGATATCTTCCAATCTCCCTACGCGGTTTAGCGGAATGGTAATTTCCACAGGGATCAAATGATGAAGCTCGCTCGTAATCTGTTCAGGTGTGCGGTACACGCCCTCCAGCAGCAAATGCCCTCGCAAAGCGGCATGGTCGCCGTGGGTTACAACCTGAATGCGTGGCAGAAGCTCAATTTCCTCCAACTCAGCAATCCCGGCAGCTTCCTCCGTCAAATGAATGCGTTCATAAATATCAAAACGCAAGCCTTGCGGCTGATCATTCTGTTGTTTGTTCAAGGATGGCATCCTCCTTTGGGCAGTCTCCGCACATCCTCTGACTTCTGGTCAGGCGCACGGAAACTCCATATTGCAAACCGTTTCTAGGTTCAAGTATATGCGCCAAAATAGAAGGCATGCCATCTTTTATAGCTGTTTGTGCAGCTTTTGAAAATCATCCGGCCAAGCATCCTCCACCGTAATTGTTTCGCCACTCAGCGGATGACAGAAGGTAAGACGCTCTCCGTGCAGCGCCTGCCTGCAAAAATCAGTAGCCCGACCCCCGTATAATACATCCCCAAGCAACGGGTAGCCAGCATGACTAAGATGTACGCGAATCTGGTGCGTCCGGCCTGTCTCCAGCGTCAGATATACGAGACTCACTGCACTTGAACCGCTTCCCCATACTTCCCCGAGTTCAATATGGGTAACCGCCTTCTGCCCAGTCGGAGATACACGACGGCGCTGCTTATGATGCCTGTCCTTGCCAATCGGCCAATCCAACGTTCGCAGTGATGGAGGTACTTTCCCTCGTACCAAAGCTACATACCTGCGGCCGATATTCTTAGCTCTCATTTGCTTGTCCAGCTTAAGCAACGCAAATTCATTTTTGGCATATAGCACTGGGCCCGTCGTATCCACATCCAGGCGATGTACATGCCGTACCGCCGCATGTATGCCATTCATCTCATAGTAGGATGCGACAGCATGATCCAACGTCAGCGGACCATCCTGCACAGCGCCGTCCGGATGTACTGCCATACCTGCTGGTTTATGCACTACCAGGCAAAAATCATCTTCATACAGTACCTTTAAATCATACCAACGAGGGGTGATGCCAAGGTTCATTACAGGAAAAAGGGCCAGCCGCAGCCGGTCCCCTGTAAGTTCAATCTCTTTTTCATGACGCAGTCTGCGCCACAGCTTTTCCGGTAATTCCAAACGATTCAGCAACCACTGATCTACAGCATCAGCGCTGTTTTTTTCCCCGTCTGTGACTTCCCGTCCTGGCGTGACTTCCAGCCACGGTCCTCTTCTTTTCCAGCCACCTTGCCAGCTCATAGACGTTTGAGCGCGCGATAGTTCGCCTCAATGGTAGCATCAATATCCTCTACCGTATGCACGCCCGACACAAACATACCCTCAAATTGAGATGGTGCCACACTAACTCCCTCATTCACCATTTCAGTAAAGTAACGGCGGAAGTGGTCCTGATTACTCGTTTTAGCTGTGTCAAAATTGACAACCTTTTCTTCTGTAAAAAATGGACAAACCATAGAACCCACGCGATTGATCGTGACGGGGATACCCAGCTCGCTCGCATTACGTTCGAATCCGGCTTGAAGCCTTGCTGCCCGCTCTTCCAGACGATCGTATACTTCTGGCGTCAGCAATTTAAGTGTCGAATAACCTGCTGCCATAGCCAGCGGATTTCCGCTAAGCGTACCCGCTTGATATATTGGTCCCGATGGAGCAATCTGCTCCAGAATATCGCGACGTCCGCCGTAAGCACCTACAGGGAGTCCACCACCAATCACTTTACCCAGACAGGTAAGATCCGGCGTCACACCAAAGCGACCTTGAGCCGAATGAAGTCCAACCCGGAATCCAGTCATTACTTCATCAAAAATCAGCAGACTTCCGTACTGCTGGGTTACCTCACGCAAACCTTCCAAAAATCCAGGCTGTGGCGGTACAACGCCCATATTGCCTGCTACTGGCTCGACAATAATTGCGGCAATCTCTTCGCCAAATTTCTCAAAAGCTAGCTTCACCGAAGCCAAATCATTATAAGGGACGGTGATTGTATGGGTGGCCACGACTTCAGGTACACCCGGACTATCGGGCAAGCCTAAGGTCGCAACACCAGAGCCTGCTTTAATCAGCAAGCTGTCCGCATGACCGTGATATGATCCCTCAAATTTAAGAATTTTACTACGGCTCGTAAATCCGCGTGCGAGTCGAATCGCACTCATAGTCGCCTCAGTTCCGGAGTTAACCATACGTACAATATCCATGGAAGGAACACGTTCACAAACGAGCTTGGCCATTTCAGTTTCTGCCAACGTTGGTGCGCCGAAGCTGGTTCCTTTTACAACAGCAGCCTGTAAAGCTTTAACCACTTCGGGATGTGCATGCCCCATAATAAGCGGTCCCCATGAACATACATAGTCTAAATAGGATTGACCATCAATATCATATACGCGCGATCCTTCGCCATGGTCGATATATACAGGTGTAATCCCAACAGATTTAAAAGCCCGTACCGGGCTGTTTACGCCACCTGGAATGTATTGTTTTGCCTCATCGAAGGCTACTTTGGAGTTCGTATCCTTGCGCACTGTTCGTTGTTCATCGATCAATCTGACCACTCCTATCTTCTGAAAATAGACTTATTGCTTCAACCATCTTGCCGCATCCTTGGCCGAATAGGTAATAATCATATCTGCACCCGCACGCTTCATGCTTGTCAAAATCTCTAGCACCATTGCTTTTTCATCAATCCAGCCTTGAAGAGCTGCTGCCTTGACCATGGCATATTCACCACTAACGTTGTAAGCCACCATAGGCAGATCAAATTGATCCTTAATCGTGCGCATCACGTCCAGGTAAGAAAGAGAAGGCTTCACCATCAGCATATCCGCACCCTCCAGCACATCAGATTCCGCTTCTCGCAATGCTTCACGTGCATTAGCAGGATCCATCTGATAGGATTTACGGTCACCAAACTGCGGTGCAGAATCAGCAGCTTCCCGGAAAGGACCATAAAAAGCAGACGCATATTTGACGGAATACGACATAATCGGAATATGTGAAAAGCCTTCTAGATCCAGCCCCTGCCGAATCGCCTGTACAAAACCGTCCATCATATTAGATGGCGCGATAATATCCGCACCAGCTCTGGCCTGAGAAACGGCTGTACGTACCAGCACCTTCAGAGATTCATCATTCAATACTTCACCGCATACCTCACCATCATGCTCATGCATGTGTACCATACCGCAGTGTCCATGGTCCGTAAACTCACACAAACAAGTATCAGCCACAACCAGCAGTTCGGGATAACGAGACTTGATCAAACGAGTTGCTTCCTGAACAATACCATCGTCCACAAAAGCCGAAGTCCCTACACTGTCTTTTGTTTCCGGTATGCCAAACAGGAGCACGGCGGGAATGCCAAGCTCACTAATCTCTTTCAGCTCTTCCTCCAGCCGATCCAGAGAAAAACGGTATACACCTGGCATAGAGCTAATTTCCTGTTTCACTCCAGTGCCAAATGTTACGTAAATCGGTTGGATAAAATCAGCGGGATTCAATACCGTCTCACGCACCATACTGCGGATTGCAGCTGACTGGCGCAAACGACGATGTCTAGTAAAAGGAACACTCATGAATACAAACCTCCATTTTTTATACATTCATTAGCAAAAACAAAAAATTATAATGTCATAAGAGTACTTGATCGTTTCCAGTCACATAACGATTGAATCAGACTTTCAATGGTTGCCTTCTCTGACATAAAACTCACAGTCAAACCGGCTTGGGTAGCTGTCTCACCGGTCAAAGGACCGATCACAGCAATCGTAACTCCCTCCAGCAGCGACAACGGATCATGGATCCCCATTTGTCTGAGCGCTTCCAGAAAAAAGGTGACGGTTGAGGAACTCGTAAACGTAATCGCGTGAATGGCACGTTCCTCAAGCAGCTTGAGGAGCTCGTCATCCTGTGTGTTGGCTGCCAGCACCGTTTGATACAAATCAGCCTCGGTCACATGAAGGCCCATCTCCCTCAGCTTTTCTGGCAGCCACGACCGAGCTAGATCACCCCTTGGGAGAAATACATTCTGCCCTGCCTGCAAATCCTGCTCAAACCCTTCGAGCAAGCCCTCTGCCTGAAAAGGGCCTTCGATCTGTTCTGCCGCAATTCCGTGCGTCCGAAGCGCGGCTGCTGTAGCCGGTCCGACTGCGGCAATACGCGCTTTGAACAACGCGCGTACGTCCTTGCCCTGTTCCTTTAAGTGCGTGAAAAAGTATTCCACTCCATTAACGCTGGTAAAAAACACCCAATCATATTCAGGCAGTCGTGCAAATGCCTCTTTAATTTCCTGTTTGGTTGGCTCGTCCGAAGGGGCGACAGTCTGAATAACTGGAAATTCATAAGGCTCGCCACCAAGCTCTTCAATCCGGTGAACCAGACTGCTGGCCTGCGCACGCGCGCGAGTAACTAAAATCCGCTTGCCAAACAAAGGCATGTCCTCAGCCCATTTTAACTGTTCACGTTGATTGACCACTTCTCCGACAACGATGACGGCGGGAGGCTGAAAATTCGCGGCCTTCACCTTAGCTTCAATATCCGCCAGCGTACCCACCAGCGTATCCTGCTCGGCGCGGGTCCCCCAACGGATCAAGGCAACAGGAGTATCTGACGGCTTGCCGTGTTTTATGAGCTGTTCACTGATATAGCCGATCTTTGCTACACCCATCATAAAGATCAGTGTGCCCGTTGCGTTCGTCACTTTATCCCAATGAATACTTTTGTCGAGTTTATCCGGACTTTCATGACCTGTAATGATAGAAAGCGATGAGGCCATATCTCGGTGTGTGACTGGAATGCCCGCATAGGCGGGCACACTGATCGCTGATGTGATGCCGGGTATAATTTCATAGGAAATACCGTGTTTACGCAATAGCCCGGCTTCCTCGCCGACTCGTCCAAATATAGTGGGGTCTCCCCCTTTAAGACGAACAACTGTTTTGCCCTCCAAGGCCAAATCCACCAGCAGCTGATTAATTTCCTCTTGCTTCATGGTGTGACGATCTGGCAACTTGCCGACATATATTTTTTGGGCACCTGGCTTCATCAGTCCCAAGAGGCGTGGGCTTGCCAGCCTGTCGTACACAATGACATCGCCCAATTGAATGCATTCCCAACCCTTGACCGTAATTAATCTTGCGTCTCCGGGTCCTGCACCTACCAAATATACTTTTCCTGCCATGCTATCATCCCCTCACCTGCGCCAGAATCTGTTCCGCTCCTTTGGCTATCAAACTGGCCGCCACCGCTTCTCCCAGCTTTTGCGGATCATTTCCCTGGAGCGTTTCCTTCAAAATAAACTCGCCATCTGGCGATCCTACCATGCCCGTGAGGCTGATTTCTTGACCAGCCCAGACCGCATGAGCCCCGATCGGCACTTGACATCCCCCATTTAACACGCCCAGAAAGGTTCGTTCTGCCGCAACGGTAGCCGAGGTATCCCGGTCGTTGTAAAGGCGCAGCAAGGCCAATAGCTCTTCGTCGCTCGCACGACATTCAATACCCAGCGCTCCCTGCCCAACCGCCGGCAAACAGTCTTCTTCCGGTATATAGGACGTAATTCGCTCTTTCCAGCCCATCCGATGCAAGCCTGCTGCCGCCAAAATGATAGCGTCAAAACCTTCCGTCTCCAGCTTTTTCAGACGGGAATCAATATTACCACGCACAGGCTCCAATTGTAGATCAGGTCGCATGGACTTGATTTGACTGGCTCTGCGCAGGCTGCTCGTGCCCACCTTTGCCCCTTGAGGCAAATCCTCCAGGCTCTTGGCGCCCAATGTGATCAGGCAATCACGTGGATCCTCACGGCGCGGCACAGCGCCGTTGACAAGCCCTTCCGGTAATTCGGAAGGCATATCCTTCATACTATGTACTGCCATATCAATCTCACCAGCCAGCATGGCCTGTTCAATTTCTTTGACAAAAAGCCCTTTGCCACCCACTTTGGACAAGGTTACATCCAATATTCGATCACCCTTGGTCAGGATTTTCTTCACGACAAATTGCAAATCCATTCCATGCTCCGCGCACAGCGCGTTCAAATCTTCAATGACATGCCCGGTCTGAGTTAACGCCAGCGCACTCTGTCTGCTGCCTACCACAATTGTTCGCATGTTATTCCTCCTGATTTTGCGCAATCCATAGGTCTATTTCTTTTTCGGTCCAAGCCATAAATTCATGACGGCGTATTTGATCCAAAATTCCGCTACTCGCCAAGCGCCTCAGTAGTTTGGTCCTTTGCTGTGGAGAACTTATCTTATGTTTGATGATCTGTCGCATATCGTGCATGAAATCCAGATATGGCTCGTATTCGCTACCAAACAACGTATCCAAAGCTGATGTAATATCAGCGGTCACAGCAGGGCCAGCCCCTTCTGTGGAAATACTAATCGTCAATCTTCCTCGTCGAATGATACCCGGCGTTATAAAGTCTCCATCTTCCGATCGATCCGCCACATTTACCAGTATACCCCTTTGTCTGGCCTCATGCGCAACCTCATTATTCACTTCTCTCTGGTTCGTCGCCGCATATACAAGAAAGGCTCCCTGGAGGTCACCCTCGCGATATACGCGATTTACCCAGTGGAGCTGCTTGTGATCCGCCAGAACCTGTAAATCCGGCGTTATATTCGGGCTAATGACGGTAATGAATGCCCCACTTTCCATCATCCCCTTTACCTTTCGTTCCGCAATCCTACCGCCACCTACAACACAACAGATCCTATTCTTACAATTCAACGAAATCGGGACAAAATGCTGCAAAAGGCTTTTCACTCTCCCGTCCACTGATGAAATACAGACCAGGAATTCAGCAAAAAATTAAGAATCAATAGCGTGTAGCCCACCAATGCCCACTTTGCCATCACAAGCCCTGAACGCTGATTCAATCTTTTGCTCACTAAAAATACAATATACACGCACAAGGCAATCGCTGTCATCAGCACCTTGGTATCGAGCAAGAGACGCCAGCGTTCCTCGGCAATAATAGAAATAACGGCAACTACAATAGAGACTCCCAGCAAAGGAGTACCAATCAACAGCGCCATATGCGTATACCGATCCATCATTTCCAGACTCGGCAGGCGCCTGATCGTGTCATTCCATTTCTTTACTTTCAATTTACGATGCAAAAACAGATATAACCCCGAAAATACAGCCGCTACCGTCATTGCTACAAAACCAAGATTAGCCAGCGCAATATGAATCAGGAGCAGCCCATGCACTGTATGCCAATTTCCAAGCGGGTTGTCGAGAGGCTTCATCCATATATTGTTGAGCACTAGCACTGCAAAACTAATAATATTAAGCAGCAATACCGCAAATTCGGATCGCTGATAACGTGTCAGAATCAAAGAAATCAGTACCAAAATAACTGAGAACAGAAATAGAAAATCATAGGTCACGAAAATAGGAAGATGCCCTTCATTCCAGGTTCTTATCCCCATATAAGCAAGCTGGAGCACCAGAACGACAACAAGAAGCCCTGTACCTGTCCGTTTAGCATTCGCATTGCGACGAATCCCATCCGAGAATACAAACAGAAGGCTCAGGGCAAAAACATAAATCATTGAATCATATATAAGCATGCCTGAAGCCACGTCTGTTCACCCACCTTTACAGGCTGGCCGGCGCAAACGACGCTGGCAAAGCCTGAGCCTGAACGGTCTTTTCATGAACACCGGCTTCCGGTTTCATTAACGCAGATGCATCGCTTTTATCTACTTTCTGAGCGGCGTCATCCAAACGATCCTCCAGAGCAAAAATGTGGCTAAACATGTCTAGGGCCTCATTTCCCTGCTTTTGGACAGCCAGTTCCTTTACCCGATTGATCGGATCATGCATCATCTGATTCAGCATACTCTTCGTCAAGCGGCTAATCACTTTGCGTTGCCGTTCATCCAGCTCGGGAAGCTTATTGAACAAGCTTTCCAACGTATCCTGATGTACAGACTCCGCTTTTTCCTGTAATGCACGAATCACCGGACGCACTCCCATCGTTTTCAACCATTGATAAAACTCGCTAAGCTCATCTTCGATCATATGCTCGATTTTTGTAGCTTCGGTACGGCGCATTTCCAAATTGCTCTCCACGATCCCTTCCAGATCATCAATATCGTACAGGAAAACATTCTGTAATTCACCAATAGCCGGGTCGAGATCACGCGGAACCGCAATATCAATCATAAACAAAGGACGGGACTGTCGACGTTTCATACTTGCTTCAACCCGAGTCCGATCCAGAATATAACCCTGGGCACCTGTCGAGCTAATAACAATATCCACATCCGCCAACCGATTCATGCCTTCCTCCATCGTAACCGGCGTTCCATGAAACTTGGAGGCAAGGTCTTCCGCACGGGACAAGGTTCGGTTTGCTACAATAACCTCGGCTGCTCCGCCGCTGTACAAATGCTTAACAGTAAGCTCGCTCATTTTACCAGCACCGAGAATCAGTACCTTTTTATCGGTAAACATCCCGAAAATCCGTTTGCCCAGCTCAACTGCTGCATAGCTGACAGATACGGCACTTTCTCCAATAGACGTCTCCGAATGGGCACGCTTGCCCAATGTGACGGCCTGCTTAAACAACATATTAAACCACGTTGCCGTAATTTTCTGGGATTGAGCCTGAAGAAAAGCGTTCTTTACCTGTCCCAAAATTTGTGTTTCTCCGATTACCATAGAATCAAGACCACAAGTCACACGGAACAAATGCCGAATCGCCTGCTCGTCCTCATATATATATAAATGTTGTGTAAATTGATCACGCGGAATGCCAAACCATTGCTCCATAAAACTGCGTATAAAATAACCGCACATGTGAAGGCGGTCCACCACAACATATATTTCAGTCCGATTGCAGGTTGCGACAACTACGCCTTCCAACACACTTTTGGTAAGTTTGAGTTGTTCCAGCGCTTTTGGCAAATCTTGTTCTGCAAATGTAAAACGCTCTCTGACTTCCACAGGCGCCGTACGATAATTCAACCCAACAACGACGATGTGCATTGCAAATTCACCTGCCTAAACTGTAATAAGAATAACCACTGTTATCATAAACTATGTTAATTATATCACAGAAGTCCGAATCTCCTCCGGCTGTTTTATGAATTGTTTATGAAAATTGGATGGCTTTCATGAACATCTAGCACGTTCTGTATGATTTGATTTAGTGTAAACCACTTTTAAAACAAATAACCATGGAAATGTTCCATGGTTATAATATAGGACGCACAAATGGCTCCATAAAGAACGATTTACACTAACTCGGCCAGCTTGCACTCCGGTGATTCCACCTGAAGTTCTCCCAAGCCGCGAATCAGCTTCTTCGCATATGTTTTTTTCGGTTTTAGAACGGATACCAGGTAATCAATAGCCAGCTGCGGATCGACAGTCTCACCGCAAGTATAACAATCAATAGCGGCAAATCCTCTCTCAGGATACGTATGAATAGAGAGATGACTCTCCGACAACAGTACAAGCACGGTAGCTCCCTGTGGTTCGAATTGCTTGGATTGAACGGACATCACCGTTGCTCCGCAAGCTTCAGCTGCTTCAACTAATTGAGCCTCCAAAAGCTGCGCATCATTCAGCAATTCAAACTCAACACCCCAAGTATCTACGGCAACGTGTCTTCCGAAAGTTGAGTACTCCAATTCCATCTTTCGGTTCCCCCTTCCTAGGAATAAAATGTTTGAAAAAATTTCATCCGCTAGGACCTACGTCATTCACTTCCCGAGGGAATAACCTCTCGCAACATTCAATGTCCTGAGTGAATCCTGGTTCCTATATTCATTTTCAACGAGATTAAAAATAACATCTATGTGCAGCAAATGCAATCATTTTTTTGGAATAAAAAAGCCCCTTTCGGTAAAGAAAGGGACTACACTGCATAACGATTCATTCCATATATTCATGCCTTATTAAGCTTCCAGTGCAAATAATTTCGAGCAACTCATTCGAAGCTTGTGGTCAATCTGTTCCAACTCCGAGAAAGTGCGCGCCAAATTCCGCTGGTCAAGCAACGAATTAATGAGATGATATACGTCTGATATTTCATTTTCGACGTTCTGATGCTGAAAAAGCTGTTGCAGTTCCTGTACCGTATTTTTATATTCAAATACCAGCTTAGAGCCTGCGGCATTCTTCTCCATAATTTTACGAACCGTACCTTCATTATAAAAATACACCATAGTGAATCCTTGATACATTCGGTAAACGATGCCTTCACCCTTAAAACGAACAAAAAGTTTGCGTATAAATAGGGTTAGTTGCGGATGAATTAAGCGGCAAGTCAATTCACACACTAATGCTCCCTCTTTGGCTTCAAAAAACAAATGAACTTCCTCACCCGCACTATGCTCCAGAACGATTTCCTGACTTCCGTTATCCAGAACTTTAATGTGGTAATGCACCTGCGGATCATCCACTGCCCGCAAAAATTCGTCCATTTGAGTTTCCGACAAGGTCAATGTGGTTTTAACATACTCTGTGGCTAACCGCTGAGCCATACCAATCTCCTCAATTCTTTCCTGAACCTATAAGTTTAAGCTTTATGCTTTATTATACATCAGACCTACAGTGCTTTTCTTGCACATCAATCATAAATTTCCGCCATACATCGAAAAAAACAGAAAATAATGAGGTTGAGACTGCATTATCCTCCATATACACTCACTTTTCTGCTTAAAGTCCACGAGTTCCTTTAGTTATTATATATTATTCCTACCGTTTTAGTAAGTTTATTTTCCCGAAGCCCGAATCATGAAAAAAGGACGCCCTTAAGGACGTCCCTAGCCTTACAATTCCGCCTGCTCTTCGTCGTCATTCTCTATATAGCTGGAGATGACAGACCACAGCTCTTCCTTGCCCATACCTTCTTCGGATGAAAAGGGGATAAACAATCCCCCGGGAAGTATTCCGAGTTCCTGCTTGATTACTTTATAATGCTTTTCTCGTCGCGTTTTAGGGATCTTATCTGCCTTCGTGCCTACAACACATACGGGAAGCCCATTATGACGCAGCCAATCATACATCATGATATCATCCTTGGAGGGCGGATGGCGTAAATCTACCATTTGAAGCACCAGTTTGAGTGGCTCACGCTCCAGCAAATAAGACTCAATCATCTGCCCCCAAGCCTTGCGGGACGTTTTGGATACTTTGGCGTAACCGTAACCGGGAAAATCGACAAAATAGAGATCATCATTAATCCGGTAATAATTGAGTTGCTGGGTTTTACCTGGCGTAGAACTGGTACGCGCCAAATTTTTACGGTTAATCAACCGATTAATCAGTGAAGACTTTCCTACATTGGAGCGCCCCGCCAGAGCAATCTCTGGCAAAGCGTCCACAGGAAACTGATCGGGACCAACCGCACTTATTATAAATTCTGCTTTTGTTACTTTCATTGTGTCCTTAATTCCTCTCTAATGTACCCTTGCCTGCTCAACCAAAGCATGCTTTAGCACCTGATCCATATGGGCAACGGGGACAAATTCAACATCCTGCCGGATACTGTCGGGAATATCCTTCAAATCCCGTTCATTATCTTTGGGAAGCAGAATTTTTTTGTAGCCTGCCCGATGGGCAGCCAGCGACTTCTCTTTCAAACCACCAATCGGCAATACACGACCACGCAGAGTAATTTCGCCCGTCATAGCCACATCTTTGGATACATGACGGTTGGTCAAAGCTGAAATTAATGCGGTAGCAATAGTAATTCCTGCAGATGGGCCATCCTTCGGAATCGCACCCTCAGGAATATGAATGTGGATATCATTTTTCTCATAAAAGTCCAGTTCAATGCCCAGATCAACTGCTTTCGAACGAGTGTAGCTGAATGCCGCCTGTGCAGATTCCTTCATAACGTCTCCCAGTTTACCCGTAAGAATCAGTTTACCGCTACCAGGTACGACCGTCACTTCAATCATCAATGTTTCACCACCGACTTCTGTCCATGCCAAGCCTGTAACCGTACCGATCTGATCCTCCAGTTCTGCAACACCGTAACGGAATTTAGCGATACCTAGATAATCCTTCAGATTATCCGGTGTGATTTGAATCGGGCCTTCGCCACCAGATACAACGGACTTCGCCGCCTTGCGGCACAGAGAAGCCATTTGCTGCTCAAGATTCCGTACACCAGATTCACGGGTATATTCGCGAATGACACGCAATAACGTATCCTCCCCGATAACCAGTTGTTCCTCGTCCAAGCCATGCTCTCTCTTCTGCTTGGGCAATAGGTACCGATTGGCAATTTCCAGCTTCTCCAGTTCGGTGTAGCCAGGAATATAGAGTGTCTCCATGCGGTCCATTAGCGGACGCGGGATGTTGTGTGCAGCATTGGCTGTCGTTACAAACATCACATTGGACAGATCAAACGGCAGCTCGACAAAATGGTCACTGAACGTATTGTTTTGTTCAGGATCAAGCACTTCAAGCAATGCCGCCGATGGATCCCCTCGAAAATCGGAAGCCATTTTATCAATCTCATCCAGCAAAAATACCGGATTAGACGTTCCTGCGGTCTTCATCCCTTGAATGATCCGCCCTGGCATCGCGCCAACATAAGTCCGGCGGTGACCACGGATTTCCGCTTCATCCCGCACACCTCCGAGAGAGATGCGGACAAATTCCCGACCCATGGATTTGGCAATCGAACGAGCCAACGAGGTCTTGCCGACCCCTGGCGGACCTACAAGACACAGAATCGGTCCCTTAATGGTCTTCACCAGCTTACGTACAGCCAAATACTCCAATACACGCTCCTTGGGTTTATCCAGTCCGTAGTGGTCGTTATTGAGTACCTCTTCAGCTTTGACGATATCCAGATCATCATCGGTAAACTTGTTCCATGGCAAGCTTAACAACCAATCAACATAATTACGGATGACGCCACCCTCGGCAGAGCTTGCTGGCATTTTTTCCAGACGGTCGATTTCCTTTTCAACCTTCTCCTTCACCGGAACAGGCAACTCCAGTTCACTTAGCTGGTTGCGTAGTTCTTCAACTTCTCCTGCGCGACCTTCCTTCTCACCAAGTTCCTTCTGAATTGCCTTCATTTGTTCACGCAGATAATACTCCTTCTGCGTCTTTTCCATCTGCTTCTTCACACGCTGGTTGATTTTACGTTCCAGCTCCAGTACTTCACGCTCATTGTTCAAAATATCCAGAAGCTTCTCCAGACGCTGAGTAACGTCGATCGTCTCCAGTATATCCTGCTTTTCCTTAATTTTGAGCGTCAGGTGACTTGTGATCACGTCTGCAAGCCGTCCTGGCTCCTCAATATCGGATACCGCAGCGAGAGTCTCCGGTGTTACCTTTTTGGACAAGTTGATATAATGCTCGAACTGAGTTAATACAGTGCGCATAAGCGCATCCGTCTCAGGCTGTACGTTTTCTGCCTCGTGCAGCTCCTTCGCCATTACCTCGTAATATTCTTCATTGTCCGTATATTGAATAATCTCGGCGCGTTCCAGCCCTTCCACCAATACTCGAATGGTTCCATTAGGAAGCTTGAGCATCTGACGTACCTTGGCTACCGTGCCGACTCGAAAGATGTCCTCTTGTGTGGGTTCTTCAATATTTACTTCTGATTGAGAACACAGGAGAATCAAATTGTCTTCAACCATCGCTTTTTCCAAAGCCTTGACCGATTTTTCCCGGCCCACATCGAGATGCAGAACCATGCTCGGGTAGACCAGAAGCCCTCTTAAAGGCAGCAAAGGAAAACGACGACCTTTTGTCTTGGTGGGTCCCATCGCTTTCGCACCTCCAGTGATTCTCAGGTTCCGGATTTTACAATCCTCACGTTGCTATCTTTCATATTTTATCAAATGTTTTATGAAAAAACCAATGAAAGGGTGGTTTATCAGCAAGATCCTGTATCTGATATCGTCCCGTTATGCGTTCCATCAGCCTGTAACAAGGAAGATTGGGATGGGCGAAAAGTCTCAATTGGCGCATGCACAGGCAAATCCGACGTCATCTCTTCCCCAAACACATGTCGGAACACTTCGGTAACCGACTGTACGGGGATGACTTTTAAACCCTCAATGCTATCAAAAAGAGCTTGCCAGTTATCCTGCGGAATGATCACTTTTTTGGCTCCCGCCTGAAAAGCGGCTTCAACCTTGGCTAATACACCACCAATCGGTTTGACACGACCATGGATGCTAACTTCGCCAGTCATAGCAATTTCATGATCTACCGGGATTCCCCGCATCGCGGAAGCAATAGCTGTTGCCATCGCAATTCCTGCGGACGGGCCATCTACCGGCGTACCTCCGGGGAAATTGATATGCAGGTCGTAATTCGACGGAGCCAATCCGAGCGTACGCAAAACGGTCAGAACATTTTCCACAGAACCTTTAGCCATGCTCTTACGGCGCAGTGTGCGGGACCCACCTCCGATTTCTTCCTCATCCACGACTCCTGTAATATTATAGTTTCCCTTTCCCTCAGGAACCGGAACCGCGGTAACTTCAATTTCCAGCAGCATTCCCATGTTCGGACCGTATACAGCTAAACCATTAACAAATCCGATTTGCGGCAAGCCCGGTATTTTTCGGTCAGGACGCGGCTGAATTTGACTGCTGCCCGCTACCCATTCCACGTCGGAAGCATTGAGACGTTCCCTTTTCTCGGTAAGTGCCAAACCAGCAGCAAGCTGGATCATATTGACCGCCTCCCGACCGTTCGTGGCGTAACGCTGTACAACTTCTACCGCCTCAGGACAAGGACCAAAGCCTAGCTTGTGGACAGCGTCCTCAGCAATACGGGCAATCTCCTGTGGCTGCAAGGCACGGAAATAAATTTCCATGCACCGGGAGCGAATCGCAGGTGGCAACTCATGCGGCGAACGGGTCGTCGCACCTACCAAACGAAAATCCGCTGGCAAACCGTTTTGGAATATATCGTGGATATAAGCAGGAGTATGCGAATCTTCCGAGTTGTAATACGCACTTTCCAAAAATACCTTGCGATCCTCCAGCACTTTCAACAGTTTATTCATCTGCGTTGGATGCAGCTCACCAATCTCATCAATGAACAGCATACCCCCATGTGCCTTCGTTACAGCTCCAGGCTTAGGCTGCGGGATACCCGCCACCCCCATCGCTCCTGCCCCTTGATAGATTGGATCATGTACTGAACCTATCAGCGGGTCCGCAATACCGCGCTCGTCAAAGCGGGCCGTCGTGGCATCAATCTCCGTGAATTTGGCATCTCCCTTGAACGGGGATGACAGATTCTTCTTCGCCTCTTCCAACACCACGCGTGCAGCAGCCGTCTTCCCTACACCCGGCGGGCCATAAATAATGACATGCTGCGGATTCGCACTACATAACGCCGCCTTGAGCGCGCGCAATCCGTCCTTCTGACCCACGATATCCTGTAATGTGGCAGGACGTGTGCGTTCAGCCAATGGTTTGGTAAGTGAAATTGAACGCAATTTGCGTAGCTTATCTAATTCCTTCCGGGATTCTCGATCCACCGCACTACGGTTCGTTTTCTGGCTCCGCAGGAGGTTCCAGAAATACAGACCAATAACAATCCCGAAAAACATTTGCACCAATAACAAAATCATAGTCAAGTCCATCGTATTTCCTCCGTTTCTCATCTCAGCAATTTGAAAAATGCCGCTCTATGAAAAACAGTATTTCCTTTTCCGCGATAGCTAAACGGCGGTCTTTCAAAAGATCAGAGAGAAATACAAAAACACCGCGAAGAACAGTTCTGTAGCAGAGCTGCTCTCCACGGCGTATAAATGATGACAATAGATTATGACTATGCCTCTTTATAATAACTGCTTTTGCCTACACCTTCTCGGCGGTATGACGTTCTTCACGTCCAGGGATTTTCCCTGTTTCCTCATATGCCTTGACGATGATATCAATTTCTTTTTTCAATTCCTCGACCATATCAGCCTCAGGTACTTTGCGAATCATTTTTCCATAACGGAACAAAAGGCCTTCACCGCGCGCTCCGGCAATTCCGATATCAGCTTCCTTCGCTTCACCCGGGCCATTCACTGCACAACCCAGTACTGATACTTTAATCGGTACCTTGAGTTTTGCAATGTAGTCTTCTACCTCGTTAGCAATAGAGAACAGATCAATATCCAGACGTCCGCAAGTCGGACAAGAAATCAGTGTAGCTGCGTTTGTGATCAATCCAAACGTCTTGAGCAACTCACGTGCTACCTTCACTTCTTCCACCGGATCGGCGCTGAGCGAAATACGCATTGTGGAGCCGATGCCTGATGCCAGCAAAGCGCCCATACCTGCCGCGCTTTTAACCGTACCCGTAAAGAGCGTCCCAGCTTCGGTAATACCCAGATGGAGCGGATACTTAATAATTTCAGCTGCCTTCGTGTAAGCGGCAATCGCCATAGGAACATCAGACGCCTTCAATGACACGATAATGTCATGGAAATCAAGCTCTTCCAGTATCCCGATATGATACAGTGCGCTTTCTACCATCGCTTCTGGCGTAGGGTAGCCATACTTATCAAGTAAATGCTGTTCCAACGACCCGGCGTTCACACCAATCCGAATTGGAATCCCTTTTTCCTTACATGCCTTAACGACAGCTTCCACTTTTTCACGTCGTCCAATGTTACCTGGATTAATGCGAACCTTATCAATTCCATTTTCAATTGCCAGTAGAGCCAGCTTGTGATTAAAGTGAATATCTGCAACCAGCGGAATATGAATCCGTTTTTTTATTTCCTTAATGGCTGCGGCAGCTTCCTCATTGTTGACGGTAACCCGCACCAGTTGACATCCGGCTTCTTCCAAACGAAGAATCTCGGCTACAGTTGCTTCCACATCTGCTGTTTTGGTTGTACACATGCTTTGGATGATGACTTCATTGCTGCCGCCAATCGTCAGATTCCCGACTTTTACGGGACGTGTGTCTTGTCTTAAGAACATGTACTTTTCTCTCCCATTAACGCCAAACCTCCACCCCTTAAAACCTCATACAGGTTTAGTGAAGTGGAGATCCGGCTTCTCATGTTTTAGAGATCGCGAAGTATCAATCCTTAGGCGCTCTCTTCTTGTTTTTTATCCTTATCTGTACCACCGAGTTCCGGTGCGATTTTATCTTTTACAACCTGCTCATTGATGACGCAAGTAGTGATATCATCACGGGAAGGAACCTCATACATCACATCCAGCATAATGCCTTCAATGATCGCACGAAGACCACGGGCACCCGTGTTACGCTTGATGGCTTCACGGGCAATGGCTTCCAGAGCATCTTGCTTAAACTCCAAAGTAACATTATCCAGTTCAAGCATCTTCTGATACTGCTTGACTAACGCATTTTTCGGCTCAGACAAAATACGAACCAATGTGTTCTCATCAAGCGGCTCCAGCGTAGAAATAACCGGCAAACGTCCTACAAACTCCGGAATCAGACCGAATTTCAAAAGATCCTCAGGTAATACCATTGAAGTATATTCGCCTGGTTTCAGATCTTTTTGTTCGCTAGTAGCGTTAAAGCCGATGACCTTTTTACCAATACGGCGTTTGATCATTTGCTCCAGACCATCAAAGGCGCCACCGCAAATGAACAGGATATTCGTGGTGTCAATTTGAATGAACTCTTGATGTGGATGCTTGCGACCGCCTTGCGGAGGTACAGAAGCAACCGTTCCTTCCAAAATTTTAAGCAACGCCTGCTGTACACCTTCACCCGATACGTCACGCGTAATGGACGGGTTTTCGGATTTGCGGGCTACTTTATCAATTTCGTCAATGTAGATAATGCCGCGTTCGGCTTTTTCCACATCATAATCGGCAGCTTGAATCAGTTTCAGCAAAATATTTTCAACGTCTTCACCCACATAACCTGCTTCCGTAAGGGAAGTGGCATCTGCGATAGCAAAAGGAACGTTCAAAATTTTAGCCATGGTTTGCGCAAGCAACGTTTTACCCGAACCTGTAGGTCCAAGCATCAAAATGTTACTTTTTTGCAGTTCCACATCATCAATTTTGTTTTGAGTATTAATACGTTTGTAGTGATTATATACCGCTACAGACAACGATTTTTTCGCTTGATCCTGACCAATGACATATTGGTCCAGAATGTCACGGATTTGCATTGGTTTCGGAATGTCTTTCAGATCTACTTCTTCTTCATGACCCAATTCCTCTTCTACAATCTCCGTGCATAACTCAATGCATTCGTCACATATATATACGCCCGGTCCAGCAACAAGCTTGCGAACCTGATCCTGAGATTTACCGCAGAAAGAACATTTCAATTGTCCTTTTTCATCATTAAATTTAAACATAGAGCCACCCCTTTACAGATTAATCGGTTTAGACAGCACCTGGTCAATGATACCGTATGCTTTTGCCTCTTCCGCTTCCATGAAGAAATCCCGGTCAGTATCACGTTCGATTTTTTCGAGGGGCTGACCCGTACGCTCTACATAGATTTGATTCAGCTTAGCACGTGTTTTGATAATCCAGTCCGCATGAATCAGCATATCGGAGGCTTGCCCCTGAATGCCACCGAGCGGCTGATGGATCATGACTTCACTGTTGGTAAGTGCGTATCTCTTGCCTGGTGCACCCGCTGTTAGCAGCAACGACCCCATACTTGCAGCCATGCCTACACAGATCGTCGATACGTCCGGCTTAATGAATTGCATTGTATCATATATACCCATGCCCGCAGTTACAGAACCGCCTGGCGAGTTAATGTACAAATTAATATCCTTCTCTGGATCTTCCGCAGAAAGGAACAATAGCTGTGCAATGACGAGATTGGCGACATCGTCATCAATCGGGCCACTTAGGAAAATAATACGATCCTTAAGCAACCGCGAGTAAATATCGTAAGATCGTTCTCCTCGATTCGTTTGTTCCACAACCATAGGGACGAGACTCATCACGACCAACCTCTTTTCTTTATTAAAATGAACACCTGTATTCATCCGCTTCCTTATGTCCCATTAAAACGGAAGCAGCAAGCATGAAACGTGAACACCTTACAAAATATTTTAACATGTTCAGAGTCTCGTGTCATATTTGCATGCGCTCATATATGCAGTGCGGGCTGTTTAAAGTACACTCTGCCGAGACCTTCTCATATTTAACCATGTTTCGTATGTATGTGCAAATATACGGTAGTGACTTATGTAAAACAAGAAAACACGACTCACAGCACTTTCCATAAACGACTAAAATTTGGGTTACCAAAGGTAAAAATAAGGCACGTAACTTTCACTACGTGCCTTATCCCTATCTAATTGCTACGTTGCAGCTTGTTACAGCATACTCCGTATATTTATCGTCTGAATTATTCAGCAGCTTCAACTGGCGCTTCTACTTCTTTGCTGTTTTCCACCAACAAAGCAATTGTTTTGCGCAGTGAAATTTCTTCTTTCAGGTTAGCGAACGAGCCGTTACCTTCCAGAATGCTGCGGATTTCCTCAACTGAACGTTTGTAAGCTTCAGCCATGTTTTTCAGTTCTTCATCAATTTCCGCTTCGGAAACTTCGATGTTTTCTGCTTTAGCCACTTGCTCCAGCACGAGATTGTTACGTACGCGCTTCTCAGCATCAGCTTTCATTTGCTCTTCCAGGTCTTCCTTGCTTTGACCAGAGAATCCGAGGAACATTTCAAGGTTCATACCTTGGCTACGCAAACGGTTGTCGAAATCGCGAACCATGTTTTGCACTTCGCTCTTCACCATTGCTTCAGGAATGTCGATTGTTGCATTCTCAGCAACTTTCTCCACTACAGCACCCTCACGGGCTGCTTTAGCTTCGTTTTCCTTACGATCCAACAATTGCTTTTTCAAGTCTTCCTTGAATTCAGCCAGTGTGTCAAATTCGCTTACATCTTTAGCAAATTCATCGTCCAGTTCAGGAAGAACTTTGCGTTTCAGTTCGTGAACTTTCACTTTGAATACCGCTTGTTTGCCAGCGAGGTCAGCAGAATGGTAGTTCTCAGGGAACGTTACTTCAACGTCCTTGGAATCGCCAGTGTGCAAACCAACCACTTGCTCTTCAAAACCAGGGATAAATGTGTTAGAGCCCAGTTCCAAAGAATACTTCTCAGCTTGTCCGCCTTCGAACGGCACACCGTCCACGGAACCGTCGAAGTCAATAATAGCTGTATCACCGGATTGAGCAGCATCTTCATCAACGACAACCAATTCAGCATGACGTTGTTGCAGGCGCTCCAGTTCTTGAGCCAATTCTTCGTCGCTTACTTCGAGTTTGCTTACAGGCACTTCTACGCCTTTGTAATCGCCCAAAGTCACTTCAGGTTTAACAGTAACCTTCGCTTTGAACTTGAAAGATTCGCCTTTAGCAAATTGATCAATTTCAACGTCAGGGCTGTCAACCGGGAAGATGTCCGTTTGCTCTACAGCTTGGCTGTAAGCTTCTGGCAACAGGATGTCAATTGCATCCTGGTACAGACTTTCAATACCATAGCGTTTTTCAAAGATAGGACGTGGTACTTTACCTTTACGGAATCCTGGTACACTTACTTGTTTTGCCACTTTATTAAAAGCTTTGTCGAGTGCAGCGGCTACACGATCCGCGTCAACCTCAACTTCAAGAACCCCAAGGTTCTTCTCTATTTTCTCCCAAGTTGCTTTCATTTTATGCTTTCCCCTCCAACAAAATCTTCACTTAGTTTTCATTACAATCAACGCACACAAAATAACCACTATAGTATATCTAACATTACTGTCTTTTTCAAGAGCAGCCCTTTGAATGCTTCACAGGTAAACGTTTCCGGTCATTAAGGAGTGTTCATTCCCGCCGCTACGAATAGTCGCATCGAGCGATACGCCTGCTCAAAACGGAAACGCAACGCATCTGTAATGCCATATATAGCACGGGTTTCTTCCTCATTATTATTTCCGTTCAAACTTTCCGAAACTGTCTGGTGGAGTGCTGCAGCCCAAATATCCGGCATTCCGTCCTCTTCCACCAACATTGATCTATAATCTTTCGTACCGTATACTGCCATCACAAACTGTGACCACAGCTCCTGTGCAAAATAGAATAGTGTAGGCTCGTGCACCTCAGTCTGATCGGCCACCCGTTCCAAAATACGCATAATCGACTCTGGAAAATCACCTGGCTGTAACGGAACCGTTTCAATGTCGATTTCCGCTTGTTCATCACCCCGTCTGATTTCTATCGTCCCTTCCGTTCCGCGTCGTCGCATGGTCTGTAGAACACGGAATTGAAGTAAAGGATGGATTTCCCGTTCCGTAATCCAGCGAAGCAAGGCATCGTCGATTTCTGGGAGTTCCAGATAGGACAACTGCTCCAATGCTAAAATCGTCTGTTCGGATAAGGGTTCATCCATAGCCATCCGCAACAGCTTGTTGCCGTAGCCTGCATCCTGCTCCTGCTTAAAGCGTGCATGACGGCGAGCTAACTCTACTTCACTGACTTCTTCTTCCACAGCGTCCGTTACCGCCCCGCTGTCAGCGTACTGTGGAAATGCAGCTTCCAGCCATTGTAATAGAGCGTTCCATTCATCGTATTGCTTCTGCTCCTGTCCCTGACACTGCATTAAAAAACGCAGCATCGCCATCGCCTCTCCGTAACGTTCGTTTTCAAGCATCACAGTAAGTTGAATTTGATAATAGTCCAGTGTCTTCGGAAACAATACAATATTATTTTCTTTTGTCGTCACCTTGGAGTCCTTTATTCAAGGCACCCCCTCTCCTTCGCAAGCTCAAGTATTTGTAGATTATATGAGAAACAGTAGCCGAAGTCCAACCACTCGTCTTACACATATTCACCTGTATTCTAACATACCCTTTTATAAGGCAAAAAAAACTACGTCTACTCAGAATTTATGCTGTATAAAGCTTAAATAAGCGATATATGCAAAATAAGACTTGAATTTCTTTTATCCATATGATATATTAATATTCGCTTGAATTTTATGTCCCAGTAGCTCAGCTGGATAGAGCAACGGCCTTCTAAGCCGTCGGTCGGGGGTTCGAATCCCTCCTGGGACGTCATAACAAGATGCTTCCATAATGGAGGCTTTTTTTGTTCTCATGAGATAAACCACGGGGGAACGTCGGGCCATCGGCATCGTTAGCCTATACTTCGCAGTCGACCATAGGAGAGTTCTCTCCTGATATATTACACCAAAAAAAGCTTCCGCAAGGGAGCTTTTTTTCATTATAAATAATGTAGAAAGAGTAGTCTGCCCAACGCTACTTTAGGCGCTGGTTTCAAGTCTCTACTCTTTCAAAAAAACGCAGAAATTGCTATCATCTATCATGTTGCACCATTTTTAAGTAAAGGAGGTAGACTGACTCCCTTGACTACGAATAACCTCCAAAAGTCGCGGGAAATTCATCGTTTTCTTGCCACTTTGCTTTCTATATTAGGTACTGGATTGGGTATGTTTTATCTCGCCATTCCTTCCTATATGATTGGAGGAGCGGCTCTTATCATCACACAGGGAATTCTGATCTATTTTACAATGTTTTCACTCGGATACCTGCTTATTATCTCGGGACCGTTGGCCATTCTTTTTCACATTTTAGGCATTGTTTTTACAGTACGATCTTTTCAAATTCCACACCATGCGGAGAGAGCACCGACAGGTGTATCCTTGCCATCCAAATGGCGCACTTTACTCAGTCTCGCTTTAGGAGCTACACTTCTACTTCTTGCAGTCACAATGAAATACGTAGATATTATCGAGCCTTTTACACAAACAGGTGAAAATAAACGCAACGTAGCCGCAGAATCAGAGCAATATCTGGAGCAGAAATATGGAGAGGACTTTCAAATTCAAAATATTAGCTATCATAGTATTCCCTTCACTGAATATACCATGGAGGCGATCTCTAATCGTCATCCTTCCGTCCTCTTTAACATGACCAAGCGTCCTTATGATGATGTCCCATTTAGAGAAAATTATCTTAACGCCCTTTGGGAGAGTCAACTGGACATGAAGCTCAAACCCGTTATACAAAAGCTATACGATGATTCAGCCGCTGTTCATTCTGGAGTGCAAGAAGGGAACACGGATAAAATGATCAAAGAATACGACGATTTTAAACTGAATCCCAAAGCGGTCGGCGATCAGTATATTCGTATAATTGTATTCGAGGATCTAACTGACTCAGGATTGCCATTGGAAAAAGAACGAGTATTACAAACCGCGAAAGTTCTCAAGACAGTGTTGGCCGGAAATAAAGCCTCATTAGATATCGAATACTTCCCTTCGACTATGAATACCAAACGAAACCTTAAGGCAATAGAAATAAACGATTATATGTTTGGTCAGGACCATTTTGATGAAAAGACCTATGAAGTCCAGATAGAAGACATTTATAAACTTGTGTCAACAAAGGATATACAAATCACATCGCTTGACCGCGTGAATTAGCAAGGAGATTAATCAAATGAAATTAATATCTTGGAATGTAAATGGCTTAAGAGCCTGTGTGACCAAAGGGTTTTATACTTATCTAAAAGAAACAAATGCCGATATTTTTTGCGTACAGGAAACGAAGCTTCAAGAAGGTCAAATCCTCATGGAGAACATGGAGGAATACACACAATACTGGAATTATGCTGAGAAAAAAGGATATTCCGGCACGGCTATTTTCACCAAAATCAAGCCGCTCTCTGTGCATTATGGACTTGAAGAAAATGAAGAACCGGAGGGCCGAACCATTACTTTGGAATTCGAAAAATTTTATCTCGTCAATGTGTACACACCAAATACCAAACGGGACTTATCCCGACTGCCCTACAGACTGGAATGGGAAGACCGTTTTCGCAGCTACCTGCAACAACTGGATGCTTTGAAGCCTGTCATCGTTTGTGGAGACTTGAACGTAGCTCATCAGGAGATCGACCTCAAAAATGCCAAAGCTAACTACGGAAATGCCGGATTTACGCCTGAGGAACGGGAACGCATGTCACAGCTGCTAGACGCCGGATTTATAGATACCTTCAGATACTTTTATCCTGACCGGACGGATGTTTATTCCTGGTGGTCCTACATGCTAAAGGTGAGAGAAAGGAATATCGGCTGGCGGATTGATTACTTCCTCGTCTCGGAGAGACTTCGTCCGCTATTGATGGATGCGAGCATTGATTGTCATATTACAGGCAGTGACCACTGTCCTGTGATATTGGAGTTGCAAGATATTTCAGCATAGCCCCCCCTGCCTGGCACAAGGATTTATGAAGTCTTAAAAAGCCGTCATGCTCTGTTATTGCAGCATGACGGCTTTAATTAATGGAGCTATTTCCCCAAATATACCTCGATACGGGAAATCAACCGCTCTCTCACATCTTGCGCCTCTTTTTGATCTAATACAGCCTGGCTTATCGTCTTCTTTTCGCCACTGGCGTAATGCAGTACATACTGGGTCACTATGCATTCCGGTGCATAAGTATCCTTGCGATCCGTATTAAAATAAGTCACCTGGCAGCTTCCGAGAAAACAGAAAGATAGCTCACCTGTAGCTGTGAACAGCCAGCCTGGCAGCTTGGGCTCCAGTCTCAAGGATAGGCCCCTATGATCATAGCCAAACGGTTGCCCGCCGGTCATCATCCATATCCACATATGAATAAATTCTGCCGTAGATCCGCTCAGCCTCGCAATATATCCCGTTCCATGCAAACTTGCATCAGGATTAGCAATACTAGCAATAAAGGAGCTGTTCTCCAGCGTGCTTCTTCCGTAGACCTCTGGGTCCATAAAAGGCGGTAATGCTTTTTTAATGTCTGAAAAAAATTCAGTGTATAGACCCGCCCTTAAGCATTCAAGTAAATATTTATATTCCATATGCATAAATATAGATTCATTTTCCAGCCAACCCGGTGTAAAAGCTCTGGAACGACCGAGTTCGAATGGCTGCCCCGCCAGACTTTCATTCACCTTATACATGCCCAGCTTCCTGTCGTAAAGTCCACTCTGCCTGATTTGCCGATACAGCTTCTGCCCATTTACAATGTCACCAACCACTTTCATAGCCCGGGTCGGTCCCTCCAGAAAATATGGTGTATCCTTACGTTCGAAGGAATGTATGTTTACGAGCTTGTCCCCGCAGTCATCCTCCTGTACCTCGAATTCTCTGGCTTCATAATAAAAGAAGGTTGGGTATATTCCCTCACCGATAAGCAGAGCCTTATCCATCCCCTGTTGGAGCTTACGTTCAGCCTGGCGCAAAAACACCAGCACATCATCAAACGCTAGCGGTGTCTCTACCCCTTCAAATCCAAAACGAACTGTTTCTCGATACGCTTCTCTAGCATCCGAAATTCGTGACCAGAAGCTGTAATCCTTGCTTTCATTCCTGTAATCAGCCTCATCAGAAGCGTGGTAGTATTCCTCCATTGTGAGCCTCAGCTGTTGGATCAACTTAGCAACTTCTCGCGGCAACCGTAGCACAGAATCGCCCGAAAGCTTCACCTGTGCATTTATTAAAAATCTTACGAGTCGCTGTAATTCACACAGTTCACTGAATCCAGAAGCAAACAGCCCCGGAAGTCCGTTCATGGAATCATTCCATCCCGGCTTGCCCGCCTCCATCTCAATTCCCAAGCCCTCCGGGTCCAGCGTGGACAGCTTGATGGCTGCCAATGACAGCAGCTTTTCATATAAATTGGACTTATAAATCTCTCCGCTTCCATGTTCGGTTCGAACCCAATGAACATCGCGATCCCGGGCGTGCAGCTGAGCTTCTTTCTCCTTGCTCTCTACGACCGCCCCGTACTGACGGATACGTCCGTCCTTCATCTGCACGTATTTGTTTCGACGTGGCTGTACCCATGCCGGACTGTCGTAATACATGTACTCTCGGGTCGCGAGCAAGAGTTCCTCTTGTTTGTCCGGATAAATACTTAGATAACTTTCGATTAGATCCATGTTATAAGTCCAATGGTCGATCCAAAAACCTTCACCAAAATCAGCCTCATAGCATTGTTCGGAATGCTTGAGAGCTTCGGTTACAAACGTCTCAACCGTTTGCTTTAGCGCGATGTTGTCATGAATGATATGTTGAATCAGCTCACCCGGGGTGAACGACGATTGGAAAAAAGCACGCAAAGACGAATGATCTGCCACCTCCACCTGTCCTAGCAACGGTTCCAGCTCTCGTATTTGAAAGCTACACCCCTTTACAACAAGCGGATTATAGCCGTCTGGCTGAATCAGGCTCATAAACAAACGGATATTGAAATCTCCTACGCCGGGGTTAAACCACACATCATTTCTCCGGTTCTGGTTTGCATCGCGAAAATTACCATTTCCTTGAGAATAATATCCCGCCTGGAGCTTAAAGAAATTATAGTCCCGTTCCAGATCCCCATGCTTGCGCGAAAATACATGATATACAAATGGTTGCTCGGTGCCGTTATCCAGCAGCAATGGATAACCACCGCGTAACAGGTTATCCAGATAGTTCTGACGGCAGTATTCGTCAAATAACGGAATGGATGTCCGCGTTGCCATTTCATCCGTCAACTCTTCGATCAACGCTTTGGCTTCCTCCGCCTTCCGCTCAATATAAGACATGGTTGCAATTTCCGTAATCCGTTCATTAATAGAGTGAATATCATTCACATGCCCGATGATCGTACAGTGATTGACGGCAGTACCTGCCGCTAGTCGTGCTGTGTAGCCGCTAAACCCACAAGGCACTTTATTCGTCGTCACAGGCTGCTGTGAAACCAAGTCTTCGACGCGTGAATGGATAAAGCGATCCGGGAAGGTCAGTGCCGTATTTTCACCAAATATTACGGACGGATCGACAATTGGACTCAATAGCCTGGTCTTGCCCTCCTCCTCCACAAAGCTGTACATAAAATGTCCCGCTTCAATTTGATGAATCTCACTTGTATCCGCTGTACTTCCACGTACCTTATAGTAAGGAATGCTGTTGTTGAGATTATACACATCCATCCAGCTTTTCAGTGTATGTCCAAGCTCCTTGTATGCCCCATTATCAATACCGAAGGGCAACACGGCAGGCATGCCGTCCAGCACCTCCAGTTCAAGCTCTTGAGCGGAATGATTGACAATCTCCACCTTGCGCACCAAAGCAGCGTAACTTTCATGAGGAAGCGTGAAATATTGCACACGCACCTCAAGACCTGCGTCTGGATTGGAGCTATGTATTTCCAGCATGTGGCGGGATATCAGCATTTTTTGCTGTTCACGCTTCATAGGATGCACAGCCGAAAATGGCTCCACATAGTTCCACTCCCCCTGCATCTTCACCTTTAAAAACGTTCGAAAGCCATGTATCGGCACGAGACTATAGCTGCGGTTGGCCGGGAAAAACTCCATGATTGCTCCATTCTTATCCTCCACACCAAAGCTCGCAATTCCTTGTCCACGATTAACATAATATGCCCACAGAGGAATCCCATGAACCCCAGCAATACCGGGTAGAAAACTGGAAAAGGGCTTGACCTGCGCATAATTCTCAATCACAAAACGTCCTTGATCGTCAAAATAATACTGCTGCATCGTATCCCCCTTTTCTATTTAAAACCCGTTATTCGCCATCACTTGTTTGAACCACAGCGCACTTTGTTTGGGAGTCCGTTCCTGTGTGTCGTAATTGATGTGTATAATACCGAAACGTTTGCTGTATCCCCAGGCCCATTCAAAGTTATCGAGGAACGACCAGACAAAATAGCCCTTAAGCTGACCTCCCTCCCCAATAAAGCGATGGCATGCCTTTAAATGTTCCTCAATGTAATGCTGACGCTCAATGTCCTCAATCTTTCCATTCACCAGTTCGTCCTTCATCGCTGCTCCGTTTTCCGTAATCAGGATAGGTAATCCCTTGGTAAAATCCTTCTCAATCCGCGTTAGCAGCTTATAAAAGGATTCAGGGTGAATCTCCCATCCCATATCCGTTACCGGTTCCTCTATGGAAATCTGCTCGACCTGAAGCAACGAAGCGTCTGTAGTCGCTTGAATGATACTGCGGGCGTAGTAGTTGATGCCCAAAAAATCCCCTGGCTGCTGAATCAGCTCCATATCACCAGGCTGTACAAAATCCAATCCGTTCAAGTGCCCCCCGTACCATTCCACCATATCCTCAGGGTATTTCCCGTTAAACAATGGCTCGGCAAACCAACGATTAATAAAACCATCCCGCCGGACAGCAGCGGCTACATCTTCGGGGTGTTCAGAGGCTGCATCGACATGCTCCATGTTTAGCGTAATACCGATGTTGCCCGTCAGGCCCTTTTCCTTGTGTAAGTTCATGGCTATCCCGTGACACATCAGAATATGATGAGCGGCAGTAAAGGCTTCCCTCCAGTTCTCGTGGCCGGGGGCATGCTCGCCTGTACCATAGCCCAAAATAGAGGCGCAGTAGGGCTCATTTATCGTATTCCACCAGCTTATACGCTGTCCAAATCGATCCATGATTACAGAGGCATACGTTTTAAAATGTTGGATAATCTCTCGCTGCGTCCAACCGCCCTCGTCCTCAATCCACTGCGGTAGATCCCAATGATACAGCGTCAGCATTGGAATTAACCCGGCCGACTCAATCTCATCCAGCAGACGCTCATAGAAGAGTAGCCCCTGTTCGTTAACCACGCCGGGTGCGGGAATAATGCGCGGCCAGGCCACGGAAAAACGGTAATGTAAAAAGCCAAGTTGCTTCATTAATTGCACGTCTTCCTTAAAGCGGTGAAAATGGTCACAAGCCACATCTCCGCAGTCCCCTCCTATCACCTTCCCGGGTGCTCGACAGAAAGTATCCCAAATAGAAGGCGTTCTCCCTTCCTCATCCACGCCACCTTCAATTTGATAAGAAGAGGTCGAAGTTCCCCACATAAACGTGGTGGGGAATGTATAGGTATTCTCACTCATACTCGGTATCATCCTTTCAGGAATCAAGACTTCACAGCTCCGGCCATTGCACCGCCGACAATAAAGCGCTGGAGGAAAATATACAAAATCACGAGCGGTAGTGTAACAATCAGAATGCCGCAAGCGAGCAGCGGCCAGTTGTTCATGTATTGTCCGTAGAAGGAGAACAATCCCTTGGTCACTGGCTGATAAGCAGGATCAGACAAATAAATAGTAGGACCTATAATGTCGTTCCACGCCCCAATAGCTGTCAAAATAATGCCTGTCGCCAACACCGGCTTCATCAGCGGGACAAGAATCGTAAACAAATATCGTGAATATCCGCACCCGTCCATTGCAGCCGCTTCATCCAGCTCTCGGGAGACAGACTTGATATACCCTACAAACATCAGGAAGGCGATGCCGGTACCTGTTGTTTTCAGTAAGATAAAACCAAGCTGTGTATTGTAAAGTCCCAGACTATTAATAAGAGCAAATTGCGGAATCAGAGGATTCGGGAGATACATAGATATCAGGAAAAACACATAAAAGAAGGTACTGAACTTAACGTATCCCCGTGCCAACGGAAAAGCTGCGAACACGGATATAATCAGTGTTAATAACGTAGATACGCCTGTATACAAAATGCTATTCCACATGTATTGAGAGAAGTTCCCTTTCTCCCAAGCATCCATGAAATTTTCCAAATGTAGACTCTTGGCTAGAGCTACAGGATTCATCAAATACTCACTTTGAGTCTTCATGGATACATTAAAAAGGTAAAAAAGAGGGAACACATATAACGAAAGCATGAGCAGTACGATGATGTAGCTCAGTATTTTGGTCCCTTTGGTACTGCTCATTACATTTCCACCTCTCTTCTACGTAAGTAATACAAGGCAATCATCGATACTGTAAATACGAACACGAACTGGATCATAGCAACTGCGGAAGCAAGGCCGTAATCTGATGTCCCAGAGCCAAAGGCTGTGGCATATACATCAAACGCAAGTGTCGTCGTGTTGAATTTACCACCTGTCAGCACATAAATAATGTCAAAGGTCTGCAAGGCGCCGATAATGGACAGCAGCATATTGACGGTAAAGGACGGTGCAATCATCGGAAAGGTAATATTTTTGAACGCTTTCCATCCAGAGGCACCGTCCATATACCCTGCTTCATATAAGTCACTGGGGATAGATTGGAGTCCGGCTAAGAAAATAGTCATCGAGTAACCCATATACATCCAAATTTGCACAAAAATAATCAACTCAAATGCAATATTGTAATCCCCGAAGAAGTTAGAGCTCGTTCCAAAAAAGTTCATCAAGGCTTGCGCAGGACCCCCAAGCGGATTGGCAAGCAGCTGCCAGATCAGGCCGGATACCGTTACCCCGAGTACAACAGGGAGGAAAAATACAGAGCGATATAACATATCCCCTTTAAGCTTTTTATTAATCAGGACGGCCATGAACAGCCCTACCGCATTTTGAATTACAACCACCGCTACGGCAAAATACAAGGAACGTCCTATAGAAGCGAGACGATCTCCAGAATCGGAGGAGGTGAAGAAAGTTGTGTAATTCTCGAATCCGATAAAACTCCATGTCTGTCCCGGAACCCCGGTAGCATCTGTAAAGGAAAAAAGCACCGTTACCATAGAGGGTCCAAAACCAAGAAGCAAATAGAGCAGAACCGGTATACCCAGCAAAAGATAGGGCATTATCCGGGCCGCACCCTTTCCGAAGGGATACATGTGCCTCACACCTTTTTACATTATTTAAGGTCTTGCAGTTGCCCAATTGTTTTCCTGTAAAATCTATGCATTATTTAGGAGCAGCCGCATCCCAGTCAGCCTGAGATTTCTGAGCAAGTTCCAAAGGCGTCTTTATCGGACCAGCAGGAGCCAAGAATTCTGCATGTGCACTGGCATCCTTAACGTATTGCCCAGCATTCTTACGGTTGATAAACAACTGATCCCAAGAGAGCTTGAAGTTTTCAAGTGACGGCTGAATTTCAGCAACAAAATCACTTTTTATCTTCACATCAGGCTGTGTTGGCAAAAATCCAGCAACGTTCACGAAATCGGTATAGTTCTGCTTCTCAGAAAGCATTTCAAGCCATTTAATCGCATATTCCTTATTCGGTGATTTTTCCAGAACCATCCATGTCATATCGTATTTTCCTGCTAGATTTTTATTTTTGGCAGGATCATTACTACCTGGAATCGGGAAATATCCAAATTTCATCTCTGGATTGGCTGTCTGAATCGTAGTTGCATCCCATGTACCATCCGCAATCATGGCCACACGACCTGAAGCAAACAAGCTTGGCAAGGTTCCATAGTCAATCCCCATAAATCCACTAATGGCGTTGTTCATCAAAATTTGTGATTTTTCCAAAACCTCGAGCTGGACGGGGTCTGTCAGCTTCGTCTTACCTGTCCACAACCCTTTGATATATTCCAGCTGATCATCATGGATAGAGGCTTGAAGCCCTTGGACAGCAAGGTTAATAGGCCATACATCCTTACCGCCAAAACCAAGCGGTTCTACGCCATTATCCTTGAGCACCTTCATCACATTCACCAGTTCGTCCCATGTCGTTGGCACAGTAAGATTATATTTTTCAAAAATCTCTTTGTTGTAAAACAGACCTGTCAGGGCCACCTTTCCCATGTTTACACCGTATACTTTGTCGTTGTAGGTCATGGCATTTTTGACATCTGTAGGATTATAGTTTTTGATAAAAGCTTGATCCGACAGATCTGCAATGAGTCCTCCCTCAATCCACTGCTTCCACATCGGATCAGCTGCTCCCTTAGACCATTCCTGCGGTGCGCCTACGAAGCTGAATTTCAAAGGAATAATGTCTGCATCACCGGTTGAACCAGCATTCATACGCGTTTGCATCAGTTGATCATAAGTTGAATCAGCAGGAACCGTCGTATACTCCACCTGAACATCGGGATACTTCTCTTCAAACTTTTTATTAAATTCCTTTATATAGTTATTAATATTTTCTTGCTGCCAATGAATAATCTTTAACGTGACCTTTTTATTCCCGTTCTGTCCAGCTTCACCACCTTTGCCGCAAGCAGCCAATACCACTATTAAAGCGGTTACAACAAGTAAAGAAAAACACTTTTTCAGCATTGCAAAATTCCCCCTGTACTCTTAGAATAAATGCATTCACTTTTACGAAAGCGGTTTAGTTAATTACAGCTACTATTATGTATCGGATAGCCTGTATTTGTAAATAGAGAATTGTAAATTATCAAATAAAACATAAATCACCGTTATTACTCCTTGAAATATTAGGCAATATCCTTTATTCACACTGTTGACTCACTTCTATGAGGTAGCATAGAATACGAGTAATCATTAAGTTTGAAAAGCAAAGTCAATTTAACTAAATCAGTTTAGTTACGGAGGATTCCATGAATATAAAAACAATAGCTAGCATGGCAGGCGTTTCAGTGGCAACGGTTTCGAAAATCATTAACAATTACACGGACATCAGTGAGGAAACCCGGCAGCGGGTACTTAAAATCATGGAGGAAACAGGCTATAGACCCTCCTCCTCGGCTAAAACGCTTGCTACCAAAAAATCTAATCTGGTAGGCGTTATATTTGCCGGCAAGCTGAATGTTGATTTTAGTCATCCTTTTTTTGTAGATATCATTAATGTCTTCAAAAAACAGATTGGCTTGCTCGGTTACGATCTGCTGTTTTTTTCAAATGAGAAATTTCTGGATAATGGAGAGGACTATTTGGCTCGCTCGAAATATTTTTCAGTGGACGGGTGCATTATTATTGCTGGAGATGAGGTGGAGAAGAGTGTTTTTGATCTCGACGCCAGCCCTATCCCCTGCATCGGTGTCGATATTGAGCTAACCGGAGCTAGTTCCTGCTATATCATGTCCGACAATCAGAAGATTTCAATGAAGGTTATTGAGCACTTTTACATGAATGGATACCGCGAAATGGGTTTTATAGGCATTGAACGCCCCTCCTTGGTTATTAAAGAGAGAGAGGAGGCTTTTATTGCTTCACTAAAACGGTTTAGTCTTGATGTCAGACCTGAATGGATCGTGTATGGTAAGGACTACGCGGCAGAAGATGGATACCAGATCGCGAAGGCGTGGATACAGCAAGGAAATTTACCAAAAGCTATTTTTGCGGCTACCGACTTACTTGCTTTTGGTGCCATACGTGCTTTCAAGGAAAGCGGCTTGAGGGTACCCGAGGATATTGCTGTAGTGGGATGTGATGATATAGAAGCCTGTCGTTATACCGAACCTCCACTGACGACGGTAAAACAAGACAAGCAAAAAATAGGCCGTCTAGCCGCTATGGTGCTGTTTGACCTGATGAATAAACAAATGGACACGAAATGTATTAAAGTAGAGCCGGAACTAGTCATTCGTAGCTCCTGCGGAGCCCGGCAACATTGGAACCATACGAAGGTCAAGAGTTAGCATATGCCTTAAAAAAGATGACTTCTGATAAATTCAGAAGTCATCTTTTTGCAGTTTAATATTCAGAGACCCAACGCTTAATCTATTACTTGTAGGCCATCGTCGCATTCACAGCCTTTTTCCAGCCTTCATACAAGCTTTCACGTGTTGATTCATCCATATCCGGGGCAAAAGAGGTTTCCACCCTCACCCGCTTGCGAAGTTCATCCGTGCTCTTCCAATATCCAATAGCCAAACCTGCCAGACATGCAGCCCCCAGTGCCGTCGTCTCATGGATAACTGGCCGCTCCACTGTTGCATCCAAAATATCGCTCTGGAATTGCATCAGAAAATTGTTCAATACAGCTCCTCCATCCACCCGCAGCGTCTTCACTGCAATACCTGAATCAATCACCATGGCTGTAAGCACATCCTTGGTCTGATAAGCAAGTGACTCCAATGTGGCGCGAATAAAATGCTCCTTCGTGGTCCCGCGTGTCAAACCGAACATCGCTCCGCGCACCTCGCTATCCCAGTAGGGGCTGCCCAGTCCGACAAAAGCGGGTACAAGATACACTCCTTCTGTAGACGAAACACGGGCGGCATAAGGCTCACTGTCCTTCGCTTCACGGAACATACGCAGCCCGTCTCGCAGCCACTGGATCGCCGACCCCGCTACAAACACACTCCCCTCGAGTGCATATTGTACTTTGCCTTCCTCCAGTCCCCAAGCGATGGTCGTAATCAGGCCGTGCTTGGATTCAACAGGCTGATTCCCCGTATTCATCAGCATGAAGCAGCCTGTGCCGTAAGTATTTTTGATCATCCCTTTTTCGTAACATGCCTGACCAAACAAAGCTGCCTGCTGGTCACCTGCTGCACCGGCGATTGGTACATTCTGACCAAAGAAATGATAATCCACGGTGTGCGCATATACCTCGGAAGAAGGTCTTACCTCAGGTAGCATGATTTTCGGAACACCCAGAATGTCCAGCAGCTCTTCGTCCCACTTTAGTTCATAAATGTTGTACATCAGCGTCCTAGCTGCATTGGAGTAGTCTGTTACATGTGCCGTTCCGCCGGATAATTTCCAGATCAGCCACGAGTCAATCGTACCGAATAACAGGTCACCTCGTTCTGCCTTTTCCCGAGCGCCCTCCACATGGTCCAGTATCCACTTTACTTTAGTGCCTGAAAAATACGGGTCGATCAACAGCCCTGTTTTGCTGTGAAACAGCTCCTCGTGCCCTTGCCGCTTCAATTCTTCACAGATGTCCGAGGTTTGGCGTGATTGCCATACGAGTACGTTATACACAGGCACTCCTGTATTTTTGTCCCACACAGCCACCGATTCTCGCTGATTGGTAATGCCGATGGCAGCCACTTGATTTGCTTTTACACCGGATTCGGAAAGACAGGAGGCAATGACTCCGAGAATAGAGCTCCAGATTTCATTCGCATTCTGCTCTACCCAGCCGGGATGAGGAAAATATTGTGGAAATTCTCGCTGAGCCGAGTACACTACATCTCCTTCGCTATTGAACAAAATCGCTCTTGAGCTTGTCGTTCCCTGATCTAGTGACAAAATATATTTTCCCATTGTTCATCTCTCCCCGTGTAAATCCATCGTTTTTACGCTGTAAGTTTGTGATCCGTTTTATGATTTTTATAAGTACGACTCATACGGAAGGTAATCAAGAGTACAATCACGATGATCCCTAGTAAAATCCAGAAAGCCGGAGTCACACTCCCCTTAAAAACAGCCTGATAAAATAGCCCTGCGAAAGATCCACCCAACAGCGGCCCTACAATGGGCACCCAGGCATATTTCCAATTGGATGCTCCCTTACCGGGAATCGGTAGTAAATAATGCATCAGACGCGGCCCAAAATCTCTCGCTGGATTGATGGCATAGCCCGTTGTGCCTCCAAAGGATAAACCGATACTGACAACCAAAAAACCCACAATCAGCGGTTTCAAGCCCCCTGTAAATGAATTGGCACCAAATGACTGCAGAGCAAGAATAAAGATGAAAGTACCTATCATTTCACTAAGAACGTTGGCAAATGGATGATCAATAGCCGGTCCTGTCGCAAATACACTGAGTTTGGTTGCTGTGTCCTCCGTCTCTTTCCAGTGAGGCCAATAATGCAAAACCACGATTATCGCACCCGCCATGGCCCCGAGAAGCTGAGCCACAATATAGCCGGGAACGTCCTGCCACGGAAAAATGCCCTGAAATGCCAACGCCAGTGTCACTGCCGGATTCAAATGCGCTCCGCTGATTTCACCCACTGCATACACCCCAATAGCAACCGCGAGCCCCCATCCCATTCCAATCACAATCCAGCCGGAAGCGTGAGCAAATGACTTTTTCAGGGACACCCCTGCGCACACTCCGCCACCTAGGGCAATAAGAATCATTGTCCCTATGAATTCGGCTGCGTATGGCGACATACAACCTACCTCCTCAATAGATCATCCGATTTCGATCGCTTTCATCGCGCAAAAAAAGAAAAGCCATCACAAACCAACCCTGTGCTGTACCATGGGTGTCTGCGTGGCTCTCTTGTCTCCGTCACGATTATTAACTTAAATTTGATACTATATAAGCATGTAAGCGATGTCAACTACGGATTTACGTCTTTTCATAGCTTAAAATAATCGTTGACCATGTTAGTTTCTCCGATTTATGATGTAAAAAAATGGTTTAATGTAAGGGTTTCAGGATGAATACGACACTCCCAAACTCGATGAAGAAGGGAAGAATGTTATGCTGAAATTTCTGCAAAAAATCGGCAAGTCGTTAATGCTTCCAGTAGCCACTCTACCCGCCGCAGGGATTTTGCAAGGATTAGCACTGATTAATTATGAAACGGATATACCACTTGGTCCCGGAGTTGGCGGATTTCTGAATCATTATGTCACTCCTTTTCTGAACGAGGGGGCGGGGGCCATCTTCGGTAACCTTGCGCTCATTTTCTCCATCGGTGTTGCCATTGGTCTGGCAGGCGACGCAGTAGCCGCATTATCGGCAGTCATTGCCTATATGGTGCTGACCCGTATTTTGGCGGCAGTGCCGGGTATATTTGCATATATTCCAGACGACGTCAAGCTGGACATGGGCGTATTGGGTGGTATTTTTATCGGTGGATGGTCTGCTTTTCTGTTTAAAAAATATCATAATATTCAACTTCCAGATTGGCTTGGATTCTTCTCAGGCAAACGTTTTGTCCCCATGATCACCGCCTTTACGACCATGATTCTGGCCATTCTGCTCGGTATGATCTGGAGTCCGATACAAGATGGGATTGCAGTCTTCGGCAACTGGATTGTCGGCTTTGGCGGAATCGGATCAATGATATTCATGATTGCCAATCGGCTGCTGATCCCACTCGGTTTGCATCATGTGTTGAACTCGATCGCTTGGTTTCAAATTGGTGACTACACCAATGCTGCCGGTGAGGTCGTTCATGGTGACCTGACGCGTTTTTTCGCAGGCGATACATCGGCGGGTATATTCATGTCCGGCTTCTTCCCCATTATGATGTTCGCTCTGCCAGCAGCAGCCCTCGCATTCATTCATACGGCCAAACCGGAAAAACGTAAAGCCGTCGCTTCCATTTTCATCGGTTCTGCACTGGCATCGTTCCTGACCGGAATTACCGAGCCCCTCGAATTTTCGTTTATGTTCATTGCACCATTGCTTTACGGCGTTCATGCTCTGCTGACAGGCCTGAGCGGCCTGGTCGTATACCTATTGGATGTCAAACTCGGCTTTTCTTTTTCAGCAGGACTCATTGACTATCTGGTCAATATGAAACTCTCCACCCACCCATTGCGAATGATCCCGGTCGGGCTTGTCTTCGCCCTCATTTATTACTTTCTGTTCCGATTCATCATTCTCAAATTCAACCTAAAAACTCCTGGGCGTGAAGATGATGTAGAAGACGGTCTCCTGTCTGAGGCTAACGAATCTGTACCCATTGGAAAGGCAAGCGCCACATCCGACACTCAGTCCAGTCAGGCAGGCAGAATACTAACCTATCTCGGCGGTTCAGACAATATTCAAAGCATTGATGCCTGCATCACACGGCTGCGTCTTGTCGTCAAAGACGACAAAGCGGTTAATGATCAAGCTCTCAAGCAGCTCGGAGCATCGGGAATCATCAGGCTTGGTAACGGTACCCTGCAGGTTATTTTCGGGACTCGGTCCGAAATTCTGAAAGATGAAATACAGCGATTGATGTAAGTAAGTTCAGGTTCACAAAAAGGGTATCTCTTCAATCATCGAGATACCCTTTGGGGTTGCCGTCAATACGCCAATAACTTAGATACGCCTAAATTATGATGTCATATATGCATTGTTATCTGTATTATTTCTTTTAGGCATTTATCTTAGATCGGTGCTTTGCGCTCTTTTTTGTTTCAACAATAACCATTCACGACATACCTTTACCTTTATCTGCGCAAAGGCATAGACGATGCCGAAGGAGCATGCTACAGTCGTCAGATAAACCAAAAGCAGTGCCACAAATAAAGGAAGCTGACTTACCAAATCACCGACCAAGCGCAGCACGATGACCAAAATAAATACGTTCGCTGTAAAGGCCCGGTACGCATAAGTAGATAACCATTTGTAATAGGGAAGTGAACGGGAATTTACGCTGATCAAATGTCTTGCCAGCATGTAAATCAGGAAAATCACTACCAAGCTGTACAAGGTCATGGACGGCTTCAGATAAATCAGATTTCCGAAGGACATATCCTCAAATCCAAAACCGAAAAATTCGTGATTTGTCCAAATGAGAATAAGAAGCATTACCGGAATGAGTATGAACTGAATCCGGCGAAGCACTCCGTCGAACTGTTTCTTATATACCCAAGCGATTCCACCTAGTAAAGCATAAATAAAATAACTAACGAAAAAGCGGTCAAGGTAACGCAGACTAATCGCATATGCTCCTTGGAATACGAAGGTATCGTACATCCATAGCCACGCTCCGAAGATCACGAAGCTCACAATAAGCAGCGGAATGACCCGCTTAGGCTTAGCCAAGTATTTGTAGCAGATGAAAATAAGGACTGGCATCAGCAATTGAAATTGCAACATCATCACCGTGTACCAAAACTGTGATGATGCATTACCGAGCACAAATGACTCGATGAGCGTCCGGAATGATGCAACGTGCTGATTAACCTGAATTTCCGGGAAGAAAATTAAGCCAGCCGCTGCCCACAGTAAATAAGGGATCACGAGCTCCCCGAATTTTTCCTTGTAAAAATGGGATACCTTCGTATGCTGATTATTTTTCACCATCCCATATACAATGGCAAAAATAAAGACTGGCGCAGTATACTTTACTATATTGAAAATGACGCCTAATAAGGCTAGGTTATCGTTAGTGTGTGCATACTTCAGAAACATCCCCAGAACGCTTTGCAAGATCGCTCCGCTGACGGCAAACACCTTTAAGATGTCGCTCTCATTAATATTAATATTCCGCTCTTCAGTGTTTTCCATAATACGCACTTCCCCTTTGACAGCTTGCCTGAAGCCAAATGGTCGTGCATTCCTCCCTTTTGCCGTTGATTATAGCTCCTTATTGCCAAGGATTACGAACGAGCTTGGGACCCGAAGAAGTTCGCAGCACCACAGTGCTGGCCCGTCTCTCAAGAATTTCGCGCAGGACGTAGGCACCGTCTCTTGTCTCCAATTGAATGTCAATTCGAACACCCAGATGCTCCAACTTGTGCACAAGTCTTTCAACTACTGCATAATCAATAACCTCTGAACCATCTATAACAAGGTCAAGATCACTCGTTTCCTTCACAGTCGGGTATTGCGTTACTATTTCGAATCCTGCGCTCCCCGCTGGCCCCCAGCGCCAATCCGCCATCATTTCTGCTAACAAGTCCATCAACTGAAGAACAGGCTGCTGCCGTCTCTCTGTAGGCAAGGAGTTCCACATCTGACGTTTCACTATCGCATAGGGAGACACGAGCTGGGACACCCCCTTCGGGTCCAGGAATGCAGCTTCCCGTTGATTTCGCTCCTGTCCACGTACTCCGACGGGAATACAACCATCCGCCGACGGATCGGCTCGGCGAACGACCACAAAGGGGGTCCGCCTCAGCGAGGCGGTTACCCACTCCTTGTCTTCATATAAGGAGAGATATTTCAAATTGGACACTTCAATCAGATCATGTGGATGGATTACCATTGCTCCAAAAGCGCATCTCGAACGCCACGGGTTGCAGTCCGCCCGCCCGCCATAGCTTCCTTGGTCTGCAATCGGAAGCTAAGGTCGCGGGGCGCTCCTTTTGTACTCTCGATTGCCTCGGAAACGGTCTTTTCCACGATGGCTACATCACTACTCTGTGGATCGTCTGCATGGATACCGCTCAGCATCTGATATAATGCCCCCAGAGTACTGTAGCTACTAACATCGTAGGCCATAGCTGGAACTTTCTTGGTAGCTTCTTCAAGCTCGGCAATCGTCCGCTTGGTAATCCGAGCAGCAGAAGCCTTGGACATGGCCTGAATATTGACCTTGCTGTCATCCAGTGCGATCAAACGATTCGATTGCAGCCCATGCGCGAGGAAGCCCCCGGAAATCGCGTTACCGACAATCACACCGATAACTGGATGGCCTTCTAATCTAGCGGTTGCGTAAGCATCTGCACTTGCAGCCAGGGCAAGACTGATACCGACCATTTCTTCCTTATAGCCATAGGCTTGACTGGGTACATCAATGATGGCAATGATCGGACGTTTGGTTTCTTTTTTCTCATCTTGACGGATTGCGTCCCTGATGATTTGAGCCACCGTCCAGCCTTCAAGCATACCAACCTCACCGTTTCTGACACGCGGGAATCGGTTGGAGGCATTCGGAACAATGGCGATATATCTGCACAGTTGTCCGTTCTTATCCACGTCTGCCGCAAGCACTGAAGGAACATCGCTGATTGGGTGAGCAATGCCCGTCAAGCGGGAGAACCAGCGATAACCTCTACTATCCGACATGTCGGCCGCACCCTCTTTTGCCAGCGGGACAGGCTGCTGCACAGGCTGTATCTGCGTGTAAAATTCGCGATAGCGCTCAGGTGTCCAAGCTTCTGTAGGATCAAGAGTGTTTAACAGGGTCAGATAGAAATCGATTTGCTCTGTTTTAGCAGGCTTCGCCGGTGCCTTGAGCGCAGTATCAATCGCTTCGACAACTGCATCCGTCGTATCTTCCACCATTTCGTCAATCAATCCGGTTTGGAAGCGCTGGTTAGCTCCGATTGTGTTCCAAATCAAGGCTTTGTCGCTTGCATCGAACTCCATGACCCCTGCTTCCTGCTCAATGACCTCCGGCCCGTTCAGACCGAGGCGCGCTTTCTTCGTAGCAATCAGAGTGGTAAACAATTCTGCAGTAATGGACATTCCCCCAAATGCCCCTACGCGGCCCGGGATCAGTCCGATAACAGGAACGTATTTACGCAGGGCAACGATCTGGGTAGCAATCTCCGAAATCGACAACAATCCATAGTTCGCTTCCTGTAGCCGAACACCCCCTGTATCGAAGATCATGACGGGATATAGTTTGTTCCCTCTCTTATTCTCTTCCAGTGCCAGTTCGAGCGCTCCGGAAATTTTGGCCCCGCTGACTTCTCCAATCCCCCCTCCTTGAAAAGCGCCTTCCATCGAAATGATCAAGACCTTCTGTTTGTGTATTTCGCCAAGAGCCAGAATAATCCCGTCGTCGCTCTGAGGAACAATGCCTTGCGGCTCTAGGTGGGGGGATTGGATTTTGTCTAACGGCCCAAGTATCTCACGGAAAGTCCCTTCGTCCAGCAGCGCTTTAGCTCTCTCGCGTCCATTCAGCTCCACAAAACTATTCTGCATAATCCAGCACCTCCAGCACTTGCGTAAATCTAAGCATTACTACACCCGGAGTAGCTCCGAAGTCATGAACTGTAATATTGGCAGTAATCGGATAACGGTTAAAAAAACGGGTCAGAACATTCTCCCATACTTGTTCAAATCCTTCACTGCCTGTTAAAATGCTGACGTTGGTGGTCTGGCCTTTTACAGGCTCTACAATAATCTCCAAATCTCCCGAACCGACAACACCGATATGTGCCGGCTTACAGATGGGCTTCGTAGTCTGGTATTGAAACTGTAATTTTTCCATCCTTCAGAAACACCTCCAATTAAAGTATCAATCGATTAGAAATAATGTGGCAGCTAGCAGATCGGCACTACCTCCGGGTGAGAGTTGTCTAACATTACAATACTCGGACAAGCGGTAGAGCAGCTTTCTGCCCGACTGGGTTCTTAATCCATCTGCTGCAAGGAAGGCTGCGGCCATACTCTGAATCGCCATCAGATCCGTCAACTGACCGCGGTGTAGGATGCAGGTATCATCCACACATGCCACCAAGGCCAATAAAGCTTCTAAGCGTGCTTCGACCTCTGTCTTCCCACAAGCCCTAGCGCGCAGCAAAGCAGGTAAAGCTTCGTCCCGGATGTGCGGAAAGCCTAGCTTCGCTTCTTCCTCTGCCCCCACTACCGCGTATTTCTTCTTAACCGTTCGTCCATTCGTCTGCTGCATCGGACGGTACCGGTCATGGAACGATGCAATTCTTCCTGCAATGCTCATAATCTGATGTGGGTCCCGCTCCCTTGGAAAGGCTGCCCGTGCACTTGTTAAAAGCCCAAGGGCCCAAATGGCACCCTTATGTGTATTGACACCGTTCGTTGCACTGAGCATCACCTTCTCGCCCTCCCGCCCGATTAGAGCGATCTGCTCACGCAAAGTCTGGTCCACCGGGTGAAGGTATGACACAATGGCTATTTCCCGAAACGTATCCTCCAATGCTCTTGCGGATGCAAGCATAAGATCGATGGACATATCAGTATGAGAGCCATTGTCTCTGGCATCGACAAGTCCAGGCTTGGGCGTAAGAAGAGCCTCTTCCATCAGTGCCTTTACAGCTTTGGCAGCCAGAGAAGCCGCGAAAGCTGAATGATTCATCGTGAGCATGGCTTTAAGACCAGCTCCGGAATTTAGCCGGTGGATCATACAATCCGTCTGACCAATCTACGAGATCGTTAATCGTCTGTGCTGCCAGCATCGAGCGCTTGGCTTGTCTGCGCATGATCCCAAGATCCTCCGGATAGGCCACGATCCCTCTGTCACGCAACAGGCTTGCATCGCTTTCATTACTTTCCATTCCTAAAGGTGTTACGCCTCCGATTGCCGCGAGAGCCTTCTTTCTCTCCTCTATGCTGTCCGTCTTGTAGAGGTATGCAATGCCTTCCTCGGTAAGGACGTGGGTGACATCATCCCCGTAAATCATGATTGGCGTAATGGCGAGACCAGATTCATCCTTCACCTTGATGGCATCTAGCGAATCTACAAATACTGGCTTTTTGTTGGCACCGTATGTTTCAACCATCTGCACGACCAATTTCCGGCCTTTGGAGAGTTCCGTCGGGCGCTCGATCATGTCAAGCCAGGCAGGAGTCGCATGTCGCCGCCCCCGAGGATCATGCCCCATATTCGGCGCTCCTCCAAAACCGGACAATCTGCCGGAAGTAACGGTAGACGAATTACCTGCACAGTCCATTTGTAGCGTTGATCCGATAAACATATCTACAGCGAACTGGCCTGCAACCTGACACATCGCGCGGTTGGAGCGCATAGATCCGTCCTTGCCGACGAAGAACACATCTGAACGAGCCGCAATGTATTTCTCCATACCGACCTCGCCTCCAAAGCTGTGAATGCTTTCGACCCAACCCGATTCAATCGCCGGAATCAAAGTTGGATGCGGATTCAGGGCCCAGTGCTTGGCAATCTTCCCTTTCAGGCCAAGCTGTTCACCATAGGTCGGCAGCAAAAGCTCAATCGCTGCAGTATTAAAGCCAATGCCGTGATTAAGCGACTGCACCTGATGTTTTCCATAAATACCCTTGATCGCCATCATGCCCATCAGGATTTGCAGTTCAGTAATATTCTGCGGATCACGGGTAAACAGTGCTTCCAGTGCGTACGGTTTTTCGGCCTGTACAATGACGTCGACCCAGGACGCTGGAATATCGGTTCGCGGCAGCTCATCCACGATTTCGTTAACCTGCACGATTACGATCCCATCCTTGAAAGCCGCTGCTTCCACGATCGTCGGAGTTTCTTCCGTATTGTTTCCGGTATACAGATTGCCCTCGCGATCTGATTTGTCTGCCGCTACCAGCACCACATCTGGAATAAGGTCAATGAAGAGACGTCCGAACAATTCCAAATACGTATGGATGTCACCGAGCTTAAGTATCCCGTCATCAATCATTTGCGCAACACGCAGGCTTTGGGAGCCACTGTAGGAGAAGTCCAGCTTCCCGGCGATGCCCTTCTCGAAAATATCCAAATGTTCGGGTCTTGAAATGCTGGACATAATCATATGCAAATCATGCACTTTGCCAGGATCGACTTCCAGCAGCTTCTGGGAAAGGAAAGACGCTTGCTTCTGGTTATCTCCTTCCAGGACGACCTTCGCGCCTGGATCAATTAGCGCCTCCATCAGGTCGACAATTCGGGAGGAGTCGATGTATTTTCCGTCGAGCCACTTTTCCACCTTTCCTAACTTTTCCTGCTTTTTATCACGTTTTTGTGACCAGGATCGCAGTACTTTATTCATTCTTCTTGCTCCTTCCATTTTCTAATCAGATACTGAGTCGCTTCCAGACCGATCTCGTCCACGGCCATTTGCCGGGTATCCTTGTGGGCTTGCTTGACAAGTCTGGAAAGAGTATGACCCGGCGGCATCTCGATGAAACAGTCAGCTCCCGATTCGACGCAGACAGCCGCCATATCCATCCACCGAACGGGATATGCTACGTTTAGTGCAAGGTCCTCCGCGATTTTTTCCTTGGCTTTCGTCTTTCTGCCCGTATGATTCACCAAATATGGTATTTGAGCGTCCCGCAAAGAAAAAGTGTGTATTTTCAGCAATAGCTTATTGGCTACCTCTGACATCAGCAGGGAGTGTGAAGGAATCGGAACCTTCAGAAACGCCGTTTTAGCGGTCCCAAGCTCTTTCACATGCATAAATGCTTTATTTAACCCTACCAATGATCCGGATACGACGATTTGCTGCTCTGCGTTTATATTCGAGAGGTAGACTGGCGTCGCCTCACTATGGGAGAGAAGCACGGCTTGTTGAACCTCGGCCTGCGTAAGCCCAATAATCACACCCATTCCATAGCCTTCAGGAAAGGTTTCTTCCATCAACCGGGCACGGAGCCATACGATCCGAAGCGCATCCTCGAACGAGAGAACTCCCGCGATGACCGCCGCAGGAAATGCACCAATGGAATGCCCTGCCACGAATTGGGGCCGGATACCCTGCTCGATCAACCGGTAGGCTATTGCCGTCTCCTTAACGAAGAGTGCCATCTGAATCCAGACCGTTGAGCCCATAGCCTCCTCATCATCACGCAGTTCAGTTCCGATGATACTTGTTGCCTTTTTCACATACTCGGGTACATCTTGGAGCATTCCAGGAACCTGTGACCCCTGGCCGGGAAATGTAAAAACGATGTTCAGAATCTCACCACCTTTAGCGGATTCATTTTCTTTACATTGTTAATTGTAAGAAGTGAGTAAATACCTGTAAAATATATATATTCACATATGATCGATAACCTAGTGGTTATAAAGGAGATTTTTCACTATGGATTATTTGCAGCTTAAGTATTTTCAAGTGACCTCGAAGTATGAGCATGTCACACGTGCCGCGAACGAGTTGTTTATCTCACAGCCTGCCTTAAGTAAAATGATTAGAAACCTGGAGACGGAATTGGGTGTGCAGCTATTTGACCGCGAAGGAAAACATATCGTGCTGAATGAATATGGCAAGAAGTTCCTGAAAAGAGTGAACCAGTCGCTATCAGCACTAGAGCAAGGCGTATCCGAAGTCAAAGAAATGAAGAACGAAAAGGTAGAGGTCATCACGTTATACGTCGCTGTCGGCTCTATGCTATTGCCCAACCTTGTCGGCAAGTTTCGCGATCTCTATCCTCAAATTAGATTCAACCTGACCCAGCACCCTGCGAAGATGAAGAAAGGACCGGCGTACGATTTTGCGATTACGTCCGAAGAGTTGGCGGACAACGAGCATGCGATCCTGCTGGAGGAGGAAATTTTGCTTGGCGTACCAAAATCTCACCCTCTGAGCGTTCAGGACACCGTATTCCTGAAAGATCTAGAGCATGAGAAGTTTATCAGCCTTACACCTGGTAATTCGCTTAGGAAAACAACGGACCTCTTTTTTACTCACATCCCTTTTGAACCCAACATCGTCTTTGAAAGTGATGATCCGGCTACGGTAAGAGGGTTGATTCAAACAGGACTTGGCATCTCCTTTATTCCTTCTATCCTGTGGAGGAACGTCGTAACCGAAGACATTAAGCTGCTTCAAATCAGGGAGCCTCGATGTACGCGAACAATCTATCTGTCCTTTCCTACTGGGGAACTGCACACCGATATAGAGAAATCGTTCTTCGAATTCATCATTAGATTTTTCCAAGATATTGCTCAGCATTGACGATTTAGATACCTTTTGACATAATATCTGCCTTATTGTTTTATCATTCTTCGGATTAGTAAGATCAATATCTTTAGAGTATTTAATTTCTATACATGCTTTGTTTCAATTTTTTTGTTTTTGGTTAAGTCAATGCACATAAATGGGTAACAGCTTCATATGATGGAGCTAAACCATTTACAACTTGTTTAGCAGGCAGATTATCTCAGACAGCAAGGAGGGAAATGATGTGAAAACAGTACAATGGCTGGTATTATGTCTTGCTTTTCTCACGATGTTCAGTGCTTGTAGTGGACCCTCGTTCTCTGAAAGTCAATCATCTGAAACTAATTTGTCAAACGGAAAAAAGATAACGCTTACATTGTGGTACTGGAACCGTTCCATTGACGATGAACTACTCGCCCAGGCGGAAAAACAATTTCCCAACATTGAATTAAAAACTCAAAAAATAGGCGGTGACTTCAAAGCCAAACTGAAGACAACGCTCGCAGCTCGTTCCGGTGAACCAGACATCGTAGCTCTGAACGATTGGATGGTGGAGCTGTTCCCCAGTGCGGATCGTTTTTATGACTTAAGGGAACTCGGAGCAGACCGCTTAAAGGATCAATATTTGGAATGGAAATGGAATCAGGGGATTACTCCTGATGGTAAAATGATCGCATTTCCCATGGATACAGGACCTACCGCCCTCTTCTACCGAAGTGATCTGTTTGAACAAGCAGGCTTGCCTAGTGATCCTGAAAAGGTTAGTGCCTCCATTCGCACATGGGATGATTACATGGCGGCCGGAGAACAACTTCGCCAGAAATTCGGAAGCCGTTCATTTTTGGCTGACAATATTGTAAACGTTTACAATCAGGTACTCGCTCAGCATACAAACCTTTACTTCAAGCCAGATGGCAGCTATATCGGCAATCAATCTCCTGACATCCGTCTGGGCTGGAAAACCGCTGTCGATTTCCACAAGAAGCATCTGCTCGCCAATGCGGATGGCTGGACTCCCGAATGGAACGCTTCAGTCAATAACGGCAAAATCGCCTCTTTTGTAGGGGCTATCTGGATGAAGCAAGTTCTCACAGAGGCCGCGCCGGATACAGCGGGTAAATGGAGAGTCGCCCGTGCTCCTGGAGGAGACGGCAACCTGGGTGGTTCTTTCATTTCTATCCTCAAATCCAGCAAACATCCCAAAGAAGCCTTTGAAGTGCTGACCTGGCTGCAAAACCCGGAACACCAACTGGAAGCCTACCACAAAATCGGACTGTTTCCGTCCACTCCCGGCGTCTATAACGATCCTATCATGGGGACACCCGAGCCTTTCTTTGGTGGTCAGGCCACCGGACTCATCTTTGCCACCTCCGCACGTAATGTGAAAAGCAGCTATTTCGGCGAGCGCTATCCTGTCATCCACGGCATTGTGACCCGTCGTCTTGCTAATGTCGCCAAGCAGGATGCCAATTCCGATGCATTATGGACGGAAACAATGGATCGAATCGAACGGGAATTACAGCGGTAAAAACAAAATCCAAAAAAGGCGTGTGGACAATATGCTGAGAGAAATCTGGAAGCACCGTGCCGTTTATGCTGCGATCTCGCCGTTTTATCTACTGTTTGGCATCTTTGGACTGTTTCCGATTGGTTTTTCATTATATCTAGCGTTTCACAAATGGGACGGGATCGGAGACATGACCTACAACGGCTGGGGCAACTTTCGCTACCTTGTAACAGATCATGAATTTTGGCAGGCTGTAGGCAACACCTTTGTGATCTGGGTGTATGCAACGATTCCGATGCTATTCTTCGCACTGATTATTGCCTTTCTGCTTTATGCCCCTTTTGTGAAAATGCGTACCTTATGGCGAGTCGGATTCTTCCTGCCAAATGTGACGTCTATTGTAGCTGTTGCCATCATATTCGGTGCCTTATTTGCCAACAATTTTGGATTTCTCAACTACCTTCTGCAACTCATGGGGCTACCCATGGTTCAATGGCTGAATGTGCCATGGGGTATCCAAATCGCCATTTCTTCTATGGTCGTATGGAGATGGATGGGCTATAACTCAATCATCTATCTGGCTGGACTCCAGAGTATTCCGCATGTGCTGTATGAGGCCGCCAAAATAGACGGGGCAACCGGAGCGCAAGCTTTTTTCCGCATCACTATCCCCATGCTACGCCCAGTCATTCTGTTTACGGTGATTACGTCCACCATCGGCGGTATGCAGCTCTTCACCGAGCCACAGGTCCTGGTCGGTAATGACGGCGGTTCCGGGGCAAGTGGCATGACCATCGTTTTATACCTGTATCGCGAGTCGTTCATTAACAACTATTTTGGATATGGTGCAGCCGTCGGATGGGGCATGTTCCTCATCATTGCTCTATTCTCCATCATAAACTGGAAACTCGTTCAAGGTAAAAAATAACGATGGGAAGGAGCTTCACAACATGATGCAGACACGCGCAAAATCCTTTGTTTTATATGCTGGATTGTTGGTGGGAATCATCCTGTCGATGTTTCCATTTTACTGGCTGATCGTCATGGCAACCCGTACAACCTCAGACATCTATCGTTTTCCACCACAATTGTGGTTTGGCAGCCACTTCTTGGATAACATAACGAGAGTATTACAACAGATTAATTTTGCCGGAGCCTTTTTTAATACCCTTTTTGTAGCCGGTTCTGTTACCCTATTGGTTCTGTTTTTCGATTCACTAGCAGGTTTTGCATTCGCCAAGTTTGATTTTCCGGGCAAAAAAGTGCTATTTATCGTTCTGCTAGCTACGATGATGGTCCCTTCACAACTTTCGCTTGTCCCCTCCTTTGTCATGATGGCCTCCTTTGGATGGGTAGGTACGTTCAAAGCGCTTATCATCCCGGGGATGGTAAATGCCTTCGGCATTTTCTGGATTCGTCAATATGCGGAAGAATCCATTCCAAAGGAACTGCTGGATGCGGGCCGGATGGACGGATGCAGCTTTTTTCGACTGTACTTGAATGTAGCACTGCCTATTCTACGTCCTGCGTTCGCTTTTCTCGGCGCGTTTACCTTTATAGGAGCCTGGAATGATTATTTATGGCCGCTAATCGTCTTAACGGATGAGCGTAAATTCACGCTCCAGATTGCACTGTCACAATTGAACGGGATTTACAATACGGATTATGCGATGGTCATTGCGGGCACCCTGCTGGCTGTACTGCCACTTATTATTTTATTTCTTTTCATTAGCCGCCAGTTTATTTCCGATCTTGCCGCCGGAGCGGTCAAAGATTAGATTTACTTGAATTCCCTTATTCATTTCATGTATAATGGTTAATCGTCATTTCAAATAGCTTACATGATGAAGTTAGGTATCCAACAGGCAATCAGGTTAAGCGATTTACGATTTGAACATGAACAATGAAGAACTGAGGGAAACTTACCAGATGAACAAATTCACATATTATAACCCCACCAAATTAATTTTTGGAGACAATCAAATTGAAGAACTCCAGCAGGAACTGCTGAATTACGGCAAAAACATTTTGCTGGTATATGGAGGCGGAAGTGTCAAACGAAATGGTCTATATGACCAGGTATTAAACGCGTTAGAACCGCTACATCTGAACATTCATGAATTGTCCGGCGTAGAACCGAATCCGCGCTTGTCCACCGTTAAGAAGGGTATCGACATTTGCCGAAATGAAAAAATCGACTTCTTACTTGCTGTAGGCGGTGGAAGCGTTATTGATTGCACCAAAGCCATCGCAGCAGGGGCTGAATATGACGGCGATGTGTGGGATATTATCAACAAAAAGCACATGCCGACCCAGGCTCTGCCATTCGGCACCATCCTCACACTCGCCGCCACCGGTTCAGAAATGAATCCGGATTCTGTTATCACCAACTGGGAAACGAACGAAAAATACGTATGGGGCAGCGCGGTAACGCATCCGAAATTCTCGATTCTGGACCCAAAAAACACCTTCTCTGTGCCACGTGATCAGACGGTATATGGCATGGTGGATATGATGAGCCATGTGTTTGAACAATATTTTCACAATGTTAAAAATACACCGTTGCAAGATCGTATGTGCTTTTCCGTGTTGCAAACCGTGATCGAAACTGCACCTAAGCTGCTGGAGGATTTGCACAACTACGAGCATCGTGAAACGATTTTATATGCCGGAACGATTGCCCTTAACGGAACACTACAAATGGGCTACTTCGGGGACTGGGCTTCGCATACGATTGAACATGCATTATCCGCTGTATATGATATTCCTCATGCTGGCGGTCTGGCGATCCTGTTCCCCAACTGGATGAGACATACGGTGGATCAGGATGCTGCACGCATGAAGCGGCTGATGCTCAGCATGTTTGATTTAGATACCACTGGTAAAACGGATAAGGAAATTGCTTTGGAGGGGATTGATCGCCTGAGTGCATTCTGGACAAGTCTCGGTGCCCCTTCCACCCTGGCCGATTACAATATTAATGATGAGCAATTGGAAAAAGTCGCAAACATTGCAGCCCGTGAAATGGAATACGGAGGCTTCGGTAATTATAAAAAGCTGAACCAAGAAGATATTTCAGCTATTTTGCACGCATCGTTATAACATTCAAAAGGGAGTGTCCTCAAGCCTGTGATGACTGAGGGCACTCCCTTTTGGAATTTATGAATTAACCGTTTGTCCTTTTTCTTCTACTTGGATAGCTGCCCCTACACTGGCACCTGCAAGAATGCCCTTTTTCTTACTAGAATTCAGAGAATCCATATAGGTTCGGGTTTCTGCGACTACAATTCCTGATAAGCCGAGCAGGGCAATCAGGTTCGGGAAAGCCATCATTGCGTTAAAGATATCTGCCAGCAGCCAAATCGCATCCAGTTTAATGAACGCGCCCCCGGCAACCAGTAGGATGAACAGATAGCGGTATGGCTTAATCCACTTGACCCCAAGCAAATATTCAACACAGCGTTCCCCGTAATAGTTCCAGCCGAGCATGGTGGTGAACGCAAACATAATCAGAATGATTGTGAGCAGTTCTGCCCCCAGCGGGAATGCGCTGGAAAATGCTTGCTGAGTCATCAGGCCCGCATCGGTAGGCCCGCTCCACACACCACTAACCAGTAGCGTCAACCCGGTCATCACACAAATAACCATCGTATCAATAAACACGCCTGTCATGGAAATTAGCCCTTGCTCCGCAGGCCATTTGGTTTTGGCAGCTGCGGCTGCAATCGGTGCGCTTCCCAATCCGGCCTCATTGGCAAAAATACCTCTGGCTACCCCACTTCGCATCGCCAGCATAATCGTAGCTCCGGCAAATCCGCCCGTTGCAGATGTAGTTGAAAATGCCGAATGGAGCACCAGCGCAATTGCGGCAGGTAGTTGGTCAGCAAACCGAATCAGTACGATGAGACAGATCAGTACGTACAAGCCTGTTTTAAAAGGAACGACCTTCGTCGATACCTTGGCAATGCTTTTGAGTCCTCCAATAGTAACAAGTCCTGTAAGGATAGCAATAATCAGTGCCGTTACAATGGGCGGAACGCCAAAACTGTTTTCGGTCGAAGATACAATCGCTTTGACCTGCGGAAACGTTCCAATCCCGAACAACGCTACCAGCATGCCCGAAAAAGCAAACAGCATCGCCAGCGGTTTAAAACGGCGTCCCAGACCTTTCTCAATATAATACATCGGGCCGCCGGAAAATTGCCCATTCCGATCCTTCACCCGGTATTTTACCGCAAGTACACCTTCCGCATATTTCGTCGCCATCCCAAAAAAGGCTGCAACGACCATCCAGAACAAGGCACCCGGCCCGCCCAGCTTAATGGCTGTCGCTACGCCGACAATACTTCCTGTGCCAACTGTAGCCGCCAACGCTGTACTCAAAGCCGCAAAACTACTTACATCCCCGCTGCCTTCATTCGGGGCCTTACCGATCAGCTTGATCGCCAGGGGCAGGCGGAATACCTGCAGCATCTTCAAACGTATGGTCAGCCACAACCCCGTTCCCATGACAAGAATGATGAGAGGCGCCCCCCATATCCAACTGCTAATCGCTTCTAACACATGTACCAAATTCATTTCAACCCGCTCCTCCAGCATATTAGAAAACAAAAAAGAGTCAAATCCGCTGATTCGACTCCTGGAGAGGTTAAAGGCACGAAAAAATACAACCATCTTGCGCAGGTTTCTGCCTCTAATAGCTTATAAAAAAGCCTAGGGCATTCCCTGTCACAGGTTATTCGCGTCTCTGTCCTTTTGCCTGAGAGTTTAAGCAGATGTTCTCTGCGGTGCACCTTCGGCGCCCAATTAAGGGTCTCTCCAGAGTTCTGTCCGTTTACGGTCCCCGCTTGTTGCTGTAATCAGCCTAAGCACCTGAGAGTTTTGCCCCTTCGGTCGGAACTTTCGTTCCATCTCCCGCAAACATCAACCAGACATATGAAATTTTTATTTATTATACAGAAAACTTTCAGCTTATTACAAGTGAAAAGTTTGTGAAGCCCTCTGAAACATTATTATTATGTCTATCAAAAAAAGCGGGTACAGCAGATTGCATCCTTAGGATGTCCTCTGCTATACCCGCCCGAGAAAATTTGGAATTACAATTCTTCACCATTGGTTGCTATCACATTTTTATACCAGTTAAATGAGTCCTTTTTGGAGCGTTTGAGCGTTCCGTTACCGTCATCATCCAGATCAACGTAAATAAATCCGTAGCGCTTGGACATTTCGGAAGTAGACATGCTCACAAGGTCGATAGGACCCCAGCTGGTGTAACCAATCAGATCAACACCGTCGGCAATCGCTTCCTTCATTTGGGCAATATGCTGACGCAAGTAATCAATGCGATACGTATCATGCACAGAGCCGTCTTCTTCCACCTTATCATACGCACCCAAACCATTTTCCACGATGAACAGCGGCTTTTGGTAGCGGTCATAAAACGTGTTCAGCGTAACACGCAGGCCGATCGGATCAATTTGCCATCCCCAGTCAGAGGACTGTAAATATGGATTTTTCACGCCGCCAATCAGGTTTCCTGCTGCTTTCTCGCCTTCTGGACCTGCAGATACGGTCAAGGTCATGTAGTAGCTGAATGAGATATAATCGACCGTGTTATTTTTTAAAATTTCGGCATCGCCTGGTTCTGTGTGTATAACAACATTATTTTCTTCAAAATAACGATCCATGTAGTTGGAATATTCCCCACGGGCATGCACATCCGTAAAGAACAGGTTCATCTGATTTTCATGCTGGGCTTTCAGTATATCCTGTGGGTTACACGTATGTGGGTAGCTTTCCAAACGAGCCAGCATACAGCCGATTTGAGAGCCCGGGATGATCTCATGTCCTCGTTTTGTCGCCAGTGCACTAGCTACAAATTGATGATGCAGTGCTTGGTATATCGCTTGCTGCTTGTTTTCTACGCGGTCAATGACCACCCCGCCACCAGTAAACGGACTCATGGTCATTACATTGATTTCATTAAAAGTCAGCCAGTATTTTACTTTATCCTTATAACGCGTGAACACAGTTTCGGCATAATTTACGTAGTGCTGTATAACTTCACGACCCAGCCAGCCATTATACTTCTGAGTCAAACCCAGCGGTGTCTCATAATGTGACAATGTTACCAGCGGTTCAATACCATATTTGCGCAGCTCATCAAATACATTATCGTAGAATTGCAGTCCCGCTTCATTCGGCTCGGCATCATAGCCATTCGGGAAAATCCGCGACCAGTTGATGGACATACGAAATACCTTAAAGCCCATTTCCGCGAACAATGCAATATCTTCTTTGTAGTGGTGGAAGAAGTCCACACCTTCACGTTTTGGAAAACGGGCATTGACTTTGCCTGCCAAAATGTCTTCGAGTCGCTCGGACGAAATCTCCATAGCATGATCGTTCTTGCGCTCTGCTTTGGGTACATAGGCAACCATGTCCGCACTGGACAATCCTTTTCCATCTACGTCAAAAGCACCTTCCAATTGGTTGGCTGCGGTTGCCCCGCCCCACAAGAAGTTTTTCGGAAATCCTTTTAGCGTCTTCGTCATGGTATAAAAACCTCTTTCCGTATTTAAGATTTTTACTTTGGTCAAGTAATCCCATCAAGTGCTGCAAATGTGAATCAATACCTAACGGTAACCGTTCTTCCTTTGAAAAGGATTGACAGATGCTTTAAAATAGACGTAATGCCTTCATAAGCATCCTAATCGTTGTAACGCGTTTCATGTCAAGTATTTTTTTCTTATGTGAGGAGAAGCATCATGTCGAATCTTGATCAAATTGCAAAACTGGCGGGCTTTTCCAAAGCTACGGTATCCAGAGTATTAAATCAGTCACCCCATGTCAGTCACGAAACAAGAACTAAGATTTTAAAAATCATGCAGGAATTGGATTATGTTCCTAATCGGAATGCCATTTCTCTATCCAAGGGTCAGACGCTTCAGATCGGTATCATTACTTCAACTATTAATGAAATTGTTCTGGCTTTTCTGGACAGCTTTGTGGAAGTAGCCGGCCAGTATGAATTCCAAACCATTATTTATACTTCGGGAGAAGACAAAAAGAAAGAGCTTCAAGCCTTTGAGGATTTAAAAAGAAAAAGAGTCGATGCGCTGGTCATCATTTCCTGCGTGAATGACACTGATTTTTTGAGTACCTATTGCAAATATGGCCCGATCGTTTCGTGGCAACGAATGGAGCATACCGATATTCGCTCCGTCGCTATGGATCAGTATGAAGGATATATGTTAGCGCTAAAACATTTGATACAAAAAGGCTATACTCGTATAGCCAATGCTTTTGGTCGTCCGAGCAGCATCAATACCCATAGCAGACAACGAGCCTACGAACAGATCATGAGTGAGCACAATCTTCCAGTGTTGCAACACTGGAATCACTCTTCTATTTATAATATCCGTGATGGCGAACAGGTCGTACGGGATTTGTTACAGCGTCGGGAAGAATTCCCAGAGGCTATTTTATGTGCTAACGATTATGTAGCAGTGGGCATTCTCTGCGAAGCACGCAGACAACGGCTGAACGTACCGGAAGATCTGGCGATTGTCGGATTCGATAACACGGAGCTGGCGCATACGATGGGGATTACAACGATTCAAAATCCCATCATGGCTCAAGCACAAAATGCTTTTTTCATGCTTTCCCCTCAGCTGATTGGACGCCAAATGGAGCTTCATTCGCTAGAGTACTGCCTCATTGAACGTACGACCACGTAAGGTAACGATTTACTTGCAAATTAGGCAAAAGGGCCTTGATATGAAATATTTTTTGTCGAATCAGAATAAAATATGTTGAAATCGCTTTTTTTTGTGCTACAATAGCACTATATCGAAGGATTGTGACCGGTGATGCGGGCAATGCCTGAGTTCAATTGAGTGCTATTGCTAACAATAGTGTTGAATTGTGCTTAGGCATTTTTTATTGGTAAAGGATGGGAGGGGGAACTTCAATGATTATTGAGAAGGTGCTCAATAACAACGTCCTATTGACTAAAAACGATAAAGGCAAAGAGGTCATCGTGATGGGAAGAGGTATTTCCTTCAAAAAGGTGGCTGGCGATCAAGTCGATGATGATAAAATAGATAAGATTTTCATGTTAAATGAAAACGAGTTCACGGCTAAACTAACTGAACTGCTGAACGATATTCCAGTGTCTCATCTGGAGGTCGTGAATGAAATCGTAACCCATGCAACGGAAGTGCTGGATACGGAGTTAAGCGATAATATTTATTTAACATTGACCGACCATATTCATTTTGCCATACAACGGCAAGAAAAAGGACTGGCACTCCAAAACGCGATGCTGTATGAAATTAAACGCTTTTACAAAAAAGAATTTGCAGTTGGACTGGATGCTCTCCAAAAAATTGAAAATACGCTCGGAGTAAAATTGGGCGAAGATGAAGCGGGATTTATTGCATTGCATATGGTGAATGCACGGATCGACGGTAACGAAATGAAATCTACACTGAAAATGACCGAGATTGTCCAACATATATTGAACATTATTACGTATCATTACGGAATTGTGCTGGATGAGTCTTCTTTTAGCTATTCGAGATTTTTGACACATTTGCAATATTTTGCGATGCGAGTGATTCGCAAAGAAGTCATTCACAGTGGTGAAGAATTTTTGTACAACCAGGTGAAGCAGACGTATACCGAAGCTTTTGCTTGTGCCCAAAAGATCAATGAGTATCTGGAAAAAACATACGATCAATATTTAAGCAAGGATGAATACGTATATCTAACTATCCATATTCATCGGGTAACTGAGCGTAATAACATATAAGATTAACAACTTCATATCCTCATCGTTCATGGATTGTGACTGGTAAGGCAGGCAAAACCTAAACTGATGGTGAAATCGACGTTCCTCTATAGGAGAGTGCGTAGTTTTCACCACGAGTTTAGGTTTTTCTTGTTTACAAGTTTAAAAAGGTGCACGCCGGCGCATCTTAGCAACAGATGTAAACAGTAAATCCTATCAGTAGCAAGAATAACCCATAAGGAGTTCTGAACATGAGTGATAAAGAACTATCTAAAAAAATAGTGACCCTCGTTGGTGGCGAAGAGAATGTCAATTCGGTATTCCATTGCGCTACACGCTTGAGATTTAAATTAAATGATCGTACAAAAGCAGACAAAGCCGCACTGGAAGCAACCCCTGGTGTCATTACAGTAGTGGAAAGCAGCGGCCAGTTTCAAGTGGTCATCGGTAACAATGTAGGTCAAGTGTTTGAGCATATGATGGCAGAAACGAATTTGCAGGATGCAGACAATCCTAATGCCAAAAAAGAAGAATCTTCTGAAAAAACGAATTTTCTTGGCAAAGCGGTCGATATCATTTCCAGCATTTTTTCTCCCATTCTCGGTGCTCTTGCCGGGGCAGGTTTGCTTAAAGGGCTACTGGCGTTAATTTTATCTTTTCAATGGATTAATGATAAAAGCGGTACGTACCTGATCCTAAGTGCAGCTTCCGACAGTGTTTTCTATTTTCTACCTGTGTTTTTGGCTATTACATCGTCCCGTAAATTTAAGACAAACACCTTTGTATCGGTGGCAATCGCTGGAGCTCTGGTCTATCCAGCAGTTATAACGGCGGTAAGCAACCCAGAAAGATTGGCGTTTTTAGGTATTCCGATCATTCTGATTAATTACAGTTCCAGTGTCATTCCAATTATTCTCGCGGTCTGGGTTCAGTCCTATGTGGAGCGCTGGTTCAATTCCTTTATCCATCAATCGGTTAAAAACATTATCGTGCCGATGCTTTCGCTCCTGGTCGTTATTCCGTTAACATTTCTGGCCTTTGGTCCAGTAGGTAACCTGATCAGTCAGGGCTTGGCAAACGGTTTTACATGGGTATACAATTTAAGCCCACTAATTGCCGGGGCTGTTGCCGGGGCATTCTGGCAAGTGTTTGTTATTTTCGGCGTACACTGGGGCTTCGTTCCGGTCATGCTGTCGAATATTGCAACATTGGGCTATGACACGATGCTTCCGATGCTTACAGCAGCCGTACTTTCTCAGGCTGGTGCAACATTGGGGGTATTCCTGAAATCCCGGAACACTCAGATGAAGGCTTTGGCAGGTTCCTCTACGCTGGCCGCTATTTTCGGGATTACAGAACCAACAATTTATGGCATAACTTTGAAATTGAAAAAGCCGTTCATTTATGCTTGTATTTCCGGGGCAATCGGCGGGGCGATTATCGCTTCTGGCGGAGCGCACGCACAATCCTTTGCATTACCGGGTCTACTGGCGTTGCCGACTTATTTCGGACCTGGATTCTTGTGGGTAGTCATCGGTTTGCTCGTTGCCTTTGTACTTGCAGTTGTATTGGTTATGATTTTGGGCTTTGATGATCCAAAAGAAGAAACTGCAAAAACAGAAGCTGCACCCGTAAAGAAAGAAATGGCAATCGAGAAAGAAATTCTCGTAAGCCCACTGCAAGGTAAAGTATTGCCTTTGGAACAATCTTCTGATGTTGCTTTTGCTTCAGGTGCTATGGGGAAAGGAATCCTCATTGATCCTACAGAGGGTGTGCTGACATCTCCTGTCAATGGAACGATTACGACAGTATTCCCGACCGGACATGCCATCGGTATTACTTCCAATGACGGAGCAGAAATTCTGATTCACGTGGGTGTTAATACAGTGAAGCTGAAAGGACAATTCTTTGACAAGCGCGTCAAGGAAGGCGATATAGTTAAGCAAGGACAACTGTTGCTTGAATTTGATATCGAGCAAATTAAGGCAGCAGGCTATACTACGGCTACGCCGATTATCGTAACAAATTCCGCTCAATACCTGGATGTGTTGAACACAATGGAAACTGAAGTGAAGCGTGAGGATTACTTGTTGACTGTTGTGGTCTAACGTTTAACTTTCAGACTAGAGCATTTTGCATAAATCCCAGGAGCGTTTTCAAATCAGCAGTATATAGATCGAAACGCTTTAGTTCGTCTATATACTGTACTTACAAGCGTTGGGAATCGAATTATGCAAAATGCTGATTAAAGAAGCTTTCCCCATGGAAAGCTTCTTTTTTTATACATAATGAGACAAGTGTTACAGCGAAAAATGGAAATATCATTTATTGTAAGTGTAAGAATGTAAAAAAAGGAGGATTTCTGTGAAAAAAGGATATATCGCCGGGTTAAGTGTCATTGTGTTGCTTATCATTGGTATCGCTATTTCAGCTGTAGTTAAATTTCAAGACCTAGAGCAGGTTGTTCTACAAAAAGACAAAGAAATCCAAGCGAGCAAAAGCAATTACCCAGAAATATATGACCACTTGAATGCGGTTACATTTGATGGTTTTAAGAGTTTGATTCAACAGGATCAAAGTGTATTTGTCTATGTCGGCAGACCGAGTTGTGGCGACTGCAATCGGTTTGAGCCTAACTTTAACAAGATGATCGAACAGTATAATCTAGGCTCTAAAATTACTTTTTTGAACGTTCACAAAATCCATAAGGACAAGCCCCAATGGAATAAATTCAAAGAGGATTACAACGTTAAATACACCCCCACCATTGCAGAATTCAGAAACGGCAAGCTGGTTGATAAAATAGAATGGACGCCTAAAAGAGATCTCAGTACAGACGCTGTAAAAGAGTGGCTGACCTCCAAGAAACTTATTTTATAAGTCTCTTTTCTATCCATTTCATTACGCACACAAAGAACTGTTTATGCAAAAAAAGGTATTCATTCGTGTAGCGCATGAATACCTTTTTTAGGAATGTACAGGTCATCTAAGCTCTAATAAAAAATAGTTCCTACTACTCTTCACTGCCTTCTGATAAACCTCGTTCGTATCTATCAGTCCCTATATTGTAGACACTTCATAGAGTATGATCGTCAATCGAATCAGGAAATTCATATCGGATAATATCCGTTTCGGATACGATATGTCCGATTTGTGACTCAATGAATTCTAAATCTCCCTCTACTGCCCCTATAAAATGCTTTGTACCGGGTTCTATGACGATGACCTCACCAGGGCTGACTGTCTGTGTCACGCCATTGATAGAGACACTCCCGGTTCCAGAAACTATAGTCCAAACTTCTTTACGAAACTGATGCTCATGATAGCTGATAAATCTCCCATTTGAAATGACCACGCGTTTGGTCACTGTCTGCAATCCACTTGCCGCCTGTTGATGGGATAATACGGTTTGCTTTCCCCAGAAGCGCTCCTCAAAACGCGGGCCGATTTCAATTTCTGCCACCATATCCTTAATTCCTGTTGACGACTGTCGATCCGTAACCAGCACGCCATCTGGACCAGCAACGACAATAATGTCTGGAACATTCCAGATGCTAACCGGAATCTCCAGTTCATTGATGATATGCGAGTCATGTGAAGCTTCTGAAATATATCCCGGGCCACTCAGCTTCGAACTTACTTCCCGTACCAAAGAATCCCATGTGCCCAAGTCTCTCCACTCTCCATGATAGGGAAGCACGGAGAGCTTATGAGTATGCTCTACTACCGCAATATCGAAGCTAGTTTTAGGTAAGTCTGCGTAATTTGTCGAAAGAGATTCATAGTCGGCTGGTAAACCCATTTGCTCCAGAATATCCAACAAAAAGCCCAGTCTAAAAGCAAACACCCCGCAATTCCATAAGGCCCCTTCACGGATCAACGCTTCTGAACGGATCAGATCCGGCTTTTCAACAAATGAACTAACCCTGTAATATGGCTGGTCAAGTGAAGGAGAGGCTGAAGGCACAATATATCCGTATTTATCTGAGGGCTCCGTTGGGGCAGCCCCCATTAATGCGATATGGCTTCCTGATTGCTCTAATATCGAAGGAAGCCTACGCAGATGCTCGAAAAATTCATCCCCCGCATACCCGTCCACAGGCATGACCCCTACGATCTCATCGCGTGATGCACCTGCAACGTCATGCAAGTAGGCCGTAGCCAGGGAAATGGCCGGGAAGGTATCCCGTTGAGTCGGCTCCTCAATAACTACAGCATCTCCGCCAATTTGCCCCCGAATCAGCTCGGCCTGAGTTCCACTCGTTGAAAAATAGGCCTCATCTGCCAAATTCGCCTCATCTAATTGCCTCCATATTCGTTGCAGCATGCTTTCTGGACGTTCATCATGACGTAAAATAGAAAGAAACTGCTTGGGGCGGTTCACATTGGATAAGGGCCATAGACGTTTACCCGAACCTCCAGATAATAAAATCATTCGCAAAGATGCAACCTTCTTCCTCTAAATTAATATTTTTCTTTCATTATAGGACTGTTCGATTTTCGCATTTCTGCCGAATACATAAGTATGTATTATCGTGGAAAATACATACTTATGCAATGTAATTGTATCTTTATCCGTACAGGAGATGTCAGTCATGCCCATAAAAATACTCATCATTGAAGATCAAAAAAGTTTGGCAGATATGATTGCTCTTCATCTGCAGGAGGAAGGCTATCATACCGAACTTATCTATGACTCTAAACTTGCAATTCCTACACTTATGCGTTTTAAGCCCGATATTATTGTGACCGCTCTAATGTTTTCCGGTAAAGTCGAATGTGCGCTGATCAGCCAAATCCGTCAATTTACTACGGTCCCTATGCTGGTTATCTCTAATAACACCCTGCTGAATATAAGAATAAAGGCTCTGGACGACGGAGCAGATGACTTCTTATGCAAACCATTCAGCCTGATAGAGTTAAATGCCCGCATCAAAGCCCTGCTGCGCCGCTGCGGCCCCAACATGCCCATTGAATCGCAAACGGTAACTCAAAAGCTTAAAAAGGTAAGAGTGTGGGTGAATGATTACCGTCATAGCCTGTTAGTCGATGACCAAGAAATAGAAGTCACTCAAATTGAATTTTCCATTATAAAAGAGATGTCCTGCAATCCAGGTAAAGTCTTTACCCGCAGCGAGCTGATGGATCGGATCAAAGGCGGAGATGGCGCTTATCTGGATCGTACCATCGACGTACATATTTCCAGCCTTCGCAAAAAAATAGAACGTGACCCTAAAAATCCTCAGCATATCCGTACCGTCTGGGGCAGAGGCTACAAATATGAGATGTAGCCGTATCATGGCTACCCATTTCCCCACTGAGCAGCTTGCTTTTTATGAAAGATTTCGCTTCTTCCATCGCCGATAAGGAAGAAAACAAGCTGCTCCACCCAGTATCCCTATGAGGAACAGTACCCAGCCGAAACGGTAGGCGGAAGCCAGAATAACGACGACTTTCCCGTTCCCGTTACCATTGGTAATGAATCCGGTAGTCACTCCATTGACGGACAGACGGGCTCGCTGATTTTCGCTACCTAGCCTGAACTCCCACAGTGGATTGGGTGATTCGGTCTCCCGGATCAGCACCTGTTCATGCGTTGGATTATATAGCGTAAAACTGCGTTCCATGGAATTTTCACGAGTTGCCTGAATGCTCTCCGATGCATGTGGAGCCATAAAAAAGGTATCCATATCCGATCCCTCAAACAACGTAAACTGATCCACTGTAATCATGGCTTGATAAGGGATGATGGAATATTGCTTCATTTGAAATAAGCCTGACTGCTTCTTGTGCGCATGCGCCAAAATCTGAAACTGCATCAAGGCAGTTCCTGCCGGAGCCTTCACAATTTGATCATAATGATTCCATTGTTCCTTATCTCTCTCCTCCACCTCATCAATATAGGAGGTTTGGAGAACCTGGGACGCTTTATTCAAAAAAATGACCTTCATATGCCGACTTCCAATTTGTTCTGATCGCGCATCCAACTGAACGGCATACTCTTGCAGCGGCTCTGCCTTCATTTTCTTGGACGCATAAATATTCCAGTCACAGGAATAGCTAGGTGCGTAACGGATAGAGAGTCCTTCGTCCTTGATTGACAGATTCGTCTGCCCAGGTCGAATATCCGCCACACATCCGACATCCGTCGTGCTCAATGATTCCTTCGTATCCTCCCCCGGCATCACCGTCACTTCCTGCGCAGCCATTCGATGAATATCTCCAAAACGGCTCAATGACGGCACCTGACTATCCAGCACAAGGGTTAAGCGATACTTCCCCTTGGTTAGGAACAGATTTTTAAATTCGACTCGGCCGTAGTCATTCAGCAGACCGGGAATTTGTATGATTTTCTTGGCAAAACCATCCTGATCGGGCACCGTTTCAATAACCTGCTTTTCGGATAAAGAGGTCGCGGGTAGCCGCTTATACGACTCCTTCGTACGAATCGTTCTGGTCAGCACCTTTCCCGTCTCTTCATTCGTCCACTTCATCGTTAATGACCCCTGGTACCCAGCGGGGAGATTAGCCAAAATAGCTGTGGCATAGGTTCCCGTTTTGGCGACTTCCACATCCCTGCTTAACGTCCCCTTCTGATAGCTGATCCCCCGCCCCATACTAAGTCTTGGTAAAGCACGTTCCGTCTGTACATTCCCTTGTGCGTTAAAATCGCTCTCTGCCTCCAAGGTGAAAAAAAGCTTGCCCCGCTTCAATGCCTGCTCCACTGGAAAAGATAGCTGATCTAGCTGATCCACAGGGACAATCGCAAATTGATTGATCGCATTAAAGCCTTGCAGGTTATTAACCGTGACTGGAGTATCTCCTTTTGGAAAAACATGTTCTCCCAGATCCACCCATTGAAATTGGTTTAAACCATCATCCTGAGTCTTGATACTAACCACTTTGTCCGGCAGTGTGACTTGTAATTTTCCGCCTGCCTTATTCATAAACACTCTAGCATATACATGCGAGGTTTGAGGTTGATCCAGTTTTTTGTGCATCGTAAACGTATTAGGCTTGCTATATTGCCCCAAATCACGCAGCTGGATATCATGAATCCACCAGTAATTTTTTTGCTGTGGACGCTGTAGGGTTAACAAATCCATTCGCATCCAATAGCTACCGGGCGGCGACACGTATTCCCCGTAAAATTTCACACTGTCAAAATTATATCCCTCCGAAGGCGCCACGACATAGCTAACCCCCAGTTCACGCATTTGCTTATCGTAAAATCTCATTTTCACATGCATTTTGTTCGTTCCGCGACCGGAAACAGTAATTTGGAACTGATACGGATTATTTTCCTTGGCTTCCAGCAAACCCGATCTAGCGACCTGCCATATATTACTCGGGTCTCCCTTCATAATTTCGCCGTGCAGAGTTGGCACATCATTCAATTCCTCACGGGGATTAGCCTGCACACTGAACAACTGCGGATTATCCGGCTTGAAGAAGGTTTCGGTCCGCAACATGGAATCAAAGTCCACGACCGTCTTCCCTTCGATACTGCTCATCTGATACGGGGCCACATCCAGCTTCTTACTGGCAAAGGTGACCGCAATCCCTGCATCCATTTCCATATCGAACGGAAAGTTCCGTATATTTTGGGAGGATAAATACCATAACCAATCGTTAGTCGAGGCAAAGGTTTTGGACCATTTTAAAAAGGCATTACCATCCTCAATGGCATCAAAAGGGCGTAAGTAATCCTCGGCTGGAAGCTGTGACAACAACAAGTCATTAAAGGACGCCGCTTCCACATAATCCCCTTTGTTAATCGTCTGGATGGTTTTTAGCTCAGGCTTTAACGCACTGAACAGCACCCCAAAGCGGCTAAAATCAAAACCAGGCAGATGACTGTAGCTCTCCAATCGGCTAAAACCGTAAGGTGTTACAATTTTACTCGCAAGGATGTTCATATAGGGCGGTGTCTGATCGAGATTGAATATGGAAAATAGCCCGTTCTGGTACGTACGTTTCAGCCCGGTCTGACCTTCCAGCTGAGACAGGTGGAAATCCTGCCGCTTCTCCTGCCCCACATATTCATCATGGTAGACCAACTGATTGACCCCAAAGGTAGAGAACAGCCAGCCTAATCGGGAGCTTAATCCATTGTCCATGACATACTGCAGAAAATTCATATAGTATGTAATGCCGGGATCATTCCCCTCATGATGAAAGATCGTATTTTTAGGAGAAGAGTATACCTGAAAATCTCCGGTTGCCTTTTCGTTTGCGGTCTTCCCTTTATTCCATTTGGGCGTGGCTACTCCGTTATAGCTCTGAATCATATTGTCAGCAATCGGAAAGTATAATGCCTTGCTATCGAAACGATCCGGGTCAGTCAGCTTTTCAGCCATTTGACTATAAGCCTCCGGCACTTGTACCGGCTTGTAGTACCCCTCAATGAACTGAGTACGCAAGGGAGCAAAATATATCCCCAGGCATAAAACGACAATAACTACCGCCAGCTTTTTATATACACGCTGCAACGGGGATGATCCGAACCATTCCATAAATTGAATAACACCGAAGGTCAGCAACACCCCGAAATTAAGGGCAATCAGTCCAATAAATTTGTTAGGATCACGGAAAACCGAACCAATCACAGGGGTTTTCGTAACCAAAATGACAAACCACTTGGCAATGGATGGGAACGTCGTCCCGGTAGCTGCAACCAGAAACAGCAACGTAAGTAGCGAGAAGATCAGAATGATCGGATTTTTATGTGAACGTGTCACCATCGCATACCCAATCAATAGCAACAAAAATCCCCCTCCTACATAAAACATGCCAGGCAGTGAGGACAAGGAAAACATGGGCCACCAATAGCTCAGTAAATAACCCACATTATCTAAGCTGCTGTTACGGCTGAACAAAGACAACGTATCCACGACGTTGATATTATGCTGAGACGCTTGAGCGTCCATCAACATGCTACCGACATATAGAGACAACCAATAAAAACTGAGCAGACCGAAAAACACGCCAAAAATGATCCCTTTACGCAAAAAATTGCCGTATAACGGCTGCAAATAGGTGCGACCGGCCTTACGGTGGGTCCAGGTCAACTTGATTAATAGCAACATGGTGAACAATCCCAAATAAATCATGCCGAAGAAAAAATAATGAATTGCTGCAGCACTAACGGTGAATACCGCAGCCAACAGGAACAGGTCGATCCAGTTTCGCTGATACAACTTGTGGGGATGATAGTTTTTAATTTGTTGAATTTGAAACTTGGGGTCCACCGCACTGAAAAAGAATCGCAGCATTAACGGAAACAAACTATATCCACAGAGCAAATAAATATGCTGAATGCGGAAAATAACCCACGGATTCAGCGCATAAAACAACGAGCCGACCATGATGGCAAAAATACGGGTCTTCGTAAAGCTTGGTGAATAATACACGCTAACCAGACGCTTGGCAAAGGCATACATCGAAAATGCCGAAACAAATAACAAGCCTGTAATAAACGACTTGAGCAAGACCGGGCCGCTTTCGTCAAATAAGAGTGACAGTCCATAGAAGGGCAAGATGTACAGGATACGTGGAGCATTGAACAAGGTCGAGGTAGACCATCGCTCGTTCCATACTCCGGTTATTTCCTCCAGATACCGATGAGAGGTGGCTCCAAAAGCAATGTCGCTAAACACAATTTGCCCTGGTCCATAGATGGGTGCAAGATATGCAACAATCGCAATCAGCATCAACATCATTGCCGCCATATCGTAGCGGTAGCGAAATATCCATTTTTTCATGCTTGTCCCCCTCTCTTGAACTTCTCGTATATCTGTCGGTTATCTTGGGCCTATCTCCTCAAACGAACGATTGCCTGCAAGCCCTGATCGGTATTACGCAGCTTTAAACGACCGCCTATGGTCTTCAGGTATGCATCCATATGATACAGGCTGAACGCATGCTCCTGGGAGTTTTGGGAATAGTCTGGCTGGAAATAGCTCCAACGCATTTTATCATCAATCCCGCCGCCCGTGTCTTCAATGTTAATAATAATTTCTCCTTCTTCCAGCCGTGAACTAACCTTAAGCACTTGAGATTGCCGCTTGGACCGCAGACCTGTTCGGCCCTTTTCCTGATTCTCAGGCTGCTCTTCACCTTGGCCCATGGCCTGAACTGCATTTTCCAGCAGCCCCTGAATCGTTTTGTACAGCATGGGTGCTTGTGCTGCAATCGATGGAACAGGCTCTTGCCGCAAGATCACTTGAATGTTCTTCATGTTCAATGAACGGTTCGCCCATTTCAGCGACTCAGACAATACTTCATTCATATCTGTAAAGCTAATTCCACTATTATCATGCATCTTCTCTTCCAGCTCATCGCGCAAGCTACGGACTCCCGTCAGTAACTCTCCCAGTGAGGATTCCTGTCTGAGACGACCCTGGATGAAATTTTCATTCAACTCGCGAAAATACTCCAGTTCCTCATGAGAGGCTCCTTTTCCCTGACTGGAAGCCGCTTCAAAACGGTTTGCTAGATCATGATAAAATCCCAGCAGCTTCAAATCATCACCGCCTGTGAGACGGCTAGTCTGCTCTTGCAGCTCTTGTAGCTGCTGCTCAATCGTCTGCATTAACGGCAAATAATATGTGTCCTGCTGCTGTCGCATATCTTCATCGCGCCGTTGGTCACGCACCTGATTGTTCACGATGGCATCCTTTACAATCCTTTTGCGGAACTGTACGAGCATGGCCCACAGAATGAACAATATCAGAACCATGACCATCCACAATTGTTTGCGAAAGGAGCTGATTCGCTGTGCTGTATCCTCGCTGACATCCTTAATCGATATGTAAAGGGCCTCTTCCCCAATGCGGCTGAATCCTATTCCGTGTTTCTCACCGTCATCTTCAATGACACCTGTATTGCCCTCCAGCAGCCTACGGGTTACGCCCGTGATGTCCGTTCGGTTAATATCCGGAGTACTTCGGGAAGCTACGACCTTAAATTGACCGTTATAAAATAAAGTCTCATGCTGGTTAACTGGTTTACTTTTAATAATCCCGCTGAGCATATCAGCGTCAACCGTGCGCACCATAAAACCGCCCATCTGCGCTCCTTGAATCCTGCATGCTATATACTGGGCAGGCTGATGATCCTCTGTCACAAAAGAGCTTACTGCACAACCATTTTGCAGCCATTTAATCTGCTGGACCGCACTTTTCATCTCACGATTGTCTCGTCCGACCATCACACGATACTGCTCATCCAGCACATAAAAGGCCCCGCCGCTTTCACGCTTAAACCCTTCAGGATACTGGCGTGTTCCCTGATTCAGCATATCTCTGCCCAGACTGGACGACAGCTCCTTCAGTTCAGTCTGCCATGCAGCATAACGCTCGGTTATGCTGCTGGAAAGTTCCTGTACCTCATACTGGAGCTGCTCGTTCTGAATCTCCGCCAAGTGACCACTGAATTGCCGCACAACAAACCATTGAAGCACAGCGGCCAAGAACAATGTCACACCCAGAACGATCAGGTACAGGATCAGCTTTTGCCAACCTGGTTTCAACAAAGCCCATTGCTTCATGCTCCCCTGTCCCCCCCATTCTGTTCAAGACGGCTCAAAATAGCCTGCATCAGGCATTCCAGCTCGTAGCTGACCAGCGGTAGCCGTGCGCACAGCAACCGGGGAGTACGGCGCTGGAGTGCAGCAAACCTCGCAGCGGTTTCCGTTGCCCCGTCCGTCAGTAGGATCAACTCGCATGTTTTTGCGATATATAAGCGATCCAGCTCTTCCTCACCGTATTCTCGCAGATCAACAACGTAAATATCATGACGATCGTCCATATGCTGAAGTGCGCTGGAGACAGCCAGGGTCACTCCTGTATGCCGTGCAGCATGATACTGATGAAGGAGACGCATACCTTTTTCCCAGAGGGCATGTTCAGCCGAATCAAATCGTTCACAAAAAAGACGCAACGCCCGTTCTGTATTGACATCTTTCAAAAATGCCAAAACGCTGATATTATACATGTAGTTCCTCATTTCTTACTTCCTGATTGGAGTTGCGCAGTTCTTATGACACCCCAAAACATTCTATTTGTTGACGACAGCCCTATGGTTCTGTCCCTGCTTGAACGGACCTTGACGCAAGAAGCATTCACCTTACATACCGCTCACACGCCCAAAGAAGCCTTACAAGTGCTGGAACAGCACCCGATTGATGTGGTAGTTTCCGATCTGCTCATGCCTGGTCTGGATGGGATTACCTTCCTTCGCATGATTAAGAAGGATTATCCACATATCGTACGAATTATTTTGTCTGGTCACCTGCATACGCAGTCCATTTTATCGGCGATTAACCAAGTCGGTGTGTTCCGTTTTTTGACGAAACCGCTGGAGCTGGATGATGATACGCTAAAAAAAATACTGTATGAGGCGCTTGATCAGGCCAAACTCAACCGAAACAGCCTACATGCAGACCAGAACGTAGCTTCCAACCTGTCAGTTTTTATAGACAGCATTTTGAATGCACCGTACCGACCCTATGTGCTGCTGAATGAACAAGATATCGTAACCGCTGTACACATTGCACTCGCTGAGCTGTATCCTGTCGGCTGCTCACTACGTCATCCTGACGGGGAAGGTATTCAGTTAACCACGCATTCATTATATATACCGTATGAGGAGTCGGAATCTTCCGATCCCGACTTATACACGCTGGATACACTGACCCTCGGCCATTCATCGTTACGCCTTATCCGCCTTAGCGAGATCGCCTGAGTGACGGGTGCCGCCCTTTAACACGGCGGCTACCCCAATCACAGTCAGGCATACATACATCCACAACATCCCCATCGTCAGCAAGGGGTGACGGATATAGTTTTTCAAATTCCCCCATGTATACAGCACCGGACGGAAGAAGTACCAACGTTCCAGCGCTTTTCGCAATCCGCCCTCTTCAGATGACATCGTACGATCCATCACCGAAAAGTAGTAGGCTTTTTTACGTAATACATCGTGCAGATACACCTGTTTTTCATCATGGTATACCCGTGTAAATACCGCCCGGCGAATGACTCCGCCAGACTCTATATAACGCAAGGTCGGCTGTATTTCTTCAAAAGCAATTTGCTCCGCATTAAACCCGCCCGTCGATTCGTAAGCGCTCATTCGCCAGAAGCGTGCCGCTTCAATGGAGCGTTTTCCCAAGGTCTCACCCGCATTGTTAATCACATTTCGCTCAAAAACTTTCACTTTGGAAAAAAAATTGTTTGCTTCCGAATACGCCTCTTCCGGAACGACCAAGGCGCCAATATCCTGATGATCGTCAAAAAAGTCAATGCTCTGCTGAATCAGATGTTCGGCTAAAATCATATCGGAATCCAATACAAATATGTATTCGGCACCCAAGCGTTTCGCTTCCTCAACTGCCCTGACCCTAGCGACTCCCCGCTCCCCATGGGGAAGCTCCAATACCGTTACGGGTACTGAACTCCCTGCCGACAGCATACGAATCGTCTCAACGGTCCGGTCATTGGAGCCATCATCAGCAATTACAATATGCAGATCCTTGTAATTTTGCCCCATACAGCTTCGCAAACAAGGCTCTATCGTCCGTTCATTGTTGTACGTGGAGAAGAGAATGACCACTTTGTCCACTCTGTTCCGCCTCCTCTACCCAATCTTCCATCAACTGCTCAAACGCAGCAGCCGTATGATCAAAATGGAATCTTAACGCATATTGATACGCCCGCTCACGGATGGCCATGTAATCTTCGCCGCCCTTTGCTGCTCTTTCCATTTGTTCAGATAATCCTCGGATGTCGCCGTGAAAGCATAGATACCCGCTCTTCCCAAAATCCGTTGCATCCACCAGACCCGGTGAATTGCTGACAATGCTAGGGGTTCCAACGGCTGCCGCTTCGGTAATCGTCAAACCCCAGCCTTCACGTAAGGAAGGAAATACGAGCGCGTGAGCACGACTCATCAGCTCCAGCTTATGCTCTGCTGAAACAAATCCGTAAAAGGTAATATCGGCTTGCGATTGCCCCTGTTCATCCGGTTCTCCGTATGTCAAACCATACTGTTTCATAATCGGCACTAATTGTTCTGCCACATAGGTTTTATCGGTTTTTCCGGCAATCCATAACATAGCCTGAGGGAACTTTTCCTTGAGCTGCCCAAAGGCCTCAACGACCAGATCAATACCTTTATATTTGACGAAGCGCCCAGCATACATGAAGGTCGGATTAGGCTCCTTCGTTAAAAATTGTTCGCGCGGCCAATGATCAAACTCAATGCCTTCCGGTAAAAGATGAACACGATCCGGGTGAAAGCCCAGCTTAAGCAGATCATATCGGGTAGACGGAGATACCGTAAGCGTCCGATCCTTACGAGCCAGCTTAAGCATCAAGGGCTCCATATGAAACCCAATAACATTTAGCGGGAATTTGGCGTTCTCAAACCATATTTCCCTTGTTAGCTGATGTATGAAAAAGATCCGCTTGGATGCCTCCACCCAAAATCGGGTAAAGAATTGATGCGTATTCGCCTGGTTAATCACATAATCGATCTTCCCTCGATGACGACGGTAATAGCGCATCGCATAATAAATAACACTGTATATGTTCCCTTTTCGAATATACGTAATACCGTCAATAATTTCATGCTCAGGCATCCCCTCAAATTGGGGTGAAAAATGAATGAACTGGAAACGTCCTTGCTGTGAGCGTTTAAGCATTTCATGGGTAAAAATTTCTGCTCCCCCGCTTTTAGGTGAACGAATGTCACGCCAGGAAAGCAATAGAACTACGGTTTTACCGTCCTGTTCATGTATGGTATTCATGGGGTAAATCCCCCTTTATCTTTATTTTGAACAAATGCACATAGGCGTCTATCACAAAGTAGAGAGCCATAGCCCCGTAAACTATGAACTCAGATAGCAAAAAATCTACCGGATCTGTGTGGGCAATATGAAAGGCTACTAATAAAGCCGCGGCTCCTGCCATCAGACTGAACATAAATTTGCGTCTGCCCACCAATACGTGCACATGCACAAAAAACAGCACGATGGAAAATAGCCAGTACACCCATCCTCCCCATGGAATATAGGCCTCGGCCGATTGGTAAGAGGCTCCGAATAATATGGGAATAGAGGAAGGGAACACAAAGGTCGTGCCCACATATACACAGATTGCAGCTATAGCCATTAAACCGGCATAGACGGCAATCAACTTGCCCAAAGCTTGGCGGTCATGCCCCTGCGCACCGATCTTTGGAATAAAGGCAGCAATTAGACTATACGAAACGTAATAGACCAACTGGCTGTACTTCAGCGCAATGGCATAGCTGCTGGCCTGCTCAGGAAAGTAATGCTGTACATACAACATGTCGATGGAGATACAAAACAAAATGAATAAATTCGTCATAAGGCTATCGGTGAAATCCTGACCCAATGATTTCCATAGCCCAGAAGGGATATGTTCTCCACTGTATGTGAATAAGGACAAGCCACGAGCCGAAACGATCCAGCCGTGGAGCAGCGACAGCAACATTCCTCCACAGCTTGCTAACAGTAGGGCTTCCAGCTTTAACCCCAGTGCAGCCAGAACAAAAAACAGGCTCAGCTTCCCTAATACCTCAATGTAATAGTTCACATTGAGCGCCAACATGCGTTCCCTGCCCTGTAAATCTCCGCGGCACGAACTTACAAGAATATGCAGTCCGATCAAGCCATACAGCATGAACAGCGGGCCGGATTCGACGCCTAATAGCGAACGCAGTAACGGATGAAAGATGAGTAAAATGATCATGGCAAGCACGGTTAGCACCAGAGGTGCTTTGAGTAATAAAGAACCGAGCGGTAAGCTTCGTAGCGCAAGCTTTTTGTCTCCCTTAGAGACCAGTTTGGCGGTTAATAGCTGGATGGATAAACCCAAAACGGATAAAAGTGCAAAAAGTGCCAGCAGCGCATTCGCCTGGCCATAAGCTTGTCCGGTAAGATACCAACTCGCTGCAATGTGGAAGAAAAAATTAAATCCGTTAAGCAGCACATTAAAGAGAGGGAACATCAACGATCGCAATCGGTTGTTCACGTTGTTATCTCACCCGCCGATCCAGTCGCCAAATATCAATGATGGAGCGTAAAAAACGAATAGAATCCTTCCAGACATGAATGTGCGATCCATCGCGGTCAATACATTTGACGGGTAATTGCAGCACACGAAGCTGGAGTCGCTTGGCAATAAACATCATTTCTAGATCCAGCGCCAGTCCGAGCTGTTCCTTTAAATGCGGAAACATCCGTTTCACTGCAACCGAACTCATCACTTTAAGCCCAGTCTGCGAATCTACCACACCTGTTGGTAAAAAAGGACGGGAAATGACCCGCTTACCAAAGCTGACAACAGATCGCAATAAAGATCGATTCTCGGCGGTCATATCCTTGGTTCCGATCACGACATCATAATAGCCCTGCTGAACAACATTAATCATTCTGGCAATATCCTCAATAAAAAAGGAGTCGTCCGCATCCACAAATACGTAGTAATCCGCACCTATGGTCCGCATCCCTTCCAGATACGTCCCTGCCTTACGTGTATTGCGTCCCAATTCCCTTGTTTGAAGCAGCGGGCTAAGATTCTGATTAATCCTGTTTACGGACAAGTCCGTTGCTGCCTCCAGCGCTTTAATCAAGGCATTGGTACCATCGTGACTGCCATCATCAATGAGATAAATCGAACCTTCAATAATATGGCTGCGGATAAAGGCTTGCAGTCGTTCAGCAAAGGTTTTGACATGAACAAAACGTTGCTCTTCGTTATATACAGACAAGATAAATGCAATATGTTGGCTTTTGGTCGAATACTCGGGATAGAGCAAGCTTTGTATTTCCGAAAGCATTTCTTCGGTGTCATTGGCTTGCCAAAATAGCAGGCGCAAACGGCCTACTCCGGTGATTTGCACCATATGCTGATCACTGAACGGAATTGTTACATCCGTCACCAGTAACAATGGCATTTGCGGAAATTGGCTACGGATCTGATTGGCTTTCCGCACCGCCTGCCCCGGCTCCCTATAATCAATCAGGCAACAACATGCGTTCTCGTAGACTGAAGCTGCCTCCGTGTCCTCGCACTGTATATATTGGTAAAAACAAATCACATTGGGATAATCAATAGCCCTGTCGTTATCGCTAAAAATGGCTATAGGTCCCTGCACACAAACCTCTCCTTTTCCTCCGAATAGTTCTATTTTGTTGAAAAAGAATTAAGAATGTTTGCTTATAGGAGTTAAATTAATGTCCAAATACTTCATATTTCCTTAACAAAATAGCTGACACTCCATGATATATAAGGATATAAGAGAAGAAAAACTGATTTTCATATTTGATAAAAACAGAGTATTTAGACCTGATTCATTAGAACCAAAACCATCAGAATAAGTTAGCGCATCCATATCGAAAATTAGTTCTTTTAGATCAACAGAAGGAAGAATATATGGTTATTTTGTCATAGATAAATAGAAGAATAAAACAGATTCGCACGTCCATACTATGGACAACATGTCATCTTGAGGATTTTGCAAAAATCCGATAAGCGACTTTCAATGAACAAGATATAGATCGAAATGGTTTAGTTCGTCTATATCTTGCACTTCGGAGCGACTGAAATCGAATTTTGTGAAATTCTTACAATATGAAAATGAAGAGAAGGAAGGTCTTTCTATGGAAGCATTTTATGTCAATCGCGATGGGTCATTATCTACTCCATTACGGGGAAAGGATGTGTTGGCAAATCCCCTTTTGAACAAAGGTGTCGCTTTTACAGAAGAAGAACGCAAGGAGCTGGGTTTGGAAGGAATCCTTCCTCCAACCGTCCTTTCATTGGAGAAACAGAGCGTACGGGCATATCAGCAGTTTCTCGCACAACCCACCATGCTGCGTAAAAATGCTTCTCTCAACGACCTTCACAACCGAAATGTCGTACTCTACTACCGGCTGCTAACCGATCATTTGAGTGAAATGCTGCCCGTAGTCTACACGCCGACCGTAGGAACCGCGATTCAAGAATATAGTCACGAGTATAACCGCCCTGGAGGCGTATATTTGTCGATAGATAACCCGAACGGTATTGGACAAGCATTCCATAATTCTGGTTTGAGCGGCCATGATGTGGATCTGATTGTCGTGACAGATTCCGAAAGTATTTTGGGGATTGGTGACTGGGGCGTCGGGGGGATTAACATTGCTATTGGCAAGCTTGCAGTATATACGGCTGCGGCAGGCATTCATCCTGGGCGGGTGCTGCCAATTGTACTGGATGTAGGCACGAATAATGAAAAGCTGCTGAATGATCCACTGTACATCGGAAACCGCCATAAACGAGTTCGCGGAGAAGCCTATAACCAGTTTATTGATACTTTTATCAGCAAAACGTTAGCGCAATTCCCGAAGGCGCTTTTACATTGGGAAGATGTGGGTAGCGTTAATGCGCGCCATATTATAGGAAAATACGGTCAAAGCATACTCACCTTCAACGATGATATACAAGGTACAGGAGCAGTGACCCTGGCTGCGATTCTTTCGGCGGTGGGTGTCACCAAGACTCCGCTGCGTGAACAAAAAATACTTGTTTTCGGCCCAGGGGCTGCAGGGATCGGTAACGCTGATCAAATTCGGGGCGCTATGATCGAGGATGGCCTTTCCGTAGATGATTCATTCAAGTCCTTTTGGGCCTTTGATTATCGCGGGCTGTTAACGGAAGATATGGAAGACGTATTGGAGTATCAGAAACCGTATGTGCGCAAAAAGGATGAAGTCAGCTCATGGACCCGGTCGGGTGACGGCAAAATACCGCTACTGGAGGTCATCCGTCAGGTGAAGCCTACGATATTGATTGGAACTTCCGGTGTAGCAGGTGCCTTTTCTGAAGAGATCATCAAGGAGATGGCAAAGCATGTAGAACGCCCGATCATTATGCCCATGTCCAATCCTACAAACCTTGCAGAAGCAGTACCCGAGGATTTGATCCGGTGGACAGATGGCAGAGCACTGATCGCAACCGGAAGTCCTTTTGAGCCCGTTACCTATAACGATACAAATTTTGAGATTGGACAGGCGAACAATGCCTTTGTTTTTCCGGGACTGGGTCTGGGTGCGATTGTGGTTAAAGCCAAAAGGATTACCCCTGCGATGTTTACAGCGGCAGCAGTTGCTGTTGCCAATGGTGTAGATTCGAATACGCCTGGCGGTGCGCTACTCCCTCATATCCGAAAATTACGCGAAGTTTCGTACGCTGTTGCGATTGCGGTTGCAAAAGCCGCGATTCAGGATCAGGTAGCGCAGGCGCACATTTCAGATGTGGAACAAGCTATACAAGATGCAATGTGGAAACCGAAATATGCCAAGGTCAAAGCAGTGGAAAGTGTAATTCATCACCCTCACTAAGCCCAAAACACCTAACTAGAGGAAATTTAATATTTTGTACACTATGTTTGACATAGCATATGAACGAATGTACAGTAATAGTCAAAAGAATAGAAGTCCACTAGGGGAGCCACTATGGCTGAGACAAGAGCGTATCTTGGACCCTTTGAACCTGATCTAGTTCGTACTAGCGTAGGAAAGTGGAGCCTTCGTATATAAGGTTTCAAGCGTTTTTTGCGTATTGGGCCTATTGTTGAAGCCGCTCCATTTTTCCGGGGCGGCTTTTTAGCGTTGTTCCGGAATTATATTCTTACAGGACTTCTTGCTCTTCAATTTAATGGAGGTGGGGAAATTGAGTTTTACACAAGAACTCCGTCGGCAGGCGGACGGCATTTTTCAAGCGATTTTTGAGCATCCCTTTGTGAGAGGTATTGCTGAAGGAAGTTTGACAAGGGGACAGCTGATTCACTATGTAAAACAGGACTTTGAATATTTGAACGCCTACATGCGGATATACGGCATCGCAATCTCCAAATGCACGAATCGGGAGGACATGGCTGTATTTAATGAACAAATCTCTTTTATTCTCCACAGCGAGGTTCATCCGCATCAAAATTTCTGTGCTGTCGCAGGGGTGAGCTATGAAGAGTTGCAGGGATATCCGCTCGCTCCGTCGGCTCATCACTATATCCGTCACATGCTGACGGTTGCGCATGAGGGTAGCCTGAGCGAGATCTTGGCTGTGCTGCTGCCATGTATGTGGACGTATGCCGAGATTGGTCGCAGACTGCTGGATGAAGTAAAGCCGGATGAGTCCCATCCGTTCTATGAATGGATGGGCTTCTATGGAGACCAGCTTGATGATACAACACTCAAGTTCCGAGAACGTGTAGATGCTTGGGCGGAAGGCGCAACGGCTGCTGAGCGAGAGCGGATGATTGAGCATTTTATACTGAGCTGCCAGCTGGAATATAAGTTCTGGGACATGGCCTATAAGCAGGAAGAATGGCCGGTCCAGATACAGGCAGCGGTCTTGGAATAGTCAGCCTGGCAATTCGATGCGTGAAGTACAGTTAATGCCCTTTGAACCACCAACTATAGAGAGGATAATCATTATGAGTACATGGGAAAAAAGTTATTCGGATCTCCTGACGAAGGTACAAAACAGCAAACCCCTCGTTCACAATATGACCAATGTGGTAGTCACTAACTTTACGGCCAACGGCCTGTATGCATTGGGCGCCTCCCCGGTGATGGCCTATGCACCCGAGGAAGTAGCAGACATGGCAAAAATAGCGGGAGCCATCGTGTTAAACATCGGTACGCTGAACCGCGAACTGGTGGATGCCATGATCATTGCTGGACAATCGGCGAATGCACACGGTGTTCCGGTCCTGCTAGATCCGGTCGGTGCGGGAGCAACGAGCTTTAGAACCGAATCGGCACTGCGAATCCTGAGAGAAGTCAAAATCTCATTGGTGCGGGGCAATGCAGCCGAAGTCGCGCATCTTGTTGGAGAAGCGCGTGAGATTAAAGGCGTAGATGCTGGTGACAGTGCTGACAGCGGAAATGTCGATCTGGCAATTCGGGCTGCTCAAACGCTCAATACAATGGTTGTCATTACTGGAAAAGAGGACGTCATCACCGATGGGGCCGAAGCACGAATGATAAGCGGTGGAGACGCGCTGCTCACGAAGGTAACCGGAGCAGGCTGCCTGCTGACCTCTGTGTTAGGTGCCTTTGCAGCTGTTGAACCCAACCTGCTGCTCGCAGGTACAGCAGGCTTGGCATTTTACGGTGCAGCAGCTTCCCGAGCCGCAGCACGTACCGCAGAGCTGGGGCCCGGCAGCTTCCAGATTGCCTTTCTCGACGAGCTCGCCAAACTACATACAGGTTCGCTAGAGGGGCATGTCACTGTCCGTGAAGCCGGAACAACCACAGCAGGTGGTGCGCGATGACAGACGTTCGTGTACCCAGAGCACTGACGATTGCCGGTTCGGACAGTGGCGGCGGGGCCGGGATTCAAGCCGATCTCAAAACCTTTCAGGAGCTTGGCGTTTACGGCATGTCGGCTATTACGGCCATTACCGTACAGAATACTTTAGGGGTCCACGGCGTATATCCGCTGCCACAGGAAGCAACAGCGGAACAGATCGAAGCTGTAGGATTAGACCTTGGAGTGGATGCCCTGAAGACTGGCATGCTGTTTAATGCGGGCATCATCCGTCTTGTGAGCAAGCAGATTCGAAAGTTCGGCTGGAAAAAGGTTGTCGTCGATCCCGTGATGATTGCCAAGGGAGGCGCTGAACTGCTGCAACTGGAAGCGGTGCAGGCTTTGAAGGACGACCTGTTTCCCTTAGCCCTGGTCGTTACACCGAATATCCCGGAGGCGGAAGCCCTGACAGGGATCAGCATCCGTACGATGGAGGATCGCCGCGAGGCTGCGAGACATATTAGCAGTATGGGACCAAATTTCGTTGTGATCAAGGGTGGCCACGCTGACGAGAGCGAGAGCAGCGAACAGATTGTGGACCTGCTCTTTGACGGAACCGCCTTTACAGAGCTGAGCGGCAAGCGGGTACGGACTGTCCATACACACGGAACAGGATGTACCTTCTCGGCAGCGATAACTGCTGAATTAGGGAAAGGAATGTCTGTACTGGAAGCTATCTCGAATGGTAGAGCCTTCATCCAGGCGGCGATTGAGGATACTTTACACCTTGGACAGGGACATGGCCCAACCAATCATTGGGCCTACCGCCGTCGTCAGGAGGTACTCCGATGAGCAGCAGAATATTGCCACAGATGATGCGTCAGCATTTACAGATGTATCTGGTTCTTGGAAGCGTGAACTGCCTCGCTGAACCAGGTTGGGTCGTGCAAGAGGCTGTGGCTGGCGGCGCAACCATGGTCCAGTTTCGAGAAAAGGGCCACGGCGCGTTAACGGGCGTTCCTATGTTCGAACTTGCGCGCCAGCTACAGGAACTGTGCCGTCACGCTGGTGTCCCCTTCATCATCAATGACGATGTGGAGCTGGCTCTTGAACTCGACGCCGACGGTGTTCACATCGGTCAGGACGATGAATCCGCCGAATCCGTCCGCGAGCGAATCGGAAATCGAATTCTAGGCGTCTCTGCCCATACCATTGAGGAAGCACGTCGAGCCATCCTGCAAGGTGCTGATTATTTCGGCGTCGGACCCATCTATCCCACCATCTCGAAAGATGATGCCCATGCCGTACAGGGACCGGCAATTTTATATGAGATGCGTAAAGCGGGAATTGATGTGCCGATTGTTGGGATCGGAGGTATTACAGTGGACCGTGTTGAGGAAGTCGCACGTGCAGGTGCAGATGGTGTGGCGGTGATTTCAGCCGTGACACAGTCAGAACAGATTAGAGGTGCGGTCAAGGAATTAAAGAAAAATATGGTATCATTTCTCAATGATCCGATCTACATGTTTGATAATGATTCAACAGATCATCCAGCTTTTTAGATTGTTCTATTACTTTGGGATGTGTTAAAAATCCATACTTTTTCTGGACCTGGTACAGTTTCTTCCTAGCTCGTTCGACACAAAGTAAAGTCACACCTTGGTTCATCAGCATGATCCCTCCTATATGTCATATTTTATGACAAAAAGACGTTTTTTGGATTTTCGAATGATGCGCCTAACAAAAAAAGAACATCCCAAAAGTTTGCATAAACAAAGATGCCCCTAAATCCACGTTAAAAGAGCCTCCGTTTCCACTAATTAAGTGGAACAGAGGCCCTTTTCATAAAAAGATCCAATGAATACAGAGCATACATGCCAATTCTGACCTAGAGATTAACCTTATTTTGTTGGCTCTCTAATAGTCGCTGAACTCCCCAAACTTGAACTAGTCGGTGAGAATTGTCTTTGTTTCTAGCCGTTTAAGCACCTCCAATTTGTACGTGAGGCGTTATTCTTTGATTTTGGTTATGCGACTGAACAGGCATTGCTAAAATAAACAAGAAGCTAGCTGCGATGACCAGCAGAATCATTTTTTTCAACATTGTCTAACCACACCTTTTCTAATAGTTTGAAATACTCTTCCCTTGTTTCGGGAAGCGCATGTGCTTGGAAATGTGCAAAAAGTCCTGTACAGTTTATGAAATAAGTCTCATTATTTAGTATATGGGCTTTTACCAATGCATATATTAAGTGTTTAAAGCCATCATTGTACATTCCCCGTCTTAAATAGTAATAAGCCAGTTCGTAACCAAACCATGCAAAATAATCCGGCATCACTTGTTGGGTGTACATATCAGTAGATTGTGATAGCAGAGCAAAAGAATTAATCTCCACTTCAAAACGTGAAAGGACATCATTAATATCTATTGCATATCGGTTAGCAGCTATCATAACGTTCAGCAACTTGGATAGCTTTTCATTCTCGGTAGTGATTGATGTGGATGCAATATATTCAACATAATCAGGAAGCACATTCGTATCTCCAGATAGGAGTTTATTTACATAAGTATTACCTTCTGCCCAATGCTTGAACAAGTTGACCCAGTGTTGAGTTTTCTGGTCTGTCTCGATCACCCAATCTAAATCTGCGTAGGCATTTGTAAATTGTAATGCTTGCTGATAATCGCCTTGGGCTTCACAGACACTCGCACACAGTAAATCAGCATAGGTAATGTACACAAACATCGGGCGACTCAGCCTCTTTTCAGACTCCTCCCACTCTCGCTTTTTCTGTTGATGTTTCAAAGAATATTGGATCTCCGCTTTGGCTCTCATTTTTCGAGCAGTTGCATCGAGCTTGTCCCATTCACGCAGAGAACGATACACATTCGCCAAATCTTTTAACGCATCGAGTTGATCTATTTCATTCAGACGTTCGACAAAGGGTTCAAATCGTGTAGCCGCCTTGAGATTTCGGATCTGATTGTTACCCACCTGAATGGTAAACAGACGATACTGACAGATAGCCAAACGTTCAGAATGCTGGTACTTCTCGCCTTCCGCAATCCCTTCGTAGAGCAACAATGCAGCATTGTGCTGACCTTGTGCGAATAATTTTTCTGCTGCATCAAATAACTTTGGGGAATATAGAAGATTGTCCATAATATGTCCCACTACAAGCTGGATAGCATCCAACTTGTCCAGTTCCGCACAGCGAAACAACAACGGCTCAATTCGCCTCCAATCCGGGGAGCGCTCAATGATGTAGTTATCTATGTATAGTTCGTAAAAAAAACCCTCTGGTAGTCCCATAGCCCAAGTGATTCGATCTAGCTGATGTATCGCAACAGGACGATGCTTGGCAATCCAATTATTAAGTGTTCTTTGATGAACACCTGAATGTTCGGCAAATTGTGCCAGCGTCAAATTATTTTCCCCTAAATAATCCTCTAACTTCGCCAAAATCGTAGGTGTATGTCCCAAGTCATAACCACCCTTCATACAAAAAATCCAAATTTTATACTTTCACCTCAAATTATTCACCAATTATTAACATGTGTCAACATTTTTCTTCCATTATTCCTACTATATAAACTTGAATATGGTAATTAATAACCACTAACATGAAGTCCCTTTTGGAATCAGGTGGTCGCTCGTTCTACTAATTTGAATTCCAGATGATGTATCGTTTCATCCAGCCCTTCAAGGGCATTGCAAATCATAATAAACGCATTCTCCGCTTGCTTGTCTATCGGGTAATGAATCGTTGTTAAATCAAGCAAATGCGATATTTCGGTGTTATCAAAGCCTACTACTGCAAAATCCCTTGGTACAGAAACACCGAGTCTCCGTGCTTCAGTCAAAAGACCTGCTGCCAAATAATCGGTAGAACAGGCAAAGGCATCCGGTCTATCTGTTTGTTCTCGTTCTGCCCACCAATGAGCTATTTGTTCACCAGCTTCTATTGAATTTAAATCATAAAAATGCGGGAAGGCCTCAGCATCCAAATCATATTTCTCGCAAAAGTCATGATAAGCTCGAATGCGTTCTTTTGTGTTCAACCCCCGCATGCTGCCGTACACATTCACAATTTTCCGATATCCTCGGGCGTACAAATGTTCCAACGCCAGCGTATAGCCCTGATACTGATCCATAAATACAGACGGGATTGCCTCAATGTTTACACGCTGCCAGGTCACAATCGGACCATATTTTGTATAGTGCTCAATCACACTCCACTCATTAACACGAATCATACAGACCAAGGCGTCCAGTTGCTTTCTCCGCAACATTTCCAGCGCTTCAAGTTCTCGCCCCTTCTCCCCATTCGTAATAAACAGTGCTATATTAAAGCCATGCTCCTGGGCATACATTGTAAATCCACGCACAAATAAACCCAATGAATCATTAAAAGAAAGTGAAATAATCCCTATGAGCTTGGTCATGCCTTTTTTTAAAGATACCGCATTTAGATTAGGAACATAATCCAGTCGGTCTATGACCTCCTGCACACGCTGTCTTGTCGGTTCACTTACATACGGATGGTTGTTAATGACACGGGACACCGTAGCCGAGGATACGCCCGCCAGCTTTGCAATTTCATGAATATTCGCCATTTTTCTCACCTCGTTCTTTCTATTTTAGCATGTTCGTGTTCAGCATGTTCGTAGTGCCCGCCCTATAATTGTCACCTTCCCAAAATAAGTTTTTTAAAAGCGCTTGACCTGTAATGCATTACAGGGATTACAGTGAATTTGTGCTTAAGAAAGCGGTTAAAAAACATACTTAGGAGGCACTAACCATGAAAAAAGGCATAAAGATTGCAACCATTGGCGGAGGTTCCAGTTATACACCAGAATTAGTAGAAGGCTTCATCAAACGTTATGCAGAGCTTCCCATTCGGGAATTGTGGCTGGTAGATATTGAGGCAGGACGTGAAAAACTGGAGATTGTAGGCGCCATGGCCAAACGGATGGTGAAGGCCGCAGGCATTGATTGTGAGGTACATTTGACCCTGGATCGTCGGGAAGCGTTGAAGGACGCCGATTTTGTAACGACCCAATTTCGGGTAGGCTTGCTGGAAGCCCGGATTAAGGATGAAAGTATTCCGTTAAAACATGGCATGATCGGTCAGGAGACCAATGGTGCCGGAGGAATGTTCAAAGCGTTTCGCACCATACCCGTTATCCTCAGTATCGTCGAAGATATGAAAGAACTGTGTCCGAATGCATGGTTGATTAATTTTACCAACCCTGCGGGTATGGTCACCGAAGCTGTGCTTCGTTATGGTCAGTGGGATAAAGTCATTGGATTATGTAATGTTCCAATCGGCGCGATCAAGAGTGCATCGGCTGTGCTGGACAAACCGGAAGAAGAGTTGTTCTTTAAATTTGCAGGTATTAACCACCTTCATTGGCACAAAGTTTATGACAAAACAGGAGCAGAATTAACAGAGCAAGTCATTGAAGGACTGTACGCTCCGGGCGCAAAGCCAGAGAAAGTCGTTGAAAATATTAAGAACATGCGCTTCCTGTATGATCAAGTTCGTCAATTGAAAATGCTGCCTTGTCCTTACCATCGGTATTACTATATGACGGATAACATGCTCAAGGAAGAATTAGAGGAAGCCAAAAACGAAGGAACTCGGGGTCAAGTGGTCAAACGTCTGGAAGAAAGTCTGTTTGAATTGTATAAAGATCCGAATCTGGATTACAAACCAGAGGAACTATCCAAACGCGGCGGTGCGCATTACAGCGATGCAGCCTGTGAGATCATTAATTCCATTTATAACAACAAAGGCACATTGATGGTGGTTAGTACACGTAACAATGGTGCGATTGATGATGTTCCTTATGATAGCGCCATCGAAGTGACCAGTGTCATTCGCGCCCATGGCGCCGAACCTGTCAACTTTGGCAAATTCCCACCTGCACAGCGGGGCTTGCTGCAAGTGATGAAAGCAATGGAAGAGCTGACGATTGAAGCGGCGGTCACCGGTGACTATGCAACAGCACTGCAAGCCTTCACCCTGAATCCGCTCGTACCAAGCGGGGACATTGCTCAAACCGTACTGGATGAATTGCTGGAAGCACACAAAGAGCATCTACCTCAATTCTTTGCTCATAAGGAGAAGGCGACGGTATAAATTTATAAAACAGATTGTTCATGCTGGACGTATGAAAAAACGGTCGTCTCCCTCATTTCGGTTGGGATCACGGCCGTTTATAATGACATTAACTTTTAAACTTCAAACTTAGTCATCTTAGATATTGTTTCATGGTATCCTTCTAATACATCATTTATGATATCTTTTACACTCTTAATCTCAGTTATTAGTGGTACTATTTGTCCCACCATAACAGCGCCCTTCTCTTCAACGTCGCCTTCCAGCATCGCCTTTTTCAAAGAACTTTCAGCAACTTCTTTTAGTTTTACTGCTGCTTCTTTTTTGCTGTAATTGTTTTCAATTTCCGTCATTTCCTCTGAAAGCTTGTTCTTCAATTGTCTGCATGGCTCATCAGTAGAATATCCTGTTATCACAGTCTCCATGTCACCAGCTTTTAACATGGCATCTTTTACATTTGCATGTACTACTGTTTCCTCTGCGCACATAAAAATGGTTCCCATTTCAATGCCTTCAGCACCAAGAGCGATAGCTGCTGCCATTCCTCTTCCATCTGCAATACCGCCAGAGGCTATCACTGGTACAGATAAGCAGTTCGCTGCTTGTGGAACAAGAACCGTTGTTGCTTCATAAGTAGTATGTCCGCCACCTTCCCAGCCTTTTACAATAACTGCATCAGCCCCCGCCTTCTCCGCAGTCATTGCATCTTGAATTGTACTTGCTTTTACGATTACTTTTATTCCTAATTCATGCCATATAGAAAAGTATTTTCGGGATAACTCAAAATCAAGTCCCACTAGCGTATCTGCATATATTACTGGTGGTTTTTCCTCCGAAGCAACTTTAGTTACATGATCTAATAATTCAGAGTTCATAATTACATTGATTCCAAACGGTTTACTCGTAAGATTTCTTGTAGCAATAATCTGGTCCCTAATAAAATCTAAAGGAGCAAATCCTACTCCTAATACACCAAGACCTCCACTTTCAGAAACTGCTGCAACTAATGGTGCTGTTGAAACCCAAGCCATAGGTCCTTGAATAATTGGTTTTTCAATTCCTAAAACTTTACATAAACGATTGTTAGACATAAAAAATTCTCCTTTTCATATTGAACAAAATGGATACCATTTATACAAATATTCTTTTATATTAAGATTATAATAAAGAAAAAAGATCCAGAATATCAGTAAGGCTTACCCTGAATGTTGCTTAAACAACAGTTCTGATAGCTTTTGTTGTTTTTAATATGTAGAATTAGTGAATTGGAGTGTGACACATATTGAATGAGATAACAGACTTACGTGTTGTGAAAACACTTGAAAATATAAAACATGGGTTTGCTAAATGTATTAGTCAAAAAAACTTTTCATCTATTTCCGTAAAAGATATTACTACAACTGCAAGAATTAATCGTTCTACATTCTACAAATATTATGAAGATAAATATCAGCTAAGAGAATCATTGGTAAAATCAACATTAGAAGAACTTTCAAACAATATTAATCTAGCATCTTTTAATCTGGAGAATAATGACATCGAATCCTTGAATGCTTTAAGAAAACAACTCCAATTTATGTATGATCATAAAGATTGGTACCTTATATTGTGGAATAAAAATATGGAGTTATATGTCTATGAAGATATGACACGCATATTTGAAAGGAGAACCGGGGAATGTCTTCGTGAAAATAGCAATGGAACAGAAATTACGAAGAAGGAACTTTCAGAAAAGCAGGAGTTATTAACTCGTTTGTTTGCAGCATCTGCAATGACAACGGTTAAATGGTGGTATGAATATTCACCAAATATGACTCCAAAGGATGTGGCAAATATTATTATGGATAATATCAAATTTGGAATGCATCATACCTTTTTTCAAGCTCCATGAACATGGAATACCCTCTCCATTAGCTTCACCGGATAAAATCCACCATGTGCGCAGGTATCGTAGCGCAGCGCTTTGGCAGCACTGAAAAACAAAAAAGCTTCCTACATGTAGGAAGCTTTTTGCTATACGTCCCAGGAGGGATTCGAACCCCCGACCGACGGCTTAGAAGGCCGTTGCTCTATCCAGCTGAGCTACTGGGACAAGATGGTGATCAATAAAACCTTATGTATTCAGCGCATTGATTATTATATCACAATTCGGCCAACTGTCAAAAGCATTTTTTTATGATACAGGGAAGCTGGCTGCAAAAGGAATCATTTGGACGCTAACGGGGTATTATGTACAAAGAACCATGCATAAAGGAGGGGTTAATCCGTGAGAGGTCTTTTGTCGTCACTTTGTTATTTCAGCATTTTCTTCGCACCTTTTCTAGTACCTGTCATTGTGTGGATTGCAGTACGGGACGAATATGTTCAGGGACATGCAAAAAAGGCTATTTTATCGCATATTTTCCCCATTATTGCGGCAATTCCGCTAGTGTATTTTATTATTACGGCGAATCATGCAGGTTCAGTGATCGGGTTTGTACTGCTATTCGTAGTGGTCTATCTCGGGGTTTTTGTTTATAACATCTACAAAGGGATCATGACGCTGCGTGAAGCGGCTTAGTTCAAAAAGAAGCCTCCTGCATACCGCAAATTTGGCGGGATACGGAGGCTTCTTTAGGGTCATTTTTGATGAGTTGCTGTTGCTATTTAGTTCAATGGCTGCTTATTTATTCCCAAAGCGTTTAGGACTTTTCCGTACTTCATGTCTTACGTTTTTCTCCAGCACTTCTTCCGCGAACTCATTGTTATGAATATAACTGCTGCCTTTGTTTTTCTTATACTTCGCTTTGCCGTCTATGATTTCCCCCTCCTTTCACGCTGATCCGGCGATGGCGCCGGAGCCCAAATCAACAAAAGCCGAGGCATAGCACACCATATCCTCATGCCCCGAACTCCTTGGCGAACTCTGTACTGAGCTGCCCATAGGAGAGCAATTCTTTTTTAAACTTCTCTCGCTCCTCACCAGCAGTAATGTGTGTAGAGTCGGTAAAAGCCTTGTCTGTCACTTCCTCAAATGCCGAATGCAGATTATTGTCGTACCAATCCAGCTCCAGATCGGCGTCATTGCGGATGATCCGTACCATGTCATAGTCATGCTGACCATCCGTCTGATCCCTGGCCGTGATATAGACCAGCAATTCCGGGTCATCTGCGGCACCGGGCCGCACCTCTACCTCAGCGCAGCGCACTCCGTCAAGTTCAGTGAAGCGGCGTATTTTGGCATCCTTGATGTAGTACATGGTCTCCCTCCTTCCTTGCGAGTAGACGGGTTTCCCCATCTGTAGTTTTCGGAACGGACAGACATTTTATGCTTCTTTTCGGCATATATACTGATGAACTGGGGATTTAGTTTTTGATTCATTCCAACACTGGATGAACACGACAAAGAGAGGATGAACAGACATGTGCGGAATTACAGGTTTCATACAGTGGAACGGAGACTTAATGCATCAATCTGAGCTGCTGCTGAATATGACACAAACGCTCTCCGATCGCGGACCGGATGCTGCGGGTACCTGGATATCCAACCCGTGTGCCTTCGGACACCGAAGACTGAGCGTAATGGACCCGGAAAATGGCGCTCAGCCCATGATCCGGCAGCTGGAGGATATCACTTATACGATTGTATATAACGGGGAAATATATAACGCGCCTGAGCTGAAAAAAGAGCTGCAACAGCGCGGGCATTTTTTCCGTACACAATGCGACACGGAGGTGCTGCTCGAATCCTATATCGAATGGGGCCCCGAATGTGTAGATCGGTTAAACGGCATTTTTGCGTTTGCGGTCTGGGATAGCGAGCGGGAGCAGGTATTTCTGGCACGGGATCGGCTGGGAGTGAAGCCGTTATTTTATAGCCAGACCGAAGAAGTATTCGTATTTGGCTCAGAACCCAAAGCACTGCTTCAGCATCCAGCAGTAGAAGCAGCAGTGGACGCCGAGGGATTGGCCGAAATTTTTATCATTGGGCCTGCACGTACCCCCGGACACGGCGTCTATTCGTCCATGAAGGAGCTACGTCCCGGGCATACGCTAACCTACACCCGCGACGGCGTGCGCATTCAAGCCTACTGGAAGTTGGAAAGCATTGCGCATGAGGATAACACCGAAGAAACGGCGCTCAAGGTACGAGAACTGTTGCTGGATACGGTGGAGCGGCAGCTCATTTCGGATGTTCCAGTGTGCACCTTATTGTCTGGCGGGCTGGATTCAAGCGCTCTATCCGCATTAGCTGTCGATTATTACAACCGTACCGGGCAAGGACAAGTTCATACGTATTCGGTGGATTATGTGGATAACGACAAGCATTTTAAAGCCCATGCGTTTCAACCCGGAGCCGATGCCCCCTGGATTCAGCGGATGGTGGATGAATTAGGGACAAATCATCACTGGATTGAATTCGATACGCCAGAAGTCGTAGCAGCTCTGAACAACTCCACACTAACGCGGGATTTACCCGGCATGGCGGACGTGGATTCGTCGCTGTATCTCTTTTGCCGGGAGATTAAAAAAGGAGCCACGGTCGCTATTTCCGGCGAGGCTGCGGATGAAGTTTTTGGCGGATATCCTTGGTTCCACCGGGAAGATATGCTGAATTCGGGTACATTCCCGTGGGCAGTTGCACCCGATATGAGAGCCAGTCTGTTGTCTCCCGAGGTACGGGACTGGATCAAGCCGCTGGAGTATTTGAACGATCGCTACTCAGACGCGGTAGGAGAAGTGCCGAAGCTACCGGGGGAAACAGGAAAAGCTGCGCAAATGCGCGTCATGTCCTATTTGAACATCACCCGCTTTATGCCTACTCTACTGGATCGCAAGGATCGGATGAGTATGGGAGCCGGACTCGAAGTGCGGGTGCCGTATTGCGATCATCGACTGGTACAATATGTATGGAACATTCCGTGGAGTATCAAGATGACAGGCGGACGTGAAAAAGGTATTTTGCGCAAGTCGCTGGAGGGCGTATTGCCGGATGATGTGCTGTATCGCAAAAAAAGCCCATATCCCAAAACGCATAACCCTTCCTATCTTGAGGCTGTGAAAAAGCAGGCGTTGCAGCTGCTGGATGATTCCTCTTCCCCACTGCTCAAGCTGATCGATGCGCAAAAGGTACGCGATATTGCCGCCTCACCGGAGGCATCCACCAATCTGCCTTGGTTTGGTCAGCTGATGTCGGGTCCCCAGTTGTTTGCCTACTTGGCTCAAGTGGATAACTGGTTGCGCACTTACAAGGTAGCTATTCGATAAGCTACACTGAATGCTGGAGCAATAGAGCTTCTAAGCGGCAGCGGCAATTTTTCGCTGTGTACTATATGGGGAACAGAAAGTACCAAAAAGGCTATCCGCAGCTCATGACTGACGGATAGCCTTTTTTTTCGTTATGTGAATGGGGGGATGATTTCTCCCCTGTTACCAAGCTATGCCTGTGGATTACCCAGCTTTGTTGCCAAATCACGCAGAGCTATCCCTCGGTGACTGATAGCCTGCTTTTGTTCCAACGTTAGCTCGGCCATTGTCTTTTCAAACTCTAGCAAATAAAACAGTGGATCATACCCAAACCCGCCGCTGCCGGCGGTTTCAGTAGTAATCCAGCCCTCCACGGAGCCTGTCGATTCCAACGTCTCGCCAGTCTGCGGATTATATAGAATCAAGGTACAGACGAATTGAGCCGGGCTTAGCAAAGGCTGTCCCGTATCATCACCCAGCTGCTTCGATTCCAGAACGTCGAGCAGCTTAATATTGTTTTCGTGATCGCTGGCACCTTCTCCAGCATAACGGGCAGAGTATACCCCCGGTGCACCGTCCAGCAAGTCCACACAGAGGCCGGAATCATCGGCCAGTACGGGCAATCCGAGCACATCTCCAACCGCTTTAGCTTTTTTCAGTGCATTTTCGGCAAAGGTTTTGCCATCTTCAACGACATCAGGAATGTCGGGATAATCGTACATGCTTCTGACTTCCTTGCCAAACGGCGCAAAGGCATGCGCGAATTCCCGCACCTTTCCTTTATTTTTCGTAGCGACAATGACGACCGGGCCATCCAGCCGCATTAGGCGCCAGCTCCTGTACGTCCAGCACCGATCTTATCAGCAATCGGTCCAAGCACTTCTTTTTGGCGCTCAATCATTTGCAGAATCCCTTGTTCGCCCAAGCTAAGCAGTTGATCCAATTCGTTACGGTCAAATGGGCTTTCTTCACCTGTACCTTGCAGCTCAACATATTTTCCGCTGCCAGTCATGACAAGATTCATGTCCACTTTGGCCTTGGAATCCTCTTCATAGTTCAGATCCAGCAATGCTTTTTCACCAACAACCCCTACGCTGACGGAAGCCAGGAAATCGGTAATTGGAAAAACAGGCAGCTTGTGCTGGGTGGCAATTTTATTGACCGCAATCGCCAACGCTACGAAAGAACCGGTAATTGAGGTTGTGCGTGTTCCGCCGTCCGCCTGAATGACGTCACAATCCAACGTAATCGTCCGTTCACCAAGCGCCTGCAAATTGACCACCGAACGCAACGCTCTTCCAATCAGACGCTGAATTTCCATGGTACGGCCTGTCAGCTTGCCACGCGCAGCTTCACGCTGATTACGGCTATGAGTCGCACGCGGAAGCATGGAATACTCTGCGGTTACCCAGCCTTTTCCTTGTCCCTTCATAAAGGGTGGTACGCGTTCTTCTACAGTAGCCGTGCAAATGACTTTCGTCTCGCCAACCTCTATAAAAACAGAGCCCTCCGCGTATTTATTTACTCCTGCTGTCAATTTCATCGGGCGCAGCTCATCACCGTTTCGTCCGTTAGATCTACTCATGCTTTTTCCTCCTACGTCGTATGCAACCTGTTCTTATATGTTTATTTTACCAAAGTGTGCAGGCAAAAGCACCCCAAGGACGATTCCCGCCCTTAAAGAGGGATTTCGTTAATATGTTGCGGCTTGGCTACAGGCTCTCCATAATTTTGATTATTTTGTCCAATCACGCTTTTTTCACCATTTAGTTCAATCCGAATTTTTGTTTTGACCGCATCATCTGAATTGTCTGCCGCTGTCAGCACAACCGATTCCAAAAATTCAGCAGGCACGGCTTCTCCCTTAGCAAACATATCATCTGAAAGAGATACCGTAATTACGTTGTCTTTGGAGCGTTCTACCGATTTCAGCGCCGTCTCCCCTGTCATCACTTCTTGTAGCCCATCCTTGGTCTGCGGCCCTTGAATCAATTGATGCAGCGCTGACTGGACACGATCTTTCTCAGGGCTAACCAACCGTGTTACAGGTACATAGTATTGAACTCCAGCAGGAGAAGAAGAAGAGAAATACACGGTGACTGGACTGGAATCCAGGGGTGTCACGCCATGACCAATTTCCAAATTAATACCTACTGCACGCGTCAATGGATGATCCAGCGGTGTGCCGCCAACAGGCATTTCGTTCAGTTTCTTGCCATCCACCCAGATCTGTACGCTCTCAATATCGGGACGGTCGGTCAGGGTCCAGGTCAAACTCTCCATTAATTTTCGTTCTTCCTGTGGCTTATAGTTGGCGAAAGATTTATTGAACTCGACAACAGCCAGCTTGTTGTTCTTGTCCACCGTCACACTTTTCACTTCTGTACCCTGGGGTATTACACCTTTAAATCCCTCTGGTAATAATCCAGCATACGGCCCGCCCTCAACCAATGTTTCCAGCGCTGACTTGGCATCTGCCTGCACATCACCTGTAGCAATCGGTAAAGATACCGGGGCCAGCAAACCGTTATGATCTTGCAAAAAAACAGCTCTCAGTTGACCTGTACTGGCAGGTGCTTTTCCGGTTACAGCCTTAATCATGGACTGCTCTGTCGTGGACGGCGGGGGGTCAATGGATGCCGATTCGTTGCCGAAAAGGCTGCAGCCCGACAACAACAGGGGTAGGGATAGCAGTCCAGCTACAGAGGTCATACGCCATGGGTGTTTTATATTCATAAGTGAAGTTCCTCCCTAACAATTTTGTACAGATTGTACTAATATGTATACGAGCCTCGCGTAAAAAATAACTACTTTTTCAGCAGACTGGACACACTGGTCATAATTGCAGTAGAAATCAGGATCTATACGAGGAGGGGAACTTCAACTTTATGGACAAGAAAAAAGCACCTTACAGCCTGAATAGTAAAAAGGTAGCCGATGCCACCCGCGAGTTGCTGCACAAGCGTGGTGTGAACCTGACTGAAATTGCAGAACTGGTCATGCTTTTACAAAAAAAATATTACCCGACCCTAACGATGGAAGAATGTATGGAGAATGTGGACAAGGTACTGATGAAGCGCGAGGTTCAAAATGCCGTGCTCACGGGCATCCAACTGGATATCCTTGCTGAACAAGGCGCTCTTCTTCCCCCATTGCAGGACATGATTGAGAATGATGAGGGATTATACGGTGTGGATGAAATTCTGGCCTTTTCCATCGTAAATGTGTACGGCAGCATTGGATTTACCAATTACGGTTATGTCGATAAGCTCAAACCAGGTGTGCTGGAACGCTTGAATGATAAAAGCCTCGGGCCGATCCATACGTTCCTGGACGACATTGTGGGCGCTATCGCAGCTTCGGCCAGCAGCCGTATCGCCCATCGCAAACAGGCAGAGCGCGAGCAGGAGCTTGGGGAAGAAAGCGCACCGAATACAACCCGTTAAACAACAAACAACGCTTGGAATACAACAGATATATATAGGGTTAGAGGAGAACTAGACATGGCAAATGTAACTGAAGGGTATACATTCCGTACGATGCAGGCTGACGATTATGATCAGGCCATTGACCTTTGGAATGGCTTAGACGGATTGGGATTAAGCGAGGCCGACTCACCGGAGCGGATTGCACGCTTTTTACAACGGAACGAAGGACTTAGCTTTGTCTGTGAGCATGATGGAAGCATCATAGGCACGATTTTGGCGGGTCACGATAGTCGCAGGGGGTTTCTGTATCATCTGGGTGTAGCCACAGCACATCGTGGTCAAGGGATCGCGCCCAGACTGGTGGATAAAGCGTTATCTGCTTTGCTGAGAGAAGGCATTGATAAATGTCATCTGTTTGTGATGGAGCATAACGCAGGGGGTCAACGCTTCTGGTCAGCTAACGGCTGGGAGAAACGGGATGGAATTTTACTATATTCCCGAGGACTAGAATAGGATCTAAGCGCTTGATCTATACAAATAGGAACACCGGGTCTGATTCAAGTCGAGCTATAAACGATCAGACCCGGTGCATAATACTCACAGCTTATTCATTAGCATTTCTAACATTTCAAGCTCAGATTACCTTTATTCATAAATTACAATCCATTTTGTGGACGCAGTGCACGTTCTACAATTCCCAGCGTGGATTGACGAGAGAAGAACCGGGACACCTGAGCTACCCAATAGTTTTGGCGACCGGAAATGATGTGACTACGCCCCTTTTCAAATGCTCTCAACGCGTTCTTCACAACGGTTTGGGGAGTTTCCCTAATTCCAATTGACGCTTCACTTGCGCCAACAATATCAAAAAACGGCGTTTCCGTTGAGCCTGGACAAAGGGCCAGAACTTTAAGCCCCCGTTTCCGATTTTCGGCCCATAGCGCTTCAGTAAAAGAAAGCACAAATGCTTTGGTTGCTCCATACACCGCCATATAAGGATCGGGCTGAAATGCAGCTGTGGAAGAAACATTGATTAATCCACCATCCCGCTTACGCAATAAATCAGGCATAAATGCATGTGTGATGTCGACTAAAGCAGCCACATTGAGCATCACTTCCTCATGCTGTCGTTCTCCTGAAACCTGCTCAAAGTATCCATAGGTGGCAAAACCCGCGTTGTTAATCAAGAGATCTACCTTTAGCTGTTGCTTTTGAACCTCCTGATGCAATGCTTGGGGTGCTCCTGATGTAGAAAGATCTAACGCAATCACCGTTGCTTTTACGTTATATTTAGCTGAGAGTTCTTTAGCCAGTGTCTTTAATTTGGTTTCATTGCGTGCTACCAAAATGAGATTACATTTCTTAGCTGCGAGCGAATAGGCAAAGGCCTCGCCAATACCGGATGAAGCCCCTGTGATCAGAGCTATTTTATTTGCGTACATAAACATGATGACAACCTCCATAGTATCGTTGTTTTATTTAAGAAACATTGTTACCACTACTCTATAATGAACTGAAGTCATCTACTATGACGACCTCAGTACACTTCATATTTACGATGGAGATGAGGATGTTTTAAATGCTACGAGCGCATTCTTCAGTGTAAATGCATACACTCCTTGAGCCATATCTACATCTGAAAAATGACCTGCAAACTGAAGATGTATGACTCCATGTAAAGCAGACCAAAACATCCGGACAACCAGCAGCGGATCATGTTCTTTCAATGCTCCCTGCTCCATAGCGTGTATGACGGTTTGCAGGATTTGAGACAGGGCCGTTGTGGTACCCTCCAAGCTCTGTTCATCCGGCTTGAAATCAGATAATGCCCCGCCAAACATCATTTTGTAATAGGCTGAATGAAGCTGCGCAAATTCCCAGTACGCCCAGCATAGAGCTTCAAGATCAGCGAGTACGCTTTCGGTAACGGGTACTTGCTGAAAGGATTCAGCCAATAGCCGACATCCATCCAGGTACATCTCATTGGCAAGACCATCCTTACTGCCGAAAATACTGTAAATAATTTTGGTGGAACAGCTTAATTTCTGCGCAACTCGCCGCACGGTCACGGCCTCTGGCCCTTCTTCCGCAAGAAGGATACATGCGGCGTCAATGACATTTTTACGGAGCAATTGCTGCTGCTGTAGCTTCACTTCCGAATAGGTTTTATAGGGATGCGATGGCTCGGTCATGATTGAATGCACTTCCTTTTGCTTATTAAAAACTGTTGCTTGATGCTACTATAATAAATTAAAGATCTACACAAGATCTCAGGAAACATTGTTTCTGTTAAGAACCATAGTATTCTAAGCCTGAGTGTTTGTCAAATAAAAAAGAACGCAATGAGTAGGTACACTTACCGCGCTCTGGTTGAATGCTTAAAAATGAAGCTATGTTTGGCGTTCCACGATCAGTAGGCAATGCCTACCCGTGTACGGATAAATTCGTAACTCTTGCATTGACGATAGGTAAAATCAGCCGTATCCGCGGTGGTAATTTGTGAGCCACCTTCAGGCAAAAAATCTTTTTCCACGCGATAAATACCTGTCCGCGCTCCATCCGGCAGATAGGTTGGACATACGATTGTCCAGTCTAGTGGCGATTCATGCAGCAATTCGTACACTCGCCGATGTTCCTCGGCTGCACGAGTGCTGCGTCGCCGGGTCTCGGAGGACTCGTACCGATACAGGTCCGGTTCGGTCCGGCTTTGCAAAATCCCTGCCGTTCCTACTGTAATGAGCCGGGAAATGGACTGCTCCTGCATGAGCCGGACCAGCAGGGCTATATTAACGGATAAGGTAGTCGTTCCATCCGTATTCAGCGCACTGATTACAGCCGTCGCCCCACCCTTCAGCGCTTGTGCTACGTCCTCTGCATTAGTGGCATCGCCTTGTACGATTTGCAGCTGATTCCCGTACCCGGGTGCGAAATCCTCCAGCTTATCCGGTGAACGAACAAGGACAGTAACGACATGACCGTCCTCTAATGCATAATCTAATATGTACCGTCCTACGCGTCCGGTAGCTCCCAGCAGCAGCAAATTCATAAAATCCTCTTTTCCGGCATGCATGCCGCTTGTCATGTTGCTTCGTCATGTCACTTGTTGGGTAGTTTTCCGCGACTATTGACGGCAAAGGGGATAGAAGCGCGTGATTGAGTCCGTCTCGCTCATAGAGGCCCGTTCACGGCGCACCAGCTCCACCAGATGAGCCAGCGTCTCGGACATGGCAAACCTTAGCTGGTGAATACCCAGCTTGCCACCAAACATGGCAATGCACAGCTCATAGGCTGTGCTGCCCTCCGGTTGGATCAGCTGCTGGAATTTATCCAGCCGTTCTTCATGATGCGCCAGCAACGCTTGCGTCCGCTCCCGAAAATAACCAAACGGATTGCGGTGCCCCGGATATGCCCACGCTACCTCCAGCTCGCCTAGACGCTGCAAGCCGTCTACATAAGACCTCAACGGCTGGGCATCGCTGCCCGGCAGCAGACTGATATTAGGAGAAATCTGCGGCAAAACTGCGTCACCGCAGAGGATAACGCCGCTATTCGGGTCATATAAGGACACATGTCCGGGCGCATGCCCTCCTGTCTCGACGGGCAGCCAACTGCGTCCACCCCATTCCAGACGAGCGTCCATTCCGGTAGGAATAACGGTAATCTCAGGCTGTGGATTCACTTGCAAATAAGCCTGCCGTATATGTAATTCCAAGGCCGACACTTGCTCCAAAGGAAAGCCATGCTGGACAAAAAAGCTAGGAAGCCTGTTCTCCATTGCGACCGTCGATTCTGGAGCGTCCCACATCATCATCGCTTCCTTATGACTTCGAGCTGACATATGTACACGAGCCTGACTTTGCTGCTGCATCCAGCCCGCCAATCCGTAATGATCGGGGTGATGATGAGTTACCACAATGTCAGAGATATCCTCAAAGGACATCCCCAGCTGTTGGAAGACATGCGCCCATTCTGCCTCGGTATCCATATTGCGCGGCCCCGGGTCTACAATCGTAAAACCGTGCTGTCCCTTGAGCACATAGCTATTCACCCAGCGCAGCGGAAAGGACATGGATATTTTGACCTGAAAGCCTCCGTCTATTCGCTCACACGGTGTAAGCTCTGGCATTTTCATGGCTTCCCATCCGCCTTTCTGTTTTAAGCCCGCACGCCGACAAAAATCATTCGAGGCGAAGCATCTTCGATATATTGATCTTCATTATAGCTTCCGTGCACCTGCTCTACGGATAGTCCGGCTTGCTCTAGCAATCCACGGAACTTTTCATACGGATATAGCTTCACTCGTTCATGATACACGCGCGCGGGTTCTCCCTCAGTAGGAGTCGTACCCAGAGCAGAGGCTGCCTCAGTGGCCGTAACAGATGCGGCTGACCGAATCGCAATTTGCTTTTTCACAAAGCCATCTTCAATGACCCGATGCTCCTCAATCCAATTTCCTTCATCCTCCCGTGACGAATGCGGTACCAAATGAGCGGTTACGTAAGCAGGGTTCAAATAATCTATGATAAAGCGTCCTCCCGGCTTCAACAACCGATATATTTCCTTTAGTACTTTAAGCTGCTCCTCATCCTTTTCAAAATAACCGAAGGAGGTGAACAAATTCATCACCGCGTCATAGCTTTCATCCAGCGGCACCTCTCTCATATCCCCTTGATGCCAACTTACCCGCCCTTCGGAATCAGCTGCACGAGCCTCTCTCAGCAGCACATTGGAAAGGTCCACACCTGTCACCTTATAACCTGCATCTGCGAGCGCAAGCGAATGACGTCCCATCCCACAGCATAAATCCAATACGCTGGAGCCTTGCGGTAATTTGAGCCAGGAGATCATTTTTTGCACTTCCTGATAGGCCCCCTGAAAGTCGCGATGCTTGTATACCAATAAATAATCTTCCCCAAAGCTTTGCTCGTACCATTCTGCCATATCGTTTCTCCTCCATGAACTCATTTCGCTCTATTACATACTATATTAGCTTTTTCAAACTGGAAACTCAAAAGCATTACGAATAAGGGTTTTACAAAATCCTGAACAACAAACATGTTACAATAATCGTTATTTGAATCCATTTCATAATACCTTCAGTAGCTTTAATAAAGAGTACATGATCCACCCCATTTTATCATTAAAATGATTCATGGGAACGCTTTTAGAAGTATTCATAAGAGAAAGGAGCAGCAAAGTTATGATTCAAATTGGACTTACGGGTTGGGGCGATCACGATGACTTGTATCCAACGGGCACCAAAGCTAACCAAAAACTAAGCGTCTATGGAAGCCATTTTCCGGTAGTAGAGATGGATAGTTCTTTCTATGCGGTGCAGCCCACAGATCGTATGGCACGCTGGGCGGCGGAAACCCCTGACTCTTTTTCATTTCTCGTCAAAGCCTATCAAGGCATGACTGGACATACCCGCGGCAAGCAGCCTTACTTCAAAACAATAGATGCCATGTACGAAGCACTGCATGCATCCATACAGCCTCTTCGCGAAGCGGGCAAGCTCAAAGCCGTACTGTTTCAATACCCACCCTGGTTCGACTGTACACGTGAGAATGTCGCTGTACTGCGAGACACGAAAAAAAGGATGGGAGAGGTCCCATCCGTACTTGAATTCAGACATCAAAGCTGGTTCACACCCGATTTTCGGAAACAAACGCTGGCATTCATGCGTGAAGAAGGTTGGATACACAGCGTATGCGACGAGCCGCAGGCGGGACCGGGGTCAGTTCCCATTGTGCCGTTGGCTACAGATGGTAATCTGACAGTCGTACGTCTCCACGGACGGAACATATCGGGCTGGAATCAAAGCTCCGCGCCTAATTGGCGGGAGGTTCGTTATCTGTATCGGTACAATGAACAAGAGTTGACCGAATGGAGAGACAGATTGCTGGAGCTGGAGCAGCAAAGCCGTGAGGTGTGCGTTATTTTCAACAACAACTCAGGTGGAGACGCCGCTGCTAACGCCAAGCAGCTCATGACCATGCTTGACATGGACCCTAAACCTTTTCCACCTCGCAAGCCACCCGAAGAAGATAACGGGCCGGAACAGCTTGAACTATTTTGAAGAACAGGCTGAGGGTGGGGAGTTGGAAATAGCCTCCCTGAGCTTGCGTTCGTTATCCAGTAAATGCGGGTCGTCAGGTAAATAGCGTAAAGCGGTTTGGTTATGCTCATACGAAGCGTCCAGCTTATCTGCATGGGCGTAGCAATGGCTGAGCCGCACATGAGGTAACCAGGAGTAGCATGGCAGCGGAACAGGTCGCATACCCGGAAGGTGATGCTGTTGCTCCAATGCCTTTTCATACCAGTATGCGGCAGTGCTCCATTCGTTTCGTGTGAAAAACCAGTCACCGATCATGCAGCACAAGTCTGATTGCGGCACACCGTATCGAAAGGAGCGTAACAGACTATCCAGCTGTTGCTCCGACTTCCCGAGGTGAAGATAGCATTCCGCCGACCGCGCACAAGCGGTAATCCGATCCTCACGGTAGCCGCTCGGCTCCTCCAACAGATGGTTGAACGCCTCTACCGCCTCGGTATATTCCTTACGGTCAAAACATTCATTGGCATGCAAATACAGCAGACGCCCCTCCAGCTTACCGCTTTCACTGATCCACCGGGCGAGAATACGTTGGTTACGGAGCGTGTGGTCTTGCATTCGGCGGTGAGTTACTGCCACATCCGAATGCACGATTTGCCCCTGAGGTATCACCAGATCCTCATGCAGACGCCCTTTCCAGCGATATTGTCGCTCACGCTTCACGAGACGGATACGGCGTGAGGTGAACAACAGTTCACCCTGCTCCCCCTCTGCCAAATGAAGTGGCATTACCACTGCGTCGATATCCATAGACAAACGCTGCTTCAAGGCACGCAGGCGCTCGCGGTCCGGCTCCAGCAGCACATCGTCCGCATCCAGCCACATGATGTAGGAACACGTCGCCTTGTCAAACGATTCATTACGGGCGGCTGCAAAATCATCCTTCCATTCAAACGTATATAGCCGATCCGTATAGCGGGCTGCTATCGTCTTCGTCTGATCCGTCGATCCCGTGTCCACAATGATGATTTCATCCATCAGGTCTGCGACCGAATCCAGACAGCGTGCAAGTGTCTGCTCCTCGTTCTTTACGATCATGCACAAGCTGATGGTCATTGGATGCTCAGTCATGACTTCACGTCATCCCCCCTTTACCTTTAGCTGAATCTGCCGTCGTTTTTCCGGTAGACTCGCCATCAGTATATGCACCTCTCCTTTCAGCCTGCGTCTTGTCTAGCTGTTCGGCACGTGCATACCTTTCCATCGGCAAAAGTTGTTCCTCCATATGCCGGATTCGCTGTACCGCCTTGTCGAGTGCGGCCTTTCGCTGATTCATTTTGCGAACATGCTGCTGCTCCACCAGTCGAAATTGTTCCTCGTCCAGTTTCATCCACTCATTCAGATGCGCTACCTCTGGTTTGACCTCACGCAGTTCTTTCGACTTCTTGCGGCCTGCAAAGCACAAATATTTGTGATGTACCTCCAGCGCTTTTTCATCAAAATAAGGATACAACACACGGGAGAGGCTCCCAGCATAGTAAGTCCGCTTGTGATCATGGAAAGGATGGTATCCATAAGGTACAGACAAGACGAGCGTTCCCTTTTTATTCAACAAGCGGTAAGCATGAGCCAGCAGGGTGTCGGGATGCGCAAAATGTTCCAAAATCTCCCCTAAAATAATGGTATCAAATCCACCGGGAGGACGCTCAAATTGTGAAATGTCCTTTAACTGAAAGTGGACTCTTCCCCGGACTGGTGCGGATTCCTGACGAAGTTCTTTTTTTGCATAAGAAATGCTGCCCTCTTCCAAATCAATAGCCGTTACCTCAAAGCCTTCCCGTCCAAGCAAAATGGACGTTATCCCCTGACTGCACCCAACATCCAGCACGGTACGCCCCTGTACATGGCGGCAAATCCAGTGAATTCTATTGCGGGTGGCTTCATGAGATTCCTCCGAATTGATCTGCCCGTAATAACGTTCGTTTACCTGATCACGGTTAGCCAACAGCGGCGCCCCCTCCATCACCAGGATGCCCCAAGATCACGACATGTCCACCTGTGCAATGTGCGGTCGCATTACGTGTATCGAAGACCAGCGGGGCATGGTCGACCAGCTGTTGGTAATCCACCACAGAATGGTCTGTCGTGATGACTACGATATCTGCACTTTCCCATAGCTGAGCATTTGCCGTTCGAGATGGGATTGCTTCACCGTTCAGCTTAAAGCTCGATACATATGGGTCGGTGAAGCTCACCGAAGCTCCCATTTTTATTAGATGTTCAAACAGGACAAGAGCTGGGGATTCCCGAACATCATCAATGTCCTTTTTGTAGGCCACACCTGCCAGAATGATTTTGGCTTTGTTTATGGCTTTACCTTTATGAGCGAGCATGGCTTCAATTCGCTCCGCAATATACAGCGGCATACGCCGATTCATGCGATCTGCCAAGTCCACGAATTCCAGTGGAAAACCATGCTGCTCGGATTTCCATGACAAGTATAGCGGATCAACCGGGATACAGTGCCCCCCGATGCCAGGTCCCGGATAAAAAGGCATATAGCCGAATGGCTTGGTTGACGCTGCATCCAGTACCTCCCATATATTGATGCCAATTTTCTCGCAGGCGGCTGTCAGCTCATTGACCATTCCAATGTTGACGCTGCGGAACGTATTCTCGAACAGCTTGGCGGCTTCCGCCACGGTTGTCGAGCTGACTGGAACAATCTGGTCCAAAAAGGAGCCATAAAAACCCACTCCCGCTGCCAGACAATCCGGCGTGCAACCGCCGATCACCTTGGGTGTGTTGCGAATATTAAAATGAATGCTGCCCGGATCAACACGTTCCGGTGAAAAGCACACATAGAAATCCTTACCTACCGTCCAGCCCCTGCGCTGCTCTATCACCGGCCGAATCAGTTCCTCGGTCGTTCCCGGATAGGTGGTGCTTTCCAGAATCAACAGTGTTTGTCTACGCAAATGAGGTATGGCCTGATCAATAGCCGTTTCAATATAGGACGTATCCGGCTGATGTCCGTCTGTCAGCGGCGTAGGCACACAAATCACGACGATGTCCGCATGCTCCAGCACCTTGATATCCGTAACTGGATGCAATTGCTGCCCGATCAGACCTTCCAATGCATCATCGCCAATGTCTATGATGTAAGACTTTCCTTGAAGCAGCTTGGCTACTTTGACAGGATCGGAATCTACACCATATACATCATAACCAGCCTGTGCCATTTCCACTGCCATGGGCAGCCCTACATAACCGAGGCCGATTACTGCAACCTTTACAGTTCCTTTAGTTATTTTTTCCATAAGCTGCAAAATACCCACCTCTTTCATCGTTACTCCATGCCTCGCAGTAGCTCAGCAATTCCAGCGCGATCCATTAACTCATCGTCCGAGCGATATTGATCGAAGCTCACTCGTTCCAATCCACCATATTGGCTCAGTAAGCGCTCGTCTGCTTGCTGGGGAAGAATAACAAAATAACGGTCATCATAGCGATACGTGTGCGGCACCTCATAGGGCGAAATCAGCACCTCATGCAGCTTTTCCCCACCACGTATACCAATCTCCTTCACTTTCAACGCAGGCTGTCCCGCCTGTTCTTTCATCACTTCTGCCAGATCTGCAATATTGCAGCCCTTCATTTTCATCACAAGGGTCTCTCCCCCAATTGCCGTGACAGAAGCCTTCAGCAGCAAGCCAATCGCCTCTCCGAGCGTGAGGAAGAAGCGTGTCATATCTGGGCTCGTCAGCGTTAATTCCTGCCCCTCCGCGATCTGGCGCTTGAACAGGGGCACGACACTTCCACTCGTCCCCAACACGTTGCCGCCGCGAATACACACAAAGCGAGTACGCTCACTTAAAGTGTTGGCGCGGATCATCAGTCTTTCACCGATCGCCTTCGTCATGCCATATACATTCACCGGGTCTACCGCCTTGTCTGTAGAGACATCAATTACCTTGGCGACTCCCTGCTCTATGCTGGCCCGGATCACATTTTCCGTACCGTGTACGTTCGTCTTGAAAGCCTCCTCTGGCTGTCTCTCACACACAGGGACATGCTTTAATGCCGCCAAATGGAACACATAGTCCACTCCGCGACATGCCTCCTGCAATGCCTGAAGATCGCGAATATCTCCAATCATGAAATTCAGGCGAGGATCAGATTGAAATTGCCGCTGCATGGCAATCTGTGCAAATTCACCGCGTGAGAATATCCGGATTTCCGCCGGTCCCTCCTTCAGCAATTCAGCCGTTAGGCGTTGCCCCCAAGATCCCGTGCCTCCGGTCACTAGCAGTTTTTTTCCTTTAAACAATATAATCTCCTCCTGACCGTTACGAATTGGCAATGTCTGTTCCCAGAAATTCAGCCAGCACAGCATTCATTTCATTCTCTGACAGCCGATCCTTCGCTGGCACTTTTTTTACCGAAGTATTTGCGGCATGAATGACGTTCACATAGTTGCGAAGTGGAATGACCTCATGTGGCAGCTCCGTTACATATCCGTGCGTACCCTTCCCAGGAATGACGACACGGTAATCATTTAGAAAATCCTCCACTTGATAGCGAAACACATAAAAAGAAGGCGAACGGTGAAACACCGGTGCCATCTGCCCCTCAACCGCATCCCACAGGTAACCCATCTGGTTCACCAGCGCAACCGTCTCCGGTTGAAACTTGTAATCATGTAACTGTTGTACAAATGACTGGTGGTATAAATCGTCGGAATCTATTCGAGCAATGAGCAGTTCGTCCGCGCCTTCGATGTACGCATGAATTCGACGTTTACTTTCGATGCTCGTACCAAAACGGATGTGGTCGGGAATGGGCTCATGTCGGGCTAGTTCCTCTTCCACAATGTCACTGCATCCGCCCGCCAGCTTGACGACAGATAAGAAATCCGTATTTGTCTGACTGAGTAAACTACGCAGCGTAAAGGTTCTGAATATATCCAGTCGCTCGCTGATCCACTCACGTGTCAGGCGGTTGGGATTCATCCCATAGTTATTAAAATTAATTTCAATTACAATCTTGCGATTCATTGATCTTCCTCCCTTTCAACCGTCTTCTCTCAAGTTATGAAGACGCCTCTGAAACGGCACGTACAGATGCAACGAATCTTGTAAAAATAGGTAGAATCCAAAAATAATAGCCGTTCATACAAAAACCTTTTTGCTTTCGACATATGATAGAATACAAAGTTTTTTGCTCCATCTGAAAAGTTGAACAAGCAGGAACGACAGGGAGGTAACATGTTATGACGAATCCAAGGTATCTGGAGATTGACGAGGTACTGAAACGATTGAAGCTGGCACTCGATCAGCACCAGTCCTTTTCGCTCATTCGTATTGGGGATGGTGAAAATTTGGTGTTGTCGCAGGACACCGTCTGGCCGATGGAAAAGGTATTACAGGAACGTTGGGCGGTCAAAGCCAATCTCGGTCAAAAGGGACTGTTTCTACCGAATACGGAACTACGGGACGCGGTGGCTGAGGCAGTGAGCAAAGCTAGCATTGCTGGCATTTTGCCATATGATGACGAATCTATTAAAGCACCATCCTATATGAAGCGGGAGCTGACCGATCAGGTCTTTGCTCACTATGCTCTTTCCCCCGCACTGACCTGCCACGCCTGCCTGAATCGGTATTTGGCTGAGACACCCGCTTTCTGGGACATGCTGAAAAATCGACGCATTCTGCTGGTCACCCGGACGGCCGCTGAAGTAAAGCCTGTTCTTGAGGCCGATCCGTACAGGCTGAATATCGCGCACACGCTGGCATTTCATCAATATGAACAAATGCCTGAAACACTCCAATGGATCGCAGCACACAAAGATGACTTTGATATTGCGCTATTCTCTTGTGGTGTCAATGCAGTCGTGTTAGCACAAAAAACAGCAGAGCTAACTGGCAAAGTAGGTATAGACTTCGGCAAGGCGATTAATATCGTCATGTTCGGCAAAGCTAATTAATGAATAAAGATAACTTGTGAAAAAATCCACTTAACAAGTAATCTTTGCTCCGTATATCAAAAAAGCACTAGCAAATTTCAGTTTGCTGGTGCTTTCTACTATCATATGCTGTCCTAAAGTCCGTGATTGCAAAGAATAATCCATATAAAGCCTTGAACCCTTACTTACTTGCTTAGAAATAGAATTTGAGATTTCCTGTCACTTCTTTTACAATATTACAGAAACTAGCATTCATTTAGAAATCATGAGGAGGATGTTGAAATGTCACATAACAAGAGATTGAGGACATACCCACTTACAAAAGCAAAGCATGTAAAGGTTCATGGTCGAACTACGCAAACACGTAAACCTCTTACTCTGTTTTGGACAGGCAGTGGCATTGAATTGAATATCAAAGGCTCAGAGCTGTGGATTGAAATTGAGGCCGATTACCAGGTGTATGAACCCTGGATCAATATTGTCATCAATGGGGTTCCGATGAGTCGCCTGATGGTGACCGCAGGACGGCATTGGATCTGTCTTTTGAGAGGGTTGAACCCTGACACGGTCAAAAATGTCCGTGTGGTCAAGGATGTCCAGCCTATGAGTTCGGACTCGCGCTGCTTGTTGCAAATTCATGCCCTGAAGGTTGATGGGGAATTGCTGCCAGTCACTGATAAGCCCCTCAAGGTGGAATTTATCGGTGACAGCATTACCTCGGGAGAAGGAACGATTGGAGCGAAGGAGGAGACAGACTGGGTTCCCATGCTGTTCACAGCACTACGCAATTATACAGCCATAACAGCCGAAGCACTAAATGCGGACTACCGAGTGTTATCACAAAGCGGATGGGGTGTCCTAACAAGCTGGGATAATAATCCGCATGCGAACATACCGGCATATTATGAGCAGATATGTGGTGTGCTGACCGGTGAGAGAAATGAAGCATTAGGGGCATTTTCAGATCATGATTTTACCTCATGGCAGCCGGACGTGGTCGTAGTGAATTTGGGGACTAATGACGGGGGAGCCTTTTATTCTCCTGCATGGACGGACCCAGCAAGCGGGAAAGTGTACAAGCAACGCTTGAACGAGGACGGCACATTCAATGAAGAAGATTTACAATCTTTTGAAAGCGCTATCGTACGTTTTCTTGTCAAGCTTCGGACCTGCAATCCTGCTGCCCATATTGTGTGGGCCTATGGGATGCTGGGTACTCCGATGATGCCCTCAATCTACCGAGCGGTAGACGCGTACAAGAAAAAAACGAGGGATCGGAATGTGTCTGTATTCCAACTGCCTAACACGACGGAAGAAACGATAGGATCTCGCAGCCATCCCGGGCTCTCCGCCCATGCCAAAGCAGCAGATGAGTTGACAGTGTATTTGCGAGAGATTCTAAAGAAATAGAATCCGAGAAGCACAATCAACTCTGTAGAACACGCTCATAAAGGAAATTACAACAACTAGGTCATTTGTGCTCTGGGTGTTGTTGTTGAGAATTATAGCCACGAGTCTGCAGCAGATGTCTGTCTATGCTCGTGGCTAGTTAAGCTTGGGCGCAGCGGACTATCCTAGGAGAACCACGAACAGGCAGCGAGCATTTACTATAGAAATAATCACCTGATATATTTACAAAAACAGAGTCGAAGCAATGCCCGTGAATACCTCTGGACCATTACGAACAGTGGTCGATACACCAGAAATATAAGAAGAATATACTGTTTGTATTGCCCAGGGAGCAGACAGATCCTGTGCATTAAAAGCTTGCGTTTCATTAGAACCAGTCACGCCCAGTACCCCCTCGGCGCGGTAGACTACCTCATTCGGATCATAGTCGGCTCCACGCACGATTTCAACCGCATACGTATCGCCAAGCTCACCGAGCAGACCAATGGAACCGCTAAAAGTCACAATCGGACCTGGCACAAGAAAGGTTCGCAGGGTGATCAAACCGAACCGCTCCGGTATAGGACCCAGCTGTATATCGGGACCCTCACCTGTTTTTGATGAATTGGTGGAGCTTCTCATATCCAGAAAAAAACCCATACCTTATCCCTCCAAATTGCAAGATACTCCATGCTATGCAAGAAATTCTTTAGCGTATTGGACAAATTAGTAATAAATCTATCAATTCAGCTCAAAATAACCGATAGTAAATACATATGATATAAATATTAGAAATGAATATGTAGATAGAAAGCAGGGGTTTGATGAAACAACTGAGACGACTCAAAACATTAACACTACGCAAGAAATTGACAGCAGCATTTTTACTGGTCATGCTTGTTCCAAGCATTATTGTAAGTTCTTTTTCTTATCAAGCAGCATATAAACAGACGGACCGCCAATTACTCGATAGTGCGACAACTAGCGTTACCGCATCCGATCGTGCAGTTACTCAAACGATTCAAGCCAAAATCGCTGATCTCGAATATTACTCTACGACGATGACAGCTAGTGATAACAGTGCTGAAGCAGATGAAGACATCCTGAAAAGGTTACAAGTGTATTTAAAAATGCATGCGGAAGCTGTTGATATGTTTGTAGGAACTCCCGAAGGAAAACTCATTATTGGCAAAGCCGTAGGCTCCACAAACGATCCTCGTGAACGTCCGTGGTACAAACAGGCCATGGAGAAACCCGGACAAACCGTAATCAGCCCTGTCGGACTCAATACGGCTAAGGTCCCCGTTGTATATATTTCACGTACACTTCCTGACAACAGTGGTGTTCTCGGTCTTTCGCTGAACCTAAATAATTTAAAAGAAATCACAAATTTAAAAATCGGACAAAATGGCTATATTATGATATTAGATGGTACCAAACGTATCGTTACCCACCCGACAGAAGTCAGCGGAAGTACCAAAATGGGGGAAACGATACCTGAATTATTTGCCTCCAAAGAAGGTAGCTTCAGTTACGATATTAATGGCGTAGATAAACACCTGATTTTCAAAACCAATACGCTGACAGGCTGGAGAATTGCTGGAACGATGGACAAAGCAGAAACCAGTGCCTCCGCCCAACCGATTCTTATCACAACGATCATCGTGTTGGTGATTGCAGCCATCATCATTGGTGTGCTCGCAATGTGGCTAATCAGCAGTATACTTAAGCCCATCCAAAGATTACGTAATTCTATGGATGCCATCAGCCAAGGTAATCTTTCGATAAACGTGGCTACGACCAGTACAGATGAAATTGGTGAATTATCAAGATATTTTCAACAAATGGTAGATAACCTGCGTAACATGATTAAAGAAATTCAAGCGATGACAGGCAATTTGTCGGCATCCTCGCAAGAGCTTGCAGCAGGTGCAGAACAAACGACCCGGGCTATCGAGCATGTGACCATAGCCATTCAAGATGTGGCTGCAGGCAGCGAACGCCAAGTGGGCAGCGCTAAAGATAATCAGGAACGGATTAGCGGCATGGCAACAGACATTACCGCTATGACTGAAACCATGGCTGAAATGACCACTTACTCCGCACAGGCCATTCAGGCGTCGGATGCAGGCAGCGAGCATATCGGCAACAGCGTCGTTTCCATTGATGGCATTCGCACTACCGTGGAAGAACTGGATACCATCATCAGTGCTTTGAGTGACCGCTCTGGACGAATCGGAACGATTGTCACCGTCATTACGGAAATCGCCAGCCAGACTAATCTGCTCGCATTGAACGCTTCTATTGAGGCAGCACGCGCAGGGGAGCATGGCAAAGGTTTTGCTGTCGTGGCGACAGAGGTCCGCAAGCTGGCTGAAAACTCAGCTTATTCCGCACAACAAATTCGTGAACAGATTCAAGGGATACAGAGCGGTGTATCTGAAGCCCTGATCGCTATGGAATCCGCCAAGGAACGCGTAAGTGATGGTATTAATTCCATTGACCTATCCGGTCGCTCCTTCTCTCGCATCCGTAGAGCGGTAGCCAAATCAGCGAAGCAGCTCGATAACGTCGCAGCCTCTACCGCTGGAGTCGCAGATGGAACGAGTTCAGTCGTCAGCAGCATGGAGGAAATTACACGCATCGCTGAAGAAGCGGCATCCCATACGGAGACCGTGTCCGCAGCCGCAGAGGAGCAGCTCGCCTCCATGGAAGAGATCGGTTCGTCTGCCGCAGATTTGACCCGTCTGGCGGAGCAGCTTCAAGATTTACTGACACAATTCCAATTAGATGAAACAAAATAACCGTTCCAACCGATAAATACAGAGAAAGAGTCTTCACAATGAGGGAGGGTTGGAACATGGATATCGCAGCATTATCAACAGGTATGAGTCAGGCCAGCTTAGCTCAAGCCGTAAGTGTGAAGGTATTAAGTATGGCTAAGGATCAGGCCAGTGAACAAGGACAGGCTTTAGTGCAGATGATGGAAAAAAGCGTACAGCCTCATCTTGGCGGTCAACTGGACATTCGCGCATAAGTACATCCATATGCTTGGTTAAGGGCGATTCTGCTCAGGTCTGGACAGACCCGGGTAGAATCGTTTTTTTATCTCCCTATTTTTCGTTCAGCACAAAACGTAGTAAACTAGAAATATCGTCCACGACCTCGGTTCGGAGGATAGCGCAACATTCACACGATTTACATTGAAAAAGGAGGATACATAGTCTATGAGTTATTCTGATTATTTTGAAAAAGCCAGAGAGCAACAACTGGGCGAGTTACAGGAGTGGTTGTCCATTCCGAGTATCTCAGCATTATCGGAGCACAAAAAGGACATTAACCAAGCAGCTGATTGGCTCGCTGCCAAACTGACTGCTGCCGGTCTGGAAAACGTTGAAATCATTCCAACCAAAGGGCACCCGCTGGTATATGCGGATCATTTGCACGCACCTGGTAAACCAACGATCCTCGTGTATGGACACTATGATGTACAACCCGTAGACCCGCTTCACCTGTGGGAAACGCCACCGTTTGAGCCATCCATCCGTGATGGAAAATTGTATGCGCGCGGAGCGACAGATGATAAAGGGCAGGTTTTCTTGCACATTAAGGCAGTTGAGGCCATTTTGAAGCAGGAAGGCACATTGCCGCTGAACATCAAATTCTGCGTTGAAGGTGAGGAAGAAGTGTCCAGTCCGAACTTGCTTGAGTTTTTGCAAACTGGAGCTGAACGTCTGGCCGCGGATGCTGTACTGGTGTCCGACACTTCCTTGATCGAAAAAGGGAAGCCTGCCATTTGCACAGGTTTGCGTGGACTATGTTCACTGGAAGTCGCCATTCACACGGCGAACACAGATCTACATTCCGGCTCTTTCGGTGGCGGCGTGCCGAATGCCCTGCATGCTCTGGTGTCCTTGCTGGCAACCCTGCATGACGACAAAGGCGGCGTAAGCGTCGAAGGATTCTACGACGATGTTGCTCCATTATCGGCAGAGATGAGAGAAGAATTCGTGAAGCAAGGCTTCAATGAGAGCAAGCTGCAACAAGATCTTGCACTTGATTCTCTCTATGGCGAAGAAGGATTCAGCTTCGTTGAGCGTGTTGGGGCACGTCCGACACTGGAGCTGAACGGCGTATACGGTGGCTTCCAAGGGGAAGGCACGAAAACGGTCATTCCAAAAGAAGCTCATGCTAAAATCACGTGCCGCTTGGTGGCTAACCAGAATCCGCAAGACATTCTGGACAAAATCGAGCGCCATTTGCGCGCCCATGTTCAGGCAGGAGCTACCCTGGATATTCAACAGGGTGAAAAAGCGAACGCCTTTAACATCGACCCGTCACACGCGTTTCTGCAAGCGGCGGCCGATGCTTTTGAGAAGGTATACGGTGTGCGTGCCCTCTTTACCAAGGATGGAGGCTCTATCCCAATCGTGGAGACCTTCTCCCGTGTGCTGACTGCCCCAGTCGTGCTGATGGGCTTCGGCTTGCCAGATGAGAACCTGCATGCGCCAAACGAGCATTTTAACTTGGACAATTTTGACAAGGGTCTGCTGACGATTGTAGAGTTTTTGAAATCGGTGTAAGCACATGACAACTTCTTATGACTAAGTTACAATAGAGAGGGCGAAAGCCCTTTCTATTTTTTTTTAAGGAGCGCTACATAATATGATTATTCAGTTTATTCGTTTACGGTAATGTGAGGTACAGTTCATGAAAACTCAACCATTTTTCCGAAAATGGGTTGGGTCTATTTGGCTGTGCCTTTTTTCATTCACCAAATACGAATGAACGGGGTGCTTTTCTGTGTCCAAATGGAATAAACACGAGATGAAGGCTGACCTGATTGGAAAGCATCAACATCTCTTTAGGTGTCCTCTATGCTCTCAACCGATGCGTATGGTGGAAGGTAAAAGCCTCCTATGTACGAATCAGCATTGCTATGATCTCTCAAAATGCGGGTATTTACATTTAGCCGCCCGGTCCTATAAGACTAAATATGATAAACAACTATTTTCCTCCAGAAGAATGATGTGCAATAACGGATTTTTCGATCCCTTAAATGAAGCGATAAGCAGCACTATAATGAAATTTATGAAGCCACTGTTTGATCAAAAATCACACCTTTACTTGCTCGATGCAGGTTGCGGGGAAGGCACTCATTTGAGCCACATTCAGGATAAGCTGACCTGGAAGGGAATCACTGAGCTTACAAGCGTAGGTATGGATCTGTCTAAAGAAGGTATTGTGGCCGCAGCCAAAGAATATCCTCATACCCTCTGGTGTGTTGCGGATCTGGCTCATTGTCCGTTTTCAAATCAACAATTTGACGGTGTATTCAATATTTTATCCCCTTCTAATTATGCTGAATTTACAAGAATCCTTTCGGAGGACGGCTGCGTCCTGAAGGTCATTCCCGAACAATATTATCTTCGGGAATTGAGATGCTTGTATGAACAGAAAAAGAATAAGCCTGCTTATTCGAATGACAATATATTAAGCCGATTTAAAGATCATTTTAAACTTCTATCCGCCGAACGGTTAACCTATCGTTTTATGTTAAATGCCGACCTCATGAAACCTTTGCTCCATATGACTCCCTTATCGTGGGGAGCTACGGAAGCAGACTGGCAGCAAGTGCAGGAAATAAATTTACCGTATGTCACAGTAGATTTGCTCATCTTATGCGGTAAAAAATAGAATACTAAAAAGCATTCACAGCATGGAACCATCCATGCTTCGTGAATGCTTTTTTTACGTTAGTCCCGTCGCTTAAGAAAAACGGGTGTAGCGCAACAGGTGAGCTAGCCGATTGAGCCGTTCTATCTCCCGATCCAACTCATGCAGCGGCTGTCCAGCCAAAGCAGCGTTTGCTCTCAGATCCCGTAGCGGGTTCATTTTCCGACCCATGAGTTTGAGCACCGTTGCCTTCCCCATGTTATTCACCACCACATATTGCGTTAGCGGATCAAGCTCAATCCACAATACATGATGCTGTTGAAAAAACGATAATAGTTGCTTTTTTAACGCCTCCAGCTCTTCAATCTCACCTGTGATTTGCGGATGATGATGAAAAGCCACATAGCCCATCACCCGCAGGTCACTTATGATTTGTTCCAAATGAAGCGTTTCGTTTATGTACACATGGTTCGTGCTCATGCGGTTTCTTGCACCATTCGTATGATCTTCCCGGATGACGTTCACCACCTGACTATCGTTATATCAAGATTTATCTTTCCCCTTTTCCAATAGCTGCACAAGCCAGTAACCTCCAAACAACAAAGCTCCTACTGCAAAAATAACGGTATACACCGTATATAACGTTGTCAGTTCAAACAAACTATTGTACCGATTAAGCAAGATCCCCCACAAGCATAGCAGAAAATTGCTACCATTTTGCTGATGAAAGCGATGCTTGTAGATCCGTTGAATCAAAACAGCCAGGAATCCTATCAACAAAACGTGATTCAGCAAAATACTCCACATTTCCATAAGCCCCCTTTTTCACTATAGCGCAATCGGCTTTGAAAAGTCAGGACATGTACAAACCTTACGAACAAAAAAACAACCGGCTTATACGCCAGTTGTTTCCCGTTCCACAAAATACTTATTGGTCATATAATGGGCCTTGCCTCTGGAAGTATCCACCATTCCCTTTTTGTTGTCGAGAAAAACAATCTCCCGGCATTTGGTGCAGTACCACTTGGTCCGCTTAAAGGGAGATTCTGTTACATACGATGTACCACATTTGCAATCTACTTTAATTAAGGTTTCTGTTGATTTGTAAGCCTGGGACAACTCTTTTAGGCCAGTGTCCGGCTGTTGAATCGGGATAATAACCTCCTGATAGCTTGAATACTGATTATGCACTTTAAAATCAGCCACCAGTTCCGCATGCAGTCCAAAGTACTCTTTGCCGATCTCGGTTACGAATTTTTTGCCAATTCTGTAACACTCAAGCCATTCCTGTATCTGTTGATTAGACAAAGGCACTGTGCCCTTGATACCACTATTTAATGTGTAAGTCATGATGTATAAAGTATCATCTTGTCTATGTCCGTACATGAGAAGCCTCCTTATAATACACTTGATAATGTACTACAAAGCGCAAAAAACATCAATTTTATTATTTGGCAAAAGACTTAATATATCTCGGTAAGCACATAAGAGGTGTGAGTGTATGGTTAGAAAGCAACTGACAATCTGTCAGTTGCTTTGTCTTTCCACATAGTATTTGTTGGTCATGTACCACGCCTTGCCTTTATCCGTATCCACCATGCCCTTTTTACGATCTAGGAACACAATGTTATTACACTCCTTGCATGACCACTTGGTTCTTTTATGCGGTGACTCTTCTATATAGGAAGCACCACATTTACATTCTACCTGAATTAATGTTTTATACTGGCTGTACGCCTCTACCAGTGGGTCCAGCTCTACAGCTTTGCGTTCCATTACAGGCTGTATTATGGATATGTGTTCTCTCTGCTCCGAGTATTCATTATGTACCTTGAAATCTGCTACCAACTCAGGGTTTAAACCAAAATACTGTTTCCCCACAACCGTTACAAACTTGCTGCCAATTCGATATGCTTTGATCCATTCCTGCACCTGCTTACTGGTTAGGTCGACAGTTCCCTTTATACCGCTGTTCAGCGTATAAGTCATCAAGTGTTGGTTGGGTGTCATATGTCTTAACGTTCACCTCCGATCAAGAATATACCACAGGTAGCTCTAGGCAAAAGCTACTTCCTACTACCTGAAGCAATGAGCTTTTTCTGCCTTGTGATTCTTCTTCAACACCTATATATAAAAGTATAGCTCAAAACCTGATCCATCTTCCATCCTGTCGTCATGCTGAATACTGCTTTGTAGGGATTTATATTCTTAGACTATCACCAGATGCATTTCTATCTTAGTATAACTTTGTGGTACAGTCCTATGTTTTGATCACTCCTGTTAGTTGCACTATGATCTCTAATGGTAGTTTCTTCCTTCTATATATAGTACATCATTTACACGCAAATTCCCACATATTTCAGCGGTTATTCTGTAAAACAAAAGCCTTCATCCTTTTTAAAAGGGTTACGGGACTGATCACATGGTAGAGGTTACTGCTTCCTTGCCGTCCCCCCGATTATGTTATAATAAAATAAAGCAAAAAGAGCGAGGTGAAGTCGATGAAATGGGAAGAAATTGCCGAATCACATCCGAGGCGATTTGTGTTGGTTGAGGCTATAAAAGCCAGTTCCAATAATCGCGTGCGCAATCTTGAAGACATGGCGGTTATTCAGGATTACGACAACCCGAAAGATGCTTGGAGCGGGTATAAACATTTTCACAAACTGTATCCGTCACGCGAACTGTATGTGTTCCATACCAGTCGATCCGATGTCGAGGTTGTAGAAGAGTTTTTCTCAGGAGTACGGCAGCGTACATGAAGATTAACCTCCATAATGGTTTGCCAATTGTTTCCTTAACTTTGAGACATCACAACCAAACTGCTCTATTACCAAACGTATTGTTCGATACAGGGTGCGCTGCAACAGTGTTTGATACGGATTTACTAGCCCAAATCGGCATTCACATTGATTTCATTAACGGGAGAGCAAAGCGGATGTACGGGGTGGGCGGCACAAAATTTGCTACGAACAGGTAATTCCTCATCTAAAAATCGGGCATATTCAATTAGATACATTTCCAATTCAACTAAGCTCTATTCAAGAGCCGTATGGATTTGATGGCATATTAGGCATTGATTTTATGCTAAAAACAAAATTAATTGTTGACTTTGATTTAATGAACATCCACTCCCCACTTTCACCTTTAAAATAATTCCAAGCAGGTGGCCACATGTCTCTTCCTTTAAATCTGATTACCATCATGCTCAGCCCGTAGAAGTATTACTTATACCCTTGGTTTCTCCTGCGGGCTGAGCCTTTGCCCAAGGGAGCGTGATGGTAATGAAACCTAATCAAAAAAATCGGTATCGAGCTTATTTTAGGCACCACAGAAAACGTGTTATTCAGCGTAAAAAACGGCTTTCAGCACACCGGGGATGGGTCGTCAAATTTGATGGTGTATTCTCCAAAGGAAAAATCCATTGTTCCTGCTGGATGTGCAGTAATAAAACAAAACGACTGGGCTATCCCAAATCAGAGCTAGCAAGAATAGATAACTGCCAGGAACAGCTTCAGGATTATCGTTTCTAAACTAAAAAACGATCAAAACAAGCGAATGTCCATTGCTATGACACTCGCTTGTTTTACGTTTACAATAGATTTCCCAGCTTCTCTCCTCAATTTGAAATATAGAATAAACTTACTAGGTTTGATCAGCTAACATACCACAAAACAAAAGCCTTCCCGACCACCCTTCACTGTCGAAGGATCATCGAGAAGACTTTGTACCCCGCAAGGAACGAGAGGTCAGATTTTTAATTCGCCAAGCCTGATTAATTCTACGACCGCCTGTGAACGACCTTTTACGTTCAATTTTTGCATCACATTGGAAATATGGTTTCGGACCGTTTTTTCGCTAATAAATAGCTGTCCGGCGATGTCACGTGTTGTTTTGTCCTGCACTAGCAGTTCAAATACTTCACGTTCACGGTGAGTTAACAAAAACTTGTTTTTGTGGTCGTTACCCTTCGTCAATTTCACCCCTCCTTGCTCGGGTTTTGTGTGGTGTAACAAGGTTAAGGGATACAGTCAACACATTTTATGTCATGTGCTCGGGTATGGTTCAATATGCGGATAAAAATGGGCATAGGCACCTTACTTGCTGCTTTAATGATGGGTTGGACTTTGTGTCTAAATTATGTATTGACAGGCATATGGGCCAGCCTTATGATAAGAAAAACCGCGACTGATAATCATTATCAAAATAAAAATTCGATATAGATATCGCGCAACAGACTATGGTTCAGGGCCAGTTTGGCCAGAAAGGGTGTTCATTGATTATGAAACTACGTTATGCCGTACCGGCCGGAGTGCTGGTCTCTTCTATTCTGTTCGCAGGTTGCGGACAAACCGGAACTGCTACTCAGCAGCCTGCCGCAACGACCAAAGATGCAGGAGCCACAACACAGACAACGACTCCTGCCGCTTCTGCCCCCAATTTTGATCAAGCGGTAACAGCTTACCGCACCTATGCCATCGAGCAATGCGATACATTTGTGAAGAAGACAGAAGAATTCACGAACGCGGTCAAAGCTGGCGAACTGGATAAAGCCAAGGCGCTATATGCCCCTGCACGTATGTACTATGAACGGATTGAACCGATTGCAGAAGCGCTGGGTGATCTTGACCCGAATATTGATGCACGTGACGGTGATGTGGATGCAGCGGATTGGCGCGGCTTTCACCGTATTGAAAAAACATTATGGGAAGAAAACACAACCAAAGGAATGGACGAGTTTTCCGACCGACTGCTGAGTGATGCCAAGCTGCTGCGTGCCAAAGTAGAAACAGTTAATATTGACGCCAGCCTGATGGTAACGGGTGCAGTCGAGTTGTTGAATGAAGTATCTACCTCGAAGGTGACGGGTGAAGAGGAGCGATATTCTCATACGGATTTGTACGATTTTGCTGCCAATGTAGAAGGCGCGCAAAAGATATATGACATTTTGAAAACAGATCTGAACCAAAAAGATGCGGCATTGGAAAAACAAATCGGTGAGCGCTTTGCGGCCTTACAGCAGGAGTTGGCTCCTTTTAAAGACGGAGAAGGCTATGTATCGTATACAAAACTGAAACCGGAAGAAGTTAAAAAGCTGAGCCAAAACCTCGATGCCTTGGCAGAACCGTTGTCCCAAATGGGGAAATTGTTAGGAGTGTAATGATATGAAAGGCTTTAAGCGGCAAAAAGGGCAAGAAAAGCCGCAGTATGCGGAATCCCATAATGAACAGGCTGATCTGGTAAAAAAGGATGCGAAGCTAGTGGAAGATGAGTCGTCAGGAAAAAGCAAATCCGTATCACGCCGAGACCTATTGAAGCTGGCCGGGGTAGGTGGGCTAGGCCTCCTGCTTGGCGGCGGGGGCGTGGGAGCCGTGCTGTCAGCCGGTCAACGCCTCGAAAGCATGATGACGGATGCGGATACCAAAGATGTAATCCCTTTTTACGGTAAGCATCAGGCAGGTATTGTGACTCCGGCGCAGGATTTCATCTGCTTCGCCGCTTTCGATCTAACAACCAGCGACAAGGAACAGATGCGTAGCCTCTTCAAAGCCTGGACGGAAGCAAGCGCTACAATGACTTCTGGCGTGCTCCTTGGCAACGATAATGAAAATCTCAACCTCCCTCCTTCCGATACAGGCGAGGCGGCAGGATTGTCGCCATCCCGCACGACGATCACCTTTGGCGTGGGCCCATCCTTTTTTGATGGACGATACGGCCTGGCAGGGCTTAAACCTGCCGAGTTCCGTGAGCTGCCCCGTTTTCAAGGGGATGCCCTGGAGGAGCAATGGTGCGGCGGCGATATCGGAGTGCAGGTATGTGCCAATGACTTGCAGGTAGCTTTCCATGCCCTGCGTAATTTGGCGCGTATCGCCAGAGGAACGGCGGTGCTTCGCTGGACGCAGGAAGGCTTCCAGCGAACAGCACAGGCCGATCCTGCGGGAAGCACACCACGCAATTTGCTGGGCTTCAAGGACGGTACGGGGAACCCGGACACCTCCAAGGCAGACGAGATGAATCGGCTGGTGTGGACTCAGACCAGTGACGGACCAGCATGGATGGGCGACGGCAGCTATATGGCTGTACGCCGTGTACGCATGCGGGTAGAGGTGTGGGATCGCTCAACATTGGGCGACCAGGAGGATACTTTTGGACGTCATCGCAGCAGCGGGGCCCCACTCGGTAAGGTCAAGGAGTTCGACAAGCTTGATCTGGCGGCCAAAAATCCGGAAGGCAAGCCGGTTACACCTCCCACCTCTCATGTGGCTTTGGCTCATGGGGACGGGAGCATTAATATTTTGCGGAGATCTTATTCGTATTCAAGCGGATTGGACAAGCAAACAGGACAGCTGGATGCCGGGCTGCTGTTCATCAGCTACCAGCGTGATCTGTTCAAGCAGTTCGTTCATATTCAGGAGAAGCTTGCACGCAATGACAAGCTGAACGAATACATTGTACACAAAGGCAGTGCGGTATTCGCCTGCTTCCCGGGTGTATCGCAAGGCGGCTACATCGGGGATACGTTATTTTAGCAGCAGGCAAGGAAGGGGATTTATATGAATCGGTGCAATAAAGGCTTGGGATGGGTGTTTGTGCTGGTGGCGGCTCTGCTGCTGACCGTCACTCCGTTCATGTCCGGCTCCGGGTCGGTCGCTTTTGCACAAACAGATGCCAAAGCTGTCACCAATGATCAGCTAATGCCTGTGGTGGGGGGAGCGCTGGTGGAGGCGGGACAAGCTCAATGGACGGAAGCCTCCAAGGATCTGAAAGAATTCCGCACGCTGTGGGAGGCCGCCAAAACGAATGGCGGAGATTCAACTCACATCGCGGCTGTAGATCAAGCACTCACCGATGCGGAGCAGACACTCGCCAGTGGCGGCGGGGAACCAGCGAAAGCTGCCTTATCCGTGCTGGCGCGCTCGGTCAATGAGTACGTCACTGCTGCCGAAGGGGACAAAACAGCCCCGGCTGGAGCCAAAGCAGCGGAAAAACTGCTTCCTATGGCGAAGGGCAGTCTGGCCGCCATGCAAAAAGGCGATTGGGCTGCTGCCCGGGTGGATTACGATCGAATCGTCAAAGCCTGGTATCAGGTAGAAACACCGATTCGTTTGGACAATTTCCCGGTATACAGTTCGCTCGAAACTAAAATCAGTCTCATTCGCATCTCCATGCAAGCTGAGCCCATTCGCCAAGAACAGGCTCTTAAGGAAATGCAGGAATTAACGACTCTGCTGTCTGATTATAGTCAGGGCAAGTCTGTGAACACAGGCCAAGGAACGAATGCAGGCAATACGGCTACGGGAACGGCAAATGGTTCGGCAGCTTCTCTGACCGATGCAGTCACCTTGCTCGAATCCGCACGCCAAGATGCTGTAGCTAATCAATCAGAGCAAGCGGCTGATAAGGTAGTGCAATTTATCGCTCTGTGGCCTTCCGTCGAAGGACATGTACAAATTTCCGATCCGACGTCTTACACTGCGATTGAAAATGAAATGACCGAAACTTCCGGATATCTGCTGTCTTCTCCACCGAATACAGACAAAGCCATTCAGACTCTTGATCAGATGCTGGACAGGCTCCGTCCGTTGACGGAAGAACGTTCTTACACTGCGTGGGATGCCGCGCTGATTTTGCTGCGTGAGGGCCTGGAGGCCATCCTCGTGCTCGCAGCTCTGCTGGCGTATGCCAAAAAAAGCGGCGAAGCCGTGGCTGGACGTTGGATATGGGCAGGAGCCGGAACGGGGCTGGTGCTGAGCGGAATTCTGGCAGTGCTGTTCACCACACTAGTGGCAGCAGCCGCATCGGGCAGCATGCGTGAGCTGCTGGAGGGTGTCACCGGGCTGGTGGCGGTCGTGCTGATGCTGACCGTGGGTAGCTGGTTGCATAGCAAATCCAACGCTGCCGCATGGAACCGCTTTGTGGAAAACAGCGTGGGCAACGCGCTGGCACGAGGAAGCCTGTGGTCGCTATTTGCGGTTTCTGCGCTCGCAATTCTGCGTGAAGGAGCCGAGACAGCTATCTTTTATGTCGGTATGGCTCCAGCCATCGAAACCTCACAATTGCTGATCGGCATTGGCTCAGCGACGATTATTCTGGTCATTCTGGCGTTTGCGATCATTAAATTCAGTGTACGATTGCCAATTCGCGCCTTTTTCCTGACTGCCACTGTACTGATTTACTATCTCGTATTCCGATTCCTGGGCGAAAGTATTCATTCGCTTCAGGTGGCCGGTAAGCTTCCGGGGCACACTGCCTCCTCGCTTCCGTCCATTAGCTGGCTGGGAATGTATCCAACTTGGGAAACATTTGTCCCACAAATCGCTGTACTGATCTTTATGGTATGGCAGCTTGTGCGTCAGGAAATGCGAAGCTCCAAGCAACAATAAGTCGATGCTACCCTACTCATCATGTAAAAAACGCCAAATCACAGGTCCGATTTATATCGGTTCCCATGAGTTTGGCGTTTTTTTACGTACTTACTGCACATCCTCAGGCAACGGAATCATGCGCTGATGATGCAGCAGGTCTGTGCGGTCACCGTGTTCACGAATGACATGCACCTCCCCACGAAAATCGAGCAGCTCCGCCGGGGTAGCATGTCCCAGAAATTGTAGTGGACTATAGCTCAATCCATAGGCACCTGCATTCGGAAAGGCAATATAATCGCCCTCGTGAATCGGAGGAAGCTGCGCTTTTTTCACAATACAATCCTCGGGTGTACAAAGCGGACCGACAATGCTTACCGTCTCAAGCTCCATGGATGCCTCTTCCAGAGGCCCTCCTATTCGGTTTGCAACCTCTTCTAATGATTGTTCGACAGCCACAGCCGTTTGAGCAGAAGCGTCTCTCTGCCCCATCCATAGGGTTGCTTCCACTTCTCGTTCTTTGGGCTCTTTCAATTCTCCCGCTTGCCTGCGCATAATTCGCACCGGGTAGTTGTCCCTAATGCGGCGTCCTCGAAAAGTAGCTGCGGCGTAGTGATTCATGCCACCATCAGCCACGACAAACTTCTCCCCCTTGGATTCCTTTGTATACAATGCTCGGCAGACATACATGCCCGATTGAGCGACCAGATACCTGCCGCTTTCGATGATTAGCTTAACCCCGGGCATGCGGGTTCGGGTCTGCTCCGCGAGTGCGTTCAGTCCGTCAATGACGTGATCCATATCGAGCGGTTGCTCATGAGCAAAATAAGGTACACCAAACCCGCCGCCCAAATTGACCGTATGCATTGCCACACCATACTGAGCCTGTACCCGTTCTGCCAACTGTAGCGTATTCGCAAATGAAGCTAAAATCTGATCCGATTTCAACATTTGCGTACCTGTATATACCTGAATACCTTGAAAATTGACGTGCGGGCAATCTTCCAGCACCTTAAAAAAGTGATCCAGCTGCCCTTCATCCACTCCAAAGGGGCGCGGAACACCACCCATTTTAATCGTTGCTCCAGACAGATCGTTATCGGGATTGATGCGAACCGCTGCCCTGACAAGCTGGCCCGCTTGGGCAGCAATGTCCTCCAGCAGACGCAGCTCCCTCACCGATTCGACATGAATACAGCCGATTCCACAGGCTACTGCCTCGTTCAGCTCGGCTACTGTTTTTCCCGGTCCGGCGTACAGCACGTCTTCCGCAGCATACCCGGCCTCCATAGCGACGAACATTTCTCCAGCCGAAGCAATCTCAACACCACAACCTAACGAGCGTAGCAACCCAGCCAAGGCTACGTTACCATTAGCCTTGAGCGCATAATGTACACGCACGGCCGGGTGCAATCGGGATAGTAACGAGCTGACATGGGCATGCAGCGCATCCCCGTCATAATAGTAAAATGGCGTCGGATGCTCGCCGAAACGCTCCAGTAAGGCTTCGTCCTTTTTATCCATCTACTGAATTCCCCTCCTCTCTTTGCCTTGATACTCAGTATTTTGCATCATTCGCTCCCCACCGCTCGAAAACACAATCATACTCATACTGCATAGATCGTCTCGCCCGAGCGTGCTGCTTCATGAATGGCTGCCAGCAGTCTGACGCGTTCAGCAGCCTCGCGAAAAGGAATGGGCTCCGCTTCTCCCCGGATGATGCTGCAAAAGGTATTCAACTGATTGACATAATAGTTCATAGGCTCGAAAACCGTTTTGGTATGCGAGGATGTCTGTGATAACACAGGCAGTGCGTCCGCATCCGTTATATTCGGCATGATATCCTTCTTTATTTCCGTCTTGAGTGTCATTTTATAAAAACCTAAATTTGCCCGAAAGCAGTCCTTTAAAGTGACTACTCCCGAATCAAAGGTCAGTACATGAGCACAGTGATAAGGGCGCTCAAATGAAAAGAGGGCAGATGCCTTCAATCCGCTCGGATAACGGGCTTGCGCACGAAATGTCCAGTCACAACCATGAGGACCATCAAAATCCGATTGACTGTGGAATTCAGCCTGCTCCAATCCAACGACGGCTTGAAGCAGCTGGAGCCAGTACACGCCCAGATCCCAAAAGCATCCCCCACCCTGCTCCGGACGAGATCTGTAATTGTCCGCATGTCCTTCTTTTGCCGGAATGCATAGACTCGTCTCTATGGAGCATAAGCGACCATAACGCCCCGATTCTACGATCCTCCGCAGCTCATGCTGCCAAGGATGGTGCTGCACCATGACTCCCTCCAGCAGGTAAGCGCTGCTCTGCTCGACTGTCGCTGCCAAGGGAGCCAGATCAGCCGTATTCAGGCATAACGGTTTTTCCACCAGCACATGCTTATGAGCCCGTAGTGCTTTGCCAATCCACTCGGCATGCAAGTCATTGCTGAGCGCAATATATACAGCGTCGATCTCCGGGTCCTTTAGCATATCCTCAGCATGACGATAAACGACACTGACGCCAAAACGATCTGCCATTTCTCCTGCCTTGGCAACCGTGCGGTTCGCAAGCGCGGTCACGCGTGCCCCTGCAACATGTCGGATTGGTTCCAGTAACGCACGGGGAGCAATGGCAGAACAGCCAATGATCCCAAAGCGAATATCTCGCATCGCAGGTTCTTGCGCAGCCGCGGCAGCGTTCATGACCCCTGCTCCATTCCCAGTGAGCTTGCTGGCATTTGGATGCTATTCACATAGGACTCTATATAACGCGGCGTTCGACTGCGCAGCTCTACGATCCTGCGATGCATATCCTCCAGTATCTGAGCACTGCCGTCATAGGTTTGTATCCACGTATCGTACCGCATACCCAATCCAAGCCGTTCCCATAGATCCGCATTATGCTTCTCATGCACACCAAATGGCTCCAGCATAATGAGCGGAGTAGCTGTAGCGAACGAATCGGTTAGGCTGCCACCACCTGGCTTGCTGACAATGGCCTGGACACGACATGCTTGGTCCAGCATGCTATGGTAATCCGGTCCAACCTGATACACTGTCTTCTCGCCTCTTTTCACCTCTCCGAAAGGTGGAAATGTATGCTCTCCGGCTTCATTTCGCTGCCATGTCCTCCACTGCGGGTCCATCTGAAAATAGCGTATACTGTCCCGCTGTTCATCCGGTTGATCCTGATCATACAACAGCAGGTCCAGCTCCCAGCCCGCTTCTTCCAACCGTCCAACCTTGTCACGGTAGGTGCCCATGCCCCAGCCGCCGCCATGTACGAATAAGCGGGATTGCCGTGCTTCAAACGGTACATACTCCACGGCCGGCACATCAATATAGTGGCTGACTCTATTGTTATCATTTTCAAAAAAGGTCGTTTCTCCACAGCCATCCGCAAAACGTGGGTTATGCTTGGCTAGATTTTTCCAGGAAGGAGAAGGTGTCGAATCCATATACACAATGTCCACATGCACCGACTTCGGTTCTCTGCGCTTGCGATACTCCTCCAGTACATACATCCAATGACCGGATAAGCATATAAAATACCGCCGATCCTCCTCTATCCATTGGTTCAGCAGTACTTCCATCGCTGCGAGATCCAGTGAATTACGCATATCCTGCGGAACCTTTTGTGACATTAAGGCCACCGCAAAATTGTCATGGTAAGCTTTGCGGCTTTTGTCGACCTTGAGACGGGCCGATTCTGGCAGCACATTTTCAAATACATGAATCGCCGTATCCACGCCCAGCCTGCGAAGACCCGCTTGCAACAACAAGCCAGGGGTATAAAAGCCCAATCCGAAACCGGAACACAAAATCGTTACCTTCATAAGCTTATCCGTATTCTTACGCATGCTCATACGCCTCCCGTTTAATTCAGCACTGTAAAATGATGCTCTGCCAAAAAACGCTCCAGCTTTGTAGTCAATCGCATTTTTTCCTCATCGCTCGCAGCAACCAGTTCCAAATAAAGACGACCCTTGCCTCGTGCCCGTTCGCTTCCAGCGGTTTCTTTTTTACCATTCAAGTCCGGCTTACCCAAGCCGTTCCCTTCTGATCCGCCATCGCTGGCCCCAATCCCGCTCACACGAACCTGCTTGGCAGATGATCTGCCTCCGCGTCCGGTTGCATTTCTGCTTGGCGTGCTTGTATGGCCTACAATCTTGTTCTCGCCATCTCGTCCACCTGTGTTCACATATAATGTATTGGCACCCAGAGGCATGACACCTTCTTCACGTTCACCTGTGAACAACAATCCTTCACCCTTCAGTCCTTCCAGCAGTTCTTCATAGGATAGACTGCCATCATGGGACAGCGAATAATTCGTCAGCGTGCCACGCATATTTTTCCTGGCCAGAAAGGTATCGAGCTGATGCTTGATCAAACTCATCGACTTTCTGGCATTAATTTCGATAATTGGCTCCAGCTTCCCACCACGAAGTGTCATGGAATCAATGCAAACATCGCCATAATAACCATCTTGATACAATTGCCGTCCCACATCCTGCATCAAGCTAAAATAGCCCTCGCGCTCCAGCCGCTCCAAAAATGCCCCGTCCGGCGACAAGGATTCCCGATAGGAGAATTGAGTGTTAGCCAGCCATTGTACAGATAAGATATCGACACTCCCATCATCACCAATCGTAAATTGGCATGAAAAATCCTGCTCTTTCTCCAGAAAAGGCTCCAAAAGGAAAAGCACCTGTTTGCCTTTACGCTCCTGTCCACGCAAATACGATACGATCCGGTCCAGCATTTGTGTCGAGGTAATGTGCAGGTTTCCTTTGCCCGATACGCCAAAATCATCCTTGATTAAAAAGCTTCCATCCCGTAGCAGCTTACGTCCCGCCTCAGCAACATCTGCAAACGAAGTCACAATATAGCCCGGGTTGCGCAGACCAAGGCTGCGTTTCAGATCAGAGGAATACGTTTTGGCATTTACCTTGCGAATCGTTTCCAGCGGCGGCTGATGCAGTGTTATTCCCCAAGCACGTGCAGCCTCCTCCACATGCGGTAAACCCGCAAACGGGCTAAGCACACAGCCTTCCAGTTGAGGAAACCCCTCTCCGGCATCGGCCTTGCGACTGCCCAGCAGTTCAAATACTGATGCGGTCGACACGTTGCCTGCACGCTCCATGCCATCGGTCAAGTCCCGTTCGTTGACAGCCGGATGAAAGCCCAACTGCGCGATATACTGACGATGTACGGGCGAAATGGCATAACGGGTCAATAACGCATCTCCCGGCTGGCAAAAGCTGAACAGCAGTTCATCCATCGCTGCTACAATCGCAGAAGAAGCCCGGTCAGGCAGGGCTGGCAAGGAAGCTAACTGGGCATCCCGCCAGTAAACCTCCGCTTCGAACGTTCCCATATACAAATGACGCTGATTCGGTATCGCATTCATATGATTCGCTTCCTTTCCTGCTTCATTATTGGCCTACTATACTGTAGCGCTACTGGCTCGCGCTCGTATAATCACGTAGAGCAAACTGCCATATCAGGCGGATGATCGCCAGCAGCCAGAGAGGTGCGAGAAATGCCCATACCACTAACCCGGTTTCCATTTTGCCGAGAATGAACATGGGCGGAAAATTACAAATGACAAACACCGGAAGCACGAACAAACCGATACGCTGAATCAGATTACTGTACACGGCCATCGGCACATAGTTTGTCTCGAAAATGCTGTTGGACAGCTCCGTAACGCCGTTCGTGCGGATGATCCAGAAGGCTAGCAGTTGAGGGAGCAAAAATACGGAGTATGCCGTAAGCACCCCGCATCCAAGCAGCACAGAGAACCCTCCTACAGTTTCAAAATTAAACGGCAATCCGAGTCGTTGCCAGCCGACCCCTGTCATAATTCCGCCGCCAATTACATTCGGCACGGTATAGCCCAATTCAAATTGACGCAGTGTTACCATAAATTGCAGCGATACGGGTTTAGTCATGAGCACGTCCAGTGAGCCGGTACGAATTTTGTCAGGCAGGCTTGTAAAATTACTGTAGAACAATCCACTATAAAATCCGCTCATCATCGTAAATACGCCGATATATAACAATATGGCGTCAGGAGACCAGCCATTAATATCCGTCCCAGCGCGGTATGGAACCGATGCGTACAGCAGCTTGATGAGCAAATAAGCCGTTTCAACCAGAAATGCAGTTATAAAATTAATGCGGTATTCCATCTGCGACATGACAGAAAACTGGACAAACTTCCAGTACAGTCTGATGTAGCGCCTAACGTTTCGGAAAACATTTTTCATGTTAACCCCCCACCGAGACAAAGCGTTTGACCCCGGCTTGCCACACCCAGCGTGATAGGGCCGCCAGCACTACAATCCAGAGCCATTGCACGCCAATGCCTTTAGCGGCTTCCAGCACAGTCAGCTTGCCCGTCAACGCATTCACCGGAAAAAATACGGTGTAGCTGAACGGTAGCAGACTGAACAGACGGGCCAAAACATCTCCAAAAATCGTCAGCGGAAACACGGTACCGCTAGCTACGTAAATGACAAGCGACAGCGTATAAAATAGTCCCGCCGATTCCGTCACCCAAAAGGCTATGCCGCTCAGCGCATAATAGACCACAAAATTAAGCACAAGCGCTCCCGGCAACGCCAATATGTAAAGCAGGATGTACGATAGCCCGAAGCTGATTTGTCCTTCCAGGCTAAGACATAACAGCAAAATAGCAGCCGCCAGCAGCACGACCGCAGACTGTATGACTTTGCCTCCGATAAACCGGCAAAAACGGTAAGCAAAATAATGCACAGGCTGTACCATGAATTTTGCCAGTCCACCTTCCTTGATATCTGTAGCAATTTCGTATTCAAAGCCCGTAGCAATCAGTTTTCCAGTTACTCCCGCCATGACCACATACACCAGCATTTCTGGCAGAGAATAGCCCAGCACTCTTGCTTGTCCCGAAGAACCGAATACAGCTAGCCAGAGAAAAATTTGCGTCATGATCGGCAACATAAATCCCGCCATTTGGAGCCAATAATTAGCCCGATACTCCATTTCGTTTTGCATACCAAGCTGGAGTACCTTCACATATTTGTTATTTCGCATCGGCCAGCCTGCCCCCATCGTACAAATTGGCTATCCCCTCTTCCAGCGGGACGTCCTCAATCGTAAAATCAACGACAGGCAGTGCGTCCAAAATCTTTTTGGACCAAGCCAAGGTATCTTCTGCATCCAGCTCAAATACCGCCTCCAGCTCCGAGTTGGAGCGAAGTTTGCCGAGGCTCGCCAACGTTAGGCTGGATACGGGGGTCTCCAGTCGAACCTTGAGTAATTTACGGGCACCGATGACCTCATTCACCTTGTGTAAGTCTCCGTCATAGACCAATCTGCCCCCGCTGATAATGATGGATCTACTGCACAAATCCTCAATATCCTTCATGTAATGGCTTGTCAGCAGGATGGTCGTCCGGTGCGTGCGGTTATAGGCTTTGAAAAACTCTCGAATCCGCCGCTGAGAAACAAGGTCCAGTCCGATGGTCGGCTCATCCAGCAAAATGACCCGTGGACGATGCAGCAGCGCGGCGATCAGTTCCATTTTCATACGCTCGCCGAGAGACAGCCGCCGAACCTGCACATGAAGCTGCTCTTCCACTCCAAGCAGAGTGATCAGTTCATCTAGTGCCTCTTTATAACGGTTTTCATCGATTTCATAGATAAGCTTGTTCAGCTCGAATGACTCGCTTGCAGGCAAATCCCACCAGAGCTGGTTTTTCTGTCCCATTACAATGGAAAACTGGCGTTTAAACTCTTTTTGTCGTTTCCACGGGGTAAAGCCGAGTACCGATGCCTCCCCGTCCGTGGGATGGAGAATGCCAGACAGCATTTTGAGCGTCGTTGTTTTGCCCGCCCCGTTTGGACCGAGAAATCCGACAATTTCGCCTTCCTCAATGCTAAAGCTGACATTTTGCACAGCCTCTTTGGTCAGCTGCTCACGCCTGAACAAGTTTTGTAACGATTTGCGCACGCCCGGCTCCTTTTTGTAGTACGTAAATGTTTTCGACAATTGCTTTAATGTAATGGACGGCAATCAATTCCCCTCCTCTTTCCTCTGTGCAGGACACCTGATGAACGTTTCTTATGCGGCCGAATGCTTGGACTACTCGGCTGCTTTCTCTGCTAAAATCATCAGTTCCTCCAGCATATGCCGCTGTCTTTCAATTAAGTGCAAAGCTCGTTCCGTAATTTCAGGCATCCGATGCTTGCGCAGTTGAAGCCCTGTTTTGTAAATATGCAGATTAAGCTTGTGCCAATCCGCGTACAGCGCCTGTGCCAATTCAATTACATGCTGTGTTTGTGGTCCCAGCGTAGCTTGATGCAGCAGGCAATAATCAGCTGTATAATCCGTCAAATGAAGGGCACTGCCCAATCGCAGATTGTAATAGATTTCATGACAGTACGTCCGAAAATCCTGATCCTCCATGTCTGCCAACAGATGGAAGTCACCGACAAATGCCCGGTACCCCTCATCTCCCCGCTTGACCTGCTTGCCTGTCACAGCTTTCCCCGTTTGACTTTCCGACTCATTAGACGTAGGTACGCCTCTCCAGATGGCTTCGTGTCCAGTCAAATACTGTCGAATATGATGAGCACACGCAGCATGCATCTCACTTGGCGAAAGCGGGGCAGGCTGCTCCACCAGCCATGCATACTCAATAATGCCCTGCATCAGATCGTCGAGCCGGGCTGAGCCCACATAAGTCATGGCATGTCCCGAGGAATCGAGCAGGAAGCTGTCATTCACCTGTGCTGTCCGTTCTTGCAAGTCCAACCCGCACAACTCAATCACGTGGCCCCTTGGGTAATTTTTCACATATACATCGTGATAGGTTAAAGCGGTGCTCGACGTATGCAGCATGGTACCGTAGCCCGATGTGAGTACCTGCAACAGGTTGGTTTCATCGCTGACACCAGCGACCCACGGTTCCACCCGAATAACAGGTCCACCACTGGCTGCCATTTCTTGAAGCTGCTCCGGATATTTCTCAGGTCCGAAGCGCTTCAAATCTCCACCGTACTCTGCGCACATACTTCCACACAGCATGAATAGCTCGGATTCGGCCATGTTCACTCCGTACCTCCGCAATGAGGTACGCAGGGAAGAATATACACAATGTTTCCCTGGAAGAGCGTTTGCGACTTCTTCTGCACCATAGTCCACAACGGAATCATGACGAGTCTCCATATCGGATTCCTGCATCAACCTTGTCTTTTCAGCGCCCTTATGCATATTTGCCCAGCAGACGCTCGATGCCTTGCAGTGTAGATAGATGCTCCAGCACTAGATCGTCGTCCTCCATCGTAATATCAAGCTCATTTTCCAACTCTACAATTAATTCCACAGCGGATAAGGAATTCAGCCCCAAGGTTCGCAGATCCTGATCCGGAGTCAACTGTTCCAGTTCTCCCGGAGCCAGTTTCAAAATCTTTTCCAGCAAGGGTACTACATGGTATACATCTGTTTTCATTTTTGATTCCCTCCAATTTATGAGCATCCTAATCCAGCAATAATACCTTCCAATTTGTGCGCATAAGCATCAGCTTCCTGCCAGCTGTCTGCCAAAATAAGTGTGAAAATCCGGTTCACATAGCCCCGCTTCACAGGAATACCAGACAATGTACCCGCCGTATACACAAACACCCCTTCTGGACGTTCGGGCGTATAGAGCAAGCCCTCCTCCGCGAGCAACCCGCACAAGCGGCTGTAGGTGAGAGGTGTAGCGGTAACGTTGCGGTAATAACGGGATAATGTTTTATGCTGTTCTCCCAGGACGGATGACAGGAACGAAATATAGGTAGACAACGTAAATCTACCATTTATCTCAATGACTGGAACCAGCAAACCTTCTTCGTCAACAAAACCGTCAATAGAGGCCATTCCCGTATACCCAATGGAATAGAGATGCGTACCCAGCTGATAGGCGCAGCGTCTCACTTCTTCCTCCAGCGCATCGCCAATCTCAGCCGGCACTTGAGATCCGATATATACGGTGCCATCCACGTTTTGCCTTTTTAGCGAAAACATCGTCACACCACCGCCCTCGTCAATGCAGAGCTGGTAGTTCAGATCCATCTGCTTATTGTGCCAGCGCTCCACCAGCCAACCGCAGGAAGATGGCGACGAGCCGCCAAAACGCTTCATCACACTCAGCAGTGTGTCCAGCTTGGACAGCTCGTCCAGCATATACATGCCTTGTCCTGAGGCACCGTGCGGTTGCTTGATAATCAGCTTCACAGGTCCATCCGATAAGTCAGCCAGTCTGGCACACTCCCTGCGGATCGCCGATTCGTCTGCACATACAGCGCCTTCGCTGACGGCAAAACCAAGCTTTTGCGCGGTCAGGCGGCTGAATATTTTATCATTCACCTGAGCACTGACCGCGGATGGAGCACCGATCAGCTCTAGCCCGCAAAGCTCCGCAATCGCTTCCTCCTGCGGTGTGACCGCATAGGGGACGAGCCACGCTTTGGCTCCGCCGCTGCTGTGGCCTGCATCTGCAACCGTGCGCAGTCGTGCCAAAAGCGCCTCATCCGCCAGCACCAGCTCTGAAATCGGCGTTAGCGGATCAGAAGGCTCCGGCACCTCAATACGCGGCAGGCTAAAGCCCAACCGTTGGAGCATGTCCAGAAACGCCTCATCCGGCTGTTCCCGAAGTACAATGACATCCTGACTTCGACATAGCAGGAGATTCATTTCCTCCATCCGGTTTACGACTTGCTGTTCATCCCGGTCTACCATGCCCCCCTTGCGGGGGGATGGATGCCACACTTGCTCTGCGCCGATATTAAACAGCCAAATCAGGACTCCATGGTCCCGTTCATGCGCAAGCGCTTCCACAAGGTTAATAGTTTTAGTCGTCACGTCTTGTCATCATCCCTCTCTCTTCCATCCAGTAACAAACAACATCCATAGAAAACTAAATGTATTTCAGAGAGCCTGCCCCGTGCAGATACAATACGCTGCATTTGGAGCACACCGGAGTCAATCCTTCATGATTAATCTTTTGACGAGTTTTCTCATACGCATCCGAGTTCCATATCTCCTTCAGACTGTGCTCACGCATGCTTCCAATCGTGAACTCACTGAAAAATTTGCAAGGCATGACCTTCCCGTCTGGTAAAATATCTGTTCTGGAGGTGAGCGCCAAACAATGATTGGAACAACGGCTGACCATTTCCTCGCCATGTATAAATTTATCAATTTCCTCATAATCCAAACCGGGCTGATAGCGCACGCGAATGTTCCATACTCGCTCATTGATCCGCTGTAGTTCCTGCATCAGAGGATCGATGTTATCCGGGTTGATTTTATATTTGAAAGCATGCCAGCTACTAATATTTTTTTCTTCAAGTTGTCGGAGCCAGGAGAAATTATGTGTGAAATATTCATCCATTTTGAGGGAGGTCTCTTTGGAAATGTACCAGGGGAACGTCAGCAGCACCAGATCCAGCCTTTTGTCCTCCAGCATTTGCAGAAATTCGTACATCCGTCCGATCATGTTATCGTTAATGACCGCATGGACAGTTACCCGTCCCTTGTACAATCCCTGGTCGCGCAGTTCAATCAGCTTATCCATCTGCCGCATTGTTTTTTGAAAGGTGCCTTTACCGCGAATTAGATCGTGTTCTCTTTCAAAACCTTCAATCGCTATTAATAACTCCAGATTTTCGGACAAATCCAAAATCCGGTCCAAATATTTATCAATAAGTAATCCATTTGTACAAAAGGTCATTTCGCGCCGATCTTCCGCCAGCACGTCCAAAATTTCATCAAAACGCCGGTGAAACATCGGTTCGCCGCCCCACATGTACAGTCTGGACTTGGCTTCCTTGGTTTCGCTCAAAATCTGCCGGAGCATGTCCGGAGCAAGATCCATGTTTTGTTCTTCTTTATCCATTTGGTGATGGTAGCCTTCCTCGTTCCATTCAAAACAGTGTGTACATCTCAGGTTGCAGCGGTTGGTCAGCTTAATGCCGATCGTCTGGGGCATGTCCGTTTTGAAAGTAGGGTCCTGTGTGGCGTTACGGTAAGATACAGAAGCGTTTTTCAGGTTACGCTTGATGAGCTTGAACGCTTTCTCATCAATCAGCACATTGCTTTTGGGCTGCATGCTAACACCTCGTTTAATGGATTTTCAGGCACATGTACCAAGCTGTACGTCAGACCGTCTCCATTCCCTCCAGGTGCGGCGCTTGTTCCGCATCGCTGATCCCCTGAATGTAGCTGCAAAACGCATCTACCGAGCTCAAATGCTCTAGCTCAAAGGAATCAAAATCAATCTCCACATCAAACGCATCCTCCACTTGCAGCATGAAATGAACCAACTGCAACGAATCCAGTCCGGCATCATGAATAATGTCCGAATGTCCATCCAGCTTAGCGACCAGTTCAGGATCTTCCTTAACCGCGCTGATCATTTCAATCACTTGGCTTTGCATAGCAAACTCCTCCTTGTGAATGAGATTCTGTTCGTTCCACCCAACGATGCCCTCTGCAAAGAAAGCTCCTAGAAAAATTCCTTCACTGGAACTTTATTCAATTATACTCCTCCAATGAAGAGACAAGTCAATAGGTTGTTTTGTAAGTAAAACTCGCAATATGTAAATTAATGTATGATAACTTCTACAATTTTCGCCGGCTATTTTTTCGCAAAATCTAATAAAAATTCTCCTCACATCTCTTGCATGAGCGGCAGAATTATTTTACAATACACATGAAAATGTTTTTCCTTATATTCTTCTTGTATACGATACTTTTTTTCACACAAACATTCTACAGCCAAAGGAGCACAGCTCATGTCCCCCATTCTTCATACATTAGCCCATAGACTGGAGCAGCTTCCCGTACAGGAGCGCAAGCTGGCGGAATCCATCCTGCAATCCCCGGAAGATGTGCTGCATTTGGGTATTCGGGAGCTGTCAGAGCGTTGTGGTGTGAGTGCGGCGACCGTTACGCGGTTTTGCAAATCACTACATTTTAAAGGCTATCCCGATTTCAAAATGAAGCTGGCCGCCGAGTTGTCCCACTCCAACCGTAATGGTGAAGAATCCTATCAGGATATTGTCGCCGGAAATTCACTTTCCCGAATCGTGCAGGCTATTCAGGCGAACCATACCGCATCCATTGCGGACACGACCCGACTGCTGGATTACGACAAGCTGGAGCAGGCCATTGCATGGCTGTCAGCCACGAGCCGCATTGATCTCTATGGGATGGCGACATCGTCGATTGTGGCACAGGATTTTTACCAGAAGCTCATCCGTATTGGCAAGAACAGCACTGCCTTTGCAGATTCGCATATGCAGATTACCTCTGCCTCCTCGCTCGGAGCAGGAGATGTCGCCTTTGCCGTCTCTTATTCAGGAGAAACCCAGGAGACCATTGCGGCTCTACGTTGTGCAAAGGAACAGGGGGCTAAGACATTATCCCTGACCTCCTTCGGAAACAATACGCTGGCAGGTCTTGCGGATATTGCGCTATTTTCCTCCTCATTGGAGGAAGGAATGCGACGTGGGGATATGGCCTCCCGCATTGCCCAGCTTCATATCATAGATATTCTGTTTACAGGTATGGTGAGCGCAGATTTTGACAAATATATTCCGAGATTGGAAGGTTCATATCAACAAGTGAGCAAGCTCAAAAAACAACCAGGGGGTCACTAAGATGAACATACGCATTTTGAACAGCCGTGAGGACCTGAACGCTACTGCCGCCGCTGTGATCGCCAGCTTGCTGCTATCCAAACCACAGGCCATGCTTGGCCTGGCCACCGGTAGTACGCCGATTGGCATTTACCAACATCTTGCAGATATGTACAGCAAGGGACAGGTCAGTTTTGCACGAGCCTATTCCGTGAATCTTGATGAGTATGTTGGTCTTCCCCCAGAACATCCGCAGAGCTATCGAAGCTTTATGAATGAGCACTTGTTCCAGCATATCGATATTCCGATATCCCATACACGTGTCCCTGACGGGAATGCACTGGATCTGGCAGCAGAATGTGCAGCGCACGAGCAGGCCATTTTGGACCATGGACCCGTGGATCTGCAATTGCTTGGCATTGGTCATAATGGTCATATCGGCTTTAACGAACCTGGTCACCGCTTGACTGGAGCCACACATGTTGTAGATTTGAAAGAAAGTACGCGCTCGGCGAATGCTCGATTTTTTGGCGATATAGATGCTGTACCCAGGCAAGCAGTTACGATGGGAGTAGGCACGATTCTTAAAGCGAAGCAAATTATACTGGTGGCTTTTGGTTCGGATAAGGCTGATATTATAAAGCAGGCTTTAACTGGACCTGTCACGACTGAGTGTCCGGCTTCTCTGCTGCAATGTCACCCCAATGCACTTATTTTGCTGGATCAGAAAGCAGGAGGAGGGTTCAATTGAAGTCAAATGAAATGAGTGGTAACGTACCCCAGCTACTGTATGGGCAAGTTGTCGTTGGAAATGACATCATTGAAAAAGGGGTTGTCGTCATTGAGGGGCAATCCATTGTATACGCTGGTTCAGAAGAGCATTTACCCGCCGATTGGACAGCGGTAGTCTTGGCAAATCAGGAAGAAAGCGCAGCGAAAACCGCAAACATTGTGCGTTTGAAAGGAGGCTATCTGCTACCAGGCTTTATTGATATTCATGTTCACGGCGGTAACGGTGAGGACTTTATGGACTCCAGTCCAAGGGTGCTGGATACGATCACCTCCTTTCACGGTTCACAAGGAACGACGGCTATGCTGGCTACCACCATGACCGCGCCCAAGGAACAGATTGACCGGGTATTGAGTGAAGTTCACGCATACATGGCACTACCTATGCCCTATGCTCAGTTGGAGGGCGTACATCTGGAAGGGCCGTTCATCAGTCCGAACTGGCCTGGAGCGCAAAACCCAGAACATATCGTGCCACCGAATCTCTCATGGGTGGCAGAATGGGAGCAGCGCTATCCAGGCCTTGTTCGCCAGCTCACGCTTGCGCCCGAACGGGAAGGAGCGCTGGAACTGATTGCATGGCTGCGTAGCCATGGCATTACCGCGGCTCTCGGTCATACGGATGCTACGTATGAAGAGGTTGAACAGGCAGCGACGGCGGGGCTGAATCATGCGGTGCATGCATTTAATGCTATGACTCCGCTGCATCATCGCAAGCCGGGAGCCGCCGGAGCCGTACTCGCTGATCCGCGCATTGAAGCAGAAATCATCGCGGACGGCATTCATGTGCATCCCGCCGCCATTTCCCTGCTCGCTAGATTAAAGCAGGATCATAATCTCATTCTCATCACAGATGCCATGTCTGCTACTGGTCTGGAAGACGGTCATTATACGCTCGGCGATTTGCCGGTGATCGTGCAGGGCGGTGTAGCACGACTGGAGGATGGCGTCACTTTGGCAGGAAGCACACTAACGATGATTGAAGGCTTCCGCTACTTGGTTCAACATGTGGGTATAAGTATTCCCGCGGCATCACAAATGGCCAGCCTGAATCCGGCTCGATCCTTGCACATTGCTGATCGTACAGGTTCGCTTGAAGCAGGTAAACAAGCAGACATCCTGTTACTGGATGGAGACTTAAAGCTGCAAGGCGTATGGATTAAAGGATTGCGTAAATAATTCAGTTATAGTTATCATTCCCCAAAACTAAAGAGCTATCCACCAGCGTATTCGCTGAGATGGATAGCTCTTTCTTTGGCATTGCACACACTTATAGGGTTTGAATTAGCGATGATTCATTGGCGCGGGCGTATGATTTTGTGGGCGTGTGGGTGCTGTATTTTCCATTGGACGGTTTGTACCAGCCGCCGGAGTTGGGAATACACGTTCAATCACGTCCACCATTTCATTGCTCAAGCCTCTAATCGGATGACCATTTTGCACACTGTGTGTAAAGTCAGTGGCTTGTTTAACAAAGTCCGGGTTAGCGGATACATACACCTGTTCAATCGAAGGCGCAAATTGCTTCACTTTATTAGCGATACGGCTCTTGACTGCATCACTTGGTTCATATGCAGTTCTTGCTCCCTCGATGGTGGTGTTTCCGGTATTTGCGCGATTGTTGTCCGTCAAGCCACGCAACATACCGTACGAGCCTGTACCCATCGTACCGAATAAACCGTCATCACGACGCGCAGGTGTTCCATTCCCGGTTACTCCATTGTCTGTCATTCCAGGCGTTGTAGTATCCGTAGTACGGTTTCCTCTAGTACCATTAACGCCATTCACACTCGGTACATTCCCGTTACGTCCAATACTATTTGCACTTGGAGTACCGTCAACACTTGGAGCACCAACACCTGTTCCGTTAGCTTGGTCTTTCAAGGAAACGGCTACATAGGCATGTCGTTCACCGACCAGCACTGTCGCAGACTTTACATCCGGCATCTCGGATATACGTTTGGACAAATTGCGATCGACTTGCAGATTACGGACTGGATGTCCGGTTCGGTTGGCATTTTCATTCAATGCCATCCCGTCCATACCATTGGACTTAACCCCATAACGATTGACACCATCCATACCATAACGGTTCACACCATCCATATGATGTGTGCTTTGCGCGTTATAGCGTGTACTGTTCGTACGAACGTTATGATCGGCATTTCCGCACCCGGTCAAAGCAGCCATACTGGCGAGTAAAGCAGCAGAAATCGTAAAACTGATGACCTTCTTAGTTCCTGGCATGAACTCATCCTCCATACATTATAAAATGTGTGACGAGATTATCATGCGCTATGAATCATAGGGATATCCTGACTAAAAAATGACTAAAAAAATAAAATTTTAATGTAAATATGAAATACAATTGATGATTTACCACAAGATGGCATGTATAATAAGCTTGAAAAATACTTTATTTTACAAAGGAGGATTTTCAGTTTGAAAAAGATCACCGTTTTGATGCTCATTTTTTTGTTATCAGTTACTCTTGTTCCCGTTGGCGCTTTTGCAGGCTCCACTACACCCCAACCCCCAAAAGATCCCGCCGGAAGCTGGGCAGAAGGTCCACCACCTAATCGCGTTGATCCAGCCAAGCCCGCACTATTGTTCGTACATGGTTTGAACAGTAGCGCTGAAGTCTGGACCAAGAATGATAACGATATGCTTCAGCGCGCACGTGACGCCGGATACCAGACAGCCACCATTAATCTGTACGATACAACTGGCACATCCCAAGATATGTGGGACAATGGTAAGCTTCTGGCCGACAAAATTAAGGTCATCAGCAATCACTTTGGAAAAAAGCTTATCGTCATCGCCCACAGCAAAGGTGGAGTGGATACTCAAACCGCTCTCGTATATAACGGAGCCGCTCCTTATGTACAACGTGTCATCACCCTCAGCAGTCCTCATCATGGTTCACAACTTGCAGATCTCGCCTACAGTAGCTGGGCCGGATGGCTGGCAGATATCGTCGGGTCACAAAATCCCGGTACCTCCACTTTACAAACATCTTATATGAAGTATTTCCGAACCAAGACCGATTCACTTAGTAATGCGACTACAGTTCCATTCTTCACGTTTGCTGGTGATAACTGGTCTGGCGGCACTGCTTCCTACATACTGGGCGGACTTTACCTCTCCTCCTTTGGTAAGAATGATGGAGTGGTCACAGTCGACAACGCTAAGCTTCCCGGCGGACGTGTAGTTAAAGTCGGATCTTGGGATCATGCCAAGGTTCGCACTGGTTCTTACGTCTTCTCCCTGATCCAACCCTACCTCCAAGCGAACACTCCAGCATTGAATCAGGAAACTGAGGCACTTTCAGCATCTTCCCTGACTGCTTCTGCTTCACAATCCACCTATAGCGAGATCGATAATTCATATTTTATCCGAGGCGGCGATTATAATGGAAAAGCCTCACAAACCCTCACTGTTGAAAATGGTGTAAAATCCATTGATCTGGACTGGATCAGCGATAAACGTGTGAGTAAACTGGAACTAACCAAGCCTGACGGTACTAGTGAAATTATTAATCTGAAAGCAGGCTATGATGACGATATTTTTGCTGGTGCCTGGCATCATAACGCCGTCATTCAAAATCCAAAACCGGGCACCTATAAACTGAACGTCACGGTTCCTGATAATGGAGCGTATCTCCTGATTGCACGTTACCAGGCTGTTCAAGTTCCTGAGCTGAAATACAATTTAAATGCAGTGGGCCCGAAGCTAAATTTGAAACCACAGGATTCCCCGAACAGTGTTACACAAGTCACCTACCAAGTTCAATATTATGGTGATCCGCAGCAAGGAGTCACTTCTACATCCAAAGGTTTGACGGTACAGCAAAAAAACGTTAACCCTACCGGACAAATTGAGCTATCCAAAGCGGACAAGCCCGGCATCTATTCTGTAACCTATGAAATTAGCGGCACCACAGAGGCTGGATATCCGTACCGCCGCACAGCTGTTCAATCCATTTATATTGATGCTGACGGCAACAAGTATGTTGACTAAATAAATCTACAACCTAAAAAGCCTGCAAACCCCCATTATAGTTGGGGCGTTTGCAGGCTTTTTTTCATTACAAAACATCTTGATAGAAATAATACTTTGTAAGGCATTCGTTGTGTTCAATCCGTTGTCTGATTCCTCAGCTTATGAAGCCAATAGTAGTGGTGTATATCCATAATAAAATGAAAAAGAACACATGCCAGCATCGAGTATACACTTATCAATACTGTGGCAACTAATTGTTGTGTAGCGAATCCGAGGGAAACATTAGCTATCAGATAACCAGCCCCAGTAAATGTGGTGATAGTTACTACAGGCGCTCTTTTGTTTTTTTCCTTAAACTTTGGTTTCTTCTTATGATTTGAAGGATCTTTGAATTTCGTTAAATTATATTTTATAAAGTAATACAAGGCCACTCCATAAAGGGCAAAAGAACCTACAAAATACCATGGAGTATCCAGATCCAACATGCCATAAGCAAACTTTTGTGTCATGATCATGAAGCCAATAGAACAAACCAAACCAAATACACCACGGAATAAAATGTAATTCAACTGCAATTTGCGTGGCATGATGACCAGTACAAGGGCCCAAATGTTTATCATAACAATCGGTGGCAACAGTACATAAACGTAAACTGCAATGTATGGATTTCCCACTAAGGGGATAACTAGAAACAGATCTAACAGTAATGAAACAAGAATGATGACATTGGAACGAATACTGTTGACTGGGTACATCTTCATACTTTTTTCAAAAGAAGCCCTGTTATCACTCATAAACTTATAAGCCCTCCGTTAAATAAGTAAATCTACGGATAAGGATAGCCAAGGCTATATCCATTGTCCACTTTTTACTGTCTTTAACTCTTGTTGCAGTTCTTCTATAAAATCAGTCACAATGCTTTGGACAGCATCTTCACGGGACATACGAATATACCGACTGGTCTTTTGAATGTCTTCCTCGAACAATTGAAGTATCCTACACATGGCCTCCTGATCTCCACTTCGTACTAATTTTAGCAATTGGACGAACTCAGCATCCGAAATAACTCTTTGAGCATTTTCTTTTTCCATTTATTCACCGCCTGTTGGGATAGCTTTAACTCTTTTGCAATCTGTGCTTCGGTTTTGTCTAGTATGTAAAGGTCAAAGATGATCATTTTTCCGATCTCAGAAGATAGAGAGTTGATAAGCTGTAGTGTGTACATATTAGAGTTTGAAGATTCTGTAAAAGATGGGGCGCTGACGGCTTCGTTCTTTTCCATTACAAATTCATGATTGGTTTGTACCCGAGCACGATACTGGATTCTCCAGGCAATGCGGTACAGCTTCTTTCGATATTGTTCCACCAATGTTAGCTGAGACTTATCCATTGTAAATCACCCTTTCTCTTTGGATTTGACTTTTTCTAAATCCTCATACTATAGGGTAATTTGCAAACCTATTTCACAACCAAAACAGAACATTTGTTCTTATTTATTATACTATTTTTACATGCAGTTGTATATGGTTCTTTTAATTTACCTTCCTTTATATATGGCTAAAAAGGAGGGAATACATTGCAAATGGATGATGCTCTTTCTCTGGTTACCAACGTAGGCTTTCCGGCTGGACTTTGTTTTATTTTGTTGCGGCACATCCTGCACACGATGGAAGAAAAGCTGGATAAGCTGGATCTCTCACTTCATGAGCTGATTCAGGTTATCCAAGATTTAAACGACAATAACAGCTCTTCTTCCAAAAGCAGCAAACCTGACGAATAACGAACACAAAGAAGCTCCAGACGACGATCATCCGCCGTTGGAGCCTCTTTGTGCGCTAATTTAATTTCTAATGATTATTTTCCAGTCTGAGCTTGGTCGTGGCCATTCTGTTCAGTACGGTTCACGTCAGATACTGACAGACCATAAGCCCAGTTACTTTGTGGCGGCACAACCCATACGGTATCTGGATCATCGTTAAGCGTCCAGCCCTGATAGACCAGCTGGGAATCATCCTTACCCAGCGATATACTCAGCGTAAAGCGGTGAACAGGCTTGCTCAGCTCGGAGGCTTTGCGCAAGGCCTGACTGCTAGCCAGGTTTTTGATTTGCTGCGAGAGGGAAGTCGCCGTGTCATTGGCTACTGACTTTCCGTTCAGCGTCCAAGATGTGGAAGCACTGTCTCCGGTTCCGCTGTTACCGGAGGATTTGAGCATCCATGAAGAATTTTGGCCTTCCCACTCTATTCCGCTCAGCTTGGTATCGTCCCAATCGAACGGCGTTGTATCTATAAAATCATCAGCACCCAGCAACAACCCTGAAAGTGTATCTATAGGTACAGAAGCTATCTCTTTTTTGTCTGATAATACATAAACAGCATCTCCGGAAGGCAACGTTTCACCGAAGGCAAAGGTACGAACGTCGCCCTTCTTGGTCTTAATCTCAATCTGATCATGGGTAGCGCTGATCCCATATTTGGCTACGTCTGTAGGGGAAGATTCCACCACTTCACCCAACTTTACATTTTGAATCGCTGCTAGCCAATTGTCTATTGTATATTGGTTTAGCGGGTAAGTCCGTGGCTTGCTCATACTCCATTGACCATCATGTTGTTCAAGTTCCACCGACTTGCCGTCCTTTCCTGTGATCGCGAAAGACGTAATATTCTCTTGCGTAAGCTGAACCAGCTGGCGAGCCGCCGGCGCTTGTTCACGAAAGAAGTTTTGGCTCTTTGCATAGATTATACCCGCTCCCAATACAACTAACAGTAGCACTGTGGGTATCCATTTTCTCATGCTCTTCTTCGCCTCCACCATAATAAGATTCCGATGACCGCGAATAGCAACGGCAATCCGATGACAGATATGGTCAATATCGTTTTTGCTTGTGCAGGAGTCAAGTAAGCTACCTTATAATCCTGCTCCTGACGAGGACGAATGGTAAGCCCATCAGAATGTTCCTGCACATAATTCAGACTGTTCAGCACAAAGTCTCGATTGCCTCCTGTGTTGATCTCAGTGTCGCTTAAAAGGGCAGACGTTCCGAGAATAACGGCTTTGGGCTTGCCGTCTTTCCCTTCTACCGCATAACCGAGATTCAGCGGCCCCTGCGGGTCCTTGTCATCCTTCTGCGTTTCGTTGTTCAGCAGCCCTTGGATATTCGTTTCGCCATAGCTGGCTGCAGAAGATTTCATCAAAAGCGTCGTCTTCCAATCCTTCTGCTCTCCTGCCTGCAAAGCAATAGACAGTGAAAGAACCGGGTACAGATTGGAAGCCGCCAACTTGTCGGTGATCGCATGACTGCCGAAGGTAGGAACCGTCCATAGAGGTCCAAGTGTATTCGTCTGTTCCTGATCCACCACGATGGCATGAGTGTCCTTCACTCCATAATCAGCCGCTAATGCATCAAGGTTTTTCCAATCGGACCCCATGTTCGGGTGAAAGCCTAGTGCCATAAAAAGCTTTCCGCCATCATTCAGATACGTACGAATACTCTTCAGTTCCGTTGCACTGATATCACGTTCTGGTCCGACAATAGCCAATACAGACGCATCTTTGGGCACGCTCCCCGCCTGATTGAGCTGAACTTCCTCTGTTTTCACATTATCTTGTGACAGTGAGCTACTTAATTCAGTCATTTGGGACAATGGGATTTCCTCATGTCCAGTTAGAAAGGCTACTTTCCCTTGACGGGTAGATGATAATCCCAACAGTCCACTAGTCAGCTTTTCTTCCCCGGTAAATTGGTATGCCCCTTCGCCACTCCCCTGAGCTTGCGTAAATAGACTCCCAATATCTATAACCCGCTTCTTCTCCCCTTGCACCAACACAATAGACGCTGCAGTAACACCATATTGCTTGGCCAGTATCGGTTCCTGATTCAGATCGTATTGCTCGACCTTGAGCTTGTTGTTACGCTTGGCGTATTCATTCAGCATATCCGTAACATCCCGGTTCAGCTTCTGATTTTGTGAAGTGGATACGGTAAAAGCAATGAGCCGTACGTCTTCCTTTACACCCTGGATGGTCGTCAACGTTTGGTCAGACAGCGTATACTGCTTGCCTGCCGTCAGATCCAGTTGAAAGCCACCTAACGACCGCAGAAATAACGTCAATAAAATAAAAATCCCTACAGCAGCAATCGATAGTACCACACTATTGGTATGACCCAGCCATTTTTTCATATTCATTACCTCCACCGTTTCCGTTCAACCACTTGGATACTGAATAGCAAAAAGAGCACCGCCACCGTCACGTAGTACATCACATCGGCTCCATTCAGCAATCCTTTGGTGAAACTGTCAAACCGTGCGGTTAGTGAAAAAGGTTCCAGCCATTGCTGTACCGCCGCAGATGCACCCGTCTGTCCACCAAACGAATCCAGCATCCAGAACACAAGTAAAATAATAAAACTGACGACCGCCGACATCATCTGATGCTGTGAAAGCGTCGAAGCGAATAAGCCGATCGCCATCATGGCTGCGCCAAGCATGAACAGACCGATCACAGATGTTAATACCAGCGTCCAATCCAGCTTCCCATAAAAGGACATCACGACCGGATACGCTAGACTGCACAGCACTAATATGAGCAACATGCCCAGCGACGCCAAAAATTTACCTACGATCATTTCCGTCACACTCACAGGTGAGGTAAGCAGCAGTTCATCCGTACCTTGCCTGAATTCCTCCGCAACCAGCCTCATCGTGAGCAATGGGACGACGAACACCAGCATGGACAAGGTGTCACCGAGTACCAGCCGATAGTCCAGAATGCTAGGCTGATACATAACAAAATTTGTATAAAAAAGCAACCCCGTCAGCAGCATGTACACTGCAAGCGCAAAATAGGTCGTTGGTGTCCACAGATAGGCTTGCAGCTCTTTTTGACAGACCGCGAACAAACGCCTCATGACCGATTACCTCCTGTATCCTTATCTTCTTCAGCCTTATCGTCGCCGGACGCAGCATCTCCATGCTCCACCGTGATAGCCGTAGGGGCTGCATTCTCCGAGGAATGTAGGTCTTGTACTGCTGGATCGCTGACCTGACCTTCTTCCGTCTCGCGGGTCGTTAACTGCTGGAAGATATTTTCCAAGCTAAGGTTTTCTTTTTTCATCTCCAAAATTGGAAGCCTCGCATCAGACAGCACATAAAATAGTTCTTCGCGAAAATCCTCACCTGAGTCTCCTGTGAGTAGCAATCCGGTCATATCTGGCTCTGCGGCAGTCAGCTCCGTGTTCGCTGGAGGCAGCGTGGTCGCCATAGATTCAACCTCTACTTTCCCCCAAGTACGCAGGACATCCAGCACCTGCTCACGCTTCCCTCTGACCTCCACCTTCACCTTGAATCCATCTTCCATCGAACCGCCGAGCGCATCAGGGCGCCCATCCATGACCAGTTTCCCTTCATGGATGATGAGAACACGATTGCACAAAGCATCCACCTCAGGCAATATATGCGTACTTAGCAATACCGTATGATTTTCGCCAATCTCCTGAATGAGCTGACGAATCTCCAAAATCTGATTGGGGTCCAAACCTGAGGTTGGTTCATCCAATACCAATAAATCCGGGTTATGAATAATCGCACCTGCCAGTCCCAAGCGCTGTTTATACCCTTTGGACAAACTGCGGACTAATTGTTTTTCCCGCCCATTCAGTCCTAGCCTGGAAATCATCTCCGAAATACGCAGCTTCTGCTCTCTCGCAGGCACGTCCCGAATACTAGCTACAAACTTTAAATAGGATCTTACGGACATATCCTCATACAAAGGGGGAGTCTCCGGCAGATAACCGATTTTGGAACGGGCCTGTCTGCCCTTATCCTGAATCGGGATACCGTCAATTGTAATCACTCCCTCGTTGGGTTGAAGATACCCTGTAATCATGCGCATCGTCGTCGTTTTACCCGCACCATTCGGCCCCAGGAAACCAACAATTTCACCGCGCTGCATTTCAAAATCCAGCTTATGTACCCCCCGGTTGCCCTCATACCACTTGCTCACCTGCTGCACTTTGAGCACATGTTCCACCCTTTCTTTTATCGTAATCTTCTCCCTGCTGCTCCCCTACTTCCCTCCCACCTAAAATGTTGCATGAGTAGCGGGTAGCAGCGAAGCGGAGGATTTGAAGCTGGAGAAGCGCCAGCATTCGCCTTTGCTGTAGGATTCTTACCTTTATATGTCTTATCTAATCAAAGAAGAATCCTACAGCAACAGCGATCGGAAGCTCAAAGCCTTCGCGGAGCGGTCTCCCCGCACCTTATGCTACACTTTTAAATTCTAATGATAATCCCCCACATATAACTCCAGCTTAACGTCACTTAAATAGAAGCTTAAAATAATGTGTCTGAAATGTGAACACAAAAATACACATCTGCCCTCGGAAACTTGTACGGTTCGCTAGGATATGGATTCGCATCTACTATCATTACAACGTGTGAAGGGAGTGTATAAAAGCGATGAGTGTATTGTTTACCAATCTAGTTTCTAACGGCGACTTCGAGATCGGATCAACCCTTTTTTGGAGCTCTGTCAATGTGACTGTCACTAACTTATCTGTAAAAAAGACAAACTTTTATAGTGCGATCCTGGCAGGAGGCGCAGTAGATGCATCTCTTTCCCAGGTCGTTTTTGCTGTACCAGGCGAAAGCTATACGTTAAGTCTTTCAGCTGCAAAAATAGGAAGCCTGTCCAGTCCTCAAGTTAACATATTTCTGTATTACTATGACGCAGCCTTTAGCTTCCTTGGCACGGGGCTAACTACCTATTTGAGCTCAGGCACATTGCCAGACGCTGTGAACGGAACATGGCAAAGCCTATATGAAGTAACAGCTCCTGTTCCAGCCAACGCAGCCTATGCCTTTTTGGTTATTAGTAAAAATGCCTTGGCTAACACTGCTGATGTAGCCATTGATTCTATTGCTCTTGTTAAAGCAAGTGCAGCTGGAGCTGTAGGACCAGCCGGACCTGTCGGGCCTACGGGCGCTACGGGCGACACTGGTGTTACTGGACCTGTCGGACCTACTGGTGCCACGGGTGACACTGGTGTTACTGGACCTGTCGGACCTACTGGTGCCACGGGCGACACTGGTGTTACCGGACCTGTCGGACCTACTGGTGCCACGGGTGACACTGGTGTTACTGGACCTGTCGGACCTACTGGCGCCACAGGTGACACTGGTGTTACTGGACCTGTCGGGCCTACGGGCGCCACGGGTGACACTGGTGTTACTGGACCTGTCGGACCTACTGGTGCCACGGGTGACACTGGTGTTACTGGACCTATTGGGCCTACGGGCGATACCGGACCTGCGGGGCCGACTGGACCTACCGGACCATTTGGCCTTGGATTTACTGGACCTGTTGGGCCTACGGGAGCCACGGGCGACACAGGTGCTACCGGACCTGTCGGACCTACTGGCGCCACGGGGGACACTGGTGTTACCGGACCTGCTGGACCAATCGGACCGATCGGGCCTATTGGCGACACAGGCGCTACTGGACCTGTCGGGCCTACTGGCGCCACAGGCGACACTGGTGCTACTGGCCCTGTCGGACCTACAGGAGCCACGGGTGATACAGGTGCTACCGGACCTGCTGGACCTACTGGTGCCACGGGCGACATTGGCGTTACCGGATCTATCGGGCCTACTGGCGCTACAGGCGACACTGGTGTTACTGGACCTATCGGACCTACTGGCGCCACTGGCGACACAGGTGCTACCGGACCTGTCGGACCTACTGGCGCCACGGGCGACACTGGTGTTACTGGACCTGTCGGACCTACTGGCGCCACGGGCGACACTGGTGTTACTGGACCTATCGGACCTACTGGCGCCACGGGCGACACTGGTGCTACCGGACCTGTCGGACCTACTGGCGCCACGGGCGACACTGGTGTTACTGGACCTGTCGGACCTACAGGGCCGACTGGACCGATTGGACCAACAGGAGACACAGGCCCAGAAGGACCGATTGGACCTACCGGACCTACAGGGCCGACTGGACCTACGGGGCCTACCGGACTCTAACCTCCTTTTTCTGTCACATCATTTTTAAGCGATGTACCATACCTTATCGACAAAGCCGTACAGCATGTTAAGGCTTTGTCATCCATGCCCTGCCGCAGTTGCGGCAGGGCTTCTATAACTCAGGCCTCTTTTAAAAATCCAACTTTATGTTTGACCTGAATCCTTAGATGGTTTCCAAAGGAGTGATGCTCAATTGATCAGTATCAGCCTGTGCATGATCGTCAAAAATGATCAACATACCATTGGCCGTTGCCTGGAATCGGTCCATCCTATTGTGGATGAGATCAATATCGTGGACACAGGTTCACAGGATCGGACCATTGACATATGTCGCAACTTTACAGATCGAATTTTTCCATTTGAATGGGTAGATCATTTTGCCCTTGCACGTAACTATTCGTTTGAGCAAGCTACGCAGGAGTACATTCTCTGGCTTGATGCCGATGATATTTTGAAGGAGCAGGATGCCGTTAAGCTGCTTGAGCTAAAGCAAACCCTTGATTCCTCAGCTGTACCAACCGTCGATTCTGTGTCTATGAATTATCATTATGCCTTTGATGATCACGGCAATGTCACCCTACATTTTCGCCGAAACCGCTTGATCAGAAGGTCAGCCGGGTTCCGTTGGCATGGAGCCGTGCATGAGTACCTCGCCGTTGACGGGAATATTCAACATGCCGATATCGCCATAACTCACACTAGAACACACACGGCCTCTCCAGGGCGAAACCTGCGAATTTATGAGAAGTTGCTCGCCCAAGGTCATGCCTTCTCTCCTCGTGACCTCTACTATTACGCTAACGAGTTAAGAGATAATGAAAGATATGAGCAGGCCGTGCAGGCTTACCGGAATTTTCTGGATACCGGACAATGCTGGGTAGAGGATGCGATTAGTGCATGTAGCAAAATGGCCGACTGCCTGCAACAACTGGGCAAGCTGGAGCAAAGTATTACCGCGGCTCTCCATAGTTTGACCTTCGATACACCCAGGGCAGATCTATGCTGTCGGATAGGTCATTATTTTTTGCATAAAAATGAGATTACCAAAGCTATTTATTGGTACGACATGGCTACCACTCTCAATCCTCCCGACACGATGGGCCCAGTACAGGACGCGTACCAAACGTGGTTTCCTCATATCCAGCTATGCATTTGCCATTTTCGGCTGAAGGATTACACACGTGCGAATTGGCACAACGAGCAAGCTGCCACGTATATTCCCAACGACCCGCATGTCCTGCATAATCGACAATTTTTCAGCTCAATCCTGAATCCTCCCCAATAGAGATGTCCCCCATACTCAACCCTCAATCTTTAAGTAAGTCAAAGGAGGAGCAAGCGGAATGCAACAATCGAATCGGTACAAGATAGCTGTCTATGCCATTAGCAAAAATGAAGCCCGATTCGCCAAACGATGGATGCACACCATGCGTGAAGCCGATGTTGTCATTGTAGCGGACACCGGCTCTACAGACGATACCGTTTCTCTGCTACGCGAAGCGGGTGCAGAGGTGCATCGTATCCAGGTAACTCCTTGGCGTTTTGACAAGGCTCGCAATGAGTCCCTACGGCTGGTCCCTGACGATATAGATATTTGTGTCTGTACGGATCTGGACGAAGTCTGGGAGGAAGGTTGGCGGTCGCGGCTGGAACGCAACTGGAGGGAAGGAACTACCCGGATGCTATATGCCTTTACACATGGACAGCCTGGGCAAGATACCGTTTATACATGGTTCTGGAAAGAAAAAATACACACTCGTCACGGTTACCGCTGGGTACGCCCGGTTCACGAGGTGCTTGAATATATCGGGAAGGGTGAAGAACGCAGCATCCGATCCGACCAGCTACGCTTGTATCATGATCCCGATCCGCACAAGTCCCGCAGCCAATACCTTCCACTGCTGGAGCAGTCTGTGCGCGAGTTTCCTGAGGAAGACCGCAACATGCATTACTTGGGGCGGGAATATATGTATCATGGCCGTTGGGACGAGTGCATTGCTACACTGCAACAACATCTTGCCATGCCGCAGGCACGCTGGGCAGATGAACGCAGCGCTTCGATGCGCTTTATTTCTAGAGCCTATAAAGCAAGTGAACAATGGCAGGAGGCAACACGTTGGTTATACCGGGCTATTGCGGAAGCACCGTATTTACGTGAACCTTACACGGAAATGGCTCAGCTGGCCTATCATACACGGAACTGGTCCGCTGTCTATCATATGGTTGAAGAAGCGTTACGTATTTCAACACGACCGGATACGTACATGCAAGAGGATTTTTGCTGGGACGCCACACTGTATGATCTTGGTGCCCTCGCTTGCTACGAGTTAGGCCTTTTACACAAAGCTTGTGAATTTGCGAGAGAAGCAACAGAGCGCTCCCCGGACGATTCTCGCCTTAGCCATAATTATGCGCTAATTCAATCTAGGCTTCCATAGAAACCCACACCCCGTCCTGTAGGTTGAATAACTTGGTATAGGAGCTTGTGATTGGCAAAGGAGGTTATTGAGATCAAAGTTCTATTTACTTTTTATATACCGAGCGGCGGCGTAGAAACCTTGAACCGCCAACGCTGTAAAGTGCTCATGCAGGACGGGATTGAATGTCATCTTCTCTATTATCAGCAAGGTACAGGGATGCAAAACCTGAACGGCGATATTCCTGTATTCATGACTTCCTCTGAAGAAGAAATTCGAATGCTGGTAATTACTAACCGCTATGATGCAATTATCGTCTCATCGGATTATCCTATGCTCCCCAGACTGCGAATGTTGGGCTATCAGGGGGTATTAATCTATGAATCGCAGGGCTTTGGTTCTCACGAAGAGGCTGCTTGGGTGGTCGCGGATGCAGTTCCGTATCTTCAGAGACATGCCAACGCGGTGCTCTTGCCCAATACAACTCATCTGGTGCAGCTATTTACCGACATGTGTCCATGGCTTAATCGTTATGTATTTCCAAACGTACTGGATACCAGCGTATTTAATTATGTACCTAACACTCCTCCGATCAATCCGATTATTGGCTGGGTTGGGCGGTTGGAGCCCAACAAGAACTGGAGGCATTTTGTCGACATTTCTTACTGGATGCTGCAAAACCGTGCGGATCTTCGAATCTGGATGTTTTATGATGACACCTTGTCTCAGCCGGAGGATAAAATACAATTCGAGAACATGCTTGCTCAGCTTGGCATGTCCTCCATTATCGAGCGTTTTAAAAGCGTACCTCATGCCCAAATGCCCCTGTACTACTCCATGATTGGCGACTCAGGCGGCTACCTGCTATCGACCTCGCTGGTAGAGGGCTTCGGCTATGCGGTTGCTGAGGCGATGGCCTGTCGTTGCCCGGTATTAAGCTCTGATTCAGACGGAGTACGAGCATTCATTGACCACAACGAAACCGGTAAATTTTATCAGCAGGGGGACATCTTGCAGGCGATACTGCAAGGACTAGACCTGATGAACAACGTACCTCAACGCGAATCTATCCGCAGAAAAGGGCTGGAGCGAATCGTTAACCTGTTGGCACCAGACAAATATGTGCGCTCCTTCCGGCAGATGATGAACACGCTGGGTGTGAGGTAACTAAAAAACAGCTGACGACAACCCTTGTTATATACGGGTCATCGTCAGCTTTAACTTGCTTTTTTATTATGGAATATTGGAATCTATCTAATCTTTAGTAAGCGGTCTCCTGCATGAATATCCTTGGGATCTTCAACTAAAATATCCGTGTACACGGCTGTATTGGTTACAATGACGGATGTGGTAATATCATATCCTTCATCCTCTATAGCCTTGGGATCAAATTCAACCAGCTTGTCCCCTTTTTGAATCGTATCCCCTTCAGATACAAAGGAAGTGAAATGTTTTCCTTTCAAGCTGACCGTATTAATTCCAATGTGAATGAGCAGTTCAACTCCATCCTCAGAAATAAGCCCGATGGCATGCTTGGTTTTGAAAACGGTAACAACAGTTCCGTTAAATGGCGCATAGGCTACTCCTTCTTTCGGAATAATTGCGGCCCCCTGGCCTATCGCACCGCTGGAAAAAGCTTCATCTTTTACTGCAGTTAAAGGAATCAATTCACCGTGTAGAGGACTGAATACCGCTTTTTCTTCTTCTTTGTTTTCATCTGCAATTTTAATCTCAGACGCAGGTTTTGCATTTTTATAACCGAAAAGATAGGTCAAAATAAATGCGACTACAAAAGCTACAACCAAAGATATAATAAAGCCGATGAAACCTGCATCCATGCCTTTTGGATTAATGAATAGAGGTATACCAAAAATGCCGCCTGAAGCAAATCCATATGCCGTTGAGCCGAGTAAGCCTGCAGCAGCTCCTCCTATACCTCCAGCGATCGAGGCTAAAATAAACGGTTTTTTAGCGGGTAAAGTAACCCCGTAAATAGCTGGTTCAGTAACCCCCATCAAACCCGCAATTGTGGCAGAAGTGGCGATAGGTTTTAATTTAGGGTCCCGTGATTTCAAAGCGATGGCAAATGCCGCACCTGTTTGCGCAAAAGTCGTACAGAAAAGCATACCGTTAATCGGATCAAACCCGTTCGTAACTACATTATTCAGGAGAATTGGAATGAACGCCCAATGCAGACCGAAGATAATGATGCCCTGCCAGAACCCGGCCAGAACGAGGCCAGCTACAGCCGGACTTAACTGGTAAATCCACATGGAGCCTTTGGCTAACCCATCGCTGATTATAGTTGCTATCGGTCCGACAACCAGAAAAACAAGCGGTGATATGATGACCAAGGTCAGAAAAGGCACCATGAACATTTTAATGGAGCCAGGTGCAAACTTACTTATCATTTTTTCCACCTTTGCTGCCAAGAACGCTCCAATAATGATCGGTATAACAGAAGAAGTATAATTAATCAGAACGACAGGTATGGTCAAAAAGGACAGCGCCGTTTTATCCGTAAAGGCGGAAGTAATGGTCGGGTACACCATCGCTGCTCCCAAAACGGCAGACAGATACGGGTTTCCTCCAAATTTTTTACCGGCTGAAAACCCTAGAATAACCGGAAAGAAATAAAACATAGCATCTGCTGTCGCATATAAAATTTTATACGTGCCCATCTGATCAGTCATCCAGCCCAGGGATGTGCATAAAGCCAATAGTCCTTTTAGAATCCCCACAGCAGCGAGCACACCCACAACGGGCATAAACACACCTGAAATTACATCGACAAAGCGGCTAAATAGGCTCGCTTTTTCATTTTTTTGATCGTCTTCAACCATTTGATCTCCATGCTTTACTCCCATTGTATCCAAAAGAGCTTCGTATACTTTGGGAACCTCATTTCCGATGACCACCTGAAATTGGCCACCACTTTCCACAACGGTAATGACACCGTCAATCTGCTTGATCTTTTCTTTATCTGGCAATAGATTATCCTTCAGTTTAAATCTCAATCGAGTGACACAGTGAATGACACTGTTCACATTTTCATTTCCGCCCACGGCACTTAATACTTCTTTGGCTGTTTTTTTATGATCCATCATGTTCACTCCTTCTTGGATGCGCTTTCTATTTTTCTATCCGTAGTAGCTGGATGTGCTATAACTGCGACAATTACGGCACTTCTCCCAATTCAGTAGGTATATGGAATTGAGCTGCTTTTTGAAAAAGTAAATCTTAATTTCGATCACAAAATCCTTTGATTTCTGCATCCGAGATAAACTGCCATGCTTTTATATGTTTTTCCGACCAATATCCCGTTCCAATAACGCCGATTTTCCACATGTTGCTTCACTCCATCCACATTCTTCTCTGTTTTTATTTCGTTCCGATGATGACAACATCACTTTCAAAGCTGTGCATGTCTAGCACCGATTGATCCTTTTGGACGGACACGTCAGTTTGGGCAAACCGCTTCCCGGCTAAATCAATCGTTGTAAACTTGTAATCCTGCACGTTGATACTTAGTCGCACCTTCGTGTTAACCGGGACATACAAGATAAGGGTATTCTCGTTCCCCGCAGCTCTAATTTCCTCTGTCTTGTTTAAAACAATATCTAGCGGCTTTATGCCGATAAGGTTATACATTTCAAACAAATATTTAATAAAGGAATAATCCCATGCGCCCTCAAATCGCAATGCTGTTCTCCAATCATAGGGACTATCGAATCCTTCCCCTTCTACAATGCCGAATTTCTTTCCTTTTTTGTGCCAGCTCCAAATGCCATGTGCTCCGTAGGTAATGCCCGCACCCCCGCCTGCAAGGAGGCTTTGCCATGCTGCTTTTCTGGCATCCAGTGCTGTGTATCTGCCATACACATTGCGGCTATAACTAATTTGTTCATAACATGGCTCTCCATTAATGACAGGCCGTATATCCGGCTTATGGTAGAAATGTTGAGCAATCTCATGGCCCACATGCTGAAACTCGGAATTATGTCCTGATTGATACATATAGAATCCAAGACCCTTGTGTTTCTCAAAGGCTGGAGGAATTTCTCTCAATCTCCCTTGAATATGCAGCGTAGTTAAGCTTGCAGGGCTTAATTGTTGTACAATGTCCAGTGCTTTTAAATAATAGGAATTGGCGCGTTCAGTCGGAAAATCACTATCCCCGCTAACCAGAAAAATAGGATCAAATGGAGAAAAACGGTTTACGACGTACGTTACATAGGGTTCAACGCATTCAAATGGCATTTTGTTACCCTTTTGGAACATTTCGGCCCATGTATCCGGTACATAGTTACACCACAACAGAACCAGTGCCGGAACAAATCCACGCTCTACAGCCATTTTCAACATGATTTCTGCCCGGTCAAAATAAGCTTCGTTTAATGTATGGTAGTCGAAATCCCCATTTTCCAGTAATGCAAACGGCTGTAGATTCAGATCCGATTCACTTGCGTCCCATTGTCGGAGCATGTTGATTTGCAACACATTGAAACCTTGCATCTTCCGATAGTCAAGATAATCGCTCCACTCCTCTATCGTCGCGTTGGTAAATACACTCCAAACCGTATCTGCCAAATAAAAAAAAGGTTTGTCCTCTTTTGTAAAACTTCTTTGATTTTCAGCAATGTTTAAACTCAAATGAATCACCTTTCCTTTCTTGCTACATTCACAAATCTTCCTAAACAAATAACTAAAATAAATAACTAAATTTATATGTTTTTTCGCAAATAAACTAAATTAAAGCGCTTTACACTTGCATATTAACACTATAAATAATAAAAGGTCAACATTTTTTTCTTTTCATTTATTTAGTTTAGTTTAGTTTATAATCTAAACTTTCTTGTAGAGTAATGATATAATTTATGTAGTTTAGTTCAATAGGGGGTTCCACATTGAAAATTGATGATATTGCAAGGCTTGCAGGTGTTTCGAAATCTGCTGTCTCTCTTGCTTTTAATAACAAACCCGGAGTCAGTGAAGAAACCAAGGAGCAAATTCTAAAAATAGCCCAAGAGCATGGATATAAACCACGCACCATGAAGACAAGCAAGGAAGTCATTAAAAATCATCATGTGATACGCTTTGTGGCCTGTAAAAATACAGACATTGTAACAGAGCATTATGATTCACTTCCATTTTTCAATGAATTAATTCATCATATTACCAATCAGGTGAGAGTACATGGAAACACCTTGATTTTTTCGTCTTTTGATAGCCATAGCCTCGAAGAAGAATTATCTGCTTTGGAAAAAGATCAGCCTTCTTCAGGCATACTTCTGCTTGGCACCAATTTAACTTCCGAGATTATTCATTCTATACAATCCATTCATTCCAATATCGTGATTTTAGATACCTACTTTGAACACGTCGACGCCAGTTTCGTATCTATTAACAACTATCTTGGTGGGTATCAGGCAGGCCAATATTTAATTCAGTCAGGACACAGAAAGATAGGATACGTACAATCCAGTACCAGAATTCTTAACTTTAAAAAACGAAAGGAAGGGTTTATGGCGGCTTTAGAGGAGCACAATCTTTCCATAGAAAATGGGCTTATATTTGATATGCATCCCATGCTTGTGATGTCACAGGACGCATTTAAAACAGCTATTCATGAATTGAATGAGCTACCTTCGGCCCTATTTTGCGAAAATGATTATATGGCGATCAGTGCAATTAAAACGTTTCAGGAAATGAACATTCGAGTGCCTGAACAAATTTCCGTCATGGGATTTGATAATATTCATGAGGCCAAGGTCATTAGCCCGGAACTCACAACCATTCATGTGAAAAAGGATATTTTGGCCCGAACTGCTGTAAATTTGCTTATGGAGAGGCATAACAATCATCAGAGGCATCATACTCAGGTTCTTGTGAATACAGAGGTTATTGAAAGAAGATCTTGTTTAGCCTTGAAATGACCTATGATCATTGGTTTATTATTGCTTGCTCTCTCAATGATTTTAGAATAAAGCCGCCATGTTGGCGGCCTTTTCTATCATCAGATTCCATATAGAATATTCCAATTTCTCGTCATTCGCTGAAATCTTCCTCTGTCAAATCCATATTTACGCTCGCAGCGGTTCGACTGCCGTCGGCCGCGGCAAAAATCAACTGAGAAGGCATGAAGTACGATGAATCCCCGGCAGCATATACACCGGGTATGGAGGTTCTCCCCGCTTCATCCGTCTTGATCCCGCCCGACTCCGTTCTTTCACAGCCCAAACGTTCTCCAAACGGTGTACTTTGTACAAACTGGGGAGACACAAAACCGCCGACCCTCGGGACTTGAGTGCCATCCGTAAAGCGCACATGCTCCAGCTGCCCATTGTGACCGATGAACGCTGAAACAGGTTGCTCCATTACCACAATTCCCTTGGATTGAAGCCGTTCTTTTTGTTCTTCCGACAGGGATGCATGACCGTTCGTACATACGATCAAATCCTTGCTCCAATTAAGGAGTAGTTTGGCTGTATGATATATAGCCGCCGATTCAGAGACAAGGACAAGCGGTTGATCCCGCAACTCCCAGCCGTCGCAATAAGGGCAATTAAACAGACTTTTCCCGTATAACGGATAAAAACCTTCGATCTCGGGGAATATCTCCTTTACGCCCGTCGCTAATATCAATTTTCGCGCTTGAACGCGAAGGCCTGACGAATCAAGCACCTCAAATCCGGATTCGTTTTTCGTAATCGAAACAACCTCGGTTTGCAGATGATGGACAGACGGATAACGCAGCACTTCCTCATAAGCTACACGGCGGAACTCGGCTGGCGTTACGCCGTCTCTCGTAATAAAACCATGCGACGCATGCGTAACCGCATTTCTGGGCCGATTATTATCAATCAAAGCCACATTTCTTCTTGCCCTGCCCAGCACGAGGGCTGCATTCAATCCGGCGGGCCCCCCACCAATAATAGCGCAATCGTACAGCATAACACCCAACTCCTTTCCGAAGATATTAAAGACTCTTTATATCTGTAATAAAACCAAAAAAACGCTTTACATAACTGGCAACCACCCTCTTTCTATATAAAGTCGCTTACTTTTAAACTTGCGTTTGCTTTTGCGCCAAATCGACCAATTTCGTATTTTTAAGATGTCGTTCCATTTTCTCCTCTGCTTCCCTCATTACAGCTTGAATCAGGCACTCAGATCCGTGGACAAAATCACATTCAAACAAAGAATTCGTACCTTCAATGGCACGGATAATATCCAAAAAAGTAAGATCATCTTTATGACGGGATAGGCGATAGCCTCCATTGGCTCCAGAAACGGATTCGATCATTCCAGCCTTCACAAGCCTCGTCAAAATTTTTGAAAGATAAGTTGGTGAAACATTTTGGGATTCGGCCAATTGCTGAACACCTACCGGCTTAACCGACGAATCAGCAACGAGCATGAGCATGGTGTGCAGCGCATAATTTGTAGCTTTTGTAAATTTCATAACTACACCTCAATCAAAGACTTATTGTGTCTACTATATCTCTGAATCTGCTGGTGTGTCAAGGTCATCTAGGATTTACGCTGTTGTCAACCCTTCTTTTGGTTACGCTCTAACCGTTGTATACTGTTCATCAGAACAGCTAAGAAAGGGGGCTCGTTGTGCGTATTTTTGATATTCTTCGTATATTGGTTGCTGAACAGATGGTCAATGGAGAACACTTGGCAAATGCATTGAAGGTATCTTCTCGAACGATACGAACGGATTTAAAGGAATTGGGTGCGCTGTTGTCAAAGCATGGAGCAGCAGTTAAACCCCTTAAAGGAACGGGCTACAAGTTAGAGGTTCGGGACGAACAAGCATTTCATCATCTGCTGAAGCAATTAAAGGATTATGAAAATAATGTACCCTATCCATTAGCGAATTCTTCTGAAGCCAGAAATCGTTTTTTAATGAAAAAGCTGTTGCTTACCAATGCATATGTCAAACTTGATGATTTAGCCGAGATCCTGTATGTTAGTCGATCTACTTTACAGAATGACCTCAAAGAACTACGCAAGTTATTGGCAACTTACGGACTTTCCCTGGAGAATAGACCCTATCATGGTATTCGAGTCAAAGGTAATGAGGCCAGGCTGCGTTATTGCATTTCCGACTATATATTTAATAGGATAGATGAGATAGGCGACCAGCAGATGTCCCCCCCTCCTCTGATCTCTAACGAAGAGATGGGATTCATAAGAGAAGTGATTCTGGATCGTATTGAGATCAATGATATTCAGCTGTCGGACATTGCCCTGAACAATCTGGTCATTCATATTGCTATAGCATGTAAGCGTATTCGCGAAGAAAGGTATGTTTCGTATTATCCTCAAGAGATGAAAAAAATCGAAGCGCAAAAAGAGTTTAGGGTGGCGACTGAGATCGTATCCGCCTTGGAACAAAACATGAAGTACTCCTTTCCACTTGTTGAAGTTGCGTACATTGCTGTTCACCTGTTGGGTATAAGGACCGTCGTTAGTGCCCATATGGATGAAGTGGAGATTAAAAAGATCATTGATAAAGATATCTACGAACTGACTATTGAAATACTGGACCAAATTGATCAGCAGTTGAAAATGAACATTCAAAACGATCAAGAATTGCTGATTGCATTTTGCCTTCATCTCAAACCGGTGATCAACCGTTATCAATACGGAATGAATTTGCGTAATCCTATGCTGGATGAAATCAAAGCCAATTACCCGCTTGCCTTTGAAGCAGGTATCATTGCTGCGGAGGTCATCAAGCAGCGGCTTCATATACACATCGAGGAAAATGAAATTGGGTATTTAGCCATTCATATCGGAGTCGCGATGGAAAGAAAGAAAATGGAGGACGCGCCCAAAAGATGTATGATCGTATGTGCTTCTGGACTCGGCAGCGCTAAGCTGCTGTATTACAAGCTTCAATCGGTCTTCGGTTCCAGGTTGGATATCGTGGGAACCACTGAATTTTATAAGCTGAAACAAATGCCGTTGGATACACTGGACTTTGTTATTAGCACGATCCCCATTTCAGAACCGCTTTCTATCCCCATGATCCATGTGAATACATTTTTAGGCGGTTCCGATATTACTAAAATTGAGCAAGCCATTTCTGAGACCAGACTTCCTGCTGTGCAGTATGTACGAAAAAAATTGGTCTTTCTTCAGCAGAAGTTTGAGAACAAACTCCAAGTGCTTGAATTTATAGCCGAAAAAATACACGAAGCAGATCTTGTAAAAGGCCCCCTGCTGCAATCTGTAATAGAACGTGAAGCCGTTTCCCCCACTTCATTTGGCAACTTTGTCGCGATCCCGCATCCGATGGAACCTTTCGCAGATTCTACGTTTTGGGTCATCTGTACATTACAAAAAGCTATCGACTGGGACGGCAAGCCGGTACAATTTATTTGTATGCTCTGCATACAGCGTACTAAATCAGAAGATTTACAGACTATGTATCATATTTTGCTTGATATTTTAAATAATGAACAGCTCGTCCAGCAGCTTATTCGCTGCAAGTCGTATACAGAATTCATAGAAGTGTTGCATAAAAATTGTTGAACATGAGGAGTATGAAGAACGATTTATTTCCGTTAAGAAGAGGAAATAATGTGCGTTATGTTGAAAGCGATTCCAAATTATAATAGCCATACGAAGGGATCATTGAAAGGAGAGAAGATCACGTGAATAATGATGAATCTACAGAGCACGACGTGAACATGGAGGACATGGATGATACAGAGATTGTATTCCAAATTATATTATACGCAGGGAATGCACGCAGCTCGGCCATGGAGGCGATTGAGCTTGCAAAGGCGGGGAAATTCCGTGAAGCCAAAGAAGAATTAGCCTCAGCAAAAAAAGAACTGGTGTCCTCCCACAAAATTCAAACCAGAATCATCCGTAAGGAAGCAGCGGGTGAAAAAACAGAGATGTCCGTCATGATGGTGCATGCTCAAGATCATTTGATGAATGCCATCACCATACGTGATATGGCCTCAGAGTTTGTAGACCTGTATGAACGCATTGATCAATTCGTACCGAAATCGTAGAGGGAGGGACGCTATCCCATGGCATTCAAAGACAAACTGGTCGATGGCCTCACATCGGTAGCAAATGCAATCAATAATTTTAAATATATTATAGCGATCAAATCAGCTTTTATCACATTGATGCCTGTTATTATTGTCGGTGCCTTTGCTGTATTGATTTCTAATATGGTCATGGACCCGGTCAATGGCCTTGCGCATTTTAAGCCGTTCTCATTCCTGGCTGAGTACAAACCGATTTTCTCGGGCATTAACTATGCCAGCTTGAATATCCTTACCATTCTGGCTATTTTCATGATTGGTCTGGAGCTAGGAAAAATTAACGGTGAGAAAAATCTCTTCCCCGGTTTGCTTGCTTTAATCTGTTTTATCTCTGTGACACCAACCACGATAGAGTTGATGGTTAACGGTGACATGCAAAAAGTAACAGACGTCATAGCCCGTCAATTTACGGATACCAAGAGCTTGTTTTTAGGTATTTTCATAAGCATCCTATCCGTTGAGCTATACAGCAAACTGGGCAAGTCCGATAAACTAAAAATTAAAATGCCTGAAAGTGTTCCCAGCAATGTGGCCGTTTCTTTCTCGGCACTCATTCCTACCATTATTACGGTGACTGTCTTCTCAATGTTTGGATTCTTTTTTCATAAGTTTACGGGACTCTATCTGTACGATGCCGTCTATAATGTGGTGCAAAAACCTCTGGAGACCGTAGTACAGGGACTACCAGGTATACTGGTGCTGATGCTGGTTGCGCAAATCTTCTGGGTGATCGGTATTCACGGGAACCAAATGGTAAAGCCCATTCGTGAACCCCTACTGCTTGGCGCGATTACCGTCAACATGACTGCTTATGAGCAAGGACTGCCCATTCCGAACATTATTACGATGCCTTTCTGGGACGTATACATGAGTATCGGTGGTTCAGGAATTACGCTGGCCCTCTTGATTTGTATTATGATCGCTTCCAAGCGTGAAGATATGAAGGAAATAACAAAGCTTTCATTGGGTCCAGGTCTGTTTAATATTAATGAGCCTGTCATTTTTGGACTTCCGATTATGTTGAATCCATTGATGGCTATCCCTTTCATTATTACTCCGCTCATCACAGGAACGATTGGTTACTTCTCGACGTTGCTTGGATTTGCAGGTAAAGCCGTCGTCATGGTTCCATGGACTACTCCGCCTATTATTAATGCCTACCTGTCTACAGGTGGAAGCATTGGCGCCGTCGTAACTCAGATCATTTGTATTGTGGTAGCCATTATCATTTATTTCCCATTCGTCAAAATTGCCAACAAGCGAACGGCTGAATAATGCGTTACTATAGAAATACATCAATTAATTGAAAACGCATTCTTTATTCAATGAAAAGGAGAAACATGTCATGGCTAAACATACGATACAAATTCCGTCGAATTTCATCATGGGTGCAGCGGCTTCCGCTTGGCAGACAGAGGGCTGGAGCGGTAAAAAAGAAGGTCAGGACTCATACCTAGACCAATGGTACAAATATGACCGCTATGTCTGGCACAATGGATATGGACCCGCGGTTGCAACCGACTTTTATAATCGCTATGCCGAAGATATTGCGCTGATGAAACAGATTGGTTTAACCCATTATCGGACTTCTATTAATTGGTCCCGCTTCTTAACGGATTATGAGAACATAGTGGTGGATGAAACATATGCGGATTATATGGGCCGGGTCATTGATGAGCTGATTGCGAGCGGAGTCGAGCCGATGATTTGTCTGGAACACTATGAGGTACCCGCCTACTTGCTGAACAAATATGAGGGTTGGTCTTCCAAGCATGTGGTGGAGCTGTTTGTAAAATATGCGGAAAAAGTGTTTGAACGGTACGGCGATCGGGTCAAGCACTGGTTTACGTTTAATGAGCCCATTGTTGTACAGACTCGTGTCTATCTAGATGCCCTTCGCTATCCCTATGAACAAAATACGCGGAAGTGGATGCAATGGAACTATAATAAAACGCTGGCTACCGCGAAATGCGTACAGCTTTTCAAAGCAAAAAACTATAGTCAGCACGGGGCTAAAATAGGCGTTATTCTGAATCCCGAAGTCACTTATGCCCGATCAAGCGCCCCTCATGACCAGTATGCGGCACATGTGTATGATTTATTTTACAATCGAGTATTTCTGGACCCGCTTATTAAAGGCGAATACCCGCAAGAATTGTTCGATCTCATGGGCAAGCATGATATTACATTTGAAGCTACAGCGGAAGAACTGGCAGTCATTAAGGAAAATACCGTTGACTACGTCGGGATCAATCTCTATTATCCCCATCGGGTAAAAGCACAGAGTAAAGCGTGGAACGAAAACACCCCCTTTCACCCCTCTTACTACTATGAGCATTTTGATCTTCCGGGTAAAAGAATGAACAAGTCACGGGGCTGGGAGATTTATCCGAAAATCATTTACGATATGGGAATGCGTATCAAGAACGAATATCACAATATCGAGTGGTTTGTCGCGGAAAATGGTATGGGCATTGAGAATGAAGCTGCTTTCAAAAATGAGGAACACATTATTCAGGACGACTATCGTATTGACTTTATAACTGAGCATTTATACTACACATTACAAGCTGTAGAAGCGGGCTCCAACTGTACAGGTTATATGCTGTGGGCCTTTACAGACAACGTTTCTCCCATGAATGCTTTTAAAAATCGCTATGGACTGGTGGAAATTAACCTTGACAATGATCGAAGTCGGCATTTGAAGAAATCCGGCTACTGGTATCAAGCCGCGATCAAGGAACGCTCATTTATTGCTGATCTGGATGAAGAGTATAAATAGTTAAAAATGAATTCTGGAGGCGCTCAAATATGAAAAAAATTATTTTGGCATGTGCTGCGGGTATGTCCACATCCATTTTGGTTTCTAAAATGAAAAAAGAAGCAACAGCAAGATCCATAGAGCTGAACATCGAAGCCATCCCCGAAAGCACCATCAAGGAAGAGCTAGAAGCCGTTACAGATTCTGTGATTGCTATTTTGCTCGGACCTCAAGTGCGGATGCGTAAAAAGGCAGTAACCGAAATTGCAGCTCCCTATGGTATCCCTGTAGATGTCATTGACACGTTGGCTTATGGTAGAGGAAACGGTGCAGCTGTCCTAGATCAAGCCTTGAAGCTGGCTGGCGAGAACATCTAATTGCTATTCAAATGAAAAAGAGGCTGAGAGTTACCTCAGTCTCTTTCTTGAGTTGCGCGCTCTTTATCAAGACATACCTTCTTTGCCTGAACCCATACTGCTCACATACGTTTCCTGTAAACCGGCAGAAATGCCGTATAGCGGTTCCCAACGAAGCCAATGTCTGGCGACTGCGTTACTAAGACAGCTATGGTGAATGTCTCCCGCTCGCGCTGGTGAATACACAGGGCGGACAGACGAACCGTGCAGCTTTAGTAAATCGTAGGCCAGTCGATTAATGGACGTCGTTCGTCCTGTACTTACATGTACTGTGCGTTGGTCCGCTGCATGGATAGCCGCCATATTCGCTCGAACTACATCCTTGACGTACACAAAGTCTCGGGTTTGTGTCCCATCGCCGTGAATGAGCAAGGGACTTCCTTTTTTCAGCCGCTCCATAAAGAGAGCGACTACACCACCCTCTCCCTTCGCGGCCTGACCGGGACCATACACATTTCCATAACGCAAAATCGTATAGTTCATACCGTACAGCCGATAAAAAAGTCGAATATACGATTCTGCGGTCAGCTTGGACAGTCCGTAGCCTGAAATGGGCTCCACGGGATCGTCTTCCTGTATACATTGCTTTTGCAACTCTCCATATACACCGGACGTGGATGCAAATATAAATTTCGACACACCCGCTTCATGACAAGCCTGCAACAAATGAATCGTCCCCAGCACATTCACATCCGCGTCCTCATCGGGTCGATGGATGGATTGCTGCACATCCGCCTGTGCGGCCAAGTGAAACACAATATCCGGGCTTTCCCGAATCAGCAGCGTCCTAGCTTCAGAGCTGCGAATATCCGCAATATGCATGACCGCGCGCGGGTCCACATTTGCCATATTCCCGGTCGTCAGATTATCCAGCACATGCACTCTGATGCCCGAATCAGCAAGCGCACGTACCAGCTGAGAACCAATAAATCCGGCTCCCCCGGTGACCAAAGCCTTCACTAGCTCACCCTCCTTTTGTACCGAAGCATATGACTTCCCTTCGCATCATGTTATGCGACTCCCTATAGCTTGGCGCAGGCACAAGCACAGTCCGAAGACAATCTATAATGTGTCTCTAGAATCTCAGCACCTCAGACATGCAGTCTCACGTTTTCCAGCATATAACGCCACATCTCATCCTGACCGTTCCATATATCCTCAGGTGGCAGCTCCACTGAAACCAGCCGCTCCAACCCCCAGTCCAGCTCCGTCACACCATCAGTCCCTGTATAATCCACGTATAACAAGCGAAAATCATGTGTAATCCTCTGTAATAACACATCATGTAGTTCCACCGCTTGCTCCCGACTACCCCCGAGACGAACCAGTAGCAGACGGGACGCAAGCGCGAATTGGTCCAGTAGACGTGCAATGCGGCGATCAAGCGTCGTTTTGAATGCAGGGTAGGAAGTCAGCTGCTCCGATGTATTCTGGCTAACCGGAAAATGGTGTGCTGCTGTAATCCCATAGGATGCATCCTCAACCATGAAGTTATGCTCGCCGTAATCATGCCCCGTGACACGTAGACTATCAACATCCATAAAATCGGCAAAACGGGCGTCCAGCAAGCGACTGATCTGTGACAAGTTACCGGAAATCATCCAGTCCAGCGGACCCGCATAGGGACGCAGTCCGTTTTTATCCAGCTGAATGGAAGGTAAGCAATGTCCACCCAGACTGAATACAGCATCATAATCCCCCTGCAACCGCTCAAGCACGACGCCCTCCCCTTTCCGAAGACAAGGTCATCCCTTTAAAAAGAGTACGCCAGTGCGGATCACTCTTGTAATTCCATACATCGGCAAAAGGCATTTCCACCGAGCATACATGCGGAAGCTGCCAATCCACCTCCGTCAACTCCGTTACGCCGGAACAATTCACCACCAACAAACGAAATTCATTCGCTACCATGCCCGACAAAATACGTTCCAGTTCCTCTACTTCTTCATAGGTTCCCAGCATACGGACGAACAAGCTGCGCTTCGCCATCTGTGTTTTTGCAAAAAAACGTTCAATACGACGGTCTATCTTTTCCTTGAACTCGGGATAGGTCACCAGATCTGAGGACGTATTGCGTTCCTGCGGAAAATCATGTACCGAGATCACATTATAAGCGATATCTCTGACCATATAATTCAGTTGGCTCGTACCAACGACACTTAAATTAGGCAAATCCATAAATCCGGCAAACCGATTTTCAAGCAAGCGGTTCACATCGGACAGCGTGTCAGACATCATCCAATCCAGTACCCCGGCAAACGGCCGCAAACGGTTCTTTTCCAATTGAATGGCAGGTGTACAGTTTTGTCCCAGACTGAAGACCGCTTCATATTCCCCTGCCAGCTGTGCGAGTCTCATAGCCGCGCCTCCTTTTTTAATACGACCCTTCCCTCAGATCCTGCTTGGCCCTTCTTCTGTAGTCGAAAAGGGACTTCAGGCCGTAGTTTGTTCCACTCTACATTACATGCACAGCACGGCGAAAAGGGTTGGACACCGATGCGCTTTTTGTCAAAGAGGCGTACAACTATCCAGTCCAATCCCGGCTATTTTTCATATCATATTAAGGCTGGTAACCTAACGGAATTCAAGGAGGCATCATCATATGTCCGTGTTTCTTTTAACCGTCGATCACCATCTCGCTTACCACAGCGCCCACATACAAAGCTGCCATGTGACCCTTTTCAATCGTGAAAAGAGAGCCGTCGATGTGTTGCTGGAAATGGGAAATGACAGTGGCGTTTTCCGACGGCAGCTCCTTCGATTGAACCCTTCTCCCGAAGCTGGCTCCGTGCTAGAACTCAAGGATATGGAGACCGCCCAAAATCCTTTTTACCTGCGAGTGGTAACGAGTATTTACAATCCGGAAACGCTGTTTATCCTGGCTGAATTTTTGGAAAACGGGAACATTGTCGCTAAGCGTACAGCCAGTCATTTTACCGTGACACCCTAATGAACGGGCAGAGGAGGAAGAAGGTATGTTGAAATATTCAGTTCAAAACAAAGCTGAGCCAGACACATATGCACTGCCTTTTCAGGTCACCGAACAGGAGAGCGTGCTCTCTACATTAATCATTCCTGCAAGTGAATCTGAAGGACGTATTGTCATTGAAGTCTCTCTGGCATGGGAAAATCCGCTGCTCAACTGGGATATCGGGGAGTTGGACATTCGATTGCGTCGCAATGATGAGCGGGGACCTATGCTGGATTGGTTGCAGGATTCCTGTTATCAGGAGGGATTTGCAGAATTAAGCTATGAGGAAATGGGAGAACAGGCAGAGCCTTATGTATACTGCTTGACCGTACAATCAGCTGACCGCCGTGCTGTTGTTACGGGGCCGCTCATAATTCGAGGCTCAGTTTATGAAGATTGACAAAAACCTGTTGGACAATGAACTGGAATAAACTAAAGGCAGGTGGGAGTTTTAAGCCCGACCTGCCTTTTTATAGGGTCTGTGCCTTCATGGTGCGGATTGTTTCAGACGTTCCAAAATGTCAGCGTCTGGCAGCTTATAATCTTCCGGCAACGAGGTGTTAATTCGGTTCCATATTGCGTAATCGACCTTCAGATCCGGGTGCGACTGCTGGATTTCAAAAATACGGTTGTACAAGTCTCCAACGACAGGAAAAGTCATGCTCTGCCTCCTAACTGTTGAATCAACATACTCAACGTACTTGATTCAGCGCTTGCCCATAAATATTCACGAGTCGCTCAATCATAACATCCAGAGACCAATGCGCGGTCCCCCATGCTTTGGCATGTTTTCCCATAGCTATCCGCACTTCATCCTGAGCCAGCAAATGCTGCAAATGAGCTGCCAGTGCCTCCACATCGCCAACCGGGGAGACCAGTCCGGTGTGTTCATGCTTCACCATTTCCGGCAGTCCGCCCGCATCCGATACCACTGCCGGAAGCCCCATAATCTGCGCCTCCATGACCGAAAACGGCTGATTATCCTGTATGCTCGGATGGACAAAAAGGTCCGCCAATTGTAAAAGAGCAGGTACATCTTCACGATGCCCCAAAAAAAACACGTCTTCCTCCAACCCTAGCTCCTTCGCCTGTGTTTGAAGCTCTTCCCTTTTATCTCCCTCCCCGACAATCCAGCAAACCCAATCCGTACGACTTGCTTTCAGCAGGCCAAGAGCGCTCATTAAATAATGCAGCCCTTTGATATAGACCAGCCGTGAAGGACAAATCATAACTTTTTTCCCCTCAGGTCGTACTATGTCCGTTCCCCGGGCGTGGACTTCCCAGAAGTGCTCGGTATCCAATCCGTATTGGAAAGTAGCAATCTGCTGCTCAGGCACTTCGAACTCACGCACAAGCGTCTGTTTCATCCATTCTGTAGACGTAATGGTAATATCCGCGGATAGAGCGCCATAGTGCTCCAGCGCCCAATAATATTTCCACATCAACGTCTCACGGTAACCCTCCTCATGATCCCTCTCCAGAGCCATCATGACTTCACGAGCCAGCGAGCCATGAATATTCGCTACCAACGCACTGTCCTTACGTTTGACCCGACTTAGAGCACGCGTCGCAATGACATCTTGCGTGTGAATAACATCATACTGCTCAACCCCGAAATACGCCGCTGCCAGCTCCATACAGTATCGATCCTTTTCCACCGTCTGCACCCATGAATCCAAATGTAATACAGGGACAGCCGATTCATTCAGCTTCGTATGCAACAGGGGCAGCAGTTGATCCTTCAGCAGCTCCCTATCTTCAAAAACAATATGGTATTTAGGTGTATCCGGTCCGTTCCCCATCAAGTCTACTGTGTGACCCAGTAGCTCCAGCCTCCGTTTAATTTGCAGCATAAAGGGCCATACGCCACCCAAATGAGGAATCGGCCAGTACGTAGCCAACAAAATTTTCAAAACAGCCTCACCTCCTCTGTCTCGTACGCTGAGCTACATTCCGTTGCTTCCGTAAATTTGCTGGAAACCCGATAACGCATCTGTCCAGACCGCAAAAAATCCATTATTCGGCACGATCGTTACATCAATAAAATTACCGATCGTAACGACTGGAACGGGACTAATCCCGTTAGGATTAAAGGAGCTGTCTGTTATTCTGAGGTTCGTAAATGTATTTCCTCCGTTCGTTGATTCGGCCACAAATACGTCTAATAAAGAGGTCGTTATTTGATTGGTATAATATACGATCTTAATCACACCGGTCACAGGCGAAACATCAATAGCCGGGAAAAAATGCTGTGCCCCTGCACTAGCCCCTGTCACAGATTGCGGCGCAGTCCAGCTTAATCCGCCATCCACCGAACGGGCGAGCAGCACATCCGCATACCCTGCCCGATTATCCTGCCAGACCGCATAAAGTGTTCCCTGATTCGGGCTAGTAGAGCGATCCACCGCAATGTTGGCCATCGGCAGCACATTGAAGCCAAACCCGGCCACGGGCAACGGACTCGGAACCGGGACAACAGAAGATACAGGCAGCGAAGAACTGAATGCTGTCCCCCCATTGAAGGACACAATGACCTGATATTGGTTAACCGGATTAGTTACAATGTACCCGACATAAATCACCCCAGTAATGCTCACGGTGATTTCCCCCCGCGTGATCTGATTAGAGCCAGCGGTGAGCACCACGGGTGTATCCCACGTGATCCCTCCATCCTGCGAACGCTGGAAAAACATGACTGATCCGCCAAAAAAGTCTGGATTGTACTGATGCGTATAACATAAATAGATGTTTCCGGTATAGGAGCTGACCTGAGAAGTATCAAATTTCACGCCGACCTCAACATTATTGACAAATGTCCCATACCCCCGCTGGGCAATCACGGGCGGATCAAATGTATTACCGTTGTCTCTGGATACATAGGTAGCGATAGTACCGCTCAAGCCGTCTGCGGTAAATACGTGACAGGCTATGACAAACAAGTTGGGAAAACCGTAGCTGACGCTATGGGATTCCGCCCCTACATAGCCGGCTGGCAGCGGTAAAATCTGCTGTGTGAAGGAGACACCGCCGTTACCTGAACGGTATACTGCTGTCAACGGCGGCCCAGTCGTAAAATCGATAGCCGCAGACACAATGGTACCGTCGAGCAGGTTGAAAGCTACACTCGGCTCCTGCGCCAGCCTTCCATTAGGCGTGAGCTGTACGTTCGGCATCAGGCTTCACCTCCCGGTACACCAGCAAAAATCGTCAGGCTGCCTGTACGCGTATCCGTCCAGACGGAAATGTAACTATTCGGCGGTACGATGGCGACATCAATATAGTCGCCGATCAGCTCTGATTCGCCTCCACCGACATTCGGATTAAAGGAGGTCGTTGTGAGACGACTGTTCGTAAAGGTGTTGCCTCCATCTGACGATTGGGCGGTGAACACATCCAGATTAAAGCCGTCCAGGCGATTGGTATAGTACACGACAACGACCAATCCCGTCTTAGGCGACACCGAAATCGCAGGAAAGAAATTTTGCGAGCCGGGCGGGCTGTCCGTCACGATGATCGGAGCACTCCAGGTACCGCCAAAATCGCTTGATTTGGACAATAAAATATTGCTGTATCCCTGACCAAAATCCTGCCAAACGGCATATAGCGTATTTGTTGTGGAAGGCACACCCGAGCAGTCCGCGGCCAAGCTAGGGAAATTCAATATCCGAAAGTCATAACCAGGAACGGGCAAAGGATTGGGCACCAGCGTTATATTGGACACAAGAATATCCCCGCTGAAAGTTGCCCCTCCATCAAAGGAGCGCCGGATAAAGAAAGCCGGTGTCTGCGGCCCTGTACGAATCCAACTGACATAGACACTGCCATATTTGTCGACCGCAGGCTCAGGCCGCTCCGTGGAGGATTGGATATTGGAAAGCAATAACGGTCGATCCCAGGTCAATCCTCCATCCGTAGAACGCTGGTAAAAGGCCGCAGACCGGGCATTAAACTCTACGTTGTATTGGCGGTTATACGTAACGTAGACGTGCCCTAAATAGGGACTTGCTCCTGCATTATCCGTCGTAATATTGGTCCAGTCATTATTAATGTAATCTCCATAGCCCGGGTTAATGACCACTGGAGGATCAAAGGTGGCACCATCGTCCGTAGAGCGATAGATCACAACAGCCCCGTTCTCATTTCCTGGAAACACATGTGCGGATATGATGAAAATATTCGGGAACAGATAGGCTACCATTCCTGCCTCGGCTCCTGTATATCCCGGTGGAATTGGCAGTAAAGTATCAGTCCAGTTCGCCCCGGCGTCCAAGGAACGATACAGTCCAATCAGCGGAGGCCCGCTACTAAAGTCAACAGCAACAGCTACAACGATATTCGGATTCAACAAATTAACGGCGACACTGGGCTCAAATTTGGGCAAACCGCTGGGTGTTACCTGAAAATTCAAAGGCATCGCAAGCATTCCCTTCATTATATAAATGGACATGCCTGAAGTATTTTTATTAAAATGTACTTTTTTCAGCACAGTCTACAGACAACCATACAAGCTTTCTTTTCAATAGATTCATAGTATAGAAGCATCCCTTCAGGGGTTTTCCAATATTCTGTTTTTTGAGAGGATGATTCGATTGGCTTTTACAACCGGATATATGACCAACACTAGAGATTTCGGTACTGCCTGCTCCAATGTCGTTGTAAATTTGGTCAACGAGGATACAGTGAACGCGGCAACCGTGACCATCCAAATTTTTTTCTCGCTTGTACCGGATACCAAGATCCCCTTATACGTGACATCGGTTAACTTACCTGTAAACTCTGTTGCCCGACGTACCTTCTTTGTGCAAGGGGTCCTTGCCTACGAGGTACAATACAACGTAGTCTCCGCTGCACCTTCCAATGTTGTGCTCTCCAACTTTGGACTGGATCAGTTTGGTAATGTTGTACAGGAGCATCGTGTTCTTCAGTCGGAACTGACCACAATCCCGGCGCTGTCTCCTGTTATTTAAAGTTGCCCTGCTCCAGTGCTTGATGCAATCTGTGGGTGTAATACACGTAATTCCATTCCGGCGGTACGGACTGAACCCCTCGGCCGCTACCGATGGTTGAGTGGTCATCTGTATAGTAGGAAAAGGCATGTGTATCCTGTAATGGGCGCAACAAATCCGTCAGATACAGCAAATCCGTCACGGCAATATATGGTTTGACACCGAAGCATACAACAAAGCGTGTCGTTGTTTCACCAATAGCCTGAACCAGTGCTTCCTGGACCGAATAATGCTGACGTGGCGTTACGATTAACCGAGGATCGAGCATCATCGACAGGAAAGCGGCGGCTCCCTGTTCTGGCGTTAAATCCAGCAACCGTACCACGCAATTGCTGTAGTGCTGCTCCAGCAGATTATCCAGCAATGGTTCAGCTTGAGCCATAGCCGTGACAGGCATTAAAATCGTCATTTCAAGTGGGATGCCCCGACGTGCTCTCGCCTCATGCTTGGCGATTTGGAATGCGTGCCGCCAGCGTCGGTGCTCCTTCTGGCTGTGCAGGCCGGCCGATACACTAAATGTGGAATTCACCCGGTAATCCATCAGGATCTCCGGGATGAATTTCATGCTGCACGTCTCGGTCAGCCGCAGCCAGTAATCATAATCCTCAACTGGTTGCAGCCGATAGCCGCCAATCTGGCGGGCATATTTGCTTTTGTACATAAATGAAACCCCGACAATGCTGGCATTCAGCAATTCATGATGCGGCTGACCTTGGTACCGGATCAAAGCTTGCTGATGCTGCTCGTCATACAACGGGTTCCCACATGCGTCAACCTGGCGGAAAGTAGAGAACACAAGGCCGAGTGAGTCCGGTCCCTGCTCCAGTTCCTGCCGCAATCGTTCAATAAAGGAAAAATTATAAACATTGTCGCTGGATACCCAGGTCACATACTTGATCGCAGGATCTTTAAACAACTCATCGAATCCTCGATTAAGGGCGTGGGATACTCCTTTGTTCTGAGGGAGTGTAACCAACTGAACGCGCGGGTCTCCCATTGCTGCGTGGAGCGCTGGCCCCACCATTTCCGGCGCTCCGTCAATAACAATGATGAAGCGAAATGCCCTGTAGCTCTGGGCTAGTACGGATGAGATCGCAGCTTGCAGATAGCCGATATCCTGTTTGTACAGTGGCATAACAATCCCCGTATCTACCATATCAATCCCCCCTGACAGACTTTCGGCTTCATGAGGATAAACCGCTCAATACCTGACTGAAGCGATCTCGATAACGCGCTTGGGTTATGTTGTACTCCCGCTCCACAGCGGGCCAATGTTTTTTGGTTCCCATTTCATCATGCCAGCGGTAGTTAACCAAGGACTCGTTCAGAAAAGGAAATGGATATCCCGCTATCATTACTCGGTACCACATATCCAGATCATGTGTGTACGGTAGCAGTTCATCAAACAAACCGATATGTGCAAACAGCTCCTTTTTAAACATAACCGTGCATCCATTAACCGGATTTCCTTGCTGAAAAAAACGGTAAAACTCCGTCATAGACGGAAACACGGCGGCTGCCTGGTAGCTTGTGACTTGGCTGTATTGATTGATGAAATTGAAATTGGTGTGGGAGATGTACGCACCGTTTTCCACCATAAAAGAAACCTGATTATTAATTTTGTCCCTATGATAGGTATCGTCGGAGCTGAGCCACGCAATATATTCCCCGCTGGCATGTCGGATACCATGATTCAGGGCGCTGGCTGTTCCACCGTTGGATTTGCCCAAATAATGTATATACGGAAGATAGGCCTGAAGCATATCAACATGTTCCGTGGACCCGTCATCGACGACAATAATCTCGAGGGGCCCATAAGTTTGCTCTAGTGCACTTTGCAAAGCCTGATCCACATAGGCACAGTTATAAAAGGGAATGACGATTGTTACTTTTGGTCTCATATCGTTCCTTCCTTTCCAGCTCGGCGGTATTGAATCATATCCTCCAGAGATTGCCCCAGCTGTATGGTCGGCTTCCAGCCCATATCCTCCAGCTCTTTCGCACGATATGCCTCGGTGGATGCTGACTCTTCCACATCCCCCCATTGTATGGGAATAGATGTTTTGGCCAGCGCAATCATACGTTCCACGATATTGCCCAGTTCCACAATGCGGCCTGTGCAGACCGAGTAAACTCGGCCTGGCACCCCCTGTTCCAATAGCACACCGTATGCGCGAACGGCATCACGAACGTCGAGGAAATCACGTTGCGCATGTCGGGAAGATACCCTGAACGGGGCAGTTTCAGTTACGGACTGCCCCTCCAGACGTTCCGTCTGAACGATATACCCCGCGAGTAATGCACAAAATCCGGTAGATGGACCCGGACCGATCAAGTTGCAAGGCTCTGCTAGCATGACGGATTGTTCGAACAGCGCGCCCCACGAGAGCGCGACTGCCTCTTGAAGGCTTTTGCTAAGGCTGTATGGATGAGTTGGATGATACGGAGCCTGCAAAGCCGTCTTTAGCCGAGAGCCCGCCACGACAATTCTGGCTTTGGGGAAAGGTCGCAGTACATCGAGCAGATACAGGGTGGACAGTACATTGGATTCCATGTATAGCAAGGGACTCTGCCAAGATTCAGGGACGGAATTTTTACCACCCAGGTGAAGCACATAATCCGGTGCAATCTGTCTAATGACTTCGCCCAGACGTTTCTTGTCGAGCAAGTCACACACATAAGGCGTAATACAGTTACGGGTCTCCGCCTCTGGACTGTTATTTTCATCATCGCGAGCCAATAAGATCAGTTCTGAGACTGAAGCGACAGTGCGAGTCAGCGCCGCTACCTCCCAGCCGAGCTTTGCAAAATGGCGGCAGGCATGCATCCCGGTATAGCCCGCCGCTCCGGTAATGACTATGACAGGCCGACGTTGTTCCGCTGTGCTTCCGTCCATTCCAGCAGCTCCTTCAGCATGATGCTGTAGTGAGGAACATCGTAGAGCAGATCGGCCCGGGTAGAACGAAGCGTCCGGTCCTGCACCGGCTCATCTTTCGGCACGATCCGAATATCCTCCCTATTCCAGATGTCTTTGAACAGCAGCAGCAAATCATGCTTGCTGATCGGTTCAGGGTGAACCAGATGAATGAGTCCGTCCAGCGGCTCATTCATCTGCACCTGTATCGCCTTCGCTAATTCCAGCGTCGTAACCCCGTTCCAAAAGACCCGGCGATACCCGTTAACGTCTCCGCTCTGCTGCAAGAACCAGTGCAGCAGACCAATGCCTCCCGGCCGAATTTCCGGCCCGATAATGGAGGTACGGATAGTCAAATGTCCTGCTGCCTTTACTTCTCCGAGTATTTTCGTCAAAGCATAGGCACTTGTCCCATCGGGTTGATCCGTCTCTTTATATAAACCTGGTACCCGATTTCCCTCGAATACGCAATCCGTGCTGATATGAATCAGTCGGGCACCGATACTGTCCGCTGTTCGCCGGAGAAGATGTGGCAGCAATCCATTGATTTGGTATGCTGCGATCTGATTCTCCCCAGCATGCTGATTCAGTACGCCTACCGCGTTAATAATAACGTCTGGCCGTACACTCCGTACCAGCTGCTCCACCATAAAGCTGTCCTTTACATCCAGCAGCAGACCGCCTTTATTTTCGGGATCACGGGTGGTGTAGAACACGTTATACCCGGTCTGGTTTTGGAAATACTTAACCAGAACATGGCCCGCCATGCCGTTACCACCCAAAATAAGCAGCTTCATTTGATGAACCCCCCGCTTTGGAGAATGCTGCGAATCTCCTCTTTGGACATCAAATTGAACTCCGAGCTAAAGCTGCTGAACGACACCGGAGGGCACTGAGTATAGCGGTCCTTTAATTGAGGAATATTCAGCGTTGGGAGAATAACCAAATATTGCTCGTCATAGACTACCGTCGTCAGGCTTTCAAAGTCACTCATCAGAATTTCATGAATTTTCTCGCCGGGACGCACACCTTTTTCTACAATTTCTACGTTTTCCACACCTGAATCCTCAATGAGCACCTCAGCCAAATCCACAATACGGCAGGTTGGCATGGTCATAATAAAAATTTCCCCGCCGACACTTTCCACCGAGGCTTTGAACAGGAGACTGATCGCATCACGCAAGGTCAGGAAGAAGCGGGTCATGTTCATGTCTGTGATCGAAACCTTGCCCTTTTGGCGAATCTGGCTTTGGAACAGATGCACCACGCTTCCGTTTGTGCCCAAAACATTACCGCCGCGCACCGTCACGAAACGTGTATCGCTATTCAGCAGATTGGCGTAAACAATCAGTTTTTCTCCAATCGCCTTCGTCATGCCGTAAAAATTAGACGGATTTGCGGCCTTGTCAGTCGATATATAAATGACTTTCTTTACCTGATTGGCAACAGCGGCCTCGATCACGTTTTGGGTGCCTACGACATTGGTTTTGAGTGCCTCATAGGGCTGATCCTCACAGACGGGAACGTGCTTGAGCGCTGCCAAATGAAATACATAGTCCACTCCTTGACAAGCGGTAGTCAGCGCATCCTTATCCCGAATATCTCCAATACAGAAGCTGAGTCGTTCATCCTCAAACTGCCTGTTCATGGCAACCTGACTGGATTCTCCACGTGAAAAGATAATGACCTCTTTGGGGTTACGCGGCAGTAACTGGGCAACCAGCTCATGCCCCCAGGAGCCGGTACCGCCGGTAACCAAGATACGTTGGTTTTCAAACATGCCGTTTCCCTCCAAGCAGAAATTTAACTACCTTATCCGACACATCTTCCGCCAGATAGCCCGCAGGACATTGCCACTTATGGGTCATCCCGGTCATTATGGCTACCGCGTTTGCTATAACCTCGCCATCAAGACCAGACACGATATTGCTGCCGCAATCTACCGTTTCCGGCCGTTCGGTCGTCCGGCGCATCGTAACCGTCGGTACCCCCATGACACAGCATTCTTCCTGTACGGTACCACTGTCCGTCAAAGCGCAGCGGGCATGCCGCTCCAGCAGAACGAAGTCAAAAAAACCGAACGGTTCGTGAAATTCCACTAGCGGGTCAAGCTGGATCGGCGGATGGCTTGCGATTCGGGCGGCAGTGCGGGGATGAATACTGCAAATGACCCGCTGCCCGAACTGCTGGGCTACCCGGTTAAGACCATCTAAAATAGCCAGCAAATGCGGTGGATGGTCCACATTTTCAGCTCTGTGGGCAGTGACCAGGAAATATTCTCCCGGCGACAGTCCCAACTTTTTCAAAATTCCACTGCCCGATACCTCTTTCTTATAGTGCTGCATCACTTCGTAGATCGGATTTCCAGTCAGTATAATTCGTTGACTTGGAAAGCCTTCACGTAGTAGGTGCTGCTTGCTTTGCTCCGTATAAGGCATATTAATGCTGGATATTGCATCAATGACACGTCGATTCTTCTCTTCCGGCACATCCAGATCATAACAGCGGTTCCCCGCCTCCATATGCACGACCGGGTAACCCATACGTTCCGCAAGCAAGGCACATAAGGCGCTGTTCGTATCACCGAGCAATAACACATGATCAGGGCGTTCCTTGTTTAAAATATCCTCCATCTGCGAGTACATGACGGACAACTGTTTGCCCAGTGTCCCCGCTTTCTCCTGAAGTACATAATCCGGGGCACGCAGTCCCAGCTCGCGAAAGAACTGCCCGCTCAGGCTTTCGGTGTAATTTTGGCCCGTATGCACAAGCACATGTTCATCTGCATGGCGGTCCAGCTTCGGAATGATCAGGCTGAGCCGTATAATTTCCGGTCTTGTGCCGAGCACGGTCAATATTTTCATGGTTTTGGAACCCACCTTTGCTGTCGTTGTTTCATTGAATTGTGGCGTTCAATGAATGATAGCCATCCAGCAGACTGGCTGTGCTCCAGCTTAACGTTCATCTCAACGGTCCGGCGTAGATTCACCCGGACCGTTGTTTTGTATGCTGTCCAGCCTTGAGTGTGACTCGCTTCTGCTTGTGCGCGTTGTGCCGTCGTGACCGGTGCTTGAATTTCCGCTTGAGCTTCTGTCTGGACTTGGTTTTCGGATAAAGTCCCTTCGACAACGGGGACCCGTGAATTTTCTTGAGGCGACTCTTGCCGCCGCTTCTCTTATACCTGCGATTCCGCAATCTGGTACGCTTGCGGCCCTTTGGCCATCTCGCCCGAACACTACGCTTGCCGCGGAGCAATTCGGGCGGTGACTCAGGTAAAGGGGATGGTGGTTGTGGCAAGCCCTGAATGGCTGCATATTCGATTGGCGGCAGACCCAGCACAGGCAGTTGACACACCACCGATTCGGGAAATTCTCGAATCGTGCTGGTATATCCCTCCGGTATAGCAGTGACCTGACGCAGTCCTTCGCCTTCCCTCGTCCATACTGGTCCACCTGGCTGCTGAATCAACGGGAACCAATGCGGATGATGACATACCCATTGACTGACCATGAGGTGTAGACTGCTTCGGTAGGAATCAGGTCCGTATACACGTGTAGCCGCACTGTTGTTACGCACACCAATCCGTTCCACTTCCTCGGGATGATCGAGCAGATAGCTCACTTTTTGCGCCAGCATGTCGCTGTTGCCCGGCTCTACCAAAAAATCTGTATTTCCCGTCGCCTCCATCAATTCCACAAGTCCACCCTGCGCAAAGGCTACCACGGGCTTACCGTAAACTAGCCCTTCCAGGGCGGTCAGGCCAAAGCCTTCCTCCACCATACTTGGGATCACAACAATATCCATTGCGCTATAGGCCGTTGACACGGATTCCTCGAATGAATTGAACTGGAAGCGGCGGCTATAACGAGATTGGCGGATTAAAGAGACACATTTTACGTAATATTCCGAGTCCACCGAGCTGCCGATGATCCAGAAACGACACCGCGAATTGGTTTCGCACAGCTTTAGAGCCATTTGGACAAAAGGTAACAGCCCTTTGGCTTCGTAGATAAAGGAAGAAATATAACCAATGCAAATATGAAAATCCCGCAGCCCCAGTTTTTCACGTTTCCTTCTCCGTTCCAGCACATGCTCTTTGGGAGACGGCATATCCATATCCCGGCAGGGAGACAACACCGTATGCGGACGTGTCAGTCCCCCACCATGCAAAGGACGCATTACAGCTTGCGAAATGCCGATGACCCATTGGCTATAGCGCTCAATGATAGAAACAGAAACGGGCGTATGCGCATTCTGGTTAATGACCTCGGTTATTTTCCAGATCACTGGAATATTAAGCTCTTGGGCAGCCATTGCAGGCATGACGTTCACACAGGTATTGACCAGCACCACATCAGGTCGAGCATGCCGAAGCATTTGGAACAACGGTGCATACGCCACATGGGTCCGCAAATTCTCCGCATCTTGCGCCAATCCCTCATATGGGGTATACATGCCATGCAGCATGAACAGGTTCTGTGTCAGAACGGTGATTCCGCGCTTGCGGGCCATTGAGGTCAGCCGCCCTTCACCAGGCGTTACGAGAATACAATCGAAGTACGTACGCATGTCTAGACAAAATTGCAATAACAGTTTCTCTGCCCCCGTAATACTGCGGACGTTGCTAACATGGCTGAATAGCATCATTTTCGGCTTGATCGGAGTTCACCTCCTTTAAAATAGCAACCATCGGACGTGTGAATCACCTTATGGAAATATGACCGATAACAGTTGGTCAATCCGGTGACCATAGGTGTGCTCCCGCAGGGTTCGTTCCAGAGCACGCAGGGCAATCTCATGGCGCTCTTTTTCATGCGTTAAATAAAACTCAACCTTCTCCAGCAGTTCCTGCTGAGAGCTGTAGGTCTCTATCTCTTCCCCCGGCTTGTAAAAACGAGCCAGATCATCTCTTGTATCTGTCAGTTGCAACGTGCCACTGGCAGAAATTTCAAACGTGCGCGGGTTGGGCGAAGCCCCTGGAATTTTCAGTGAGTTGTTGTTCACCGAATCATCCTGATGGGAACGATGAAGATTAATTACGATTTTGCTGCCGTTATACGAATCATTGGTCTCGACCGGAGACATCCAGCGACCCAGCTCAATTTTGTCACCATACGACTGATAATCCGGGAGACGATCCCACCAGATTCCGTTGATTTTAATGTTACGGGCCATGAGCTGAGGCATAATCGGATTGAAGAAATAGATGCGGTTCCAGTAGGCTGAGCCTGTAAACCCAATCTCACGTCGTACCGAAGCGGGCGAGCTGAGTGGGAAATAGTGAGTCAGAAATGCCCCAAAGGGCAAATAGTGCACAGACGTGCAACCCAACTGACGGTACAGCTCCAGGCAGTTCATTTCTAACGTGAACACATAATCATAATTCGTAACGATTTTGGTCGTCGTGTCGGTGTAATACGGATCGTCCGTTAGCCAGATGGCGGTGGGGATGCCCAACTGGCGTACCGCAGTAACCTGCTCCAACGGAAGATCCATTCCATCCAGTGCCAGCATCAGATTCGGACGGAGCTGAGCGGCAATATCTCCTACCGGCTGACGTGGGTCTGTTACGGTAACCTGAGCCGTCATGCTTTGCAACGTGGTAATGACCGCCTCATCCAGCGGAGAATACGGAAGGCCTTTGCCGGAGACGACATACAGTACATGGATTTGTCGAAAAGGGAAAACTGCTTTCATCCGCCCAACAATTGCGTTAGCACGTCCGCGCAGATATCCTTCGTCGTATCCGTCATGCACTCCCGCAATTCTCCCCCTTTCCCAGGAGGCTGCCGCCGTCTGGTGAACAGCCGGGTCATACGGTCCTGTCGTAGATATCGTCATCACTTTCACTCCTCACTGTTTATGGTGTTTACTTTAGGCCATCGCCTTGTCCAGCAGTTCTTCCATACGATTGGAGTACATATGCTTTTGCATAGTCGTGTACAATGCGCGCCAGGCCATGCGTTCGCGTTCCCAGTCATGCTTGAGATAGTAGTCCAGCTTCACTTTCAGCTCCTCTGCTCCAGAGAAGGTTTCAATGTCATAGCCTGGTCGGTAATAACGGCTCAAATCCTTCCGAATATCCGTCATTTGAAGCGTGCCGCAAGCAGAAATTTCGTATGTCCGAGGATTGATGGACTCCGCTGAAAGCTGGTGTGTATTCCGATTATCCAGTCCGGGGTCTGTCGGGCGGTGCATATTGATGACAATTTTGGAGCCGTTATAATACTGAGCGGTCTCTTCCGGCTCCATAAAACCTGGACGGATAAAGCGTTCCAGCACATCCCGCCGGGTCAGCCGATCCCAGTGCCCACCTACGATCAGCACTCTTTTGTCCGCCAAGAAGGGAGCAAGGTAGTCGAACAGCTTCACACGGTTCCAGAAGGCATTTCCAATGAAGCAAATATCATGCTGATGTTCCCGCTCTACCCGCCGGGGATAAAAGATACGAGTTGACGCAGCCAGCGGCAAATAGTGAACCCTCGTTACTCCCTGATCGCGATAAAACGGCAGGCAAGAAATTTCGTGCGTAAATACGACATCGTAGGATTGACAGATCAACGCCGTATCCTCCGTAAAGTAAGGATCATCTACAAACCATATGGCCGTCCGAATGCCTAGGGCTCGTATTTGCTGTACCTGCTCCAGATGATCCGCCGGAAAAACATGCAGCCCGTTCATGACCAGCACGAGGTCTGGACGTTGAGCCTCGGCGTCAGCTAGCATCGTAGCAGGCGTACCGATGGCGCATGAGCTGCATATTTGGCCTAATGCCTCTTGCACACCTGTGTCTATAGCTGCGAAACCTTGCGGAATATATAACACTTTCAAATGACGAACAGCAGGCTGTATTGCCACGACCTGTGACAGAGCAGCCGTGCAACCGCCCATTCTGCGTCCTTCCCGATAGCCGCATCGGTACGCTTCGCGTTCATTTCCGCTTTGTTGATCGTTCACATCCTTCACCCTGTCCTGTTGTGGGATAAACTTCTGTCACTCCTAAACTATATGCGGAGGGGTCAAACGCATCATGGACGACTGCCACTGCCCGGACAAAATTGGCGTTTGCCCGTCCAACTGCCGAACCGCAAATAACCCCAAAGCTGTTAGCTTCGGGGGAGAACAGTAGTAGATGATTTGCACAGTTTACTGAGCTTTGTAAGCGAGCTGGTGTCCATCTTCATAACCTTTGGCAAAGCCTGAATTGAAACCCTCGTTGTAAGCTGCATCATATCCCTGCTGAAATGCCTGCGGATCATGCTCCAATACAACAGTCCCGGGCTGTGGATTGTCCGCAGAAGGGGCTGCCGCCGGGTTAGCTTGAGGTTTTTTCCGCCGCCGCAAAAGAGGATGTCTTCTACGTGCAGAATGAAGTCCTCTTTTACGGCGTCTTAGAGCAAGGAGACGTCTTCTTCTCCGTTTTAATCTCCGCATGCTGGAACGCCGGGCATCTTTACGTCTTTTGCGGGCTTTGTCCCGAGTGGCGCGTTCCCACCTTGTACTCATTTTCATTCCTCCTTTGCTTTCTCGTGGTGGTTTCATTTTTCTGAACAGGCACATGGAGCCACGGTTTAGTCGGTTTCCCATATACCTGTCGTCTTAATGGAATACCCGCCAACATTTGCGTGATTTCTCCCTGGTAGTTGCTGAGTATACGAATGGTTTCTTCCAGACGGGTAGCCGACATATCCGCATGGGGCGTCAAGTCCGCAAGACTGGTCAGCATCCGAGCAACGGCGTGCTGGCTGGCAGCAATAGACTCCATCATATCCAGCTTGATCTCACGTTCACGCCTCATGCTCATTAGTTCATATCCCCCGAGCCCATTCCTCCCATCATCCCTTCCATGCCGCCACCCTGCTGCTCATCCTGATCCAGCAATGCTTTGAGATTGCTGCAAAGTCCAGTCTGAAGCCGCGTTAATCCCTCCAGCATTTCCACCATTTGCTCGTGAATCTCCAAAGGTCGTCCCAGCTGTTCTTCATCGGTTTCAAAGGCGTGGGGCGCCAGATGGTTCAGCGCCCAATTACGCACTTTTTCTGCTTCGACCGCCTTGGCCTCCAGAATCATAGACACATTCCGCTGCATTTTGGAGGCTGCGTCCAGCATGTGAATCATTGCTTTTTCCCTACTCATGTGTTCACTCCCTGCCCTCGGTTGTTACGTTACTCCTCTTCCGGGTATGCCGTTTCCTTCACGACACGAACGAGCATTTCAGCCATTGCTTCCTGAAGATCGGCAATACCGTTCAGATAGGCCACAATGCTTTTGTTTACTTGTCCCGAGCTGTCGAGAATGCCCGGAATTCCATCAAAACGCGGCTCCTCATCTGGCAGTTCATGTATGATCTGCGCCATGCGCACAACCACCTGACGTTCCGCATCCAACAACCTTGACATCTGCTGCTGCGAGTGCGAAATGTGGATCAGCAAATCATCTAACTCGTTATGCATAAGCCCCTCCTTTATGTGCTCCGCCGTGCGGAACGCACGAATTACCTACGGGCTTTCCGCTACTACAGCGTATGCCGCAGCGAGTAGTCGGTTCCGCCTAAAAGCGCCTATTCAGATCATTACAGATGCCCGTGCAGCACTGGTGGAGCAATAATAGGCTGCTTCTCCACCAAAGCCGACAAATCTCTGGGAGACAAAAACTGAATTCGGTAGTCCTCTGCCCGCCAGCTCATCGCAGCGTACAGGGTAAGGAACGGCCTTTTCCAGCCGTTACCGATTTGATACAGTTGCCCGCCCTCAGCATACAATACCTCGATCCATCGCTTGCGTTGAGCCGGTATATTCAGTGTGGGCAGCATGGACATGTTCTCCAGATCGGGAGCCGCCAGTACAGGAATGGGTTCCTCTGGCGGCTCAGCTACAGGTGCATCAATGCTGCCGGAAACTGTGGCCTCCGGCTTCCCTACCAAGGGAAGCACCAACAAATCCAGCTGAGACACTCTAACAGGGCGCACATTTTCACCTCCCGCAGCACTGACTCCATGCAGATACCGCCTTCTTCCCGGCTCTAACCGAAATACTGCTCCAGACGGTCCCTGAACAACCGCTCCGATGGGATAAAAGCTTGCCGCTGATACGTGTGTTTCCTTACCTGTTGATATCTGGCCGTCCGTCTCCGCTGTACTGAATTTCAGGTTGTGGAACAGCTTATCCGCGTCCCCCCACTTTTGTACAAAAAAGGATCGGTTCCGGCTGCTTTCCTCCATTGAACCGCTTTTTTCGGTCGTTTGAGGAAAAGCATACACCGTATCCCGATCTCTTTCCTCATAATGGATAAAAGCATCGCCGGCAATTGCCATACGTATCCCCAACAAACGCACACGCAGTAGCCAATCTGCATGGGCTTCCTGAGTACTGTGGCAGCCTTCGTCCCAGTAGCCCGTTTTTTCCAGTGTCTCTCTGCGCAGCAATAAACAAAATCCGGCTAAGCTTTCGGTCTCTCGCCATGCATCCGGGTTAGGCATATTGTAGGTCATGGCAAATTGACGTGCTCCATTTTCGTTCATATAAGGAACCTCAATCTGCTGTTCTTTGAATGGACCATTCGTTACAGGCCCAACAACACCGATACGCGGATCGCTGTATAAACACGCTAACAACCGATCCAACCAGCCGGGGGTCACCATGGAGTTTTGATCCAGTACCACAATAGTTGTGCCTTTTGCCATCATCAGCCCCTGATTCAGGCTACCTATCATTTGAACATCCTTTTTTAACAGCGCATAACGCACAGCGATGCTTTTACGGAGCAAATAGGTGGATGTCCCGTCCGTCGAGCCGCAGTCCACCACAATAATTTCGTGAGGATGGCTCGTATTCTCCTCAATACGGTGAATGCATGCACGGAGCTGTTGAAGCTGATTGCAGGACGGAATGATAATACTGACGCCTTCAAAAACCTTGCCGAACGAAGCCTGGCCCAACCTGTTGCCTTGCTCCTGACCCCTTTTATATCCTGACCAATAGCCTTTCTTTCCGAGCCGCTTGCTGTGTTTCCTTTGCATATTCAGGCGTTTCATGCCGTTCACTCCTCCGGGTGGCATTATGCCTATACTATATGCCTGGCCCGGCCGGATGGTGTTTCATTGAAATTAGGGTAGAAGTCCTTTCATTTTCACTCCAGCTTCCTGGAGGGAATCGAAGGTTCCTGCGTCGCTCCAATAGCGCCGTAAAATATCATATTCCAGCTTGCCTTCAGCGGCATAACAGTTGTTTACATCCGTGATCTCAAGCTCACCGCGTGCCGAAGGTGTAATTTGCCGGATCTTATCGAACACGGCAGTATCGTACATATAGATACCCGTAACGCAATATTTGGATTGGGGATGCTGTGGCTTTTCTTCAATCCGCATAATGCTCTCCGGGCGCTCAGGATCAAATACGGGTACCCCGTAACGACGAGCATCTGCCACCTTTTTCAACAACACTCTGGCGCTCCCCGGGGGCTGTTGCTTGAACCGTTCGATCACAGGTCCCAAGTCTTCCTTGAACAAATTATCACCTAACAAAACAGTGAATTTCTCTTCTGCCTGCATATAGCTTTTTGCCAGTTCGAGTGCTTCCGCAATGCCGCCCGCCTTTTCTTGAATCCGGTATGTCAGTTGGACACCATAATCGCTGCCACTGCCCAAAAAATCGGTATACAGTCCGGCCGATTGTTTACCAATAATAATAAGCATATCGGTGATCCCCGCCTGTCGCAGCCTCTCGATACCATATACGATCATGGGATACTTGCCGACCGGAAGCAGATGCTTGTTGAGTAATGTAGTCAACGGATGAAGGCGCGATCCGGTTCCTCCTGCGAGAATAACCCCTTTCATATCTTCCTTCCTCCTTCGACAGCATGTTCAGTGCATACAACCCCAGCGTTTCCAGTTTCGATGAACATTCTGGGATCTATACTCCATTTCTCTATAAACAAACGATAGTTCCGCTCGATCAGCTCTTCCATCCAGGAAGTTTCCGAGCGTGAGAAGCTCGCATTCCCCTCGTGATAGACAAAACAGTCGTTGCACATGAGCAGCCTGTAGCCATGCACGCGTGCGCGTAGACAATAATCGTCATCCTCATAATGTCCGGGGCTGAACCGTTCATCCAGTAATCCGATCCGTTCCATCAGATCGCGCCGGAACAACAAACAAAATCCGACCAACCGCTTGACCTCCTGCCATCTGGAGGGATTACTTGCATTATTCTGCTCCGCATATCTCAGACAACTGGCCAAATCTCCTTCTAATCCGTGTATCTGCTGAATACCGCTGACGTAATTCGTCACCGGTCCCACCAATCCCACTATGCTTTCGCTCTGCAATGCAGCCAACATATTCGATAGCCATCCCCGCGTAACCGTCACATCATTGTTTAAAATAACGAACTGGTCACCTGAAGCCAGCCGGAGCCCCGTATTACATGCTGCTGGAAAGCCTCTGTTTTCAGGAAGACGTATGCTGATCAGCCGCTCGGATGCGCAAAAATCATCCGTTCCGTCATTTGAGGCGTTGTCCACAACAATGATTTCATACGGTGCATCTATCGTATGTGTCCGAATCGCCTCAATGCACGGCTTTAACAGATGCAGGCCGTTATAAGTCGGAATAATGATGCTCGTCAGACTCATTGTGCATTCCTCCCTTTGGCAACGTCTACCCGTGTTGGAACAGGCCCGAGCGGGGAATACCCGGCTACCTGAAACACCGCCGTCAGTGCCTCTGCATGATCACCGACGATCAACTGTTCCATAGCGTTCCCTTTGCCAACATTGAAGGTCCGCTTACGGTTTGTTTTAATGACATCGACAGCATGTACTGCCGCCACGATCATGCCATGCAGAATTGCCATGGCGTGGGCTTTTGGCGGTACGGCAAGCACGGCTGAGCCAAGCTGATCCAGTAAACGCCGAGATAAGGCATGCGGTACGGCAGTCAATGAGCTTGCTCCCAGATCCGGCCTGCGTAGTACGCGATTCAGGAATGCTTTGCACCGTGTCACGCTGTCCTGCTGGGCATAGGGCGGCAAATGTCTGCCCAGATCATTAAGCGCAACATCCGTTCCCTGATCCACCGCGTGGAGAAAAGGTAACAAATCAGATGCTGGAATCGGCAAATCTCCGTCCACGAACAGCACAATATCAGCCTGCGTCATACGCGCGCCTACTGCACGGCCAACATCATGCCCCAGTCGATCCGGCACGTTGACGAGAGTCACACTGGGATGATGTTTGGCTACGGTGGAGCGCGTGCCGTCCGTGCAGCCGTTCAATACGACAATGATATCCGTAAACGGAAGTTTTTCCAGCTCGCCCAGTACCCGGTCAATCGTTGACTCTTCATTACAGGCGCTGACCACGGCCGCTGCCGTTCCCTGTAACACAATATCTCCCGCAACTTCGCGTTCCACAGGCGGAGTCACTTCGGTCATTCCTTTCGCCCGAGGTGTGGGCTTTCTCACCCTACGGCTATGCATTGAAGTCGTCGTTCCTCGTTTTCGCTGAACACGTCTGATCCCCCAGCTCGGTTCTTCACGCTTCCCTCTGCGATACTGTCTACTCACAGTTTCACCTCGTCTCTGATCCGTTTGCGCCCCAAATCCGTATATCCCGCACGCGTTCCCAGACGCGATGTAAGCCAGGCAATGGCATCCAGATGATCCTGAACAATTACATCTGCCAGCGGGTCCTTGCCGTTCTGTTTTTTACGTGTCGCATTTATTTTACCGACAGCTATTCCATATACAGTCACCACTCGTAACCCGGAGGCGATGGACATAGCTTGAAATAAAGGAGGTTTCTCCAAGGGCTTTAGACCTATTTCCTTTAGAGCCTTTTGACTTATGGCGTGTGGAATGCCAGTCATAGATGCTCCCCCTAAATCAGCACGATTCGACAAGATATTCAATACATGCTTTGCCTCCACTACAGGATGTACGGGCGTACGATTCACAGGTCCATGGTAATCATTCAGCACCACATCCGCCCCTGCACATATGGCGTGTATAAACGGCCGGAGTCTAACGCAGGGAATGACGATATCCCCATCCAGGAAAAGCAGGATCTGTCCGGATGCTGCCTCCGCTCCAATACGACGGCCAACATCATGTCCGAGCGGTTCCGGGAAAGAAAGTACACGAGCTCCCGCCGCTGCTGCCACCTTCGCCGTTCTATCGTGTGATCCGTTCTCAACGACGATAACCTCTGTATGTGGATGGACACGGCGCGCTTCGCGAATCACAGCTCCGATTTTTTTTTGCTCATTCATGGCCGGGATAATGACAGATACGAAAAACTTTCCCACTGATGACAGTTCAGATGGTCGCTCTTCTCCGCTCTGTGCCCCTCTCTCCGTGTCGAGTACCTCCCTCATGGCAGGGGTTACCGGATTCTTATGCATGTTCGGCATTCGTAACGGCAGCCACATCTTGGAATGATAGTAAGCGCCGGAATGCCGCCTCCGTTTGATCTTGTATCCAGCTCTTCCCTGCTTCTTCATGCTCCCGTCTCACCTCCCTTCCTGCTGTATAGATGGACAGCATGATTAGGACAGTTCAACATAACCTATGCGGTCCAAAAGCCGTGTGTAACGGCAATCGTGGAGTCTTTTCGACACAGCAATTTTCGACTTTATTTTACAAAACTTATTAATCCTATTAAATAAATGAGTTATTAGGGTCTAAAGAATCATTTTGGATAAATTTGTGACATAGATCTTCTCGTCCGTCATTCTCTGTGCTAATATCAGAGCCAGATGATGGGAGTTCAAAAAATCAACATTTGTTTTTTTTGCATAAGACAACTTTTTCCATTATCCACCATTATTCTATTTTCTTTATATACGACAGGAAAGGAGGAGTTTGTCACCTTTTTAGGCTACATGCTTCATATTGCAGTACCCTCTTTTCACGTACGCTTCATGAAAAACACTTCGGTATTTCTCTTCATGTTCCATTTTCTTCTATTCCAGACGACAACACGACCTACATAAATGGCGCAATGCCTTATTCAAGACAGGATGATTCATCCTGACATTAATCGAGGAGAGTGAATTTTTAATGAAAAAAGTATGGGTTTCGCTTCTTGGAGGAGCTATGTTATTAGGGTCTGTCGCGTCTGGTGCATCAGCGGAGAGTTCCGTTTCGGGGCCAACTCAGCTTACACCGACCTTTCACGCCGAGCAATGGAAAGCCCCTTCCTCGGTATCGGGGGACGACATTGTATGGAGCTATTTGAATCGGCAAAAGAAATCGTTACTGGGTGCGGACGACTCTAGTGTACGTGAACAATTCCGAATCGTTGATCGCACAAGCGACAAGTCCGGTGTGAGCCATTATCGGCTGAAACAGTATGTAAACGGGATTCCCGTATATGGAGCTGAACAGACTATTCATGTGGGCAAATCTGGTGAGGTCACCTCTTACTTAGGAGCGGTGGTTACTGAGGATCAGCAAGCTGAAGCTACGCAAGGTACAACTCCAAAAATCAGCGCTTCTGAAGCGGTCTACACTGCATATAAAGAAGCAGCTGCACGGATTGAAGCCCTCCCTACCTCCGACGATACGATTTCTAAAGATGTTGAGGAACAAAGCAGTGTAAGCAAAGACACTTACGCCGAAGCAGCTAACAACGAAAAAACGCTATCTACTGATAAGGACGAGCTGAGTCTTGATAAAGCATCTGCCCTGAAAGATAGCAAAATTGAAGCGGTGGAAGCAGAAAAAAGTTCCATTGCCAAAATCGCTAATCTGCAGCCAGAAGTAGATCCTAAAGCCGATCTGTACTTCTATCCTAAAGGGGATGACCTGCAGCTGGTTTATGTAACAGAAGTCAATGTTTTAGAACCTGCCCCACTGCGTACTCGCTACATTATTGATGCCAATGATGGCAGCATCGTATTCCAGTATGACATCATTAATGAAGCGACAGGCACAGGTAAAGGTGTGCTTGGTGATACCAAATCATTCACCACAACTGCTTCCGGAAGTAGCTACCAGTTAAAAGATACAACGCGCGGTAACGGGGTTGTGACCTACACGGCCTCCAACCGTCAAAGCATCCCAGGTACCATTCTGACCGATGCCGATAATGTATGGAATGATCCAGCCGGCGTGGATGCCCATACGTATGCTGCCAAAACATATGATTACTATAAGGCCAAATTTGGACGCAACAGCATTGACGGACGCGGGCTGCAACTCCGTTCGACAGTCCATTACGGTAGCCGTTACAACAACGCCTTCTGGAATGGCTCCCAAATGACTTATGGAGACGGGGACGGTAGCACATTTATCGCATTCAGCGGGGACCCCGATGTGGTAGGTCATGAACTTACGCACGGTGTCACAGAGTATACTTCGAATTTGGAGTATTACGGAGAGTCCGGTGCATTGAATGAGGCTTTCTCGGACGTCATCGGTAATGACATTCAGCGTAAAAATTGGCTTGTAGGCGATGATATTTATACGCCAAACATTGCAGGCGATGCTCTGCGCTCTATGTCCAATCCTACCCTGTACGATCAACCAGATCACTATTCCAACTTGTATACAGGCAGCTCCGATAACGGCGGCGTTCATACGAACAGCGGTATTATCAATAAAGCCTACTATCTGTTAGCACAAGGTGGTACTTTCCATGGCGTAACTGTAAATGGAATTGGCCGCGATGCAGCGGTTCAAATTTACTATAGTGCCTTTACGAACTACCTGACTTCTTCTTCCGACTTCTCCAACGCACGCGCTGCTGTGATCCAAGCAGCAAAAGATCAGTACGGTGCGAACTCAGCAGAAGCAACTGCAGCTGCCAAATCTTTTGACGCTGTAGGCGTAAACTAAATCATATACGCTATAATCCTCATATCCCGTCCATAGACCTTTGCCGTTGTGCAACTGTCACTTGGCCCTGACTCATACAATGGACGAAAAAATAGGGGTGCAGTGTACAAGTCTGCGCCCCTTCCCCCCTTATTTATGGCGTCCCCTCAAAGGGGCGCCCTTTTCTTGTTCATCGGGTCCCTTCGATCATTTTCGACTAAATAAGACAAATAAACAGTAAATCAGGGACTAAAGATTCATTTTGGGGTATTTTGTAAAATTAACCTTCTCGTTCGACAACCTCTGTGCTAATATCAGAGCCAAGACGATGAGATTGCAAAAAAATAAACCTTAATATTTTACATAAGGTAATTTTTTTCAATCCTCTTCACGTTTCAAAGGAGCAACAAGACTTACATATATGACGAATAGCTTCTGCAAACAGGGTGTTTTTCACCCCAACATTAATTAGGGAGAGTGAGTATGAATTGAAAAAAGTATGGGTTTCACTTCTTGGAGGGGCTATGTTATTAGGATCTATAGCGCCGGGGGCCTCCGCAGCTGAAAATTCTGTTCCCGATCCGACTCAGTTTACGCCAACATTCCAAACGGTGAACTGGAAGTCCCCTTCAACGGTAACAGGCGACAATCTGGTCTGGAGCTTTTTAAATCGACAACAAAAAACATTATTGAGTCTGGACAATACCCACATCGGTTCCCATGTGCGCGAGCAATTTCGTATCGTGGATCGTACCAGTGACAAATTTGGTACAAAGCATTATCGGTTAAAACAATACGTAGACGGAATTCCCGTATTTGGAGCCGAACAGACCATCCATGTAAACAAGTCTGGTCAAATCACCTCTTATTTGGGAGCGGTCATTTCAGAAGATCAACAAGCCGATGCTAAAGAAAATACAACTCCAAAAATCAGTGCTACTGAGGCTGTATATACCGCATATGAAGATGCAGCTATACGGGTTCAATCTCTCTCTTCCTCCGTCCAAATCGTTCCTGAACCTTACGAGGATACAAGTAGTGTAAGTAAAGACACTTACGAAAAAGCATCTAACAATGAATTATCAATCTCTCTTGATAAGGACTCCTTGGATTTGGATAAAGCAGCTGAACTGGAGGACAGTAAATTGGAAGCGGTAGAGCCTGCATCCTCTATCCCCAAAATTGCCAATCTGGAACCAAGCGTGGACCCTAAAGCAGAACTGTATATCTATCCCGATGGAGACTCAACACGTCTAGTCTATGTAACCGAAGTTAATACTTTACAACCCACTCTGCTGCGCACACGTTACTTTATTGACGCTAATGATGGAAAAATCGTATTCAAGTATGACATCCTTAACGAAGTGATCGGCACAGGGCGCGGTGTATTCGGTGATACCAAAACATTTGAAACAACAGCTTCGGGCAAGAAGTATCAACTAAAGGATACGACTCGTGGTAAAGGAATCCTAACTTATAACGTCCACAACACCGAGACGCTCCCCGGCACCCTGTATACAGATTCAGATAACGTATGGGAAGATCCGGCTGCGGTGGATGCCCACGCTTACGCTATCCGCACTTACGATTATTACAAGGATAGATTTGGACGCGACAGCATTGACGGGCATGGCATGGCCATCGCTTCGGCAGTCCATTACGGCGCAAAGAACTACAATAATGCCCACTGGGGCGGCACTCATATGCTTTACGGAGACGGAGACGGCACGTTATTTGCCCCTTTCAGCAGCGACCTTGAAATTGTTGCCCATGAGCTGACACACGGTGTGACCGAGCATTCATCAGGGCTCGTGTATTTCGCTGAATCTGGTGCATTAAGTGAAGCCATCTCAGATATTATAGGCAACGACATTGAGCGTACCAATTGGGACTTCGGCAAAGTCGCTTATACCCCTAATATTAAGGGCGACGCCATTCGCTCCCTTTCCGATCCTGTCAAATACGGTCAAGTCGATCACTACAGCAATCTCTATCCTGATCCTAACAACGAGGATTATGGTGGAGCCCATATTAATAGTGGCATTATTAATAAAGCCTACTATCTACTGGCACAAGGAGGCACCTTCCATGGTGTCAAGGTAGATGGAATCGGACGTGATGCAGCCGTATATATTTATTATAATGCCTTCACCAATTATCTGACTTCCACGTCTAACTTCTCCACCGCGCGTGCCGCTGTTATCCAAGCGGCCAAAGATAGTTATGGTGAAAATTCAATAGCCGTAACCTCTGCTATTAAGTCTTTTGACGCTGTAGGTGTGAGATAAGTAATAAATACAAACTTCCCCGATATTACAAGTTTTCCCCCTTCCCTCTTATGTATACGGCGTCCCACTGTGGGACGCCTTTTTCTAGTATGAAGTTGATTATTGGCAACTTATATTCCTGGCTTCTTATTATTGCCCCATCGCAATCCAAAGGACCAACCCTTCACATATCGGACCTGAGTGTATGCGTTCCACAGTAAGTACTGCTGAATACCTCTGACGATGTGTGACGGATACCAGCACTCCCGGTATACTCGCACTGGCAGTGATTACATATTGTGTATCTATAAAAGGCTTCTCAAATACAACGCTCACTTCGCCCCTATCCGCTCGTGCGGGGAGATGAAAAGAAATGCTCCCATATTGAGATGAAGCTATATGATCGTCAGAAGCCTCGTCACTGGTCGCTGATTCGTCGTGAATGGCATTCAAGTCTAATTCTTTCTCCGTATCGAAAGCTGGATCGATATCTTGCTCAGGCAAGACCACGCGTTGCTTTGGGCGGTGTCTTCCTTCCGCAATGTGAATACTGGTTATGGAACAATCCAGTAATGAATCTTGCTCTGCCTGATCTTCCGTCGTAATAGACGGTTTATCGTTATCCATCCTGCCTTCCGTATCTGACTCAGGCACAGACAACAGCAGTACAGATGCTCGATTCATCTGCATCGCTTCCTCTAGCGTTTTGGGAAGCTTATGCTTCTTCCATGCCGCTTCCTCTATAGCTTGAACCGAGGTATCCTTCTCTACGGGAGCAGGGACCGTTGCCGTCCCGCGCTGGCTCAGTCTATGACTGCCGGAAGTCGAAGCCGCTTTCTCCTTGTTAACACGGGGTGAGGGAACTGCATTGGAAAGGTTACGCCGCGCTGTTCTTTTATCCTTAGGGCTATGGTTCGTACGATGGTTCATGATGATCGCTCCTTTGGCACAGGAGTGAACCAGCGGTCGCCCCGCTTCATTCACCCGGCTGGAAATCATGGCTAATGCCTATAAGATAGCCTATGCGCGTAACAGCGCCTACGTCACTCCGTTGCGCAGTCCGTTATGATTTGTGCCCAGCGTTGTGCTGAGTGCTGCCATAAAAATCGTCTTCGTACCTCGTCAAGCCCGGCTTCTCCCATCCGTCGTCGCAAGCCAGGTTGCTGGAGCAGCCTGATGATGGCATCGGCCATTTCCTGCTCACCGTGAGACGGATACACAAGCCAGCCTGTCTCGCCGTGTTGTACAACTTCCGGAATACCGCCGATTCGTGAAGCGACCACAGGCACTCCTGCTGCCATGGCTTCCAGATTGACCAGCCCGAAGGCCTCATCCTTCACTGAAGGAACAACGGTCACATCGGCTAGCTGATATAGCGAGGCCAATGCTGGATGCGGAACATAGTCTAGGAATTGCACATGCTTCCCCAACCTTAGTTTACGCATCTGCCGATGCAACGACGCCGTGTACGGCGTGAGGCGGTCATGCCCGTAATAGGCACTACCTGCAATGAGCAGCAGTATGTCCGGGCAGGCGCGGACGACATGCCGCAGGGCCTTGAGCAGTCGGTGAACGCCCTTTCCTGGCATCAGTCTGCCCGCGAATAACACGATTTGACGGCCTGACCAGCCGAAATCGTCCAATCGCGCCGATCTGGCCGCTTCTGCTGCAGGAGTCCACCTTGGTAGGAAATCACCGGGATGGATACCCAGCTTGTTTATGACGATGCGTTCCCTGACCGCGTCGGGACAGTCAGAAGCTACGATTGCCCCCAAATACGCACTGTTCACGATAATGCGATCCATCGATGCCAGCAGCCTACCCATCTCCTCCCGTTTGAGGTGGGGCTCCCGGATGAACGTGGTCGAATGCAAAGTCAGCACAACCCGACTATCGGGTAAAGCCTCGCGAATTGCATACGCAACTGCCGGACGGTTGTGTACATCTACTACCGCTGGTAACCATCTCTTTAAATCAGCAATCACCTCAGAAATATAACCTGCTCCCCGCTTATAACGCATGCAGGGAATTCCGTCGACATCGCCATGATCAGGTGCCTCTGCTCCCTTTATGCCATAGATCTGCGCTTGGAGCTCATGACTAGCCAGCGGTACCATGTGGGCAATTACCCGCTCCACAGAACTGCTGCGGGGCGAAGGTATAACAAAGGAGCCCGGTGTAACGACTGCTACCTTCGGCCTCTGCATCACCTCACCTACTTTCTGACCCTATTCCAACACTCTTCAACAATCATCTTGTATCATATCGTCCGCCTCCCTGAAAGGTGCCTCGCTTCTAACTTTGGGCTTACCGCAAGGCTAGCGTCCATGCCTGGCCGATCTTTGATACATATGATGGACTAGAATCACAGTATGATCAGTTGGAGTGACTACAAGGAGGGCGGACATACTCATGTTGCATGTCGGCGTCATGCTCAACCCGGCAACCTACCGGGGCATTCCCGCCATGAGGACGCGATATGAATCTATCGCCAATTACGAGGACGCCGGGTTAAGCTACGAGCTCATCCCCTGCTTTCTTCGTCTGGAGGATATTCATATAGCGACCGGAACATGCCGGGCTTTTGTTAAACACGGCAACGAGTATCGGCAGATGACTCTTCCGTTGCCGCCGGTCATCCACAATCGGACTCTCTATCGGCAAAATGAAAATGCTAGCGATATCAACAAGCTTGTACAAAAGGGATTCTATATTTTTAATGAACAAAACCGTTTCCACAAAGACCATATACATGCAATTCTGCAAGAAGACCCTTTGCTACGCATCCACCTCCCCAAAACATTGCAAGGCAACCTTTCCTCCATCCATACCTTGATGGAGGAAACCGGAGATGTTGTAATTAAACCCAGTAGCGGTAGCGTAGGTAGAGGAATTATGCGTCTGCGGCATTCCCGCGGAGGCTGGACTTTGCAATGTGCTCATCCGGCTATACCTGAGCGTTGGTCCACACTACGTTTGAATGTTGGGGAACTCCCATTATTTCTACACAAACGACTGCTGCATGTGCCTCATATCGTACAGGAAACCATACCGCTTGCTTTGAACAATAATCGTCCGTTTGATGTCCGTGTGTCAGTTCAGCGCGGATATGGCGGTATCTGGGGTGTGACAGGCATGTATGCTAAAATTGCTCCTTCCCACACCTTCGTTTCCAATGTTGCACAGGGCGGTACGGCCCGTTCTTTACTGGAGGTATTATCACAAACCGAGACGGTTCAGACTTCGAACGCAGTCCGGCTGATGAATGAATTGGAGCGACTCTCGTTACAAATCGTGCACCGACTGGCACAAACCCTTCCCCGTCTCGCCGACGTCGGTCTGGATCTGGGAATTACCCATGAGGGCAAGATTGTTTTTATCGAATGCAACGGTCGTGATCAGCGCTATGGCTTCAGCCAGGCGGGCATGCACAATGTCTGGAAAGAAACATACACTCAGCCGATGGCTTACGCTCGTTGGCTTCTCGAACGGATGCCTTCGTCAGACACCGAACGTTCACCAGGCCGTCCACTGTATTGATTTACGTCACATTCTGTGTCAATATAGTTCAGAGCGGCCGGACAGGTTCCGGCCAAGACGGCTCGGAAATGAACAAGGGGGATCTGTAATGGCAAAACAGTGGCTGCGGCTCATGACGGAGCTATCATCGCGCAAGTGGGTGTGCCGGATTGTAGGCTCCTTCGCGCAAAGCGGTGCAAGCCGACTTTTTATCCCCACCTTTATACGTACGTACCAGATCCAGACGCATGAGGCGGAACAGGAATGGAAGGAATACCGTTCCCTAAACGCCTATTTTACACGCAAATTAAAAGCGGGCATGCGCCCGATTGATACGAACGCCGAGGTGATGACCAGTCCGGTGGATGCACGGATTACTTTCACTGGCCCAATTACGTCCGGCACTCTTTTGGATGTCAAAGGGCAGGACTATACGCTGGAAGAGCTTCTTAACCGCTCTCCGCGTCTTGAAAAATACACACACGGCTATGCTTTTGTACTCTATCTCAGCCCGACGGATTATCATCGCATTCATGCACCAGTATCCGGTACGCTGGTAGAAAAAGAACATCTGCGCGGCAAGGTATACCCAGTGAATGACTTCGGCTTGCAACATATGCGAGCAGTTCTTAGCCGCAATGAACGACAGATTACGTACATTGCCCATGAATATGGTGAGGTGGCGGTCGTCAAGGTTGGCGCAATGAATGTGAGTAGCATCAAATATACGGATGATAAAGCCGTCTCATGGACAAAAGGAGACGATCTCGCCTATTTCGAATTTGGATCAACTGTCGTTTTGCTAACTGAAAACGGCACGTTTGATCCAGACCCCGCATTGAAGCCGGGGGATGCGGTGAAAATGGGACAACGTCTGGGTTGCTTTCGACATGATCCCAAAGCATAAGTGAATTTACCGTAACCGTATTATAGCTACACATATGAGCATCGGGATCGGATGATGCTAAATTGCTCATAAAAAAAGGACCCGGCGTAACTGCTCGGGTCCTTTTTGGAATTTATCCTTTATATTCGTTATTCGTTAATCCCATTACGCCTAAATCCGAAACAGCTTGTCCACCGTCCATAGCATTACCGGATCTCAGACGGACTTTTCCCCGTATACTGCTTGAATTGGCGGCTGAAAAAAAAGATGTCACGATACCCCAGAGCCTCTGCCACCTCGGTCACATTCATTCCGGCATGTAGTAATAGATGCTGTGCACGCTCAATCCGCATGCTGATAATATGAGATTGCGCGGACACACCCAGCAGCTCCTTGAATTTAATCGAAAAATAACGCGGTGACAGCCCCGCCCGTGCAGCCAAATCCTCGACGCGATGAGGAAGTCCCGGATGCTGACGCACATAGTTGGCCGTTTCCCGAATGACCTCGGTGAGCTGGTTACTGGCCTGTTGCTCCTGAGGCTCCTTGCGGTCCGCACGCAGCAGATGAATCATCAGTTGTTTCAGGATTAGCTTGCCTTCCTCGTCAGCTCCGTAAGCACGCTCCAGACGTAGTCGAACGTATCTGGCAAGCATATGCTCTACCTCGAACGTTTCCTCCAGCATACGGTAGCTTGCAGGGATAAGCTTTGGCTGTTCGATAAGATCAAAATGAATATAGGTAAGTATGAGCGGCTTTTGCGGGTTATGTGTGGCACGGGTATCATCCCCCGGCTTGAACAGGAAGCAACTCCCCTTGCTTACCGGATACGACGTCCCGTTTAAGATCACTGTTCCTTCTCCGCTCCATACATAAAATAAATCATAGTTTGGCATCGGCTTCTCGCGTACCTGCCACTTCCAGCCCGGCTCGCACACAATTTTGGCGAAAGCCGACAACAGGATAAACGATGACGCAGATGTATCCAGCAAAATCTGCACCTCCTCTTGTTCATCTTTGGTTGTCCTTTATCCCGTTAATTTATAATATAAGCTCAGCGCCGTCATTAAGCAAAAAAATGCGCTTTTATGTTCCAGATGCTTTTGCGTGACGCTTACCGTGTGTAATGCTATAATATGTAATCAAAATGACTTGGAAGGATGAAACGGGAATGAATCCACTGGCAGCGCAGTTAAACCAAAACATTCAGACAGGCAACGAGCATGTATATCAAATGCTTTCTCTTTTAGGGAAAGAAATTTATTTCCCAAAAGAAGGGATTTTGAGTCAATCCGCAGAAGCAGGGAAGCTTGCTAAAAAGTACAACGCCACGATTGGCATTGCTACTGAAGGCAATGGTCCTATGCATTTGGAGGTCATTCAGGAGAAGTTGTCCGCTTACAATCCCAAGGATTTATACCCTTACGCTCCCCCTGCGGGCAAACCTGAACTTCGTAGTGTATGGCGTGACAAAATGCTGAAGGAAAACCCTTCATTGGCTGGAAAAAGTTACGGCCAACCCGTAGTTACGAACGCGCTGACCCACGGTTTGAGCATCGTTGCCGACCTGTTCACGGATGAAGGGGATGCTGTCATTTACCCAGACAAAAACTGGGAAAACTATGAGCTGACTTTCGGTATTCGCCGTCATGGACGTTTGGTGAATTTCCCGTTGTTCACAGAGGATCAACGTTTTAATAGTGAAGGATTACGCGACGCGCTACTGGCACAGAAAGAATACGGCAAAGCGATCGTTGTGCTGAACTTCCCGAATAACCCAACAGGCTACACACCGGGAGTGGAAGAGGGTAAAGCAATTGTTGCTGCCATCCAGGAAGCCGCGGAAGCGGGCATCAATGTCGTAGTTGTGACGGATGACGCTTATTTTGGTCTGTTCTTCGAGGACTCCCTGCATGAATCACTATTCGGTCAGTTAGCTGGACTTCATCCGAGAATTCTACCAGTCAAAATTGACGGAGCTACCAAGGAAGAATTCGTTTGGGGCTTCCGTGTCGGATTTATTACCTTTGCTTCGGAACATCAGGATGTACTGAGCGCACTGGAACAAAAAACATTAGGGATTATTCGGGCAACGATTTCGAGCGGTCCTCACCCATCTCAAACCTTCGTCCTGGATGCCCTCAAGTCAACGGACTTTGAACAACAGAAGAAAGAAAAGTTCCAGATTATGAAGGGACGGGCTAACAAAGTCAAAGCGTTGCTCGATAGTGGAAAATACGGAGATGTATGGAGCTACTATCCTTTCAATTCGGGTTATTTTATGTGTCTCAAGCTGAACGGCTTGTCCGCTGAACGACTGCGCACACATTTGCTGGAACAATATGGGGTAGGAACAATTGCGCTGGGTGAATATGACCTCCGAATCGCATTCTCATGTATCGAGGAAGAGTATCTGGAAGACCTGTATGACATTGTTTACCGTGGCGCACAAGATTTGTTGAACACCTAATATGTAACAGATTAAATATAGCATCATTAGCGGTATGCCAGATGTTGCGCATACCGCTTTTTAATGGGCTGAACCATTGTGAATGACACTTCGAAACAAACTATCCTTCAGCAGCGAGCAAAGATTTCTGTGCGAGTGGCAGCAGGATGACTACCTCAGTTCCGACTCCGGGCTCACTCTCATAGTGTATACTTCCGTTCATGGCTTCAATGATTCGAAAGGAGACGACCGTTCCCAGTCCTGTTCCTACCTCTTTGGTTGAAAAAAACAAAGTCCCCACTCGCTCCAGGTGCTCCTGACTCATGCCTTTTCCCGTATCCCTAATATGCAGACATGCCTTCTCTTCCTGAATCGCCAGCTTTATGTATACCCTGCCTCCATCATCCGCAGCTTCGATCGCATTTTTCGTCACATGTATTAACGCCTGTAACAGCTGATTACGATCCATATGTACGTATATTTCATTCCTTAGCTCAGTATACAGTCTTACGCCTTGCTTGGTCGCCATCGGTTTCAAAAGCAAAACAATCTGTTGAACCATGCCAGACAGATCCATCAGCTCTGTGTTCCCAATCTGCGGTCTGGATAAGTTCAGATAGTCGCTAATAATTCTTTCAGCCCGATCGACCTCTGCTAGTGCCAAAGCAATATATCTGCGATTTTTCCCTTCTAGCCCTGACTGAACCATTTGCAGGAACCCTTTAACCACGGTCAACGGATTCCTTACTTCATGAGCCATAGAGGCAGCCAGTTCACCTAAGGTATTCAGATGCTCAGCATATTTAATCTTTCTTCTCATTTCTTCCCGTTCCAAACTAAACTCCATCCAGAAAGAGGAGGCTCCAATGCTTAGGAATTGAATCACACCGAACCAGAGTATTGCCCGGATCAGCTCGACCTCATCCTTATCCAGCCTGCCATTGGCCCAGGAATGTATTAACAAAAATATAAGCATGGCAATATTGGTCCATATACTCATTAGCATATTCATGCCCACCCGAAGCAACATACTATTGAGCTGCATAAACTTTTTTCTTACCAAGAGAGGGCCCAAATAACACAACATCATGCTGGGAAAGCTCACCACCATAGACTCAGGATCTATATACATACGAGCCATCACTATCAGCGTTATATTCAGAAGCCCTGCCTTAGGACCAAAATATAAAACAGAGAGGATCAAAGGAACATATCGGAGATCCCAATATAATCCATACCAAATGTACGAAAACATAAGGCAAAGCACAGAAGACACACCCAACACCCCTCCCATAAGCAACGGGGTATGTTTCCTATGCCGATGATCTGACAAAGCGCTATATACTAATAACGGTACAAACACAAGAAATATGTTCACGAGCAGCTTATCTACCAGCATCTCGTCTTTCCCACTTTCCAAGTGATAATGACTACGTACTTCTTCTATTCTCGATAATACGTGCCTTTTCCTCTATCCTCCCCTACATCTGATGAAAAATATAAGGCGATTCGGCAACACACCTGAGCATTGGCCCACGCAATCTGAAAATCCACTTCATAAGATACGATGTATCCTTTATCACAATGACCGAGAGGAGAATGAGCATGGGAGCAGAAGAAACAAGAGGCGGTTACGGTGGTTACGGCGCATTTACAAGCACAGGAACAATTCTGGTACTGTTCATTTTATTAGTTATCATCAGCAAAACGATCTTCATATAAGCAGACGATTATCTGCACCCACAGCTACGATAGCAGTGAGCATACAAAAAAAGGCTAATTCGCAGACAGCTCTTGCTGCTTGCGAATTAGCCTTTACTTTATTCACATAGATACACATTACACTTCTTCTTCATCCTGACCGTCCAAACGCCATTTTTTGGCTTGAGCGCCTCGTAACAGGAACACTACTGCAACTCCCCCAAGCAGCGTGAGCAGTGTAGACAGTAGATCTTCCTTTCCTTTTGCCAGAAAAGGAAGCCACAGAACCACAGCAGCCGGCAACGTCAACCGAACAACAAAGTCGAGAAAAGACGCACGACGACTATGCGCAGGAATCGGATATAACTGAAGCCATAACGAATCCTTGTGATACTGCCTTAGTGAAGTGACCTGTACACCAATGAGGAATATGAAAAATAAATATACTGCAATCCCAATCCAGCTAGCATGGGTGATATATATAATTAACAACCCCAGAATTCCAAGCCGAATGACAATACCTGCTGGCTCTGTACGCAGGAACGTCTTAAACAGCAGGTAACGATACGCTCCCCTTCTGTTCCAAGGTATGTTACCTCCCAACCAGGACAGCCAACGACGTGGCGTCACTCTCTGCGTAAGGGCGGGCACATCGACAAACCAGCCCAAAGTGCGCATCACCCGAGCAGCCTGCATACCCTCTGTACGAATCAGCTTTTCCCAAGCCACTAGCAGCTTGACCGGAAAACGCAGAACAAGCACGTACACCACACCGACCAATATGATAAATGGCACGCTGTGTAGTGGAGGCTGCCATAGCCATGCGGCTACCATCAGCACAGCCAACACCCACCGAAGCAGACGATAGCCTACACTCCCGCCAATCGATACCATGCGAAGCTCTTGCCAGCCGCCGTAGCTGAATAGCAGCTTTAACAGCACGAACAGTAGCAGGGTCAGTAGCAGCGGCTTAGGCGCGGTATCACTGCGAATATACAGCGGCCACACGATAATAGACAGCAATAGCAAACCGAATATTTTATACACCACACCCCGAATCCGGCTGGCCTTAAAATAATCGTGCATCGCGTGCTCCTGTGGACGGAGGAAAACAATATCCGCCGCGTTTAAATACGTACGAAAGCTCGCATGAGCAATCGGAATAGCCACAATAAGCATGATCCAGCGGATGGGCAAATCCGGTGGAGTATGCATCAGCAGCGACGTGTACCATGCGGCAAAGGCAATCAGTGCAAAGCCGAAGACCACCGCCAGACCGCTCTGAATGACATAGCCCAGATAGGGCAGCACCTGTCCCCAGAACGCTACACGTCTTTCTTTATGCAAACGTTGCAAATCCATGCTCATTCCCTGCCCTGTACCAGCTCATAAAATGCATCTTCCAGCGGCATGCCCGGCTTACCCGCCTGTGCTGTCACTTCGTCCAGCGTACCCTGTGCAATGATGGCACCCTGATGAAGTACAATGAAACGATCGCAATAATTTTCAATCGTGGACAAAATATGAGAACTGAGCAGAATGGACGAACCCGAACGCTTCATCTCTAACATAAAGTCAAGCAGGGAACGAATACCAAGCGGGTCCAAACCCAAAAAAGGCTCATCTATGACATACAACGGCGGTCCCGCTAAAAATGCGCACATAATCATCACTTTCTGGCGCATCCCTTTAGACAGATGCATCGACATACTTCCACTTTTATCCCGCATACGGAACAAGTCCAGCATTTGATCACTGCGTGTGCGGAAATCTGCTTCGCTAACTCCGTACGCTCTGGCCGTGAATTCCATATGCTCCATCACCGTCATTTCAGGATACAGCTCTGGAGATTCAGGTACAAAAGCAATGGCTCCCTGATACTCCTCGGGATTTTCATCCTGCTTATGACCCTGCACACGAATTTCTCCGGCCTGCGGTGTCATCAGGCCCAAAATATGCTTCATGGTCGTACTTTTCCCGGCCCCGTTCAGACCGATCAATCCTACCATTTCGCCCGGTTTCACATCCAGCGAAATCTGATGCAGCACCGGGCGCTTGGCGCTATATCCGCCGGTCAGTCCGTTAATTTGCAACACAGGCTGTTGTTCCATGGCTCCCCCTCTTCTCCCTTACTCGTTCGGTTTTGATCCTTTTTCCTTCAGCCATCTTGGTGCACCCTTGTTTTTGCGATCACGCTCACGCTGTGCTTTTCCTGCTTTGGACAAGGCTGCTCCTTTGCTCTTGCCTGGAGCTGAACCGTTCGCGGAATTCCTGCCAGGACGTCCGTTTTCGGTACGAACAGGTGCCTTACGGTTTTCCGTCTGTGCACCGTCAGATATGGATCTGGCCTCGGATGGTCTTACAGATGCACGCTTAGCATCCGCCGGACGCGGCACAACTACTCGACCTCCGTGCAACGCACGCTCTGCGATGTCAATGCCCAGTTCACGGGAGAACTTACGCATGATGAACGTTTCACGGTCGGTGACAACCGACGCCACCAATCCTTTGCGTCCCATCCGTCCTGTCCGTCCTGCACGGTGAACATAAGCTTGACTATCCGTAGCCGGGTCAAAATGAATGACCATTTCAAGGCCCTCAATATCTAGACCACGGGCTGCCACATCCGAAGCGACCAGCACTTTGAGCTTGTCCTCGCGGAATCGGGCCAACACGTTGCTACGCGTGACTTTATCCGCATCTCCATACAAGGATGCCGTAGTCAGCCCCATATGCTTGAGCTTGGCTTCAATCTCCCCGATGGCATTGGTTGTATTCACGAACACCAGCGCTTTTCTTGGATTAAAATGACGCACCAGACGGCGCAGCATATCCACTTTATCCCGTTCTTCAGATACAAAGTAATAGTGTTCCAGTCCACTGGCCGTCTTCTGGTCGGGATCAATCCCAATTTCTACATATTCACGCATCTCTCGTTTCGCCAGCGACTGAATCTCATCGTTCAGCGTTGCGGACAGGAATACCAATTGACGATCACGTTGGGCGGTGCCCAATATGTTTGTTACATCGCCTGCTCCGCCGAGCTGGAACATCTGATCCACCTCATCAATAACAATGGCTGTAATATTGTGCATTTTCAACTTTTTCGAAGCGATGAGTTCCCGTACACGTCCTGGTGTGCCCACGACAAGCTGTGGATGATCCTTGAGCTTTTCGATTTGACGTTTGATAGCCGCCCCACCAATCAGACCGAGTACACGGATTCCGCGATGCTCTCCGTAGCGCTGACCCTCACGTACAATTTGCATGGCCAGTTCCTGGCTTGGAGCTAGTATCAGCTTTTGTGTAGCCTTTTTCTGTGGATCAATCGCTTGCAACAGCGGCAACAAATAAGCCAGTGTCTTGCCTGTGCCAGTTTGTGAACGCGCCAAAACATGCTTTCCCTTCATTATTTCCGGTATAGCCTCTGCCTGAACTGGCGAAGGCTGTGTAATTTCATGCTCAGTCAGTTTGTCCAACAGATCTTGTTCAACGCCGAGCGATTCAAAATTCAATGTCATGAAAAGGTCCAACCCCTATACGTAAATTCGTTACTCTCCATTATATGCGAAAATAGCCCTGTTACCAAATCACAAAAATAAAAGATGTCCCTCACCATAGCTAATGGCTTACGGGACATCTTTTATTTCTTATTCATCACGCCATGACCCAGCCTATCGGTTAGTCTGGGAGCTAACTGATACAGCTTGAGAAAAGGAGATACCCACCGTGGCAGATTAACCTCCTCTTTGCCAAGCTCCATCGCTCTTACGATATGCCGTGCTACCTTATCAGGTTGTAGCATAAACCAGCTTACATTTCGAACATATCCTCCTGAAGGATCTGCCAGCTCAAAAAACGGTGTGTCGATCGGCCCCGGGTTAACCGTCGTTACAGTCACTCCACTCCCGCGCAGCTCTTGCCTGAGCGCATTGCTGAAACCAAGCAACGCATGCTTCGTCGCCGTGTAAGAGGACGATTTGGCTGTCCCGATTTTCCCGGCCATCGATGCTACATTGACAATCTGTCCATGGCCCCGCTCTGTCATTTGCGGCAGAAACGCCTTGATGCAGCGAACAACACCCATGTAGTTCACGTCCATCATTTGTTCAAACTCCGTCAGGTCGGTTTCATTAAAATACTCAAACTTTCCGTAGCCCGCATTGTTAAGCAATATATCGACCCGTCCGTACTGTTCCAATACTCGTGCAGCAACAGCCTCTACCTGCTCCTGGCGGGTGACGTCCAGTTGGATAAGCTCATGCCTACCGCTGATTCCCGCAGATACTTGCTTCAGTCGCTCCTGCGAGCGTGCTGTTAAAATAGGAATCGCGCCCTTTTCGCTTAACAACTGAGCGCAAAGGGCGCCAATTCCACTAGATGCACCTGTAATCACAACTATCTTGTCCTGTAGTATACTCACGGTCATCCCTCCACATTAAGGAAACTTGCTCCTTTAATATTAAGAGATCATCACCTGAATATCCAGCTCGCCGATTCCTTCCACCGTGAGCGGAATATAAAGGGCACGCTGAGGCACAAAAGTGGTCAAGTTTTCTGATTTCATGACCTGCGGAGGCGTAATATCCACGACAATTCCCTGATTGGACAAAATCGTACTGGCATTACCACTAATCATATTGCCCAATTCTGAAATTGCGCTTTTTCCCATCTCATCAATTTCAGTCAACACAAATCCGCCCATCATCGCTGATACCATACGTAGCGCCACCTGTTCATTCAGGCCGAACACAATATTTCCGCTAAGCTGTCCGGTCATCCCGATCATAATCCAGATGTGGTCGTCCACCAGCTCGACATTTTTCACACCAAGATTTCCGGGTGAAGGAGATACTTGGATCAATTGTTCAATGACCCGTCGCGCCGACTCCAAAAAAGGATTTATCACTTCTGCCTTCACGATCAAAGCGCCCCTTTACGATGGGCTTTTAGACATACAACAAAAGTCCCATTTAAATTAGAATTTTTTAATTAAATATTACTGTAAAACGCATCGATCCTCAACAAAATGCTCTCTCTATCACTTATCGACAGCTGCCCGGTAATTTTTTATAGCTAAACCACAAAAAATGTGAATAATGTCCTATATCTTTGCTTCTTACCGATTTTAGACTGATTATTTTTGAAGGATATCAGGACTTTAGTCTTTATTTCCCAATATACCACACTTTAAGGTGCTCTGCTTCGATTCATTGCCCTTCCTGCTCGAATAACCTATAATTTAATGAAATAAAGCATAACGACGGTTTTACATATGAACCTATGGATTGGCTAAAAATATTCATTCTATACAGCTGCGACAAGATTAAGAAAAGAGAGGAGGAACTTCATGAACATCAGTCAACTTGAAACACTTATCATGATTTCCAAAACAATGAGCTTCCGCAAAGCCGGAGAACTTCTCAATTTGACGCAGCCGGCGGTGTCCGCCCAAATTAAAAGTCTAGAGGATGAGTTCAAAACCATTCTGATTGACCGCAACCAGCCCGTCACCCTGACCGACCGGGGAGCTGTTTTTTTGGAACACGCCGAGCGCATATTGGAGGTTGTTGAGGAATTAAGACAAAAATTGTACGATCTAAACGAAACACCGCAGGGTCACATTGCGCTGGGTACCACAACATCCATCGCTATTCAAATTTTACCGCGCGTGCTTTCCTACTTTCAGGATCAGTTCCCTCTCATCAAAACCTCCATTCAATCCATGGCTTCCTCAATGATTTATCAGCAGGTGGAGAACGGACTTATTGATGTTGGCATCGGCTATCTGATCGAACGTAATCCCAATTTAAGCACTTCGGTTCTGTATTACGATTCCTTCGAGCTAGTCGTGTCTCCTACTCATCCGCTGGCCTCACAACCACATGCTACCATTGAAGCCCTTCGGGAAATTCCGCTTATTCTGCTCTCTCCCGATACGGTGGGACGAAAATTCGTGGACGATGTATTTAAAAAGCACCAAATCGTACCTCATGTCGTGATCGAGTTGTCCAGCAGTGAGGAAGTCAAACGGATGGTCGAAATTAATCTCGGTGCTGCCATTATTTCCAGACTGTCGGTCACTTCGGAACTGCGTGCAGGCACATTAAAAATGATCCATATTCCCGAGCTGGAAGTTAGTCATCCGGTAGGAGTGATTTATAAATCCGGCCGATATCTAAACTCAGCCATGCAGCAATTTTTAAGTGATCTGAAGGGGATGCCGGAGACGAATTTTACCAGTTCTGAATAACGTAATTCGCTATGAACAACATACGCAATATAAACTTGGTTACGAAAGGAAGACAGGCTATGAAATTTGATCTGCACACCCATCATTTCCGCTGCGGTCATGCAGACGGCAACATTCGGGATTATATTGAAGCAGGTATTCAATCTGGCTTACAAGCTATTGGCATTTCGGATCATTCCCCCTTTCTATGTAGCGAACAGGATCAGGCTTTTCCTAAAATTTATATGGCTAAGTCACAGCTTGCTGAATACGTAGAAGAGGTACAACAGCTCAAAAAGGAATACGAAGGCCGTATTGACGTGCTCCTCGGATTGGAAACAGATTATTTTCCTGATTTCGCTGAATTATATCGTTCCACTCTGGCTCCTTATCCATTTGATTACCTTATTGGGTCGATTCACAATGTCGAAGGGGACAGCATCTTTAACCGTAACCGTTGGAACAAATTAAGCGACGCTCGTAAAATTGAGGTCAAACAAGCCTACTATGCGCTCATTCAGGAATCTGCGCGAAGTGGCATGTTTCAGATTTTGGGTCATATTGACGCAATGAAGGGGAACTTCCCTGCTTTTTCAGACATTCCTGCCGATACAGCCATTGATGAAACCTTGCGGGTAATTGCGGAATCCAATGTGGCGATTGAAATTAACACTTCGGGTAAAACCAAGCTGAGTGGCGGATGGTACCCGTCTGCTTCTATTTTAGAAAGAGCGCACCATTTTGGTGTGGAGGTCACTTTTGGTTCGGATGCCCATAAGCCTTCGCGGGTAGGCGATGATTGGGAAGAAGTAAAGGCAATGCTGAAGGATATCGGCTTCCGGGAATGGGTCTATTTTAAAGAAAAACGTAAAATTCCTGTGGCGCTTTAAAATTTAAGGTGGGAATTGCCGCTCCGCAAATCATTTGATCTTACGAACGCTGCTGCAATGGGATTGTTGGGGATTGTAATTTATAAGGTGATAATCCCATTGCAAAGGCGAATGCTTAGCAAGATTATGACATCTATGTGTGAGGAGAATTACATATGCACTTGGAAGATCCTATGGACAAGATCAAAAAGCTAAAGCATGACATCACGCGGTTTATGCTAATCTATAAATTTGCGCTCGACGAAATGGAAACCAAGATTGAAATATTAAAGCAGGAATTTCAAGCATTGCACGATTACAGCCCTATTGAGCATACCAAATCACGCCTTAAATCTCCTGAGAGCATCATGAACAAAATGCTTCGTAAAAATAGCGAGTTATCCCTGGATGCTGTCAAAAATCATATTAAGGATATCGCCGGCTTACGTATTACTTGCTCTTTTATTTCTGACATTTATGATGTCAGTAACATGCTTCAGAGACAAAGTGACTTGAAGGTGCTGGAAATTAAGGATTACATCAAGAACCCCAAGCCGAACGGTTACCAGAGCCTGCATTTGCTGGTTCAAGTTCCTGTATTCATGTCGGATTGTGAAGAGCTAGTCTGCGTAGAGGTGCAAATTCGAACCATTGCGATGGATTTCTGGGCCAGCCTGGAGCATAAAATCTTTTATAAGTACAACCAGTCTGTGCCCGAAAGTCTGACACGTGAATTAAAGAACGCAGCAGATTCCGCTAATGCGCTAGATCTCCAAATGGAGCGTCTACATCGTGAGATCAAGGAAATTAAAGACGCTAGAGGTGAAGAGGACTCCATAGAGGAGCTTCGGAAGATTATGATTAATAATCAGCAAATTACGGTGCCAGCCAATTTCTTGAAGCTTCTAGGAGAGTAAGATTAGGCGGTGCTCCACCGCTATGCGAATGATTTGATCTTATGATCAACGGATTGCATGCTTGTTCAAAAATGAAAGAATAGAATCATTGATTAAGATCGGCTTCTCTCTAAGCATGTGCGGTCGATGACTACAACCCAGAGCAATTAGATAACGTGAGTCTTGGACCCATAAGCATAATTCCAGAAGCTGCTCTTCGGTGGCAAAATCATCATGTTCACCCGCGATAAATAATGCAGGGCACGTAATGCTGCTTAGCTCGTTACGTGCCAATTGCGGATATTGGCGCCAATCCTGTGCGCTCTGTCGCATAAACTCTTGCCAATTCCCCTGATGTGCCTCCTCATGCCGTTCCATCATTTGATGGATCATTTCATAACGTTCGTTTTTTGATGAGCCACTCCGGTTCAAATTCATCTGCCCCCACAGGACATGCGACTCCACTACAGCCTATGATCCTCCTCTTTTTACTTAATTGTTAGATGAACTATGTAAATAAACTAAGTATATGATAGATTACAAAATGGCTCCGCACTAAGAGCACTTCATCAAAGTATGTTAAGCTCTTTTCATTCGCTCTGTACCCTTTACAGTCATTATTTCGTCTACCTTAATATCTGAGGATTTTGCAAAAAAAACAATAAGCGACTGGAATCGAATTTTGCAAAATCCTGATCTATGAAAACCATTCCGAAGGAGTGATAAAGTATGAGAAAGGTACTTGTATTGGGAGGAACGCGCTTTTTTGGCAAGAGACTGGTGGAACGTCTGCTGGAGAGTTCCGAGAACTCCGTTACCATCCTCACACGAGGCCAAACAAGCGATTCGTTTGGTGACCGCGTTCAGCGGATCTGTGCAGACCGTACCGACCCGCAGGCACTCGCAGAGGCGGTAGGTGAGCAAGTGTGGGATGTTATTTATGATAATATTTGCTTTTCTCCAGATGAAGCCAGCGAAGCCTGCCGCATTTTTGATGCTAAAGCCAAGAGGTATATTGTGACCTCCAGCCTATCCGTCTATGATTCGAGCCCGGAAGTGCTGACAGAGAGCATCTTTGATCCTCAAACTTACCCGGTTCGCAAGGGCGGGAAAGACGATTTTACATATCAGGAGGCTAAACGGCAGGCAGAAGCAGTTTTTATGCAACAAGCTACATTCCCTGTAGTCGCTGTTCGTTTTCCGATTGTATTGGGAACAGATGATTATACGAAAAGGCTTCATTTTCATATCGAACATGTTCGTGAAGGAAGAGAAATCGGAGTACCTAATTCCGCAGCACAAATCTCATTTATTCGTTCCGATGAAGCCGCAGATTTTCTGCTTTGGCTCGGTCACACTTATTTAACAGGTCCTGTAAATGCTTGTTCCGACGGTACAGTGAGAATTGGAGAGATCATTTCGATCATTGAGCAGGCAACGGGAAAACAAGCTGTGGTGAAAGAAAAAACAGCAGACGAGCACATGTCTCCATTCGGTATTACACAATCGTGGTACATGGATACGTCCAAAGCCCAGTCAGAGGGGTACTCATTTCTCTCCCTAAATGAATGGCTTCCAGAGCTGATAACCAGCCTGAACCGTTCCTAAAATCATAAAAAAAGAGGACCCGAAGCTTCGGGTCCCAGCAATATATATAATTCAAAGGGGGTCATATCTATGTTGTACCCACTCTATGTTAAAGTAACTTTGCAGTTATGTTTCATCTTTGTAACAAAATGAAATGCAAATGAGTCCAGCCAAGGCAAGAACTCCACTCACTGCCACAGAAATAGAGAATGCTCTGATATAATCTGACAGATTAGCTTCTGAAAGCGGGTGATGGAGCAAGGAAGAGAACAAGATACCGATCAGAGCGACTCCCAACGAATTAGCCAAGTACATAAAGGTCGTAAACAAGCCTGAGCCCGTTCCTGCCTCTTCAGTCGATACAGCCCCAAGGACGACATGGGCCAGTGGCGTTGTGGCCATCCCAAGACCCAGACCATATACACCTAGTATCGTGATATTTCGAATATGACATAAATGGATTGCATCTAGATGTAACGATCCAATGAGCAGAAAGCTACAAATCCCCATGATTAGCATACCTGATTTCAACACCTTGCTCCCCCACTTCTTTACTAGCCTGGACGACCATAATGAGGTGAGGAAAAAGCCAACACCAAGCGGCAAAAAGACCATGCTTGTGGATCGAACACTGTATTTCAAACCGGATTGTACATAATAATTTAAAATAAAGAAGAACGAAAACATACTAAGATAGATGACAATTACCGTCAATATCCCTGCGCCGAATGAACTCTTTCTAAATATAGATAGACGAATAAAAGGCGAGCCTTCCCTCTTTTCTTTTCCCATTTGCGTAACTATAAAAGCAACCAAAACCAGAATGGACAACAGCAGACACCCCCATGTCCATAAAGCCCAGCCCTGCTTTTGCCCGGTTGTCAACGGATAGACAAGCAGCAATAAACCAAGAAGCAACAGAAAAGCCCCACTCCAATCCATATTCGGCACGGATCTGCCATAGGATTCCGTAATAATAGGACAAAAGAGTAACACTAACAGCCCAAAGGGGACATTAAAAAAGAAAATGATGCGCCAGCCCAGGCCGAAAAGGTTCCAGTCTACCAAAAATCCACCCAGAATTAAACCAAGTGTAAATCCAACCCCAATGATAGCTCCGTAAATTGCAAATACCAGTCCCTTCTCTTTGGGAAGAAAGCTGCTTTGCATGATAGATAGAACCTGGGGTTGAATCATGGCAGCTGATATCCCTTGAAGCACACGAATCATAATGATTAACGTAGGCTGCGATACGATCCCCCCTAACAGAGCCATCAATGTAAACCCCAACACCCCGATACATAACATGCGTCTTCTACCATACATATCTCCAAGTTTGCCGCCCAATATCAAGGCCACAGCCAATCCCAGAGAATATCCCGTAAATATGAGCTGTGCCTCTGAAAAACTGGCATGCAGGTCCGCCTGCATCATCGGAAGGGCAACCTGCATCATATAGTTGTTCAGTGAAATTAATAAAGTAGGAAGTAAAATCAGAGCTAATGCGTACCAGCGACGCGAATCTACCTGCTGTACTGCTTGAGGATTAGTCATGGCTATGGCAAAACGATCTTTCATTGTAGTTCCTCCAACCTATAATGGGCATCTTTAATCTTTTCATTTCTCATCTCAACTGATAACCATTATCATCTATAAAGCAAGGGGGTCTCTACCTGCAAAGGTATTTTCTATCCCTATAGAAGGAGCACCAATAAAAAATCCTCCAAACATGATGGACATGCTTGAAGGATTGTTTCATTAAAATTTATTCGTAAATGTATCTGGATTACGTATTTTTTTGATATATTCGCTAGGATTACAACCATAATACTTTCGAAAGGTTGTCGTAAAATTACTGGCGTTGCTGTACCCGATTGAAAATGCCGTCTCTCCAATGTTTAATTGTTCAACTTCCAAGTACCAGAGAGCTTTTTCCATTCTTTGCTTACGCACCATTTCAAAAATAGTCATTCCGAATAAATGGGGGAATCCTTTCTTTAGCTTGAATTCATTAAGCCCAACCTTTCGGGCCAACGCTTGAATCGACAGGGGGTGCTCAAAATGAAGAATGACGAATTCACGAGCCTTATGGAGCTTTGAAATATCTTCACGACTTATAAAATGGCTTGTCCCCCTTGTTACATGTCCATCCATCTCCCCAAATAATGCTATAAACTCCATTGCCTTACTTTCCATGTATAACCGTTTCATCGTCCCATTGTAGTTACAATGTATCATGTCATAAACACACCTGTGCATGGCGGGCGTATCCGCGTAGGCGTCAATATTTCCTTTGTAACGTTGTAACCATGTTTCTATGCTATGCTTTTCTGCAATATCTCCGGCGTAAGAAAATAGCTCTTGTGGAGAACACCTTATTTCCACCATTTGTTGTTGAACGCCTGCCTTCTTTTCCTCATAAACCAGTTCATCCTCTAAATATAAAACATTCCCGGTTAACCGATTGGTATGACTTTCTTTGCCGTTCCATTCACAGTATATTTCACCGTTTAAGCAATAGCTGAGTTCAAAGAGCGGACAAGCCTCCTGAATATGAAGCTTCATATTCTGTTCAAAGGTGAGATCCGTGACCACGATTTCCATACCTGGACGAATCCGTGTGCGAGTCATACTTCCCTTACCTATATGCGGGGGAATCGTGAGTTGTTGCTCCGATTTTTTATGATGAATATGACCATCCACAAGCTCAGTGAATTGGTCAAATAAATGATGAATGTCTGCACTCCATATATTCAAAGCCAATGCCAGCCCTTCTTTCCTGTTCGGTTCTAACTATAGGATAACAAAAAAAGAGGACCCGAATCATCGGGTCCCAGCAACATATATTATTCAAAAGGGGGTCATGTCTGTATTGTACCCGTCCTGTGTTAGAGTTGTTTTGCAGTTATATTTCATCTTTGTAACAAAATATTCCACTGCCATTTCTACGCATAATCCCCTTGGGTCATCGAAAATACCAATACACTCGGTACCTCCCCTGAGGGATCATAAGCACCAATGGTACGCAGCAGGCGCATCTTATTTTTAATAAGCACGCGCATGGAAGCCTGATTATCCTCTTGGCAACGACTTTCGATCCGCTTGAGCTTCAAAGATCCGAAACCAAAATTCAGCATTTCTCCTACCATTTCTGTAGCCAGCCCCTGTCCCCAAAAAGGACGATCCAGAATATAGCCCAATTGCGCCTCACCCGTTCTTTCATTCCATTGCTGAAAAGAGACGATACCGAGCAACGGTGAGGAGGTAAGCTCATTGGATTCACTAAGTAAATTGCTTTCTCCTGTATTTCTCTGATGCCATTCCACCGCAAAATGCAGGGAATCTAGTGAATCAGCAGATACTTTAATTTGCGCAACCAGACGCCGCATTCGTGTATAGACTGGCTTGCGAATTCGATTCACATATTGGATCACCAATGGATCGGATAGGATCCGTTCCAGCGCGGGATAATCCTCCGCTCTTAGCTGGCGCAATCGGACTCGACGGGTGTAAAGCTCCGGTAGCCCAAGACGAAGCATTTCTCTGGTCAGCACAATGTTCCCTCCTGCGGATGGATTGGCTTTTAGAAATGAATGTTTCCATACTTAATCCAGGTCCTGAATCCCCCGGTAAATTCCTGTGCGCAGCTCTCGAATATAATACGGCAAAGAAGGTACAGCAGCTTCCTCCGCTTGTTTTACCGCCAGTTCTATATCATAAGGTACACGTACAAAATGAATGGAGAAGGACGTAGGCTGCTCCTCTCCCATCTCCCCCTCTAAAATGCAGTAGGAAGCCTGCGTAACATCCAACGGATTCCCGACACTACCGACGTTAAAAAGTGTTTTTCCCTGAAAATGCTGGATAAAAGCATTGTGCACATCACCATATCCCACGACATCCGGAGCAAAAGCAACTTTTCCATTTTCTTCTGCTAACGGATCGAACATGGCAAGCCGTTTTTCCGGCTCATCCCATGGCTGCACACGGTGATATACACTTTGCGGCGAGGCATGCACCAGACGGATACGGCGTCCGCTCATTCTGAAATCATAATGAAACGGTAACTGTGCCAAATACTGCACTCGTTCTGCCCCCAAGCGTTCGGCTTGCCAGCTAAAATTGAGATCATCCGTAATACTAACCAGCTCATCCCAATTCCCCCGCACGACCACTTCACAACGTTGACGGACAGCATCCAGAACCTCGCACGGGCTAGGCCCTTTGCCGATCAGATCCCCCAAACAAAACACACGGCTAATGCCTCGGGAAGCAATATCCTCCAGCACCGCCTCACAGGCAGGCCAATTGCCATGAATATCTGAAATGACAGCAATACGATCCATCTGAACCTCACTCCTTTGTCCGAAACGACTACATCTCTACACTACATTCGAGCCCTCTTTATGTAGTTCCAACATATATGATGAAGATGAAAAAAAGATCATGGCCTATTGGCCGGATTTTAACGTAATGACACTAAGCTCCGGTCTGCACAGCACGCGAATCGGCAGATGTGTCATGCCAATGCCTCGGCTGACATACAGCGGCATTCTCTCCGTTCCCACATGAAATAATCCCTGGATGTACTTGCGTCCACCCGGAGGCGGCATCGGCGCTCCAATGACCGGCAAGCGTACCTGTCCTCCATGCGTATGCCCTGACAGTTGAAGATCAAAGGACATTTGCGCCGCCACATCTGCATAGTCCGGCTCATGCATCAGCAGGAGCTTGCACATCTCATCAGGTAGTCCGTGAATGGCACGCTGCGGATTGGGCTTGCCCATGATGTTATCCTCTAAACCGACCAAGGCTACACGCTGTCCCGCAAGCTCTACAATCGCATGCTCGTTTCTCAGCAACGTAAACCCGGTTTTCGGATACAATTCCTGTACTCCGGCTGGTAAGCCTCTATAATCATGATTGCCCAGAATAGCAAATTTGCCAAGTGTGGCGTGCATAGAAGCCATAACTGGAACAGCAGCCTTCATGGATACTGCATAGTCATCCACAATATCGCCTGTAAAACAGAGCAAATCTGGCTTCAGACCTGCTATACGGTCCGCAAGCTCGCGTAGATCCTGCTCATCCATGTGAAAACCCAAGTGCACATCACTAAAATGTACGACCCTGATTCCGTCAAAAGCAGACGGAAGACGAGGGAGAAACAAGTTGAAGCGTGTAATTTCCAAATGATTAGGCTCCCATAAGGAAGCATATCCTCCAGCCAGAAGCGCGGTTCCGGCTGTGGCTAAAGCCGCTTTTTTCAAAAAATGGCGGCGCGAAGGATTGGCTGGTTCATTTGAAATGGAACGCCGCGAAGAACCGGGAGGGATAGCGGACCCCTGATGCGGGCCATCCTGACTCTCGCGGCGGGTGTGCGGCGTCTTCTCCATATGCATTCCCCCCTGCAATCTATTCCTTGATCTCACTTTTTAGAAATTCTTACTGTCCAGAAGCTTTAGCGGTAGTTGGACAACCACTGCTCCGCATAGTCTACCAAATCACGTTGCCTCGCGAAAAAACATGAAGCCTCCCCAATGTTCACCCGCGTAAAGGCTGAGGGACAGTCCCGTTCAAAATCAAGTCCCAGCTTCTCAAAGTCATCTGAGGTAATATTAAAATCCTGAAAAGATACCCACGCTTTTGCTCCATCCACCATCATAGGAGCTTGATGCGTGATCACTTCTCGTCCATTATAGGCTGTTCGATATTCCGCCAAATGCAAGGACGTGTTGCTGTCATGTTCGCAGCCCAACAGCAGTACATAGGCATCTGCATCATACAGCTTTGCCAAGGGCGAATGCTCACCCAGCCCAAAATCAAGCTCATGCGCTTCCAGCAAGTCTGAAGCAGCAGGTCCACGTGCCGCCAGAGAAACATGCGGATGTCCGCTGCGCTTGGTTCCTGGCAGACCACGGAACGTTTCTACAATGACGCCCATCCCTCCGGTCAGCGTCCAGGCCGGATCATAAGCGGGCATTTCCTCGCGTACCAGTTCCCACCATGACTCATCCAGAGGCGGGTTCATCCAAGTCGAGGGATCAGTCATGTCATGAGACTGTGTCGGCATTACCAGCGTCCCTTCCGTGCCAACCGCTTCGGTTAGCGCGGCAAGAATGGCCGAGGCCCCGCCTGGAACAAAGCGTCCAAAGCTGCGCATCGACGAGTGAACAAGCAATGTCATGCCGCTCCGAACTCCCAGATCCTGTAATCCCTTCATTACATCCGACCTAGTGACAGGTCGATTCGTTATCGGTTGCACAGTCACCTGTCCAGCCTCCTTTTCACCAAAAACGATACACAATACCATAATTATACCATAACTGCTATCCCGCGCTCCTTCCTCCATGTTACCCTCCATCATTCCTGAGCGCAAAAAAACAGGCTTTCTCCAGTTTGAGAAAAAGCCTGTTTGGGCATAACCTATTCGCTGTCTAGTGCTATACAGTCAGCCAGCGCTTGAACATATGCTTGGTCGTTTCCTTGTTCATTTCGGCAATAGAAGTTGTCAACGGAATGCCTTTCGGGCAAGAGCGTACGCAGTTTTGCGAGTTCCCGCACCCTTCCAGCCCGTCGTCCGTCATCAACGCCTCTAGCCGCTCTTCCTGATTCATTTCCCCTGTCGGATGGCTGTTGAACAGGCGAACCTGAGATATCGCCGCAGGTCCGATGAACGTCGTCTTCTCGTTGACGTTCGGGCAAGCTTCCAGACAGACACCGCAGGTCATGCACTTGGACAGCTCATACGCCCACTGACGCTTTTTCTCTGCCATTCTAGGACCAGGGCCCAGATCGTAGGTACCGTCAATCGGAATCCACGCTTTGACCTTCTTGAGCGCATTAAACATCCGGCTGCGGTCGATGACCAAATCCCGAACTACCGGGAACGTGCTCATCGGCGCGATCGTAATCGGCTGCTCCAGCTTATCGACGAGCGCCGCACAGGCCTGACGCGGCTTGCCGTTAATCACCATGGAGCATGCTCCGCATACTTCCTCCAGGCAATTCGACTCCCAGCACACCGGAGCCGTCTCTTTACCGTGGCTGTCCACCGGGTTACGCTGAATTTCCATCAGCGCGCTAATCACATTCATCCCCGGACGATAAGCCAATTCGAATTCTTCCGTATAGGAACTGGTTTTAGGATCAGCTTGACGGGTCACAACGAACTTCACTGTTTTATTCGACTTCACTGCTTGCTCCGACATCTAAATACACTCCCTTCCGTTATTTGTTCTTGGAATAATCCCGAATACGCGGCTTGATCAGCGAAACATCCACCGCTTCATACGAGATTTGTGGTCCTTCCGGTGTCCAGTCCGCAATCGTCGTTTTCAGGAAATCCTCATCGTTGCGATCCGGGAAGTCTGGTTTGTAATGGGCCCCGCGGCTTTCGTTGCGCAACAGCGCACCTTTGGTCATCGCTTCGGCCAGCTCCATCATATTCCACAGTTGCCGTGTAAACGCCGCACCCGCATTGTTCCAGCGCGAAGCGTCATTGATGTTAATGTTAGAGTAACGCTCCTTCAGCTCCTTGATCTTGTGGATCGTAGCTTCCAGCTTGTCATTATAACGAACCACAGTCATGTTGTTCGTCATCCACTCGCCCAGCTCTTTATGAAGAACATAAGCATTTTCTTTTCCGTCCATATGCAAAATACGCTCATACTTCTCCGTCTGCTGATTAACTGCCGCATCAAATACGGAAGTAGCTATATCCTGTGCAGATTTTTTCAAGCCTTTGATATATTCCACAGCCTTAGGTCCAGCTACCATCCCGCCGTAAATGGCTGACAGCAACGAGTTCGCACCCAAACGGTTCGCACCATGATATTGGAATTCACACTCACCAGCCGCGAACAAGCCCGGTATATTCGTCATCTGATTGTAATCGACCCACATGCCGCCCATTGAATAATGAACAGCCGGGAATATTTTCATCGGGATTTTGCGCGGATCGTCACCGACGAATTTTTCATAGATTTCAATAATTCCGCCCAGCTTTACATCCAGCTCTTTCGGGTCCTTGTGGGACAGATCGAGGTAGACCATGTTCTCGCCATTAATACCCAGTCCATCATCAACGCATACACTGAATATTTCACGTGTTGCAATATCGCGAGGGACCAGATTTCCGTAAGCCGGATACTTTTCTTCGAGGAAATACCATGGCTTACCGTCCTTATACGTCCAAATACGACCGCCTTCTCCCCGTGCCGACTCGGACATGAGACGCAGCTTGTCATCCCCTGGTATAGCCGTCGGATGAATCTGGATAAACTCACCGTTCGCATAGCGTACGCCTTGCTGATACACCGCACCAGCAGCTGTGCCCGTATTAATGACGGAATTCGTGGTTTTACCGAAAATAATCCCGGGGCCACCAGACGCCAAAATAACTGCATCCGCTGCAAAAGTCTTCACTTCCATCGTACGCAAATCCTGCCCGCAAATCCCTCGACAGATGCCTTCATCATCCAGTACAGCCTGTAAAAACTCCCAATTTTCATACTTGGTCACCAAACCAGCAGATTCCCAGCGCCGTACCTGCTCATCGAGAGCGTACAGAAGCTGCTGTCCTGTCGTCGCACCAGCAAAGGCGGTCCGATGATGCTGGGTACCGCCGAAGCGGCGGAAGTCCAGCAGTCCTTCCGGTGTCCGGTTAAACATGACGCCCATGCGGTCCATGAGATGAATGATCCCTGGAGCCGCTTCGCACATCGCTTTTACCGGAGGCTGGTTGGCCAGAAAGTCCCCGCCATAGACCGAATCATCAAAGTGAATCCAGGGTGAGTCTCCCTCACCCTTTGTATTTACCGCACCATTGATGCCGCCTTGAGCACAAACGGAGTGGGACCTTTTGACCGGAACCAAAGAAAATAAATGAACGTGAACTCCCGCCTCTGCCGCCTTGATCGTAGCCATTAGACCTGCCAGACCGCCGCCCACGACAATAATGTTGGATGCTGCCATTTCTGCTCACTCCTTTTTTTCAGGATTTTAACCAAATCCCCTTTTACGTTTAAAAATAGAATCTCAACACGATGTATAATGGATATGACTCATTTACAGTAGCTGTTTAAAAGCGCTGCATTGCACCAAGGCAGTTGCCGTTTCCTGAAATTCCGCGCTGCGGAATGCAAGCAGGGAAGCGATGAAGCCGATAGACACCACCACGAACAGGGTCATACAGATATAAGAAGATACTTTTTGCGCACGTGGTCCCACAGTAATCCCCCAACTGACCATAAATGCCCACAGTCCGTTAGCAAAGTGAAAGGATGCCGAAACGACACTGATTAAATACAAAATGAAATAAACCGGGTTCGTCACGATGCCATGCATAACGCCGCCTAGCTCCTCATGAGTTACTTTACCCAGAGCTACCTGAAAGCGTGTGTCGTATACGTGCCAGATAATAAATACAAATGTAATGACGCCAGAAATACGCTGGAACAGAAAGCGCCAGTTACGTGAATAGCCGAACCTTTTGACATTCGGGTCAGCCTGATAAGCGATATACAAGCCATAAATCCCGTGGAACAGTAATGGCAAGTAGATGAATAACGTTTCTAGCACAATAACCAGCGGCAAACCATTCAGGAAGGCCACGCTGCGATTAAATCCTTCCTTGCCGCCCTCCACCGCTGTGAAGTTCGTCACCAAATGCTCAACAAAAAATAGAGCCAACGGAATGACGCCAAGAAGCGAATGCAGCTTTCTGGAATAAAATCCTCTCATCTAGGTCATGCTCCCTTCTCCCAATAATAGCGTTTTCAATAGTAATATAACATATAAAATGACAGTTCCCGACAGGAAATGTCCAACAAGGTGTCCCTTATTAGGAAAAACAAAAGTGTGAACATCTTGTGTCGCTTTCATGTTACTCCTTTTCGGCTTATAATGGAATTGCAATATACGTATTAATTATTATGTCTTTTTTGCATATAGAGAGGAAGTGGATGATTTGTTTGAGGATTTGAACGCTTTTGCCGTCATTGTCGAGCAGTCCAGCCTGAATAAAGCCTCCAAACTGCTGAATCTGTCCCAACCTGCCCTGTCTCGCAAAATTGCCAAGCTGGAGGAAGAGCTGGGTGTGAATCTCTTTGATCGTCGGGGCAAACGGCTCGAAATTACGTCCACTGGCCGATTTGTTTATACATTCGCACTAGAGCAACGGCAACGACAGCTTCGCTTTTTACAAAAGCTGTCCCAGCACAAAAATGAAGCCCAGAGTATGCTTACACTCGGTGCAAGCCTCACGACACTCCAAACGACGCTGCCTACCCTCGTCGAAGCTTTCATGAGCAAGCATCCTCAAACCGAGCTGAAGCTGCTCACCGGTAAAACCCATGAAATCGTCGCCTTTGTACGTGATAAAAAAGCAGACGCCGGTATTGTCGGGTCTGCCATTCATGAAGCCGGACTGCGTTGCATTCCGCTATTTGATGATCATTTGGAGCTTGTTGTTCCCATTGGACATGAATTAACCGTCAAGACAGGAACGGCCTCGATGAAAGATCTACAAGGATTGCCGATGATTATATTCTCCAAAGGAACCTGGTACCGCAGTCTGACGGATGACTTATTCCAGCGCAGCGGCATCATGCCGGATATCCGCATGGAAATCGACTCCTTCGAGGCAATTGTACGCCTGCTTCCAACCTGTAAGGCTTCCGCCTTGCTACCCAAATCCTATTTGCGCAGCGAACTATTACGGGATAATGGACTCACTGCATTATACTTGCCCGATTTGAAGGAGACACGCCGAACGACCTCCCTCATTTACTCGGAGACGACCGATCTCGGTCCGACAGCACGACGCTGGATTAGCGAGACACGTGCGTCGTTTGCAGGCTATCGTATGGTGTAGAGGGTTTAGCCCTCTTCATTGACATTAACAACCTCATCCTCAAAGCGACCGATATTGTCATTCGAGCCGATGATGACCATAATATCGTCTGCTTTTAGCCGATCCATAGCCGTCGGTGCGATCAGGATACCGTTCGCCGTATGAAGCGCCACGACACTACAACCAAAGCGAGTACGGGCATTTAGCTCTGCTAGCGTTTTGCCATTCAGACATGCAGGTACATTGAGTTCCACAATACTGTATTCTTTGGACAACTCCAAATAATCGAGCAAATTAGGCGTGACTAGCTGATGAGCCACCCGGATACCCATATCCCGTTCTGGATAAATGATCCGGTCCACACCGAGCTTCTCTAACGCACGCCCGTGCAGCACAGATATGGCTTTGGCTACGACTTTTTTCACACCCAGCTCCTTCAGCAAAATGGCGGTCAGGATGCTTACCTGAATGTCATCACCAATAGCAACAATGCCGCAATCGAAATTACGGATGCCCAGTGATCGCAATGAGTCTTCATCGGTAGCGTCCGCAACGACAGTATGTGTCAACATCTCACTCATACTGTCCACAACATCCTCATTCCGGTCAATGCCTAGCACCTCGCACCCCATATCCACCAATTGCAAAGCCAGGCTTGAGCCAAACCGTCCCAAGCCAATAACTACAAACTGCTGCGTTTTCATATCTACTCGAAAACTCCCTTATCTGAATCAATTTCATAAATGAGGATTTTGCAAAAATCCTGAAATAATTAAATCAACGAAATGTATACTACATATCATGAAATGATTCATCCTATAATCATTTTGCCTTCCGGATGACGATATAATTCTTTACCCTTTTTCGGCCCCAGTGCATAAGCTAGCGTGAGTGGCCCCAGTCTACCTGCAAACATCGTCAGGGTAATCACCAGCTTACCTATGACTGTCAAATCAGGTGTAAGCCCCATCGACAGCCCCACCGTACCAAACGCAGACACCGTCTCGAACAAGATCATCAGAAAATGATGATCTTCGGTTGCCGACAAAATCATGGTCACCCCGATCACGAACAGCAGCCCCAGCAGTGTAATGGTCAAAGCCTTGTAAATTCGTCCCTGCGCAAGTCGGTACCTGAACAGCACAATATCTTCACGCCCCCGTAGCATCGAAATCACGGCTCCAATGAGCAGCGCGAATGTTGTGGTCTTAATCCCGCCTCCAGTAGAGCCAGGAGAAGCCCCGATAAACATGAGTATGATGATAAAAAACTGCGTAGCCTGCCGCAAGCCTGCAATGTCCAGTGTATTGGCACCTGCGGTACGAGGGGTTACGGACTGGAATAAAGATCCCAGCAGTTTCCCCCCCCAATCAAGCGAGCCAAGAGTCTTTGGATTCGTAAACTCAAATACAAAAATCACGAGCGTGCCGACTACAATCATAGCGCCCGTCATGCTGAGTACCACCTTAGTATGCAAGGAAAGTCTCTTGCGCTTGCGATATTCTGCCAGGTCCGACATCACTACAAAACCAATTCCGCCTGAAATAATCAGGAACATAGCTGTAAAATTAACAATCGGATCATATACATAACCTGTCAGGCTGCGAAAGTGCCCGAATAAGTCAAAACCAGCATTGTTAAACATGGAGATGGCATGCCAAATCCCAAAATAAATCGCCCTGCCTACAGGCATATCAAACGACCAGCGAATCGCAAATATTGCAGCACATACGCCCTCAATGACCAGCGAGTACAGCAGCACCTTACGAATCAATCCGACAATTCCTTCGACAGAGGTCTGATTCATCGCTTCCTGTAAAATGAGGCGCTCCCGTAAGGAAATCCGACGTTTGAACACCAGCGCGATCAAGGTAGCCATAGTCATAAAGCCCAGGCCGCCGATCTGAATGAGCGCAGCGATAACAACTTGACCAAAGGTTGTAAAAAAGGTCCCCGTATCCTTTACGACAAGCCCTGTAACACAGGTCGCGGAAGCGGCAGTAAACAAAGCGTCTATAAACGCAAGTGGCTTTCCTGTTGTATTGGAGATCGGCAGCATTAACAATAAACTACCTATTAGAATGATAATGGCAAAACCCGCAACGAATATCTGCGGTGGAGAAAGCCGGAGCCAGCTTGCATTGGGATTCATCTATTCATCACTTCTCTCCTAATCCTTAAAACTATAAAAACAGTGATTTAATACGGTGTAAGCCCGCTACGCGTTCCATTTGATCTTCCGATCGTCGTTGCCCCTAATTTTTTTGATTTTTCCAAACCTTTAGTAACTATAATTAGCATTCCCTGAATACAGGAAGAATGCATGTCAAGCACTACTCTGCCCCCTGTGCTATTGGCGGGCAGCAGCGAAGGAAGCAGAATTGTTCTGAAGAAGCGAAGCGTTTGCCTTTATCTCCGGATTTTAACCATTAAAGGGGTTATACAATCAAAAAATCCGGGGATAACAGCAATCGGAAGAATAATCTGCACCCGCAGCGGTCTAACCAATCCAAACACTTTTATACGCACAAAAATAGACACCGGAAAACCGAGTGCCTGACTTGGTTCCTGCTCATAGCCTACGAGGTTAGCTGACGGATTCGGGCAGCACAGTATGCCCTATTTACACATCCAATCCAGCAGGATCGGCTGTAAAATTCACCCCAGTAACATGGTTCCCCCGTTTTCTCATAGAAATTCGGCTCAACTGTATATCATTACCTATGTATTTTATAGGCATTGCCTCAAGATTATAATCCTTCTATATCCAGATCACAAAACCGATTTCGCCGAAAAAACGTGAAATTGGCTTTATTTTGCGAATGGGCATCGTTTAATCGCAGCTTATCTTATTTTATTGGAACTTTAAAGTGCTTTCACTCTATTTTCATGAATATCGCTGGTCTGTTGGCGGGAACCTGTGCAGTATGATATCTTTAATGGATGTTCTTATTTACAGATTAAGGAGGAAACTCATGAATCCTATCGGGAAACCGGTCGTGCTCACGGCCAACTTCAAAAAATTAGGCTTGCTGGGCGGGATTGGCCTGATTTGCTTTTTTATCTTTCAATTGCTTATTCCCTCGCTTAGTAATCCGAGTCCAGAATCAGTAATGAACGCAAAGGTCATCAGCAAACAAGAAGCGGTCATACACGCATTGGACTTTGCCCGCTCCGAGTTGGGCTATACTGAATCACAGCCAGAGGAGCCTGTCGTGACCTATCAGGCCGAAACAGATTTGTACGGTTATTTATCTAGAGAAAAACTGCTTCAACAGTACGACCGTACATGGAAGAAAAATTACCCTTACGAAACCTTTCGGGTTGATCTGCCTGAATCCTCAGCGAAAAGCAAACTGCAAATTCATGTGGATTTATCCACTGGGAAGGTCGTTAGCTTTAAACGGATCACCTCCAGTACCAATTACACACAGGCTGATATTTCTACGGATGAAGAAGCACGTAACAGGCTTATACGTGTAGCTGAGGACGGCATGACGCTTGAAGCCAAGGAGCAGGCGGCCGCAGTATGGGTTAAGCGCTTTGGTTTTAAGCCGTCGGACTTGAAGCTCGCCACCACTGAAAAAGAAGGTGGATTAAAGTATACCGTAGACGATAAAAAAATCGGCGCCTCGGTACTTACATTGGCTTTTACTTTCGAAGACGGTGATGTTCGCTCCTTCTCTCAAAGCTTTTCGGCCCCGTCGTCCTATACCGATTATATCGAAAAGCAAACATTTTGGGCGAATTGGATGACCTATGCGGGTTATGCCCTATTTAGCTTTGTGCTGGGTGTTCTTGCCATTGTGTATGCGTCACTCACCCGACGACATACTTCATTTGTACGCGGCATTGTTCTGTCCGTTATATACTTTATTGCAAGTATAGCTGGGACAATGAACATGCTGCCTTTATTGCAAGCAGAAGCAGGCGGTAAGGGCATGCTTATATTTCTTATGGTGTTCCAGATTGGTGTTACCTTCTTCATGGCAGTAGCGCTCTACTTCTCCTTGGTCGGCGGTGACGGGCTTATGCGTCAGGTTGGACTGAATGCATGGCCGCGTGCGAAAGAGCCGGGCTACGGGCTGTATGTGCTTCGCAGTATGTATGTTGGCTACTTGTGGGCCTTTATTTTACTCGGGGTACAATCCATCTTATTCTTTATACTGGAGCGCACATTTAATACATTCTCCACAACAGATGCCACGCAATCCCCTTACAATATGGCTTATCCATGGTTACTGCCGATTATGGCCTGGATGGCAGGTATTGGAGAAGAGACTGTCTACCGTCTGTTTGGTATTCCGATGGTCAAAAAAATAGTGAAAAACACTTTTGTTGCTTGTCTGATCACCACGCTGATTTGGGCACTGGGACATACACTTTATCCAATCTATCCGGTGATTTCCAGACCTATTGAGCTGACTTTTCTTGGCTTGCTGTTCAGTTTTGTGTTCCTGCGTTACGGTTTTATTGCCGCCATGTTCAGCCACGTTATTTTTGACAGCATTCTAATGGGGCTTAGTGTAATGAGTCTGGGAGACACTGTGAATGTGAGCGCTGGTCTATTCTGGATCTTACTTCCAGCCATTGTGGGTTACATCATTTATTGGTTTAGTCCTAAAAAGCCAAATCGAATTATGTTTGAACCTATTAAAAAAGAGGAGCCGTATTCTACGACTCCTCCTCCCGAAGGGCAGCTATAATCTGACGCGCAAGCTTATCCCCAATAGAGAGAGGCCGGAATTCTTCAACGCTGGCCTCTCTTATTTTTTTGAGTGATCCAAAATGCTTGAGCAGTAACTTACGCCGTTTCTCGCCGATGCCTGGAATAGAGTCCAACCGAGAAGTCACCATAGATTTGCCGCGTTGCTCGCGGTGGAACGTGATGGCAAAACGGTGAACCTCGTCCTGAATCCGTTGCAGCAGATAAAATTCTTCGCTATTGCGTGCAAGTGTCACGGCCTCAGAGGACTCTCCCACTAATAGTTGGGAAGTTCTATGTTTGGCATCCTTCACCAGACCACACACAGGAATGAACAAACCCAGCTCATTTTGCAGTACATCGGTCGCCGCCTTAATTTGTCCACGTCCACCATCCACAACGATCAAGTCGGGACGTTCCAGATTTTCCTTAAGCACACGTTCATATCTACGCCGAATAACCTCACGCATCGTTTCATAATCATCGGGTCCCTGCACAGAACGGATCTTATATTTTCGATACTCCTTCTTGGCAGGCTTGCCATCAATAAACACGATCATGGCGGAGACTGGATCGGAACCCTGGATGTTGGAGTTATCAAACGCCTCCACCCGGTGCAAGCTATCCAGCCCAATGGCACGTCCGAGATTGCTTGCAGCTTTGGATGTCCGTTCCTCATCCCGCTCGATCAGCTTAAACTTCTCATCCAAAGCAACACGTGCATTTTCCGTCGCCATGCCTGTCATTTGCTTTTTCAGTCCACGCTGCGGTACAAGTACCTTAACATCCAACCATTCAGCCAGAGCGAGAGCCGCCGTAGCTGGGTCCTCCAGTCCACCGGATAGTTGGGTTTCTGTTTCCTTTATCTCTGCATCTTGGTCACCAACTTGACCTTGATTCGTTGCTGCTGCATAAGCTGCTCGTTCTTCAGCCACCAGCAATGAGTCAGCAGAATGCTCTGTCTCCGTTTGTATCGCTTTGTCATCTGTCTGTCCGGTAGCATCGGCTGTAGGTGCACTGTGAAGTGCAGTTTCTGCCGCAACCGGTTGATCGACATTGACCTGTTCCGCCTGCATCATCTTAGGAGAATCCGGCAGCAATATTTCCTGCGGCACTGCTGGGTTGTCACTATAATATTGCGTCACATAGGACATAAAATCACTGTAAGCCTCACCGTAGAAAGGAAAAGTCGACATATGGCGCTCGATCATTTTACCTTTGCGGACATATAGGATTTGTACACACATCCAGCCCTTATCTACTGAAAAACCGAATACATCTCGATCTTTCGCATCCGATGTGGTGATTTTCTGCTTTTCCATCATCGCGTCGATGCTGATAATCTGATCTCGCAGCTCCTTGGCCCGCTCAAAATACAATTCCTCTGCGGCCTCCTGCATTTTACGCTGAAGATCCTTTTTAATTTCCTCATGTCCCCCGCTCAAAAAGGAACCAATCTCCTGACCAATCTGCTCATACGTTTCCTTCTTCACCTCTTTCACACAAGGCCCCAAACATTGATGCATGTGATAATACAGGCACACTTCCTTGGGCATCACACCACACTTGCGTAACGGATACATACGATCCAGCAGCTTCTTCGTCTGATGTGCCGCGTAGGAATTGGGGTACGGTCCAAAATATTTTGCTTTATCTTTCAGAACGCGACGGGTCACCTCCAGCTTAGGGTGTGCCTCGTTCGTAATTTTCAAATACGGAAAGGTTTTATCATCCTTCAATAGCACGTTATAGCGCGGCTGGTACTTTTTAATGAGGTTGCACTCCAAAATGAGCGCCTCCATATTACTGCCTGTAACGATATATTCAAAATCACGGATATCGGAAACCAGTCGCTGCGTCTTGCCGTTATGGCTACCTGTAAAATAGGAACGGACCCGGTTTTTCAACACTTTGGCCTTGCCGACATAAATAATGGTGCCTTCGCTATTCTTCATCAGGTAACAGCCTGATGCATCCGGCAGTAACGCTAATTTGTGCCGTATGTTCTCCAGCGCCTTCTCCTGATTTTGCAAGTCCTCCGCATAAGGTTTCATTCGCCCGGTTCCTCCTTCCATTCTTAATGATTACTCAACTAACTACTTATAATATATAGGAATAATACACAAAAACGCCCCCGGTATTTACAACCGGAGGCATTGACCTTTCATGGCCGCTCCACCAAGCCCCCGCGGGAGCATGGGTCACATGCGATGATTATTGGTGTTTAGTAAGCATGCTTTTCAGCGCTTCTTTGGAGTTCAGACCTACCACTTTATCAACAGGCTGTCCGTCTTTGAAAACGATCAGGGTAGGAATACTCATCACGCCGAAACGGGAAGCAGACTCTGGATTTTCATCCACGTTCACCTTCGCGATTTTGACGCTGTCGCCAACTTCTGTGGACAGATCCTCCAGAATGGGAGCGATCATTTTGCAAGGACCGCACCATGGCGCCCAAAAATCAACCAAAACGGTTCCTGTGCCTTCGACTTCTGCGTTGAAGGATTGATCGGACACGTTAACAATTGCCATTGTATGTTCCTCCTTTATAGAAAAGTCAAGATTATTATAACCTGTAATGTCTGTTTCGACACCTTTTAATTATATCACAATAGTCTTTTAATTGTAAGATATCAAAATAGCAGACGGATAAACGCTTACCCCCGCTGATTTTTTCCCTTTACGGTAATGACATCTACAAAAGGACGAATCCGGTCCATCAAGCGTTGTCCTTTGTACATTTCCTCTCCGTCCTTGCTCGTAAAGCTGAGATGCTTCTCCAGCCCCTGCAACGAATAATTGGAAGTATAAAAAGTAGGTTTGCGGTTCATTCGGTAATTCAAAATGGAACCCATCACATGGTCCCGTACCCACGGGCTTAAATTTTCGGCACCAATATCGTCAAATACGAGCAGATCACAATTTTTGAGCATTTCGGTCGTTTCCTTCAGCTTCTGTCCATCCTGAATCATGGACTTTAAGTCCTCCACAAAATCAGGCATATACACGATCACACCGTTCAGACCCGACAGAGCCAGCTCGTGCAATAGATAGCCCATCAAAAAAGTTTTACCCGTACCAAACGTACCTTCCAGATACAGTCCTTTTTTGGATAGACCCTGACTTTTCGTTTCTTCAATGTAACGGAATAGCTGTGTGACGGCAGGCATACGTTGTGAATCTTTGCGCGCAATCTCAAGAGCGTTATATCCCTCCAGAAGTGCCCGTTCATCCACATAAAAGCTTTTAATTCTCTGACGCACCCGTTGTTCATGTTGGGAAGCAACCAACTTCGCACATGGGGTCCGAATGTCCACGATTTCGGCTGTTCCATTCGGATATTCCACGCCCAGCTTACAAAAGTGGCCCTGAAAATCGTTAGGACACCGTTCCAGCCCCGGACAATTGTCGCAATTTCGACGATTCCGGGCATACTGAAAGAGCATGCTCATGTTGAGTCGCAATTGTGTTTCGTCCACATCAGGATGCGCAGCACAAAACTCCTGCACGAGCGGATCATTTAGAACTTGATCGGCTACATTGCGAGTGCGCTGGCGAAACGAAGGGTTCTGCATCTGCTGTAGCAAATCGCCCAGTGATTCCAAGAACGCTCCTCCTTTCTAAAATGTGCAGAGTTATGGGGGGAGACGCTTCGCGGATGGATCATTCTTACGATCGCTGTTGCCACCAGATTTTTTCTATCGTAATAGAAATTTAAAGGTGAAAATCCGGTGGCAAAGGCGAACGCTATCGCTTCTCCAGAACGATTCCATCCGCTCCGCTACTGACCGGCATAAAGTCGACATCTATTTGAATTGGCTTCGCTTAATAGTTTTATAAAACCTAAAATCCACTAGACTTTTTTCTGTTTTCCGGATTGCATTCGTTCGGCCAGACGCATCAGTTCATCCAATTCTTCCTCAGATACAGACTCCTCGGAAGGGTGATCCTGAACGATTGGAATGGATGGCTTGGCTGGCCCGTTATTTTTGGCATATGCGCGGGATCGGCCGCCGGAAGGAGAAGCAGAGGACTGTTTTCCTTTTACCTTGGCTTGATCCCTTATATATTGAACGGCTTTTTCGTAAGTGTTTACCTGCTTAAGCAGCATGTTGGAAGCAACGGCCTCGACAAAGTTTCGGTTAATTCGCTGATCGCTCCCCGATACGAGCAGTGACATCAAATAATGGATCAGCACATTGATGACTTCACCGGGCAGCTTATAGCTGATATCAATTTTCTCAAATATATCCAGCAGGTTACCGGGAACCGTGCCGGGGAAAAAGGTTTGCAGCAAACGGCGATAAGGCTCGTTGCGCAACATCATATTATATTGGTGAATGTCACACTTGGCTGTGAATTGTGGTGGAACCTCCACATAAAATTCCATTTCCACAGCCTGTTCTGCAGGCGGCTCTTCAGGTGTGGAAGCTTCTCTTTGGCGCAAGGCGACCACTTTGGCGGCCTGTACCTGCTGTTCCTCCTGACGCTTCCGATCCTGTCTGGAGTGCTGACTAGCCCGAAGCTGAAGCTCGTCAAGCAACAAGTCGCCTGCTTCGGTAAAAATACCATCCTCATCCAGCAAGCGACTAATATCCTGTACAGAAAGGTCAAATTTGCGAACAACGTAATTGACCATGCCTAACTGCTCGTGTTCAAACCGGAGACGCTCCACGTGCTTGCGATTGGCAGATTCACGCGGAAAACGGAGAATAATATCTGCATAATTCAATGCTTCCTCCGATTCTGACGCTAGTGGTCCAGTCTGACGGCTAGTGGACACCTCGGACAGCGCCTGTTCCAGTTCGTAATCTATAACATGGGTATTCAATTCAAATAACTCGTAGAAAGGAATCGAAATATTTTCTTTATTATAGGAAGATTGCGACCATTCGCTAGATTCCCTACTCCACAACGATTCTCTCAGAGAAAGCACTGCAAACTTACCGATTTTGTCTCTCAACAAAAGGGTGAGATGCTGCGTTCTGAAAAATTCAGCAGGTGCGAGCGGCGGCTGCATCTCATATTCATACATATAGTCGTCCGTTTCGGGTGCATACAGCCTGGACGTCTGTAACAGACCGACGGCCTCCAGCTTGGAGGTCTGTTCAATCAAATACTTGCGTCCCTTCTCACTCGGCTCCAGTCCCAGTGTCAGAAAAAGGCGACGCTGCTGTTCCAACGGCGAATAACCGATTTGTCCGACTGGCACATGCTGGAACAACAGTCGATACAGACTGACCGCAAATGCGCCTACCATCGGCTGATAGACGCTTCCCAGCATCAATTCATCCAGTGCGCTCAAGCCAAATTCCCGATAAACGCAGTAGCGGTGGTTCTCAGTATAGTGCAGCAGGTTTTTCATCCGCATTCCAACATTCTTCCTTTCCTGACATAACGGTCTCCAAGATGTTTTTCTATTCTATCATACTTGCCTTCTCGTGGGACCAACAAAATAAGGGCAATTGTTCTCCTTTTTGGCAGCCGTATTCGTCTGACTTCTACTTTTTTCGAGAATACTAACTATTTTAAGACTTTGTGACCTGTATCATGGTAAAAATAAAATTCTTCACACTTCTTTCATTGGTGAAAAGCTTTACTTTGAGCTACAATATAATGGTTAAGCATCACGTATTGGATACAGGAATGATATAAGGAAGTACACATATTTCGGCTAAGCTGATTATCATTTACAGACGTAAAGGAGTGTAGATCGTGAGTCAACATCAACCTCAACAAACCCCAGCAACTCCCAACGAAGTAGCCTCCACACTGGAAGGCTGGTATGCGCTTCACGATTTCCGGTCCATCAACTGGACAGCATGGAAGACCGCAGACGATGAAGAGCGCGCCGGAGCACTGGACGAGCTTCAAGAGTTTATGAAGGAATGGAACGTTACCGAGGAAGCGGGTCTGGGCAGTTCAGCTGTCTATACTGTTGTCGGACAAAAGGCTGATTTTGTCATGATGCACCTGCGCGAAACGCTGGAAGACCTCAATAAACTGGAAAATGATTTTAACAAAACAACCTTCGCCAAATATACAACCAAAACCTATTCTTATGTGAGTGTGGTGGAACTAAGTAATTATTTGAGCAAAGATGAAGATCCAATGCAAAATCCACAAATCGTCGCACGCTTGAAGCCTGTATTAAACAAGGCCCGTTATATTTGTTTCTATCCAATGAACAAAAAACGTGACCTGGACGACAACTGGTATATGCTTTCGATGGACGAGCGTCGCACCTTGATGCGCAGCCACGGTTTAATTGGACGCAGCTATGCTGGCAAAGTAAAGCAAATTATTTCCGGTTCCGTCGGCTTTGACGATTGGGAATGGGGCGTAACACTGTTCTCCGATGACGCACTTCAGTTCAAGAAGCTAATCTACGAAATGCGTTTTGATGAAGTCAGTGCCCGTTACGGTGAATTCGGCTCCTTCTATGTCGGCAGTGTGTTAAATGAAGAGACATTTGAAGACATGTTGAAGCTGTAAACCATAAGCGTCGGAACTATGTCGCAACATACAATCAAGGATTCCGCGAACTCCCACTTTCGGGACGACGGAATCCTTTTTTATAAGACCTAAAGCTATAATAGAAGAGAAAAGGCCCCTCACGGGTGCCTGATTAAATCGTATTCTTTATGATTGCCAGGTCATAACCAAGGAATGATATCTCCGATTATTGCAGCACAGGCTCGCCCCCTACGGATGTATCCTCACTTTTCGCCAGCTTTCTTTTCTCCAAAGCGATCAGGATAAAGATAATAAGCAGCAAACCACTTAGTAAGATCAAAAATCCCCCCAATTCGGGAATAAAATATTTTAAGCTTCCACCTTTAAAGCCCATACCTCTTAAAAACTTGAAATGCCAGGTCAATGGGAGAATGTTACTTATATATTGCAGCGATGGAGGCAGCATAGCCACTGGCAATTGAGCGCCGCTCAGTAAAAACGAAGGCAGTATAATTAGCATGAGGCGTGGGGAAGCTTTTCCAGGATTGGCCGCATTCCACCCTAAAGCCATCGCAAACAAACCCAACGTAATCGTGTACAGGAGAAATGGAATACTGAGCTGCCATACATTCGCTTCAAAGCGTAGTCCGCCAATTTGCTTGAGCAAACCAATGGACAGGTAAAAGGACACACATCCTACTAACGCATACGGCAACACCCTAAGAATCAAGCTATACGAATGCTGAAGCTCCTCTTTTAATCTTCCTTGCTCCCGCAATCGCGGGACAATTGTCAGTACAGTAGCACCAATCAGTGAAATCATGACCGTATTAATGAACCCCATAACCGAGGTCATCAAAGTAGCATTGGTAGGATTATATAACAGGCGCTGCTGAAGCAGCATATTGGAAGTAAGCCCTGTAACCTGACTGTCACTCATTCCCATACCCTTTAATCCACCACCAGCCAGCATCGCATTTTCCGTCGCCATGATCTCTGTGACTGCCGAGCGTAGATTTCCAGTAGCCTGACCTACCGTATTATCTACATAAAAACCGATGTTGCTCTGAACTCCTTTAATCCTATTTTCCTCCAACCCAGCTGGAAGGTAAATCACCGCAAAAAACTTTTCATTATATAAAAGTAAATTCGGATCGGTTTCGTTCTCTTGCACATGGCGTACATCAATATACTGCGATGCATCTAATTTATTAATAAGCTGTCGGCTATAACTGCTATGATCTAAATCGACTACAGCTACAGAGGCATCGTTAAGCTGATTATTTTTAAAAACAAATCCAAAGGCAACAGCTACAACGATAGGAACGAGCAGCATAATAAAAACCATTTTGCCGCTGATCATCAGCTTCCATTCTTCTATAAACGCCTTCATTTCGTCACAACCTCTACCGTCATTCCAGGTAATAATTCAGATGTTCGCTGGACATCCACCCGTATTTGGAAGGAGCTGATATCCGACAGACCTTTGTCCCGACTCATTCTCATGTTGGTATACTGAGGGGCAGAAGTAATGTACCTCACCTTGCCTTGGACATCTTTATCTAAAGCTACAACGTGCGAAGTCACATTTCCCCCAGCTTTAAACTGTGATATGGAATCCTCGCCCACATAAATATCGTAGTATAGCTGATTGGTTTCAATAACGGCGCCCGTTGCCCCCGTAGAAACGATCTCTCCCATTTTAGGTACAATACGTGCCACCTTACCATCTGTAGATGCCTTCAGCACCATACGTCCGCGCTGCAATTCCAAAGTTTTGAGTTGAACACTCAATGCCTGCTTTTGTTGAGCCAGAAGATCCACATTGTATTCGCTATTCTTAACATCTTTTCGTGTTTGCGAGGTTTGAGTCAAGGCTTCCTTGGCTTTTTCTGTTTTGATACGAGCCTGCTGGCGTTCCTCAGCAGTCGCGCCAGCCTCCATTTTATCCAAAGCGGTTTGCTGCTGAGCGATCCCATTTTTAGCAATGTCCGATTGTTTGCTAGCCGCTGTAATCTGGTTATTGGCAATTTCAACCTGATCCTTAGCTGTATCTAACGCGATTTGGGCATTATCCAGTTGGTTTTTGGCGTTATCCAGTTCTGCTTTGGTTCCAGCTCCGGCATCATATAACGCTTTGATACGGTTGTAATTCACTTTAGCCAAGTCCAGAGCCTGTTGTCTGGATGATACTGTTTTTTGTGCGATTTCCGCATTTCTTTTGGCTGTCTCTACTCCTGTCAGAGCTGCGTCCAACGATTGCTGTGCTGCTTCAATAGCCAGCTTTTGTCTTACAATATCCTCCGCACGTGTGCCTTGGTTTAATAAGGACTCTCCCGCTTGCGCGGCTTGAATGTCCAATTGCCCCTGTTTTTCTGAATTCGAAATTTTCTCCGACTGATTTTGCAACCCGTCTTTAGCCTGTTTTATTTTCACATCAGCCTGTGCGATATCCGTTTTTAATTTCTCAATTTGCAAATCAAGGTCTACAGGATCGAGGGTCATGAGCACATCCCCTTTTTTCACCTGTTGTTCTTCCTTCACCTCAATCGTGTTTACTCTTCCCCCTACGCCCTGAAAAGCAACATTCACGGTATCTGCCGTAAGCAGTGTATTTTTTTGTTGGGCTGCCATACTCACAGCATCCTTGCCGCTCATTGCCATTAGCGTACCCCCGGTACCTAACGCGACAACAAGTAAAACGTACACGATGATCTTTTTGTTCATTACAATAAACTCTCCTTCATGATGATTTAGCCAATGATAGTTAAAAATAATAGTCAAAAACAAATAAGGAGCCTGATAGTACGACGTCTAACTATTTAAGCCGGGAAATTTGATTATTCCTGTTTTATCCGTTCAACACCTGAGGAAAGCTTCTGTAAGAGTGTTGCAAAAAGATCATGATCCTCCTGCGTAAATTCATTCATCAAATCCGAAAAAAGCTGAATGAACAGTGGAATTCTTTCCGTCATTAACTGTTTTCCTTCATCAGTCAAAGAAATCGCGGTCATACGTCGATCCGTTAGCGTACTTCTTCGGATGATCCCGTCCCGTTCCAGCTTGTCAATTACGCTGGTTACTGTTGAACGTGTAACTCCGGAATACTCAGCCAACTCGGACGGAGTTAATGAACGGTCATACAAATACAAAGGCATTAGAATTTTAAGATTTCCAATAGATACCCCATACTCAGACAGTCTGGAAGACACCCCATTGTACACCTCGTGAGCTGTCTGCACGAAAAGTACTAACGTATTCAACGATCGGGAATCCACATTTGGAAACTTTTCAGTCAATAAATTTATTTTCCTGGGATCAGCATTGATGTTAAAATCAGAATTCAATGTGAAGCTCCCCCTCTGTAATTAGTAATCATACTATACGTCGTCTAATAGTTATGAGTCAATATCTTTTTTTGTTCACCTAAATAAAAAAGGTCTCCAAGCTCCTTTAGAGGAGTCATGGAAACCTTTTGGCCTTAGAAAAACCGTCCTTTTTTCAGTACCAGTGGAATTCCGCCAATGATGAACAGATAGCGGAGATCCACAATTTTTTTCAATTGTGCGGCCACCCAACCTTTTATTTTGCGTTTGCCCACCACGGCGACGGCTTCCCCTTTTCCAAGAGAAGCAACCGTCCCTTTGTTGGAAAATATGAACTTGTGCAGCTCCTTTTTGCGAAGAGTAGCGGCCAGATTCTTGGCACAAAGAACCCCTTGCTGCATCGCAATTTGGGCAGTCGGTGGATAAGGGCGTCCTTCAGGATTAAACATCAGGGAGCTGTCCCCGATAATAAAAATATCATCGTGGCCCGGTGCACGCAGAAAATCGTCGATTTTCACCCTTCCGCGCATCACTTCGAATCCGGCTTTCTCGATTAATCCGTTCCCACGGATCCCTCCCGTCCAGACCACCGTGCACGCTTCGATTTTCTCCCCCTCACCAACGATTACACCATCCTGCAAGCATTCCTTAATCGGAATTCCAATGCGGAAGGTGACCCCTTTATGCTTAAGGACGTTCATCGCATACTCCACCAGCTCAGGATCGAACCCTGGCAGCGCCGTAGGAGCTGCCTCGACGTTAATGATTTGAATCCGGTTAAAATCGATGTCATAGGCTCTGGCCAGCTGTGGCAATCGATCCGCCAATTCTGCTACAAACTCAATGCCGCTAAAACCAGCGCCTCCTACGACGAAATTGAGGCGACCTGGTTTACCGTCATTTTTATACAGGGCCAGCTGGTATTCAATATGCTCACGAATCAGGCGAACCGAGTTAATACTGCGAATCGTCAGCGCGAACTTATCCATTCCCGGAATACCGAATGTTTCTGGCTCGCCGCCTAATCCAATGACCAAATAGTCATAGGAGAGTGATCCATCCTCCAGCACGATTTTTTTCTCCTTCGGTATGATTTCCTTAACCGTTCCTTTGACTAAATCCACCTTGAACTCATCGATTAGCTGGGCAATCGGAATCCTTGAATGCTCAATCGTATCCGTACCTGCCGCAGGCATATGAAGATGTGTCGTAATATAGTGGTAATCATGTCGATTGATCAGTGTGACATCCGCCTCATTGTGCTTGAGCTCCTTTTGCAATTGCTGAGCCGTCAATATACCGCCATATCCGGCGCCCACAATGACAATTTTGGGAATACTGCTCATGCTTCTACCCCTTCCGATATACATAATCATTAATTATTCAAAGCTGTTCTCTCAAAACGGTTAATTTATACTCACAGAAAAGTCTTCATCAAATATTAATCGCTTTAACTTTGCAAGCGGAACCCAGCAGTTTATAATGATAAACAGTGAATCATGCGTTCGGCGGCTATCTGAACCTCTATGCGGCTGATTCAATATCTACAAATCCCATACTATCCCTTTCGGAGGTGTTTTTAGAGTGACAGATCAATCTACAGGTGCGGAGATCCGCGATCTGATTATTATCGGAGGCGGTCCAGCCGGTATTTTCGCCGCTTTTTACGGAGGAATGCGTCAGGCATCCGTCACCTTAATTGAAAGTATGCCCCAACTGGGCGGCCAGCTTGCAGCCCTTTATCCTGAAAAATATATCTATGACGTCGCTGGCTTTCCTAAAGTGACTGCACAGGAACTGGTTAACAATTTGGTTCAACAAATGAACCACTTTAATCCAGAGGTGCAGCTAGAAGAGAAAGTCGTATCATTAGAGAAAAAGGAAGAACGCCACTTCATCGTAAAAACAGACAAAGGTGGCGAGTATCATGGTAAAGCGGTTATTATTACCGCTGGTGTGGGTGCTTTCGAGCCGCGCAGACTGGAGCTTCCAGGTGCCGAACGTTTTGAAAAAACGAACCTGCATTACTTTGTCAGCGACCTGAGCAAATTTGCAGGCCGAAAAGTGCTAATTAGCGGTGGTGGTGACTCTGCTGTAGACTGGGCACTTATGCTGGAACCGATTGCAGAACAGGTTACATTGATTCACCGCCGTGACAAATTCCGTGCGCATGAACACAGTGTCGAAAACCTCCTCGCTTCCAAAGTAAACGTTATTACACCAACGGAAATTACAGAATTGCATGGAGAAGACACAATTACGAAAGTCACTCTTGCTCATGTAAAAACCAAAGAAACACAGGAAATCGAAGTGGACGATGTGATCGTTAACTTTGGATTTGTATCCACACTTGGCCCGATTGCTGAATGGGGAATTGAAATCGAAAGTAACTCTATCGTGGTCGATTCTCGCCAGGAAACTAATATTCCCGGCATTTTCGCCGCTGGGGACATTACGACCTATCCAGGCAAGCTCAAGCTGATTGCGGTCGGCTTTGGTGAAGCTCCTACGGCAGTCAACAACGCCAAGGTCTATGTAGATCCAGATGCCAAGTTATCTCCTGGTCACAGCAGTAACATGAAATTGTAGTCTAGTTTAGACTATGACAAAAAAGGGTATTTTACTCCAAATTTGAATCTTTGGAGTGAAATACCCTTTTTTACGGTGTGCCTATTCGTTGCAGTGATTGTCCGTAAAGTCATCCGAACCCTGAATGACTTCACAGTCGCAGTACGAGAGCTTGTCCGGTCTAATGAAGGACTACGGCTGTATTCATCTCTAACTTTCTTTTGTGAATCTCAGCCAGCAACAGTGCAATGAAGTCACATTCAAGTTTAAGCTCGATTGCCATCTGATAGGAATCCAAAAGCATTTCATCCGTCAGCATAGCCATCCTCGACACAACCTTTCCTTTTATTTCAAAATCTATTCTATCAAAATACCAAAATCGGAACAAGCGTTCTGTTATCCACAGTCAATTGTGGAAATCCTGTGTATAAATTGTTGGTAAGTGTCGTTAACCCATATATGTGACAGGGGATAATGTGGACAATATTTATACACAGAATTTTGACGCTCGAACACAAAAAAAATATTTTTATTATTTATATAAATATATTATATTTAGCGTCTTGTTAATAGATTATATTGGAATTTTTTTAAAGAAATCAGAAATTTATTGAGGTCTTGTATTAACCTCTAAAATCCATACCCGTCCACTCTGATCAAGCCCGTAATCAAATCCCAGTTGTCCGATCCCAGGAAATCTTCTTTCCAGTACAGGAATACAGCGCTGTGTAAGTTGAATGATTTCTCGCCGCTTTTGAATAGCAAGCCGCCGGGGATATATCATCCGAAGCGCCTCTGTTCCCTTCAGCAAAGTTCCCCCTTTGCACAGATTTGTAATGACCAGTCCGGGACGAGCATGACGTGCAACCACCGCACGAAAATCCCATCTCTGCCCTTCCTTCACGACTTTGACTCGATAGTCGACAGGTCTACCTTGAATACTTGCCAGTTGGATGCCTTGTTGAATGAGATATGGACGTTGGATTCGGAGCTTATTGATTCCGAATACAAGTGCTCTAAAATGACTGAACCGATGTGTATGCTCCATACGCGTACAGGCGTATCCTCTACGCTCCTTTGCCACACGCATGACTCCGATTCCTCCGCCTCCTTTTACAGGTTTTATAAATACAAAAGCATGCCGCCGCAGCATCATGCGCAATTGATCTTCACTATATAGACAGGTTTCCGGTATATAAACGGCGGTATGTGGATGGTGCAGCAGCGCCTTCGTCTTTAGCCATTTGCTTGCAAGTTGTCTCATCTAACCCTCTCCTTTCGCCGTCAGGTATACTTATACATACTCAACAGGAAGGTTCTATTCTTGGATGATTGTCGGTGGCATGTGTCTATTTCGACAAGATCATGGCGAACGGTAGCATGCACCGAACATCACTGGTACAATGACAATAATCTACTACCATTTGCACGGAGCAGCGGAAATTACCGGCAAATCGTTTTTTTCAACAAGGAGGTCAACTCATGAATAGCAAAATTGGCATCATGGACATTGGCTCAAACTCCATACGTCTGGTGATCTATGAAATGACAGAGACAGGAGCCTATCGAATTGTGCAGGAATGCAAAGAAGCTGCCCGACTGAGCGAAAAGGTTGGGGCCAACGGCCGTATGGAACGAGAGGCGATTCGAAGCATCGCTCCATTGCTGCGCCAATTTATGGCGGTATGCCATATGCACGGGGTTGTCCGTATGCGTGCAGCAGCAACAGCAGCCATCCGCAATGCCACGAATTCGGACGAAATCGTCCAATGGATCGCGGAGGAGACAAATTTAACACTGGAAATACTGAGCGGAGAGCAAGAAGGCTATGCCGGTTTTCTGGGAGTAGTGAACACTATGAATGTGAGTGACGGAATCATTATTGACATCGGGGGTGGCAGTACCGAAATTACGTTGTTCCGCGATCGAGAACGACTGCATACTGTGTCATTTCCCTTTGGCGCCGTCAATATGAATTGGCGCTTTGGACGTGAGGTCAAGAATGGCGAATGGTCTCCTCAGCAGATTGAGGAAATGGAGAGCTTTGTCCGTTCTTCCCTGCAAAATCATGATTGGATCTTCTCCAATCCGGGTCTGCCATTCATCGGGCTAGGTGGAACCCTGCGTACTTTGGCTAAAATCAATCAGAAACGATTGGATTACTCACTTCCTGTGACGCACCATTACGAAATGACGATAGAAGATGTCAATTACTTCTATGGAAGTCTGCCCCATCTGCCCTATGAAAAACGCAAAAAAACAGCCGGCCTGTCCAAGGACAGAGCCGACATCATTGTACCGGGTCTTATTATATTGAAAACGATATTTGAAGCTGCTCAAGGCTCCGCGTATTTGGTCAGTGGAGCGGGTCTGCGAGACGGCCTATTTCATGAGCTGGTCAACGCTGAACAGCCCGTGGTAGCTAATCCGCTTATCACATCCATTCGCAATATCCTTTCGTTTGCTGTCCCGGTTAGCGAAGCGCATGTCAAGCGAGTTAACGAGTACGCCGTCCGGCTCTATGACACATTAGCTAGCGGAACCTCAGCTGCTATGGACAAACGCTTGTTACTGACCGCAGCAACTCTTTACAAAACGGGAGCTGCCTTGAATTACTATCATTTCCGCCAGAATTCCGTATTCTGGATCTTACATGCAGGCATTGGCGGTTTATCCCATAGGGAAACGGTACTAGCCGCGTTGATCGCGGATTACCATCCCAAGAACCGGACACCCCGTTTGCTACGCACACATGCGGATATTTTGGAGCCTTCCGACGAGGAACGTGTACATCGGCTCGGCTCGCTGCTCCAGCTCGCGATTGGCATGGATCGGAGTGAGTCCGGAATGATTAGCAGCATCAATCCCACTACAGGGGATGATGCACTGCATCTTCGTCTGGAAAGCAAGAGTGAACCCATATTAGAACAACGGGAGCTGGAATCAGTTGCCAAGGATTTCCAAAAGGCATGGAATCTTACATTGTCGTGGTCCATTCTACCTTCTTCCAATTTCTAACCTTCATCGCTTCAGATTGGCTCCTGATGGGAGCCTCTTTGTCGTTTCTGGACACAAATTGATAGCTGCCGTTAGGCATAAGCTGGCGTGCCTTCACATTATCTCTTAACGATAAATGCAGAATATCTGCCAGCATTTCTTTGATCCCGTCATCATAAATCGGGCACATCAGTTCAATTCGGCGGGTCAAATTTCGCGTCATCCAATCCGCACTGGACAGAAACAACTCGGAATTGCCTCCATTTTCAAAATAAAACAATCTGGAATGTTCCAGGAAGCGGTCTACAATACTGATGACACGTATGTTCTCGCTGAATCCTTCCACACCCGGACGCAAACAGCAGACCCCTCTAATGATAAGATCAATCTTCACACCTGCTTGGGAAGCCGCATATAGTTCATCGATCATCTCCTGATTGGATAAGGAGTTGATCTTGGCAATAATCCGGGCGGGCTTACCTGCCAATGCTTGCTCAGCTTCCCTACGGATGAGTTCAAACAGCTTGTTCTTCATTCCCGTTGGAGCCACCGTAAAAGCTTGCAAAGTCTTGAGCGCAGAGAATCCCGTAATTTCATTAAACAGTTCGGAGGCATCCTCGCCAAGTACCGGATCCGACGTAAACAATCCGATATCTGTATACACGCGCGCCGTGCTTTCATTATAATTGCCTGTGCCTACGTGCACATATCGTTTGAGTGCGTTGCGCTCATGGCGTATGACAAGAATGATTTTGGCGTGCGTCTTCAAGCCAACCAGCCCATACACTACGTGACAGCCTGCTTTTTCAAGCGTACGCGCCCAGGCAATATTACGTTCCTCGTCAAAACGGGCTTTCAGCTCCACCACCACCGTTACCTGCTTGCCCGATTCGGCCGCACGTGCCAATGCCGGAATCAGCTTCGATTCCCCGTTGACACGGTACAGGGTCATTTTGATTGCCATCACATCCGGGTCCTCTGATGCCTCAATGATAAAATCAGTTACCGCATCGAATGATTCATACGGATGGTACACGAGCACGTCCCGTTTGCGAAGCACGTTGAAAATATCCTCTTGCGGGGGCAGTTCTTCCGGATACAGTGGTTTGATTGCCGGAAATTTCAAATGCGAATACCCCTCCAAATGATCGGCAAAAGACGACAAAAACGTCAGATCCAACGGCCCGTCCATCTCAAACACATGATCGAACAGCTTGAATTCGCGTTGAAGCTCCATCAGGGCATAGGGATGAATCCCTTTTTCTACTTCCAGTCTTACCGGCGCCCCCCGTCGTCTTCGACGCAGCTCTTTTTCAATCTCTTCGAGCAAATCTTCGATCTCTTCTTCATTAATGGACAAATCGGAGTTACGCGTAACACGAAAGGCATGAACCGCCTCCGGAACATATCCGGTGAACAGCGTTTGAATGTGATGCTTGATTAGTTCCTCAATTAAAATAAATGATTTCTTCTTGCTGTTCGACCGCAAAGGCACCGTAACAACACGTGGAATATTCGAAGGCACCTGCACAATGGCAAAAAGTGGTTTATCCTCCTCCGTATCTCCGGGACGTCTCAAGACGACCGCTAAATATACGTATTTATTGTGAACGAGTGGAAAAGGACGGCTCTGATCGACCGCCATCGGCGTGAGCACCGGAAATATAATTTCATGAAAATATGCATCCAGCGACTTGCGCTGTGTCGTATTTAAGTCTTCATATTCGAACAGTAAAAGACCCTTTTTCGTCAAGAGGCGAGAAATATCACGATAGGTCCGGTATTGTTCCGATACCATTGAGACGGTACGCTTGATCAGGCGTTTGTACAAACCGGAGGGGGTATATCCCGTAAAATCCTTTTGCATAAAACCCGCCTTGATCTTCTCGCGCGTTTCTGCAACACGAACAGCCATAAACTCATCCAAATTGCTAGATACAATCGCCAAAAATTTGGCTCTCTCCAGCAACGGTGTATCTGCATCCTGAGCTTCCTGAAGCACACGGCGATTAAATTCAATCCAGCTTAAATCTCGGTTAAAGTAACGTTCTGACCCGGCTTTATCCTTATTCTGACTCTCTATCAACATATGGCCTCCATCAATTCATGCAGTATAGTTACCCTTTATTGTACTATTAGATGAAACGCACTAGCATCACAGCAGTGTAAACGCAATGTAAAATGTGTGTAAACACAAACTGGATGTTTGAAAAGGTCAATCGGATGCTTTACAAAAATAGCATTAAGCGGTACAGTGTTTACGTCTGTTTCATAGAGTAGATTGACGAACCGTTCCTTTTTCAGTTGTTTATGTTCATTATGATGTGTAGTAACCACTTAGAAGCCACGTTCAATTGCTGATTTTCAAATGGCATGATATAGGGAGGATTTACGTTATGGAACCCAAGAAAACGCCACGCGTACTGCAAAAAAACATCGAATTTTTCACCGCGGCGCTATCTCAACACCTCGTTTCGGTCTGGCAAGAGGACCCTACAGGTGTATACTGTGAGATTGGCTGTGGATATATCGAGTTATTCAGTAGCGAGATGATTCGGGTGCGCAATCAAGATGGAACCCCAAGCCATTATGACCGCAATATTACCATGTTTCAGTTAATCACGAAGGATCAGCCGATATAATTATTATATGCTATGCCTGCGCTGTTCTTCCAGATTAGAATTGTTTTATGTTACAATTACCGATTTTCATATCTGCTGAATCCTGCAGTTTTTCCAAAAAGCGCCTCAGAGCGCTTTTTTTGTCGACTTTTTTTGAACATCGTTTCGAAAAGCAGTATGATAAGGGAGCATATTACCTAAATTTAAAGGGGAATCAACCGATGGAGCATACAACATCAGATGGACGCATCCTGGTTATGACCGCGGTTGAAGGCGAACGGGAAGCTGTACTGCGGGGCCTGAAAGGCGATACCCGTTTTGTGGTCGAGCTGGCTGGCGTGGGCGCACCGTCCGCAGCGGCTTCAACCGCGCTAGCACTGGCGGCGGCTGGTGACTACCGACTGGTTATCAGCGCCGGAATTGGTGGCGGCTTCGTGGAGGTCGCTGAACTGGAAAGCGTCGTTGTTGCTGACGCGATCATTGCCGCCGACCTGGGTGCCGAGACGGCAGAGGGCTTCAGCAGCGTGGACGAGCTGGGTTTCGGCTCAAGCCGAATTGCCGTGAATGTTGCCACCGCGCAGCGATTCGTTCAGGCGTTGCGTGCCGTTGGACAGACAGCTGTCGCGGGGCCGATCCTGACCGTCTCCACGGCCACCGGTACGGCGGCAACAGCGGAACGACTGGCCAAGCGCGTTCCCGGAGCCGCTGCCGAAGCGATGGAAGGCTACGGCGTAGCCGTGGCGGCAAATAGGCTGGAACTGCCGACGATGGAAATCCGTACGATTTCCAATGCTGTCGGTCCACGTGACCGTGTAGCCTGGCGGATCAAAGAGGCTTTGCAAGCGTTGGAAGCCGCATTTTCTACATTAACGGAGGTTATATAGATGCAAATTGCTTTTTCACCTTGTCCTAACGACACTTTTGTCTTCCATGCCCTGGCGCATGGATTGATTCCGGGCGCACCCGCGCTGGACATTACATTTGCCGATATCGACATCACCAACAATCTGGCGATCACACCAGACGGACTCGATATCATGAAAATTTCGTATGCTGCACTCCCTTGGGTGCTAGATGAATATGCCCTGTTGCCTTGCGGGGGCGCACTGGGCCGGGGTTGTGGGCCGCTCGTGCTGACCAGGGAAGGTTCCACGATCGAAGGCCCGGAAGCCCTGTCTGGCAAGCGTGTAGCCGTTCCGAGTGAACGTTCCACTGCCTATCTGCTGTTCCGCCTGTGGGCAGCCAAGCATGTGCCTGGGGGTGTCGGCGAGATCGTCGTGATGCCGTTCGACCAAATCATGCCTGCTGTCCGTGACGGGGAGATAGATGCCGGACTGGTTATTCATGAAGCACGGTTCACGTATCCGTCCTACGGACTTAGTAAGCAAGTCGATCTGGGGAACTGGTGGGAAGAAGATACAGGGCTGCCGATCCCGCTCGGAGCTATCATTGCCCGCCGTACGCTGGATCTGGATGCGATCACAAACTGGATACGCGCCTCTGTCGAATATGCTTGGAAGCATCCTGAAGCTTCGCGTGAATATGTATTGTCTCATGCGCAGGAACTTTCACCCGATGTCGCCCAATCGCATATCGACCTTTACGTAAACGATTTTACCGCCAATCTGGGCGACAGCGGATATGCCGCCATCGAAGCTTTGCTTGGTCGCGCTGCGCAGGCAGGGCTGGTACCTTCGTTTGATTTAGCCCAACTGCGCCCTACTTCCACAACAACACGTTAAAAGGGACAGACATGCCATGCATGTTTTCATGCTGAATAGAGTAGTTTAAACATATAAAACCTCCCGAACGAGCACATGGCCTAGCCAGGCGCCCCATTCGGGAGGTTTTATCATTTCATATGGCGAATCCTCATTCGGACTCGCTTGATCCTTATTCTTAGTTCTGTTCCTGCTCCACAACCTCGGTCTTAAATACGTTATCCAGTTTGGTACCCAATCTTTTGACCAGCGGCACCTTGATATCCCGGCTCAGCTCCTTGAAAAAAGCGTCCATGTCACAATTAATCTTATCCAACACGACCTTCACGGTACCCTCTTCCAAGATCTGCTCATTCAGATCCTCCGGTACGGTAACCGAGATATCATACTTCTTGCTTAACGTTTTAATGTAGCGGGTAAAGATTTCGATAAGCTCCTCATTGTTGAACTTCTCAACTGCAACTTGCCCTTTGTTAGTAAATTTCAAATTCACTCTCACGTTAGCATTTCCCCTTTTCCTTTTGACCATTTATTTTGGATAAACGTTGAACCTTTCAGAGGCTCTTCAAAGAAAGGGCCTTACCGGTCGTTTTAGACTCTTGTCCTTTGATATACTAAGTATAACACATTAAGGCCGTTTTCATTTCCCAACTTGTCGTTTTATGATAAAAAATGATACAATTTGCGCATTTTCAGCATAAATTCTTTCTTTTCATGCCAATCATTAGAAATAGTTTATACACAAATACACAAAAAAACGCCTATCTCGCAAAAGAAAGACGTTTCCGTATAGATGCCTAAGTGGTATGCATTTACAGAGGTTTCGTACATTCCCAACCGTGTGAACGATACTCACGCACAGCGTCTCGTATATCCTCAATATCATCAGAATGCAGCAAAACGGCAGGTAGAATTACCCAATATTCATTCTCCGCTAGATCAATAAATACGTCCTCGACATCGTAATATTGCATATCGCCAAATGCCGTATCCCTAATTTTCTGTCCAACCAAAGGTGTAAACTGGGAATCAAATGTTTTCATCACCTTCGTATATTCCTTCACGCCCGTTGCCGAGATCTGCTGTGAAATAATGACGCTCAATGCTGTTACCTCCCTGACCTAATAATGCTCATTATACCCTTCTCTCAGACCTTCTACAAAACCTTGTGCAAAAAAAATCATAAAAATCAATAGGCCGATGCCAATAGCTACGGAGCTGATTACGATAATGAAGATCCCCTGCGTGTCTCTTTGTTCCATCTTTTTAGTCAAAATTCCGAAAACAAGACCTATGATCCCCAACAAGCCTCCAACGACAAAAAAACTAAATACGAACCCCAAACCTGCAAAAATCCAGCCAAATAGAGCGAGCACCCAGCCCTGCGGCTGTGGCTCACTCTGTTTCATCTGCCAGCGTTCCCTCGCTGTAGGTGTATATCTGTCCATTCCTTAGCTCCCCCGCTCATTGCATCTCTTAAGAAAAAAATTCGCTCGCCTTCTCCCGATGGACAGGCTTGATATGCATGTCCAACACTTTCAAAGCTGCCAGCACAATCCCCGCATCATCTGTAAAACCCAACATTGGAATAACATCTGATATAGCATCTAATGGAGAAATAAAATACGCTAAGGCTCCGAATGCTACCCCTTTGGCATACAGAGGCGTTTCAGGATCTATCGCACAATAGTACATAGCCACCGCATCCTTCACAAAGGGAACTTTTCCAGCCGTGGACTTTACCTTGTTGAAAAATCCCTTTTTCACCTGTTCTTCCTGTTTTGGATCATACTTGGCTTTGGTTACGTCAAAATCCTTCATAGGTTCCTCCTCTTGCTGACTGGTGAGTTTGAAAGTGCCACCTTCCCGCTTACCAAGCGGATAATTTTGAACCGTCATTTTCACTAACTCAACAGACTTATAGTCATATTTTACTATGACCTCCTTTGATATTCTAGTATATTTTTCCTATTCCTTGCTCCTATGTATTTGTACATGCTTTTGCTTACGATTCCAGAACAAACTAAACGACCTTTCCCATTAGAATTTCGAGAAAAGGCCGTTACTAAAACAATATGAATCTTTTACTGTTTACCGTTGCTATAAATCGTGCTTAACTTGGATGTTGCTCTGATGCCATTCGGACCTTCAATAATGGCACGTCCTTGTTCAGTATAGCTCGATCCTGCCCAGTCGTTTGACATATCCAAATATTCTAGACCTGATCCATTTCCTTTCCAAGACCATCCGAGATAACCTACACCTTTTTGTTGGGCATAACTCATAATGGTGGCCTCGTCAACATCACCATTTGTATGCTTGATTCCGAATTCTCCAATGATGAGAGCTAGATTTTTGTTTAATACATTGTCAATATTGCTTTTTACTGTTTCGGCATTTCCCCCAGCGTATTCGTACATATGAATGGAGAACATCGTATTTTTAAGCGGATCGGTATCAAACACTTGCGTTCCGTAGTCAAAAATCGACTTCGGATATTGCCCCCACCCAGCGGCGTCAACCATAATGGTATTTTTGATGCCAGCATTTCTTAGCTTTGGAATAACTGATTTATACCCCTGTGCCCAGCCGTTCCCATCCCAAGTACCAAACCATTCATTCGCGATGTTGAGAATGACTGTATTTTCTTTTCCAATCAGTGCACTTTTCATTTCAATCCAGTAATCTGCGATTTTATTCAACACAGCAGCATTATCATTTCCCGTACCATCATGTACTTCAAGGATAACAACCAATTTGTTTTGTTCTGATAAAGTGATCAGGTTTTGCAACGCTGACAAATCATCTTTCGTCCATTGTTGACCGTCAGACAGCACGATTCTAATCGTGTTCGCTCCGGTTTTGGCAATTGCAGGTATCGCAACCGACTCTTGACCTTTGTACCAAGTGTAAGCGTGATTAACTCCTCTCATGACAAAGGGATTTCCGTTGCCATCATAAAGCGTCGTACCTTTAACATAAAATCCTGTATTTTGAGAGGAGTCGGAACTTGTTGTTACTTTTAAGACATTACTTGGTTCCGAAATATTGCCTGCTGCATCTTTCGCTTTTACAGTGAAGTTGTAGGATGTGTTCGCAGTGAGACCCGTCACTGTATAACTTGTTGTGGTGCTCGTGCCTACCAGATCTGTTCCGTTATAAATAACGTAGCCAGTTACACCTACATTGTCTATTGAGGTCGTCCATGTAAGAGTGACAGATGTGCTCGTCTTGGATGAGCTTTGGAGGTTTGTTGGGGCGGTTGGTGGTGTCGTATCTGTTGTCGTATCAATCTGCGTGAATCTCCACCTTTGCTGAGCGCTACCGTTGTCGGCCCATTGTTGAACGTTTGCACCGTCATGGGTATAACCACCGACAACATCCAATGCTTTACCACTAGATTGCGAGATCAGCTTATAATATCCACCACCAACGTCAATGATTTTCCATTTTTGCTGAGCGTTCCCGTTGTCTGTCCATTGTTGAACGTTCGCTCCGTCATGGGTATTACCACCGGCTACATCCAATGCTTTGCCACTAGATTGCGAGATCAGCTTATAATATCCACCACCAACGTCAACCACTCTCCACTTCTGTTGCTCCTTTCCGTTATCGGTCCATTGTTGAACATTCGCTCCGTCATCCTTTGATCCCCCTTCAACTTCCAGGCTTTTTCCGCTATGCTGTGCAGTAATTTTGTAAACAGCATCTGAAATAATATCCGATTGGGCAGACGGTGTTGAATCAAGCGCTAGATTAGTAACTCCATCATTGTTAGCGCTTACAATAGTGGTCGGCAATATATAAACAAGCATTCCTAACGAGATCAAACACGACAATAATTTCTTCATTTTATACCCTCCAGGTAACCAGCGTTACAATTCACCGTTTGCTCGAAGTTTCCAACATTTCTATTTAACCGCATCTCAACATACACCTCTCCCTTAGCTTATATATTCAAATTTCCATCCCTTAGGCACGTACTATGATCTCTCCCTCCCGGCCATAATTCGGAAAAGAAAAAAGAACCAAAAGAGCTCTATCCTAATATTAGGTAAACGCTTTCAATTATTCCAAACTAATTATGTGATTGGGAAATGAATTCTTACTCATTCTAGTTTACGTTATACTAAATGTCAATTGTTAGCATAACAAAAATACGTAAAATACAATCATTATAAAAAAACAAACATCCTATAAACATAACAAATTAGTGATATTGAGTATCACGTTTCTTTTATCACCTCTTTTTTTGCTCTAAAATATTATATTCATTGAATTCTTTACATAAGAACGAAAACTAGAAAAAAAAACAAAAAACCTTTAACGTAATTTTGTTAGTTTAATGTTTTTTATAACAGTACATCTTGTTAGCTAATTTGGTACGACAAACCTCTTTGAAAATCATAGTCAAAAAAAGCACGCTATATTGGTGCTTCCAATATGCGTGCATGAAAGAAGTTATTGAAGTTCTTCTTGATCCATCGCCCCCCGTTAATCCTCAAATGTCTCACCGTTCTGATACTTGGTGGATAACTCTATTCTTTCTTTAATATTTACCAGATACACACTGCCTGCAATCAGCACCAGTCCCACAACAAACGTCAAAGTAAGTGATTCCTTGAGCATTACCATACTAAAGACCGTGGACAACACCGGTATCATAAACGTATAGGAGCCGACGGTTCCTGCATCTCCGTTATCGATCAGTTTAAAATAAATCATCCAGCCCATCGCAATCACGAATATCGAAATAAACAATAAAATCGCGATAAAGGAGGTAGTCCAGTGAATATCGCTCCATTTCTCGGTCGTAAATCCAATCCCATTGAGTATGATCCCCCCAAAAATGAGCTGCATCGTCACCGCCCAAATGGAGTCCAATTGATTGCTTTTTTTCTTCATATAAATCGTTCCAAGCGCCCAGCACAGTCCTGAAGCTAGTCCCAACACAATGCCCAGTACCGACAAATGCCCTGCCATCCCACCAGAGCTAATCACGATCACCCCGCCAAAACCCAGTACCAGTCCAATGACCTTCAGGGGAAACATACGCTCCCCCAACCACATCCAAGAGAATAATCCCAACAAGATCGGCTGAAGGAACACTAAAGTGGAAAATAACCCAGCAGGCAAATAACGTAGCCCTACCGTCTGCAAGCCATAGTAGCCTGCAATATTAAATATGGCCAGCACAAGATAAGTCCACGCATTCTGTCTAAAGCGCAAGGTTTCCCGGTGACGCATAGCGAACAATAGCAGAATCACACCACCCAGTAGGGTACGGATTCCTGAAAAAAATATCGGCGGTGTATCTGGCAAAGCCAGCTTGGTCAACGGCCAGTTGATCCCCCATACCATCACTAATATCAAGACAAGCCACAGTGTAGCTTTAGGTGTTAATTTTTTCATAGATGTCTTCTCTCCCTTAGATTTTCATCGCTCATTGCTACCGACTAAAATCTGAATAGCCGTTTGCAAAGTTTTGCTTTACTAGCGTATACTGTGATCACTAATAAATAAAATGAATGTTTTCAATAAGGGAGATAACTTTTCACTTATGACCATTACTCAAATTATGATCTTCGTTCGCGTAGCTGAAACGCTAAGCTTCACCCAAACTGCCCATGAGCTGCATATGACGCAGCCCGCGGTCAGCCATGCCATCGCCAGCATCGAAAACGAGCTGGATGTCCAGCTATTGCTGCGCGACCGAAAAAAAGGAGTGCTGCTGACCGATATCGGGCACAAGGTACTGCTGCAATTCCGCATGATGCTGCAAAGCATGGAAAAGGTACAGCAGCAGGTGGCTGCTGAAAAAGGTCTAGACGTGGGCACGATCACGATCGGTGCCTTTCCTTCTGCCTCAGCCTATTTTCTGCCCCCGATTATTCATCATATTCGTCAGCATTATCCGAACCTTGTTTTCGATCTACATGAAGGCTCCACGAATGAAGTCAAGGAGTGGGTGCATACCAGAGAAATCGAGGCGGGTATCATCCTGTTGCCAGACCCTCAGGTAGATGTAATCCCATTATGTCAGGATGACATGGTTATTCTCCTGCCAGACGGTCACCCTTTGCAATCGCACAATAAAATCGCCATTCGAGACTTGAATCAGCAGGATATGATCTTTTGTAAAGGTGGACATGAGGTCGCCATTATGGAAGGTTTTGAACGCGAGCAAAGTCAGTTGCAGGCACAGTTCATTACTCATAATATCAGCACCTTGGTCAGCATGGTTCGACAGGGACTAGGTATGGGTATTGTTTCTTCACTTGCCTTGTCCACGTTCCCTCATAATCTGACCGTCAAGGAGACTTCACCTCTGATCACACGCCAAATCGGTATCGCTGTACCATCCCTGCATAATGCTTCACTTGCTGTACAGTTATTTGTGCGAACCGCGCAGGAGCTATTTACGGATTCGAAGCAGTAGAAGCATTGGATCATGATCATAAGGAGGTCTATTCATATGCAGAGAAATCAAATCATTCGACCAAATAGCTAAATTTCTAACCCATTTCAGGTGGTTTTAGGGAAAGATGGAAACAATCCGTGGGGCCGAAACAATTGGTTGCCTATGCTGGACTACGACAAAGAGCAAATCAAAAATTAAAGGTCTATATCATATAAGAAAAGAAAAAGAAAGAAGGCAAGCCTTACAAGGTAGCTGGGATCGCCTGCGCCAACAAGCTTATACATCACATATAATGCATTAATTCCACTGGTATATTATTCTAGTGCAGCGGGTAACCTATACTGAACACCTGCAATTTTTAAACTAGGAGGGTTTTGCATGGAACATCTCGTTATTTTGATCAGAAGTTTCTCTGCATTCGTTATCCTCATGCTAATTGGTAGAATATTGGGGAAGCAAACCCTCTCCAATATGAACTTTCACGAATTCGTGACGGCGGTCATATTAGGGGCTATAGCAGCCAACTTTGCCTTTAACGAAAAAATAGAAGTTGTCCACCTATTAATAGCCCTGTCTGTTTTTACAATTACTTCTTATGTTTTATCCAAGTTTTTTTTGAAATTCAGAAACTTTAAGATGTGGACAGAGGGAGCACCCACCGTGCTCATAGAAGGAGGGTTCATTCTCGAAGATAACTTAAAAAAAAATAATATGACATTAGATTCTTTAAATCAACAGCTTCGCCAGAAAGAAATTTTTAATATAGAAGAAGTGGAGTACGCCCTCCTTGAGATTAACGGAAAACTATCTGTTCAAAAGAAAAAGGAACTGCAAGCCGTGACATTAAAAGACCTGCAGTTGAATGCAGGTAATGCCACACAGTTCCCAATTGAGCTTGTAATCGACGGACAGCTTTTACATGGCAATTTAAACTCCAATCATATTCCCGAATCATGGCTGCTGTCTCAACTGAAGGCACGCGACAAAAAGTTAGAGGACGTATTCTATGCCGTTAAAGGCAGCAACGGCCAACTCTATGTGGATGAATATAAGGATAAAATCCAGCATCCAATTGATGTGGAGTAGTATTGACTTTCGATCAATAGTTACCTGAGATTCAACGTAATCAGATAATTGTATTTGGCAGCGTGCTTAAGCTCATCCAATATGATACCGTACACCGTGTCCTTATAGATGCCAGCAGGCAATCCAAACCAGATGTTGCGGTATCGTTCCACCGCACCCAACTCCCCCATCAAGGCGCGCTGTAAACCTTCTGTATAAGATTGCACCCTCTCATATTGCTCACTACTGATGCCTGCAATTTCCTGTCCTGTCAAAGCCCGATACATCTCTCTGAACATTTTATTGTGGCCGCGCTCATCGTTACGGATGCTTTCAATAATAGCCACCTGCTCTTGTGAGGGAGCCAAATTGATCAATTCATCGTAGAACAACTCATCGTTACGCTCCCCTTGTACCGCTTCCTTTATCATTTGTACTGCTTTCGGAAATCCTGTGTTCCAGATAGGTACAAAATTGGCCCGCATATAGTATGAATTTCCCCAGTAAGAAGGTACTTGATACAAGTTTATCTCCTCCCGATGTTAGTTTTTAGAAAAATATATGCGCATCTGCCCATGTCGGTTCCTAACATTAGGAAAATATACTGATGATAGCTAACACCGGGGAAGAACTCACTAAAAAATCAATTACAATTTGTGTCCCAGTTGAAAGTGCTGCATCTATTACTATAAGCTACAGAGAAATAGACGAGGGACTCCTTGACAAACATTAGCTGGTTTTCTTGTCTTAATATGGTCTACTAAAAAAATAAATAGGAGTTTTCCATAAACGGAAAACTCTTTCGCACTTTAAACAATCTGCTTCTATACTTTCTTCAATGTCGGACCAATCCACCAGCCAAATCATCCCATCGCCAAGAAACCTCATGTCCATGGAGATGTAGCCCCCCAAACCACTCGTCGATCCCTTGAACTGCAATACGGTCCGCTGATCCATTCAGTACCTCTTTACCCAACTCTGTCAGGATTACCTTTCGGTTCAGAAAATCCGGAATTTGTCTGAAATCCAAGCTGGCCTCATCCCCGTCAATGATCAGCAAAGGATGTTCGCCTTGCGCCAAAGCACGAATAAATTTCCAGTATTCGAGATCACCCATCCCAAGCACATGCAGGACGTCAGTTACCTGACGAAACAATTCCAATGGCGTATTCACTCCATTATGAACGGCCTGAAGCGTGGTCTGTTCCACAACGCCAAGACCATTCTGCTCCGAGGGCAGCCGCTTGAGATGCGCTGTGAAAGCTTCATAGGCAAAAGGCAGGCCGGATGCTGCCAATTCTGCCTTCTTGTCTTCCAGCAGATTAGCCATTTGAACAGGATCAGGAGAAGCATACGCCTGCCAAAGCTCGCTTCCAAGCTCCATTTCTTGCCGCCCAATAGTCCGCCAGGTCCCGGATAATGTTTGAAGCTGTGCCGGAGTGAGCTGTCCCAGACCATGAAACCGTTCGATTCCCGGAAACTCCCCAATACAGAGCAGGCTCAGCTTCGTGCGGCCCAGTTTCTGTCTTTTGAACCAGTGGAGCAGATAGGCGAGCATGCTCTGATCAAACAGGTCATGCTCAAACCACAATACGACTTCATCATACTTGATAAATTCACGAAGTTTCTGCTCTTGTTCCTCACAGCTCGTAATATATTTGCTGGCCGGAATACCCATCGTTTCTTCCAGGACCTGGGCCCGCAGTACCCGTTCTTCAGCCCCCGCTGGATTTGTAAATATCGGTCCTGCCGGATATACCTCTCTCCATACAAGCACGTCACCTTGTACAACACCCTGCTTCAACATGTCACCTACAACATCACCGTTAACAATATGTAGCATGTTTTGCCCTCCCTCATACAAATGATTGAACACGGAAACGAGGTCGGCTACCGGGAGTGTACCTTTCAACTTTCGGCGGGCATCGTGCAGCCGCTTCTTAAGCGTCGGGACCGGAGTGCCCAGATAATCGGAAATTTCCTGCAGAGAGTAGCCGTAAAAATAAAACAATCGCAGAGGAACGCGCAGCTTGGCAGACAGTGCCTTCACCGATTGTTGCAGAACTTGGCTCTCCTCCCTACGCTCCGCAATTTCTGCTAAACCCAGTACTCCTCCGGAAACCTGCACAGCCTCATCCAGAGGAAGCATCGAATGATGCTTACGCCGCAGCATCCGCTGGCACTGTCTTACGACAATGGTCTTGAACCAGCCTGGAAAAGCGGACGGGTTCTGTAGCTTCTCCAGATTCTGATAAGCCTCTATGAACGCATCCTGCACGGCATCTTCCGCGAGATGAACATCCTTCAGCATGTCATAGGACACCGCATAGGCCATCCCGCGAAAATGCAGCATCAGCTGACCGAACGCTTCCGCATCCCCTAGCCGCGCCTTTTCAACCCACTCCCTCATACGTTCCTAGCCTCTTTTCTTTCGTGTTCTTAATCTTATGTGCCGGCTCAGTGGGGGAAGGTTACAAATCATGTTGATGGAAAAATGAAATGATTGATAAAGAGCGTCACTGAACACAGCAACCATATTAACAGATTCCTTCTCAATAGAAGCATAATGTAGTTACAGGCTGTTGGTTTTCAACAGAAATATATCATCCTTTATTTTTCACGAGGTTAAGCTCAATATGACTTCGACCATGTAGCCATAGCAGTTCATCCAGTAAAAACGCCAATCCATCCTTACTACGCAAACGCTCAATCATTTCTGTAACGACCTCCACAATCTCACGCTGTACATTGTTCGTTAGTTGGAGGCCCCCACTTTCCCCATCCACATATAGATGTGGATGATCCAGTTGATCTACCTTTCGTACATGCCGCAGACACAATATCCCATGTTCAAGATAAAAGAAATAGCTACGATCATACAGAACTCCCTCAAATAATTCATACATATGAGGGTCATCATCAGGTCCATATGTCATGGTAACTCTTTTTAAGCCAACTGGATTGCTCATATATACTTTCACTCCCTCAGAATTCAATTGTTAGTTCCTATACTTGAAATTTTAATAAAGTAAAACTCTAATTTAAACAATGTGAACTTTTTATTTGATAAGTCCTGGAGGTTTGTATGCAATACTGTAATTTATGTATAAGAAGTCGTACATTAAATACATTCGCATATATTCTCTCTCAAAAATCAATCGCAATATGGTATATATACCAAGTTAACTTCTATTTTGTTATTGAGGTACTTATACTATATGTTTGAATTCTTATAATCAAAATGGAGAGTGATACAATGGATTTTATAAAATCTATTTACACAAAACAAAACGTAAATAGCTCAGTACTCTTTTTTGCATTTTTAGTTCTATATAGTGTTTTTTCTGAGATTGAAATTAAACCCGTAGCTCTCTTGCTTTTTACAATTGTATTTGCCTTTTTTAATGCCCTGAGTAAATTTGTCCAATCCACACGTAGTGATAATGATCTTAAGTAAAGTTGTCCTTAAACACATTAAAAAGACCTCCAGGGCGAATATAGTACGTGACTATACCGTTCTGGAGGTCTTGATTTACATTTTCGAATTGTTAACGCCCCATCGTGTAGGTTTGCAGACAACCCATTTTCATTGTATCCCCGTTATCTATCTTAACAAGGCTCTTCGTTCGGTTTCCCAGCATCCGTAGCTGTACGGAAGCTTGAACCACAGCCGCATGTAGCTACGGCATTCGGGTTATGAATCGTGAAGCCGCCTGACATTCCAGACTCTTCAAAGTCGATTTCCAGACCGTCCAGGTAGCGGATGCTTTCCTTTTCCACTACAATCTTCATATCCTGTACGTTCATATATATATCCTGATCCGTCTCGTTGTCGTCAAAGCCCATTGCATACGAGAATCCAGTGCAACCACCCGGCGTAACACCCAGACGTAAAAACATATTCGGCGTTTCCTGCTGCTCCAGCATATCTTTCAAACGCTCAGCAGCGGAATCGGTGATGTTAATCATAGCTCCATCCTCCTCTTTTACTTCATGTTCTCCTTCAGTATACTCCACTATTAGCAGGTGCTCAAGTCATGGAATGTCCTTCCCTTACAGGCTTAAAGACCTGTTTTTCTATTCGTTTGTATTGAACACCGGTGGTGTGAGGTTTATAATAGGTGAAGAGTGTGTAAAAGAAACTGTCGGAAATTTGTCATTTCAAAGGCGATATTTTGAGACATTCATCATTGTAGCCTGGCATTGTAACATTTTTCACATATCGTATATCCGCGCTGCCGGATTCTTACCGACGGAACGGGACATCCTGTGCGCACCTAGCGCTTGTGCCGCTGATTTAGCGGACAGCCTCGCACAGAGCAACTTGAAGGAGGAATAGGCATGTCCACATTAGTTACACCTTTTACAGACCGCAGAATGGCGGAAATTGTAGAAAAGGTACAGAACGGTATTCGTTTAAACCTTGAAGACGGTATATATTTGTATGAAACTGACGATATCCTCACACTGGGTCAGTTGGCTAACGAAGCTAATTTACGCAAGAACGGAAAAAAGGTTTATTTTATCGAAAACATGAGCCTGTACTTCACCAATGTATGCGAAGCGCGCTGCGCGTTCTGCAATTTCCGCAAGGATCAGGGGGAGGACGGCTCTTATACGTTGTCCGGGCAGGAAATGATTGATTATGTAGAGCAACACATCCATCCGGGGGTAAGAGAATTTCATATCGTCGGTGGTCATAATAATCATGTGCCTTTCCAATACTATGTAGACTCATTGAAGGCGCTGAATGAAAAGTATCCCCACGTTACACTGAAAGCTTACACTGCAGCGGAAATTGACTTTTTCACACGCATAAGCGGCTTGAGTATTAAAGAAGTGCTTCAGGAGCTGCAAAAGGCTGGACTTCAATCCCTGACTGGTGGTGGCGCGGAAATCTTGTCCGACGAATATCGGAAGAAGATGCGTGTTACGAAAGCCAACGTGGACCGCTATCTCGAAGTACATCGCACGGCCCACAATCTCGGCATGAAAACTCATACGACTATGCTGTACGGTTCGGTCGAATCGTATCAGGATCGTATTGAACATATGCTGCAAATTCGCGAATTGCAGGACGAAACGAACGGATTTATGGTATTTATTCCACTGTCCATGCAGCCGAAAAGCAAAAACGCCAACATCATGCGTCGTAACTCCGCTTACGAGGATCTCAAAACCATTGCGATCAGCCGCCTGATGCTGGACAATATCGACCATGTCAAAGCTTACTTCATTAATATTGGCCCGCAATTGACGCAGGTCGCTCTCACCTTTGGCGCATCAGACGTCCATGGCACGATTGTGCGTGAGCAGATCAGCCATGCCGCAGGTGCGTTAACCCCTACCGGATTGACCCGTAAAGAGCTAATCTGGCTGGTCAAAGGTGCAGGACGCATACCTGTAGAACGGGACACCTTCTATAACGAAATCGAAGTTTTCGAATAAATGTAATATCGGATTCAGATTTCCCGCGAGCATTTCATCCCCATTACTCACACCATGCAGCATCATGCTGCCTCGGAATACGCTGGTCTGCCTGACAAAGGCAGGCCCGATTCTCGGGTTTTATAACAACAAAAACTTGTGTTTGATCGATAAGACACCAGACCATTTGCCGGGGACACGGTAGCGAAAGGAAGGCGGATTTTGATGAAAAATTTCGTTATTCTGGGGGGCGGCTATGGCGGCCTTACCATTGCCAAAGAATTGCTGGATAAACACATTCCCGACGATGTTCAAGTTATTTTAGTGGATCGAATGCCCTTTCAGGGGTTGAAAACAGAGTACTATTCCCTAGCGGCAGGTACGGTTTCTGATTTTGATTTGCGGGTGCATTTTCCAGATGAACAACGTCTTATTCGCAAATATGGAGAGGTCACCTCGATGGATCTGGAGAATAAGATTGTCCATTTTCAAGACGGTGAACCCTTGCCCTATGACCAGCTTGTCATTGCGTTGGGTTGTACCGACCGCTTTCACAATACACCAGGGGCTGAGGAACACAGCTGTACGATCCAGTCATTTAACCATACTCGCCAAACCTATCTGCGCTTGAACGAAATCAAGCCATATGGACATGTTCATATTGTAGGCGGCGGTCTTAGCGGTGTTGAGATTGCTGCGGAGTTACGTGAAAGCCGCACGGATTTGAATATTACCATTATGGATCGGGGCGAGCGGGTGCTGTCGGCATTCCCGCAACGTTTGTCTGCCTATGTACATGCTTGGTTCAAGGAGCATCAGGTAAATGCGCTGAATCATGTTGCGGTTTCCCGTATTGAGCCGGGGGCTATTTATAACCGTGACGAGCAAATTGTAACGGATGCAGTGGTATGGACGGCTGGGATTCAGCCGGTAAAAATCGTGCAGGATTTAGCCGTCCCTAAAGACCCTCAGGGTCGTATCGTGCTCAACGAGTATTATCAAATACCAGATCATCCTGAGGTGTATGTGGTCGGAGACTGTGCGAGCCTTCCCTACTCTCCAAGCGCTCAGGCGGCAGAAGTGCAAGGGGAGCAAATCGCACACATTGTACGCGACCTGTGGAAAGGTCAAACGCCTCATCCGCATCCTTTAAAGCTGCGCGGTACATTAGGCGCACTTGGCAAGAAGGCCGGGTTCGGCTATGGCTTTATGGGCAGTACCTCATTGCGCGGACGAGTACCACGCCTGCTTAAAAGCGGCGTGCTCTGGAAGTCCAAACGCCATTTTGGCTAACCGCATGCTCAACAAACAAAGAAGACCCGCTCCCAGAGCAGGTCTTCTTTGTTTGTTGAGTGTATGATGATGTATATTTCCTATACAAAAGGAAGCTGGTTAAACGGACCATTCTATTTCAATCCAAATCTAGGTTATCCCATGCTTCAGCTTCCTTAATTTTGTTCATAATCACTTCGTACAGAAGCTCTGCTGAATCTGCGGATACAATCTCACCGTTGACCATCGCATAGGGTTCGGCGTTGCACTGACCACAATTGCTTAGGCATCCGTATTCAATCACATCATAATCTGGATTCTGCTCCAGCTTGGACATGATTTCATCGGTACCCCAATGCATATTACTGGTGCAAAACTCAATAATAGGCCTTAACATTTTTTCACCTGCTTTGGATGACGGGCATTTTAATTTGGCCCGCTTTGTAATATAATAATAAAGGTATAGGAAAGGAGTTGAATTCTAATGAGCGAAACACAAAGCGTTCAAATGTATGACGAAGTAGCAGATGTACTGGATAAGCTCCGTCCGTTCCTGCAACGCGATGGTGGCGACGTTGAGCTGGTTGACGTTGAAGACGGCATCGTTAAGCTGAAGCTGGTAGGCGCTTGCGGCAGTTGCCCAAGTTCCACAATCACGCTGAAAGCAGGGATTGAACGCGCTCTTCTCGAAGAAGTCGACGGCGTCCAAGAAGTGGTACAAGTATTCTAATGCTTGATGCATAATGATCATGAGAGTCTTGACTTCGGTAACGAAGCTCAAGACTCTTTTTTGTATTACAGCGTCTGAAGGATCACTTAAGCTTATATGGTTGGCCGAATGGGATCTAAACCTCCCGATACATCCATAATATTGCCTGTTATAAAATCCGAATGCTCCTCACATAAATAGGCGATCACTCGTGCAATGTCCTCTCCGCTCCCCGGACGTCCACGCGGTGTCTCTTTATCCTGCATGCCGATGACATCGGCGATTGACATTTCCTTATTTGCTCCTCGGATGTCCCCTGGACAGATCATATTGACCGTAATGCCATAAGGAGCTTCCTCCACAGCCAGTGACTTCGTAAAAGACACCAGCCCCACCTTGGCGGCTGCGTAGACGGCACGATGCGGCCAAGCCCTTGCTTCTCCAGCATGACCAAAGCCAAAATGAATAATACGTCCCCAATGCTGGCTACGCATGTGGGGCAATACCAAATGATCCAGCAACATGGTACCGACCAGATTTCCTTGTATCATGGCATGAATCTCAGCCACACTGTAATCCGCAAACAGACGGCGTTCCCGGATGAACGGTCCGGCATTGTTCACCATAATATCGACTCCGCCCAGCCGATCCTGTACTTCACCAATCAGCCTCGTGATATCTTCCTGAACAGAGATATCCCCTTGTAAAGACAGGCAGCGTACTCCCTTAGACTCAATCACCCGCTTAAGCGCTTCGGCTTCTGCTTGGCTATGCACATAATTTAGCGCAATATTACAGCCTTCATCCGCCAGACGCAAAGCGGTCGTTTTACCTAAACCTTTGGCACTGCCGGTTATGAATGCGACTTTATCTCTCAACAATTTTCCTCCTGTTCACAGAGAACGGTCACCCCCAAGTATAAAATATTTAAGCTTCCCCTACAACTCCATCCAAAAAGAAACCCCAGTCCTCTTGTTCAAGAGAATCTGGGGTTTGCGTGCAATGCGTTCTCGTTCCCTGCTTAAAATGCTGGAATAATCGCGCCTTGGTATTTATCTTCGATGAATTTTTTAGTTTCTGGAGATTGCAAAGCTTTGATTAGCTTCTGAATCGCTTCGGAATCTTTATTATCAGGACGTGCTACCAGAACGTTAGCATAAGGAGAATCTTTATCTTCCAGTGCCAGTGCATCCTTCGTTGGATTCAGCTTCGCTTCCAGAGCGTAGTTCGTGTTGATCAACGCAATATCCACTTCAGGCAACTGACGTGGCAGCATAGCCGCCTCAAGCTCCTTGAATTTCAGGTTTTTCTTATTTTCAGTAATATCTTTTACCGTAGCTTCAATGTTGCTTGCGTCTTTCAGCTTGATCAGACCTTGTTTCTCCAACAAGAGCAATGCGCGGCCTCCGTTTGTCGCATCGTTCGGAATGGCTACAGTTGCGCCATCAGGGATTTCATCAAGCTTTTTATATTTTTGGGAGTAGATACCGAATGGCTCCAAATGAACTGCGCCCACAGAAACCAGATCCATTTTGCGCTCTTTGTTCATCACATCCAAGTAAGGTACATGTTGAAAGAAGTTAGCATCCAGTTGCTTGTCAAACAATTGTACGTTCGGCTGTACATAGTCGTTAAACTGAACGACTTGGAGACGAATTCCTTCTTTTTCCAATTGAGGTTTGATCGCTTCCAAAATTTCCGCATGCGGCACAGGAGAAGCTCCAACTTTCAGCTCCACTTCACGTGGTGATCCGCCTGTATTTTGGTTCGCATTGTTTGTATCCGATGTTGTGCTCTTTGTACCGCAAGCCGCCAGCACCGCAATTAATGTCAAGCTTAGTACAGCCAATACCCATTTCTTCATGTTATTACCCCTCCAATAATTTGTAATATTCAGGATCAGACGTCCTGATCAATAAGGATATCTATATGTTTTCCCTATTTTCGAGTATAATGCCGCACGAGGCGATCTCCCGCCATTTGCAGCAATTGTACCAATACGACCATCAGCACGACCGCAACGATCATGACAGCCGTTTCATAACGATAATAGCCGTAGTTGATAGCCAGTGTACCCAGTCCACCGCCCCCGATCATCCCGGACATTGCCGTGTAGGATACGAGTGTAACGACGGTAATGGTTAATGCAGCGAGCAGACCCGGAAGTGCCTCACGTAACAGCACACGCCGGATAATTTGTCCTGTCGAGGCACCCATCGCTTGTGCGGCTTCAATGACACCCTTGTCCACTTCACGCAGAGACGTTTCGACAAGACGTGCGAAGAATGGGGCAGCCCCGATAACCAACGGCGGAATGGTTCCAAGCACCCCGGTCGAGGTACCTACCAGCGATCGTGTAAAAGGAATAAGTGCAACGATCAAAATGATAAATGGTACGGAACGTAAAATGTTAACGATGAATGATAATACAATGTATATCACCTTCATCAGAGTTAACGAGGAGCGACTCGCCAGAAACAATAATATGCCAAGCGGCAAACCAATAATGAGGGTGAACAATGCGGATGCTCCGAGCATCTGAAGGGTTTCCAGAGTAGAATTCCCTAGCTCATCCCAACTCACTTGTGAAAAATCAAGTTCGCTCATTGTCCGATCACCTCCACATCAAGTCCTTGCCCAGACACTTCGCGCAGCGTATGCTCTATATCTTCATGGTTTCCTTCAAAACGAACGATCAGCTGTCCATAGGGTACATTTTTAATCGTAGATATGGTTCCCTGCAAGATCGCAAAATCAACACCAGTGCTTCGGGCCGTACGCGATAGAATCGCATCATATGTTTTACTGCCCAAGAAGGAGATACGTACCACCCGCGCCGACTCGCCGCCACCTGCTGCCGCAATCGCTGCTTGCAACTCCTCGGGATGTTCTGACTCCCGTTGGATAAAGTCCTTGGTTACCTGGTGCTGTGGCTTCAAAAATACTTCCGCAACTGGGCCTTGCTCCACGATGTCGCCCTGATGAATGACGCCAACTCGATCACAAATACTTTGAATGACATGCATTTCATGTGTAATCAGCACGATGGTTAAATTAAAGCGCTGATTAATATCCAACAGCAATTTCAGGATAGACCCCGTCGTCTGCGGATCAAGCGCAGAAGTCGCTTCGTCACACAGCAATACATGAGGATCACTAGCCAGCGCCCGTGCAATTCCTACCCGCTGTTTCTGTCCACCTGAGAGCTGTGACGGATACTTTCCACTGTGTTCTTCCAGACCCACCAGTTCCAGCAGCTCACGAACTTTCATGTCCAGCTTTTCCCTGGGAGTGTTTACCAACCGCAAAGGAAATGCAATATTGTCATACACCGTTGCCGAAGATAACAAATTAAAATGCTGAAAAATCATTCCGATTTTTCGACGTTGCTTCTGTAACTGGGATTGACTCACAGTAGCGAGGTTTACCCCGTCTACCCATACTTCACCTGAAGTAGGGCGTTCCAATAAATTAATACAGCGGATCAATGTACTTTTCCCCGCCCCGGAGTGACCAATCACTCCGAATATTTCTCCACGCTTTATAGAAAGATTCAACCCAGATAGCGCATTAACGCGTCGGTTGCCTTTGCCATAATGCTTGGTTAACTGCTTAAGCTCTATCAACGTGCTGCGACCCCCTTCACTTCTTCCTTACCCTTTAACCAGTTGTCATCTCTCAGAATTGTATAAAATCGCTATTTATTTATACAAAAAAGAGCCCCTTTCACAGAAAGAAAAGGGCCCCACCTTGCGAACCTTTTCTCATCTGCCAAAATCGCTATAACTCTAGCGGTTTTGTAGGAATTAGCACCATCATGTTCCCTCCCAGTGTATTACACCGGGAAAGAACGGGTTGCCGGGCTTCATCGGGCCAGTCCCTCCACCTCTCTGGATAAGAAAAATATGTTAAACTCCAGCTTTAGCTGTCCGTTAAGTTTATATAAAAAAAACATAATTCAAGCATTCTTCTGAAACTAGGTTTCAGTATAGATAGTTTACATTGCTTTGTCAAAGGATATTTTCTATCATATTTTTGGGCGTACTGCCCGGTTCTCCCATTGTTTCGCAGTATGAGTAAAGGCGTTTGACAGCGACCGACATACCATTTCCAAGCCCTGCTGCAAATCTTCCAAATGGTGATCAAGGTCCTCCAGTTGGATTTTTCCATACAAAGCTCGGTGTCGTTGCCAGAGATCATCCTGCATTTCCGTATTCATATAGTGTATCTCCGTATTCCGACGCTTACGCAGCCGATTGATGGCATCGTTGTAAGTATCCTTGATATCAATTAAATTATCGGTCAATACAGGATGCATTTTGAGATACTTGAGCTGCCGCAACACGGTAAAATACGAATAATGCGCCTTATACTGACCTGTTTTTAAATCATACAGATCATTCAGCCAGTTGCCCAGCTTATCTAAAATAGAGAATACCCGAACAAACCCATCTTTATAAAAGAAAACATATAATGCATAATCGGATTTTTCATTCTCACTCATATCTTCAGCATATCCGGCTTTCACTTTCATACGGAAAAAGGCGGAAGCATGATGGCTCTGCTCCAGTTCATCCAGAGATGACATTAGGCCGCGTGTTAAAATATCCGCCTTCCGAAAATCGTGGGTCGGATCTCCACCAGCCTGAATTTGCCGCTCCAGCAGGTTCAACATAGCTGACATGCTATTCATGGCATCTAGCAGGATGCCTTTGTTCACACGTGGTGGCTCACCCAGTAGCTTGCGTATCATGCTTACGCCTCCTTATAAATGTAGAATCCGGCTGTAGGTTTAATTAGGGCGTCAAGCGAAATAACTCGTCCATCGTTGATCTACAAGCTTCACAATATCCTCACGCGGTAACACCTCATCCGGATACCCTGGCTTCATACGCGCATCCACTACAATCGGCAGCTTATAGTTCAGATGATGCAAACGCACTTCGCTGTCCGCGTACATATCCGTAGCCGGGTTAAAGCGTGTGAATACCGTCCACAGGAACGAGGCTTGAGAGCGAACGACTTCTTTGGCATCGTCCACAATGAAAACGAGTGGCCACTCTTGCTCACCCGCTGCTAATCGCTCCAAAACACGTGCCGCCAGCTCAGGCTCCTGCTCAAAGGACGCACCCGATACGACGAGGCAACCTCCGCAATAGGGCTCAATTTCACGAATTCCCGGCAGATCGCCTCCCTCATAAGCACGAGGCAATTCACGTACAGGCTCACCTATCCCCATCAGGATGGCCTTACTGCCATGATTCAGCTTGCGGCCTGTGTAATCGAGTGTATCGTGTGACGTGTGATTGAATATAAATAAATCCCTTGCTGGATTAAATCGCTCCAGAATGGTTTCCAGCAGTAGGTTAAAGTCAGATAAATCAATTACTCGATCCGTCAGCATCAGGAACTTGGTCAACGATAATTGACCTTGACCCAAAATGGTAAAACCGGATACAAGCGCTTCACGGGAGTAGCTTTCACGTACGACTGCCGCTGCCAGCGCATGTACGCCCGTTTCCGCATACGCCCACAGGGACTTGACGGAAGGCATCACAAGCGGATAGGCAGGCGACAGCAGACGTTGCAAAAACTCACCGAGATAGTAGTCTTCTTGCCGAGGCTTACCTACAATGGTTGCCGGATAAATGGCATCCTTGCGGTGATGCATATGTTTGACATGAAATACAGGGAAATCATGCTGTAATGAGTAATAGCCAAAATGATCACCAAACGGGCCTTCCGGACGGCGTTCATGAGGCGGTACATAACCGCTGATTGCAAATTCTGCTTCTGCTGGAATCCGGTGACCCCCGAGCGGGTCTTCTGTCATGGGCAGCTTGCCTCCCATAATAAGCGAAGCCAGCAACAGCTCAGGCAAGTTTTCCGGTGCTGGCGCAATGGCAGACGCAATCAGGGCAGGCGGGCCACCGATGATAATCGTCGTAGGCAATGGCTCATTACGCAGTTCCGCTTCATGATAATGAAAACCGCCGCCTTTATGAATTTGCCAGTGAATGCCCGTCGTCTGATCATCATAAATCTGAATGCGGTACATCCCCAAATTATGATCCTTGGGCTGACCTGGCTTCTCAGTATACACGAGTGGAAGCGTAATAAACGGCCCTCCATCCTCATGCCAACTGGTCACTTTAGGCAGTGGTGCCAGCGGAGCCTCTGTACGGCGAACTCCCAATACAGGGGCCTCGCTATGAGATACTGTTTTTAGCCCTACTTTTAGCATGTCCTTAATCAGGCCACGTTCATTCCACAATGCTTTGGGTGTAGGTGGAAACAATGTTTTGGTCGCTCCTACAATCGCATCCATCAGTTGCTCTGGGCGCGGACCAAAAGCCATGTCCACACGGCGATTTGTGCCAAACAGATTACTGGCTACAGGAAACGGGGTTCCTTTTACATTCGTGAACAGAAGTGCCGGCCCTTCTTCCTCAATGACTCTTCGATGAATCTCAGCCAGCTCCAGGTAAGGATCGACAGGTGCCTCTATAATTTTAAGATGATTTTCTTTACGCAGCGCTTCAATAAATTGGCGCAAATTCTGGTAGATCAACTGGACGACTCCTCCTAAGCAAATCAAGCCCTCGAGAAACTCGCGGGCCTGGTTTGTTTCTTATATGCTATTATACGTGTTAAAACGCCTCTTGGGCAAAAATCCGCTTCACTACGATTCATGAAATGCTTAGGTACGTTGTGCTTGGGTCGAAACAAACTTGCGGTCCGGTGACAATTGCCATACACGGTAGCTCAGATAAGCCAAAATCGAGAACAACGATGCAATCACCAGCATATGTCCCAGCACGATAAACATGTAGATTTCAGGTTTGTTGACGTACAACAAGATAATTCCAATCACCACTTGAAGCAAGATTAACAAGACCGATACGACACCCAATATACGGATATCCCGGTGATTCGGGTGATAACGGTATGAGTAGTGACCCACAGCCAAGATAATGACGAACAGCAGACCAGCTGAAATCTGATGAAGCAGCAGTGGAGATATGAAGCCCCCAATATTTACAACCTTCTGGATGACCGAGTGACTAAGCAACGCCCCTGAATAGACAGCAATATAGGTATAGATCGTCGATAACCATATAAAGTTACGAAAGCCCCGACTGACAGGCCCAGGAATCAGACGCGGGGTGTGGCGTGAATCTGCATGCTCCTGCCAGGCCCCCAACGTCATCATAGTTGCACTGGCAAAGGCGATAAGCGCAAAGCCAAAATGCAGTCCCATGACTGCAGCCGATTGGGAGAAGACGACAGCCAACGCCCCCATTGCACCTTGTATGATGACAAACATGAGCGTGAGCAGCGAGAATAGCTGCAAATCCTTCCGATGCTTCATAAACAGCAAAAAGCCAACAAATGAGGCGATAGAAAGAATCCCGGCCATGGCACTGACGGAGCGATGAGAGAACTCAATAAGGGATGCGATCGTATGTGCCGGAACCAGCTTACCATTGCACAGCGGGAATTCCCGGCCACAGCCGAGACCAGAATCCGTTCGCGTCACGACACCTCCACCGAAGGTAGCCAAAAACATGACAATACATGTTACGAGTGCCAGCCATTTTAATATTCTGATTTTGTTATTCAAAGAATTCACCCGTATCCTTCCAAATATAATATTTATTCACTTTATATGTTGTGAAATGATCACTTAAAGTAATTATAACTGATATATCGTTCCTTGACATACGAGCTTTGTTGACAAAATGTGAACGTGTCCGTGAGAAAGCCGCCCCCTGAGAAGGAAGCGGCTTTCTGAATGTCTTGATGTTATTTTGCCAAGCTCGCGTGGACTTCAACAGCCCGATCCAAAAATTGCTCAATCTCTTCGCGGGATTTGCGCAGTCTGTTCACCAGACGTACCAGTTCTCGCCCTTCACTGTAAGCGATAAAGCTAGGAATCCCCAATACATTTTGCTCTTGACTGACGCTTTCGGCCTGTTCTACATCAATCTCAATTAATGTAAGCTTATCTGCATATTGTTGTTCCACATCAGGCATGAACGGATCGATGAAATGACAATCCTTACACCAGTCCGCCTTAAACACAGCCACCGTAACGCCCGGAGTGGATATTGCCTTATTAAAGTCTTCATGAGAGACGATTTTTTGCATGGATGATTCCTCCTTAAATTCTTTTTGTGCTGAAAAGATTGCACTTTCTATTGTAACGCCAAGTGAAGCTTTTGCACACTACCCCATTCTACTCACATGCCGATTGGAAGCCCTCTCATTGAGGCATACTAAAGATATACTTAAGAATCCACATAAGCGTCGACATCCTAACAGCATACCCAACATACTTGGCAGGATACGGGGATGCTTGCAGTTGGAAAGGAGGTTAATTTAGTCATGTCTCTTACCGAATGGCTCCATACAGCATCTCGACAGCTTCAAGGAGGGCTAAAGTTACTGGGTTCCGTTCCCCGTGTTGCAGAGGAAGCTTGGGAGGGCAAACGGGCGGCTTGGACCGAATCCCGCAAATTACGCTCCCCCTTGCGTGAACTAGCGTGGGATTATCATACGGCACAGGCCGCTATGAATGAAGCTGAAGCGATAATGCTGGTGAACGGACCCGCTACGCGTCCCTCTTCTCTGAATATGCCCTTATGCGAAACAGACTGTGAGCTACTGGAGAGGATCAAGAACGATACAGCACAGGAGAATCGCAGCAACGTCACCCGCACTGCCGCTTACCTTGAATGCTATCGTGGCTACCCGGAGTTACACTGGGCATTACTGGCCCACCTGGTTTCTCGTAATGGCGGCTATAATATGACCGATCTGAAAGGGGGACTGATTGGCAACCTGTTCGGTGAACAGGAAAAGGAATGGCTGTATCGGCTACTGGAGCGCTGTAACGCCCTTATTTTTCAAGACGCTTATCCGCAGTTGCAACTTTACATGCACAGCCGTCATTTAGGTCGAAGTTGCTTTCATTTGTTGCCTTATTTTCACGTTTCGCCATTCATGAAGCCCTTTTGGGAACGTTTCTGGGCTTGGCGGGATAGCTCTCTGTTGACTGTGGCGCTCATCATTAATGAACAAAACTATATTGAAGGACGTGTGGTAAAAGATCCGTATTTCCAAAAATTTGTGACACACAAGCCGGGCTTTTATTTGCATGACTGGCTCCAGCTAAATCAGGTTATATTTCCACTTGGACTGAACGGTGGACTTGCTGGACTAGTAATGGAGCGTTTCGGCCATTTGGACGAGCGGATCGGCTTTGGCAAAAGTCTCTATGCTATGCTCTTTGGCCATCAGCAGGTGCTGGACCAGGTATCCGCATTCGCTAACAGTGTGCCGCATACAGGTTCACGCAGCGACTATTGGCCCGGATTGTTCACACCGAATGAACAAAAAGCGCTGCACTCTCTAGATGAAAGTGCAACGCTTTTAGCACATGAATGGCTACCGCCAGGACAACGTCTGTACAGTCCGGAGCTGAACGCCGTCTGGTCCGATACAGCTTATGATCCAATCCCCCGGTATGACTGGTTTCAGGACGGCTCCACACTTGGACATCTCAGCGAACCAAGGCGACCGCTGTTATTTGCCATGCGCCATGAGCATCGTCATGGCATTCAAAAAACAGCAATGGCCCACGTTGCCCATAACAGCTTGCAACCTTTCCACTGAAAGACTGGGGGGCTCTTTTAGCCTCGTTGTCCTGTGGACTCACGCTGTAGACGCATTAACGGACGCAGTACCTTTTGCAACATACGCGGATAGTTGCCCAGCTCGTCCCTGCGCAATACGCGCAGTACAACCAGCAACAACAAGTAGCATACCAGTACAGCTGCCCCGGCAATGCAGCACGCGATCAAGAAGGCCACACGCGCAGGCATCAGATGCACCAGCAGAATACAGGCTTCATTTACACCGTATCCGATAGCTCCCGAGACGACGACTGCGGTTAAGAACCCTGCCCAGCGACGGCCCATGATGGAAAAGGAGACAATCCCTTTAAGCACACGCAAATTTAGCAATGTGATCACGAGGAAACATAATCCGGTTGCAGCAATGATCCCATAAATTCCAAGCCAACCAGCCAGCAGCCAGCTCGCTGCAAACTTGACGACGATACCGACCATGACATTAACCATTGAAATACGCGGCTTGCCCATACCGATCAGTATCGAATTAGAAGTCATCATCGTAATCTGGAATATCGTTCCGAGTGTCAGAACAGCAATGATACCACTGCCTCCAAGCGAGCTAAACAGTAAACCATTAATAGAATAGGCGGTTACACATAAAGCCAGCACAATCGGCATTCCAGTCAAAATAGAGATACGCAAAGCCAACGTCATCTGATTTTGTAAATGCTGCTCATCCTTACGGGCAAATGCCGCTGAAATGATCGGAATGAGCGATTGGCTGAGCGCAATGGCCAAAATCGGCGGAATTCCCGCCACACTCTGTGCCCGAGAGCCTAGATAACCCAACTGAGTAGTCGCCTGATCCAATCCCACTTGACCAGACAATAGTCTCACCACAATCGACGTATCAATAAAGTTGACCGCCGGAACCGTCAGAGACGACAATACAATGGGAATGGAAAGCTTGAAAATATCTTTGTAAATGCGCATCATCGGTAGCGCGGAGCTTTCCTCTTGGAATTGATCTTGACGATCCTGTCGATCCTGGCGACGCAATTTCACCGTGTAGTACAACATAACCGCTAGAGCGCCAAGACTTCCCATGACACCTCCAAAGGAAGCCCCAGCCGCAACCTCGCGATCTCCATAACCTAGCTTCAAAATAATAAAAGCGAGTACAATAGCGGTCGCTACCCGTGCAACCTGCTCCACAATTTGTGAAATACCGCCTGCGGTCATATTACCGCGCCCTTGGAAGTATCCACGCATCATGGCAATGGCAGGGAACAGCAGTAATGCTGGTGCCAAAGCCTGAATGGCCAAAGCGGATTGCGGAACCCCTGCTACATGCTCGGCAAAGTAAGGCGCTCCAAAATACAGCAGCGCTGTAATGATAATGCCTGCCGCGGCCGCGAATATCAAAGCCGCACGATACACACGTCGCGCTTCCGAAGGCCGATCCAGTGCATAACGTTCTGAAACCATTTTGCTCAACGTGCTTGGAATGCCGGCCGTAGCGACCGTGAGCAGCATCAAATAAGCGTTGTTCGCAATGGTAAACGAGGCGTTCCCGACGGAACCGAGCAGATGCTCCAATGGAACACGCTGTACCAGACCAAGTACTCTGGCCACCAAGGCGGCAGCGGCTAAAATAAGCGTACCTTTAAGGAATGTTTCTTTATTGGACAAAATGCGTTCCCTTCTTTCTTGCTGTTCACACGCATGCAAAAGCCCCGCACAAACAGTCATGGCCTGAGCCATCACCGGTGCGGAGCCGCATGTCGATTCTGTCTCTGCAAATCATAATAAACCAAAACGAATCTCGGGTCATAACACCCAAATTAAGAATACAATAATCATGGCAAGCTGCAAAATCACTTTCATCACGGTGCTGGTAAAAAGGCCTAATACAGAGCCAAAGCCCACTTTTATAGCTCGATCCAGTGGGGCTTTGCTTATCAGCTCACCTAGCACAGCACCAATAAATGGTCCCAAAATCAGGCCAAATGCCGGAATAACGAAGGGGCCGATAATAATCCCGATGGTACTCAGTATCGCCGACAGACGCGAGCCGCCAAATCGCTTGACACCCCACGCATTCACAGCATAATCCGCAACAAAAAGGGCAACGACGATTAGTGTTTGTATAATCCAAAACAATGCATTGTATGGAGCAAACGAGAAAAACCAGCCGTATACAAAAAATACAAAATAGATGGCGAGCGCCCCCGGCAATACGGGATATACCGCCCCGGCCATGCCCACAATGAACAGCACAATAACAACAATCCAGCCTACAACGTCCATGGGCCTCCTCCTTCTCGTCCATTCATCCGGCCTGCTGCATTATTCATTTTATTACACAAGCACATAATCACGGATCACTTCTACAATGCCGTCGTCATTATTCGAAGCCACGACCAAATCAGCGGCTTCTTTAACCGTATCCTGAGCATTCCCCATTGCTACGCCCAGTCCAACCGCTTGAATCACAGCCAGGTCATTCAGACTGTCGCCAACGGCAACCACCTGCTCCAGAGTAATGCCAAGCAGATCGCACACTTCAGCGATTCCACTGGCTTTGGATATACCAGCTGGGTTAATTTCCAGATTTGTCATCGAAGAATTGGAAATTTCAAGTCCACCCATATCCTGAAGCTTAAGTAAAATTTGGTGGCGAATTTCGTCATTTTCCGTATTATAACCGAATTTGAGCCACTCCTGTGTGTCCAATGTATCCGGCCAACGATCCCTATTATATAATTCCTCCGTTGAGTAAGCCCAGAACCAAGAGCCTGTTTCTACAGCAATTTGGTGCATCTTACGAACGAGCTCCTTATCAAGTAAATAACGGCGCCACAACTCGTGGGGTGATTTCCACACCTCACTGCCGTTTACGGTTACCATTGGCGTTTCCAGGCCGAGTTGCTGACCGTAAGGCAGAGCATGCATCGCTGCACGTCCGGTGGACAAGCATACATGAATCCCTTCCTGAATCGCCTTGTTAATCCAGTTAATCGTTTCCAAGGAAATTTCATGATTATCATTCAGTAAAGTTCCATCCATGTCGAGCGCAAGCAGTTTGTATTTATATTGGTTTTCTCCCATAGTCTCTCTTCCTCCTGTATGTCCCTTATGTCCAACGACATTTTACCATGAAAAAGAGAAGCCCACAAAAGTATTCAAGTCCTCACTTTGCTGCCAGAGGCTTTTTAGGAGTACCATCTAGCCCATATACTTCGTCATACGCATCAAATATTTTACGCGCAACCGGTCCTGCGCTCGTCGCACCAAAGCCCCCTTCAGGAATGATGACCGCTACTGCCAGCTTCGGATTTTGACGCGGAGCAAAAGCGATGAACACCCCGTTATCTTTAACCGTACGTCCCACCAGCTGCTGGGAAGTCCCCGTTTTGCGGGCATAATCATAAGGAAATCCATTAAAGGCTTTAACATCCGTGGCCATACCTCGAATCACTGTATTCCAGTACGTATCTGAAAAAGCGACCTCATTCAGCACCTTCGGCTTAAATTCACGTACAAGATTCCCCTGATCATCTACAATTTTGCTGACCAAATGAGGTTGCATACGCTTGCCCTTTGTTGCCAACACAGTCGTATACTGGGCCAGCTGCATCGCCGTATACTTTCCCTGCTGACCAAAGGATGCCTGCACCAATCGTGTCAGCGCACTTTCATGCTTGCTCGTATACTCAAGTCTACCTGCCCACTCGCCCGGCAGATCTACTTCTGTCGGAACGCCTAATCCAAATTCCTTCATATACTTGTCCCATACGTCAATTCCCTGATGTACCCCTGCATTACTTCCGTATTTGCCATACAGCGGCTTGCCGATCATATCCACCATAAACGTATTCGACGAGACCTCAATTGCCCTGCTAGGTGTCAAAGAACCATACACATGTCCGCTAGAATTCCCAACCCGGCTGGAGCGATTTTTGCCGTAGTACGCACTTCCCGTATCCAGATAAGTTTGTCCGGGAGAAAACAGGTTTTCCTTCAACCCGATCAGCACGGATAGCGGTTTAATGGTTGAACCCAGAAGCACCGAGGATTCTGGATGTGGACCCGCTTTTCCGCTAGGCACGGATTTAATGGTTCCATTTCCCATTTTATGCTGAATTTCGTCATATACCGAAGGCGAGGTACTTCCACTTTTCCATACATTAGAGTCATAATCCGGCATACTGGCCATTGCCACGATATTTCCGGTCTCTACCTCCATCGCTACAGCGAAGCCAGTGGTAGCGTCTTGATGAAGCTTCCCCGATACGGCATGAGTATGAAGCCAGCGAAGCTGATCCATAATGGCCTGTTCGGTTTTCTGCTGAATTTCCTTGTTAATGGTGGAATATAAATGATGTCCTTTTTCAGGAGGAGTAATGGATTCAATGCCCTCCGGCATGCTGCGCGGATTGACCTCTACCGTTTTATATCCGTTTTTTCCTCTCAGCTCATCCTGGTACTGAAGCTCCAAGCCATCATATCCGACCGTTTCACTTTCCGAATACACCTGTGTCGGTCTTAGAACCTCCGAATTAGCTTCATAGAGCTCTTTATATTTGGGCCGGTTCGTTCGAGCTCCTTTGAACTTGTACATATATCCAATCGTTTGTACCGCCACCCGATCCGGGTCATAATGGCGTATACTTTCTTCTACAACCTCTACACCAGGGAACTCTGTCCGATGCTCCAGAAAATAAGCGATTTCCTCCCGACTCAGGTCGGATTTGACCAAACGTGGGGTAAATCCCCTATATTGATTATAGTCCGGGTCCAGTCGCTTTTTTATTTCCTCTGCATTAAGCTGCTCTCCTTCGTTACGACCCAGTTCGTTTAATTTGGCAGCAAGCTTGGCAGCAAAAGCATTGAGCTCAGGGAGCAGCTTTTCCCCCGGCTTGCGATCTTTCTCCGTACGCTTGCTATAATCCTTAGATAAAGTTACATACAGGGACTGTACTGGAGTCGAATATGCCAGCTTAACCGTACCTGTAGAATCATAAATCGTGCCGCGACTCGGGGCTAACGGGACATTTTTCGTATTTACGGATTGCTGCTGGCCCTTCAGCTCCTCCGATTGTACAAACTGCAATACAGCTAGTCTGGTAATGATCAGGGCAAACAGCACAAAAGCACTTAAAAACAGTAGGTTGGTTCGTAAAACCGTCCGTTTTTTTCGTGACTCTTCATTCTCTTCAACATTTTTCTTTTTAAATGAAAACTTTTTATCCAAACTTCCTCTGTCCATATTAGCTGGTCATTACTCCTTCCGATTAGGGTTTCATATTCCTGATCCTACCATATCTAAAACAATAAACGATGAATTCTAAGATGACAATTTTGTAAGAAAACGTAGAAAAAACATAAAAAAGCTTCCCTCAGCCCAAAGGCTAAGGAAAGCTTTCATGAAATGACATCGTATAAAATCGTATAAAATGATTATGGCTGTTTGATTGCGTTAGAATCGGTTGCTGTTTCAACCTTTTTCTTAGGTACCCCGTCCAAACCATATACTTCATCGTAAGCATCAAAGATTTTGCGTGCCACAGGTCCGGCGCTCCACGCCCCGAAGCCTCCTTCAGGAATGACAACGGCTACGGCCAGCTTGGGATTCTGACGTGGGGCAAAGGCAATAAATACCCCGTTATCTTTTAGTTCTCTGCCCACACTTTGCTGCGATGTCCCCGTTTTGCGAGCATAGTCGTAAGGGAAACCTTTAAATGCGCTGACATCTGTTGACATCCCGCGTATAACTTCATTCCAATAAGCATCCGGAAATTTCACTTCATTTAGTACCTTCGGCTTAAACGTTTGAACTACATTGCCGTTGGTATCTTTAATTTGACTGACCAAATGCGGCTCCATACGTTTACCCTTGGTAGCTAGTACCGTTGTATATTGTGCCAACTGAAGTGTCGTATATTTACCTTGCTGGCCAAAAGAAGCATATGCCAGTTTAGATAGTGAGGACTCTTTCGAATTATGAGCATACTCACTGCGTCCAGACCATTCACTTGGCAAATCTACACCGGTAGACACCCCTAGCCCAAATTCCTTCATGTAGCGGTCCCATACATTCACACCTTGATCTTCCTTGGCATTATTAATGTATTTGTTGTACAATCTTTTGCCCACCATATCGACCATGAACGCATTGGAGGAATGTCGAATGGCAGAAGCCGGGTCCAACCCGCCATACACATGACCCGAAGAGTTTCGAACTCGTGACGAATTGTTACGTCCAAAATAAGCCGCTCCTGTATCCTGGTAGTAGGATGAGGTACTGAATAGATTTTCCTCCAGACCTATCAACACAGAAAGGGGTTTAATGGTGGAGCCAAGTAGGACAACCGACTCAGGATGTTGACCCGATTGGCCCGATCCGAAGGAACGGATAGTGCCATTCAGGTAAACGTTTTGTATTTTTTTGTAATTATCACTGGATATATTTCCAGTCTGCCAGTAATTCGCATCATAATCTGGCATACTGGCCATCGCTACCACATTTCCTGTGTCCACTTCCATAGCCACAGCGAAGCCTGTTTTGGCATAAGGATGAGTCTTGCCAGACACAGCGTGTGAATGGAGCCATCTCAATTGATCCGTAATAGCTTCTTCCGTTTTGACCTGAATCTCTTTATTAATCGTGGAATAAATGTTGTTCCCCTTTTGCGGAGGAGTAACAGAATCTACACCTTCTGGCATATTGCGCGGATCAATCGGAACCGTTTTATAGCCATTTTTCCCTCGTAACTGTTCCTGATATTGAAATTCCAATCCATCAAAGCCAACAGACTCGTTATCCATATAGATGAGGCCCGGATCATTTTCAGCTGACATGGATTTTTGAATATCCCTATATTTATCCAGATTTTCACGCGCACTTTTATAACTTTTAATATAACCAACCGTTTGAACAGCTACCGTATCAGGATCGTAATGACGTACCGTTTCCTCTACGACATCTATCCCGGGGAACTCACTCTTATGCTGCATAAAATAGGCGACTTCATCTTTGTTAAGATTCGTTTTAATCAGACGTGGCGTAAAACCGCTTAATCTCTGATAGTTCCGATCCATAGCGTCCATAATTTGTTCTGCCGTCATTTGCGGCTCATCTTTATTACCATATCGGGCAAACCGATTTGCCAGCTTTTGTGTCATCTTTTCCAGCTCAGGCAACAGCTTTTTATCTGGATTACGCTTTTCTTCCACGCTGTCACTATAATTCTTGGAGAGCGTGATATACAGCGATTGTACAGGTGTAGAATACGCCAGTCTATTCTGCCCGGTCGAATCATAAATCGTTCCGCGAATCGGCGTAAGTGGTACATTTTTGGTAACATTACTGGCCTCCTGCTGCTTAAGCTGAGGTCCATCTACAAATTGAAGTATCGCCAGTCTTACAATAATGACCGTAAATATAATGAACGAGCTGAAAAAGAACAGATTGATCCGAAAGCTGAATCTTTTTCGATCAGACGTCTCGTTGTCTTTTCCCTGCTCGTTGTCTATCTTTCTCATGTGCCCTTTTCCACTCCTTATTAAATCACTTTATCCTTGATATGTGTTTGGGCAAAACCAGGCGGATTAAACCAGTCCCCACTTTGCGCCCAGGTCGGGTCTAACGGTACCCACTGATCCTGCGCGCTCAAATACACTTCATTCCATGCATGGGAACCATATCCTCCCTGTCCGTTATATCCAAGCCCTGTCACCACCTTGACCTGTAGTCCCTGCGACCGAGCCATCATCGCATACAGGCGGGCATAATCAATGCAGACTCCTTTACGTGTATCAAACGTATCTCTGGGGGTCTGTTCATGCCAGTCACCACGCTGCTCATAGGCTTCTACCTTACCGAAATCATAGCTAATACGGGTACCTACCCATTCATACAACGCTCTGGCCTTTTGCTCATCACCGCTCATCCCCTGTGTAATCTTGGCCGCAGCCTGACCGATATCGTTCGGAATTTCCCGGTCAATCATTTCGTATTTACGCTGCAGGATACCGTTTAATTCCTTGGTAACGGCCTGCGTAAATACGGGCAATTTATCCTTAATCAGAGTCCCGGACAACGGCTCAATGACCGATTGCGCTCCTTGCTTATAAATCGGTGAAGCTTGTACGTAGCTGCTAAACCCGCTGTCTGGATACAGACTTACGCCGATGAATAGCAGGGCTATAACCATGATAGCGCGTGCTCCACCAATAAGAGTGCCTATTCCAGCCCCTGCCACCCTGCTGAAAAAGCCTGATTTTTTTTCATGCTCATGGAAAGAAGAATCTGACTTGCCACCTACCATCAACACATAAATTGCACGTAGTACAAATTGGGCGATAGCATAACTGAGCATGAACAATACGGCGAACCGCAGCAGCGGAAAACCTTCTAACCCCGCCACCAACGTATAATAAAATTGTTCAATCCCGCTTAGTTCTCGCTGAGGCAAATGTTCCATGTAAGCCGCCAGCCATTGTTGTACTTTCGGTGAAAGCCACATGGCTAACCCGAGCGAGCACAAAATACCCGCCACAGTCAGTATGCCATCCACAATAAGACTGAACAGCGCCCCTACAGATCTGGAAGCTCCTCGTCTCCAGCCCTGAATCAACGACAGCAGTACAATGACAATCAAAAACACCGTCACGCCATTCCAATGAAGAATAGGCTCCAGCCAGGATGGTTTCATTGTGTTCCTCCTGTCTCTACGGCGACTGTGGCGACTGTGTTACAGCCGAGCCTTTCGCACCTTCGATATATTTCTTGACGGTATCGCCCATACTCCACTCGCCCAGCGACATCCCCTGAAACCATACCTTGACCTTGTCCCCATCAAATGGACCTTTCACTTCCAGGTTGGAGCTGGTTACCGAAAACGTACCATCCGCGTTAGATGTGTATTTGGCATCCCGTCCCTCCTTGATCATCATGTTCAAAGCCTCGCTCTGAACCTTGTTAATCGCATCATCCTTTGCCTGAGTAACGACCTTGCCGACCTGTTCAAAGGAAATGCCACTGTAGATAAGCAAGCCTGCAATTACGACAATGACAATCAGCCATTTTATGAGAGTTCTTACAACCTTCAATATGACTAACAATAGGACAAGCCCAATTAATATATACAGCCAGTTATCCTGAACAATATGCCAATTATGTTCCAAAAACTCTGTCCAGACGCCCTTATCCATTTCGCTACACTCCCGTTTTCAACTACATCATTCAAATCACAAAATTGTCTCTGTAATTATACATGATTACGTGATGCCCTGTCAGCTTAGCTCTTTTACACACCTTGTTATTCAATTCTTGTCCATACAAAGTGGTCTATGTTCGTCCACTCCAGCGTACAACTTAGGAAGGGCCGATACGTAGTGCAACATGAAAGTTTACATTAGGGAAGGGGGTCATCCCATGAAAACAGCCCTCTGGCTGTATCTTTTTTTATTCATTGCCTTTTTCGATCTGCATGCACAATATCCTATTTTGACACCATTCGCTATCTCCCTGGGTGCAGCACCTACTTTTATTGGCTGGATGATGGGGATTTACTCTCTAACTCACCTGCCTGGTAATTTGATGGCCGGCCCCAAGGTCGACAAACACGGCAGCCGCCGATATATTATGTTCAGCCTAACAGCCGCAGGCATTATTCTTATCATTCAATCGTACATCCACACACCGTGGGAATTACTTTTTCTTCGGGCGATTAGCGGTTTTGTGTTGGCCTTTTTATCTCCAGCCTGTCTGGCCATGTTGGCACAGCTATCCGATCATCCAGTTACGCAAGGCAAATATATGTCAGGACATGGTGTCGTTCACACATTGGCCTCTGTCCTGTCTCCAGCCGCCGGCGCATTTATCGTAGCCAGTTTTGGCTTTAGTGAGACGTTTAGTTCCCTTGGCATCATTCTCGTAGTCACGGGACTTATGGCTTATTTCACCTTGCCCAAAAGAGCACCCGCTCCACAGGCCCAATTATCAGATGGTCATGCGACACCCGCTCCACTATCCGGGGCACAGAAGACGCGTTTACCATTCAATTGGCGTTACCTGCTCCTGCCTTTTGTTTTGGCGTGTGCACAAGGCATTTTATTTTACGAAATTCCATTACGGAATAACGGTTCTGCGTCCATGATGTCCACCGGATTGCTCTTTTCCATCATCAGTTTGGGAGCACTTTGTACGCTCAGCCTGCTGTTTCTGAACAAATATTCACCCATGGCGCGACTACTTTGTGGCATTATTTTGATGTCTCTAAGTTTCTACGCACTCGCCACCACGCCCGAAGCGGCGATTGGTATCATACTTTTTATTTTGGGAACAGCCAAAGGCATCATTTTCCCAGCATTAGCCTCTCTTTTCATACGAATTGGAGGTGCGCGACTGGGCAAAACCTTTGCACTACAGTCTATTGCAACATCTATCGGCTCCTTTGCCGGACCTGTACTGGCAGGTCAGCTACCCGATCACATTTCTCCTTTTTTTATCGCATTTCTGATTCTGATGGCTGGCCTGCTATTCGTTCCCGTTAAGCGCTTATCTTCGACGCCGCCACTGTCTGCCTCAGGACCTTATCATTCCTAGCTAGGCTGAGGCAGTGGTCTGCTAATATGCTACCTTTAAAGCCCAAAATGCCGTTCTAGAGGGCGTATGCACAGTACACCATCCCCCTATCCACATAGAATATTTTGACTGAACATTCACTAACAAAGGGAGGTGCAGCCTGTGAGCCACTGTCATCCTTGCCCTATTGGAACTTCAACTGGCACCATTCTTGTTCTTTATATTTTGCTCGTCATCATTCTCCGTACTTGCTGGATTTAATGTCCGAATTGCCCTAACATGTTGCCCCTTGTGCCCATGCCTGCCACTTCTGGCAGGCTGTTTTGTTATTTTTTGCATGAGAACCCTATTTGGAGCTACACTATACACATATTCTTCATTTCCCGGGGAATTTCGAGCATATGTATCAGACAAGGGGTGAGCTTAAATGGCGATAACCGTGATCGTCGAAGGGAAAAATGACCGCAGCAAACTTCGCCGATTACTTGACCCGGAGGTCCACATTTTATGCACCTTCGGCACACTAAACTCTATAAAACTGGAATCCCTCCACAAGCGGGCCAAGCACGACGAAATATATTTATTTATGGACAATGACAGCTCAGGGAAAAAAATAAGGGGTGTACTTGCAGACTCTTTTCCGGATGCCTACCATATGTATACCCGCAAAGGATACGCCGGCGTAGAAGGCACTCCAGACGAATATGTGATCGCTCAATTGGAAAAAGCAGGGTTGGAAGAATACATTATATACCCGCCACCTGTTCTTTAGTCTTTAAAATAACAAAAAGCTGTCCTCAGGCCGCTTTCAATGCCTGTTGGACAGCTATATGGTGCACTATAAAATGCCTCTAAAATGACATTAGAACTTATGAACCGTATCGACGATCATCAGCAAGAAACTGAGTGTCAGATGGTTAATGGAAAAGAAAAATACTTTCTTCGCCCAGGAATCCGTTTCTTCTTCCTTAATCGTAAAACCTTTAAAGGCATAGAATGCCCACAGCACGGACAGTAACACGGACACGATCATAAAAATCATACCGGCATATCCATAAGCATACATAAGGATGGGTACCGGAATCAGCAATACAATATAAGGAATCATCTGAATCTTCGTCCGATGGATACCTTTTACGACTGGCAACAACGGAAATCCTGCTGCGCGATATTCCTCAACTCTGCGAATAGCAAGTGCCCAAAAGTGAGGAGGCTGCCATAAGAACAGGAGAGCGAATAAGAGCCACGCGCCCATATCAATACGACCCGAAGCGGCCACATAACCAATCACCGGAGGCATTGCACCAGAAATACCGCCGATGGATGTACTCCATGTAGATGAACGTTTTAACCAAAGTGTATAAATACCGACGTAGATGAACATACCAAGTAATCCCAGTAATCCTGCCGTTACACCAGAGAAGGAGAATAGAACAGCTAACCCAACAACGCCCAAAATAATAGCGTATGACAACACCGTTGTAGGGGTCAGACGCCCTGTTGGCAGTGAGCGATTACGTGTACGCTCCATTTTCAAATCCAGCTCACGGTCAAAATAGTTGTTAAAAACACAAGAAGACGCCATAACCAGCATTGTACCTAATAGTGTAAGAATTAGCTTTATATAGTCAACATCCCATTGCGACGCTAACCAAAAACCACCAAAGGCTGCAACCAGATTGGTACGAAGGATGCCTGGCTTGGTAACTGTAATAAAATCTTTCCAAGTGCCCGCTTTACCGGGTGGTTTAGATTTTACAGAATAGGTAGCCGCATCCGAAGAAGTCTTATAACTTATATTATCCATTGTGAGTAACTCCCCCTTAGAGATGTATGAATTCGGGAGTAAGTTGAACTCCGATATAAATTTTATCATATACCTACCCCAAAAAGTTTGACAGAAAACGCACAAAACGTTCACAATTCCGATGGCAAATCGCCCCTGCTGATCGTTTACAGTAAATTTGGGTAGTAATAAGTACAGGAAACAATACAAAAGGAGCGACAGATATGGATACAGCCACACACTTTGTCATGGGAATCGGATTGGCCGGGCTGGCCTACACTGATCCTGTCGTCGCCGGAGATCCAAAGTTGGCCGCAGTCATACTGCTCGCTACAGTCGTAGGGTCACAAGCTCCGGATTTTGACACTTTGCTTCGGTTGAAAAACAATGCAGCCTACATTCGCAATCACCGTGGACTGTCGCATTCAATTCCCTTCTGGTTGATATGGATCTTGTCCATAACAGGACTGATTTGCCTGATCTTCAGAGATGTGCCCCCAGGTCATGTAGCATTATGGGTAACGATTGCCGTCTGCCTGCATGTATTCACAGATTTATTTAATACGTACGGAACACAGGCATTCCGGCCATTTACAAACAAGTGGATATCTTGGAATATCATCCATATTTTCGATCCCTTTATTTTTGGCACCCATGTTGCTGCGATTATGCTGTGGATCACCGGATTGACTCCACCCGCTCCCTTATTTATTACGCTGTACGTTATTATTGGCCTATATTACATTTGGCGAACCTGGAGTCATTTTATAACCAGAAAAGCGGTACGTAATATGGACAATGAGCGTCAGGAGGGCGACATCTATTATATCATTCCCACCGTATCATGGAATCGGTGGCATGTGGTAAAAGCTCATCAGAATGGAAGTTATGACATTGGCGGATTAAATGGCAAACACTTATTTTGGACGAAACATGCAATTCCATCCACACATCCTGCCGTAGAAGCCTCCAAATCCTATCGCGATGTGCAGGCATTTCGCTATTTTTCCTCCTTTGCCGTTGCCGAGGTGGAGGAACTGGAATGGGGCTACATTGTGCGATGGGGAGACGTCAGGTATCGACACCGGAGACAATATCCATTTGTGGCTGTGGTCGCGATGGATAAGCAGTTCGGACTGATCAACAGCTATATTGGATGGCTCAGTGACGAAAAGATGCAAAAACGCCTTTCCCTGCATACGAATTAAAACCTGCTTACAAGCTAACAACAAGCCGTATGAACAACAGACAGCAAGTTCCCCTTAATCTGGGAGCTTGCTTTTTTTGGTCATTCCCGCAAAAAATCAGATCTCATGAAAGCGCCCTCTTGACGAAGCGGACTTGCGTGATTCACAATGGTCATAAGCCATGCGTAAAAAAATCCGGAGCATGATCGCTCCGGATTTTCTTCATCACAGTTGCTCATAATACAGCTTCCAAGATGGAGTGTTTATGTGTATTACTGCAAACGGCTGCTGCCCGACAAGGATTGTTCTGCTTGTTGGACCAGCTTTTTCGTGATATATCCCCCAAGCGAACCTGTTTCGCGGGAAACAACATTACCGAAGTAACCGTCCTGAGGGATGGTGATGCCAAGTTCTTGAGCTGCCTCATATTTTAATTGTTGTAAAGCGGCGTTGGCCTGCGGTACTTGCAGGTTGTTTGAACGACGTCTGCTCATATTTGAATCTCCTTTCAGTTCTTTGTGAGTGAGGTTCATTGCAAGCTTGCAAGATTATTATGGCTCGCTTACAACTACTTATTCCTGAAATTCAACATTCGAACACTGGAGGTTTTTACCAATGAGTAAAGGTTTATCCCTATGGTTCGCCGTTTCATCCATTGTCCTGCTGACCGCAGCCGCTATATCCATCAGTTATTCCGCATGGCTTGCCATTCTACTGGGGCTATTATCTGTCGGCAATATCGGCTGGGGTTTCGTGGTCAAAGCCCGACAACGCCGCTCCTAAGCCAATCCTATAGGGCCTAATCTATTTTGCCAGCAATATGCTTTAGCGTAGACGTGGCAGAAAGCCCATGCGCTCTTTGACCGCAGACAACGTGACTTCAGCCGCTTCTTGTGCGCGCTCTGCGGATTGGGCCAAAATACGTCCAATCTCACCGGATTCCCGGATGTCACGATAGCGCTGCTGAATCGGTTCAAGCATAGCTACAACGGTCTCTGCCAGTTCTTTTTTAAATGTTCCGTACATTTGACCTTCATAGCGATCCTGCACTTCTTGGAGCGACAAACCGGAACACTGACTGTAGATGCCCATCAGATTACTAATTTCTGGTTTATTGGCCGGATCATATCTAACCTCACTACCAGAATCGGTCGTAGCGCGGCTAATTTTCTTGCGTATGACTTTCGGTTCGTCCAGCAGGGCAATAAAGCTGCCTGCATTCGGATTGCTCTTACTCATTTTTTTAGATACATCATCCAGGGACATAATTCTCGCCCCTACTTCAGGGATATACGGTTCGGGAACAGTAAAATAATCTCCGTAACGGTGATTAAAGCGACCCGCCAAATCGCGTGTCAGCTCCAGATGCTGTTTCTGATCGTCGCCTACCGGAACGAGATCCGCGTTGTAGAGCAAAATGTCAGCTGCCATCAACGATGGATATACGAACAGCCCTGCTCCTACGGAGTCCTTGCCTGCCGCTTTGTCCTTAAACTGAGTCATACGTTCCAGCTCGCCCATATTCGTCAGTGTTGTCATCAACCATCCCAGCTCAGCGTGCTGAGGAACATGGGATTGTAAAAAGACATTGGATTTCTCCGGATTAATACCTGCTGCGATAAATAATGCCGCTACCGCCTCCGACTGCTCACGTAATTGGGCCGGTTCCTGCGGTACGGTAATTGCATGAAGGTCTACGACCATAAAGTAACATTGATGATCCTCTTGCAATTTGACAAAGTTTTTCATTGCACCAATGTAATTGCCCAAAGTAAGTTGTCCACTAGGCTGAATACCTGAAAGTACAGTTTTCATATTCTTCCTCCTCCGTTTATTTCAAAATTAGAACGCAAAAAGGCCCCGCATCCTCAAGGGACGCGAGACCGTGGTACCACCCTTATTCATTGCCGTCAGCCTATTACTTGTCGGAGCTACGCTCCGTGGCTGCCTGCAATCTTAAAGCTCCGTTAACGGGGAGCAATCGGCCGTCATACTGAGGACAGTAGAATCCTGTTCTGTGCGGCACTCCAAGGTCCATTCAGCAGTGCAGGCTCACCGATTCCCATCTACCACCGGCTTTCTGAAGAGCTTATGCGAAAGCTTACTTGTCCTCATCATCGTGTTATCCATGTCATTACTTTCTAAACTACATTAATGATAATTCCGCATAATGTTATTGTCAAATGACGATTGTGCCCTACGATCAAAAATCTGTTATCATAATGACACGAAGCTTCAACCGATTATAGTGGACAAAGGAGCATGGATATGAAACAAGTGACCAAAGAACACTGGAACGGTTACGACACGTATGTTTTACATAGTGGTGAACTCGAAGTTACGATGATCCCTCGCCTCGGGAATAATATTATCTCAGTGCGTGATCTGAAGCTCGACCGGGATATCGTACGTCGGCCTGGTGAGGAAGAATTGGCTTTCTATTTACAAAAGCCTTATCATTTTGGCTTGCCCATTTTGATTCCTCCAGGCCGAATTCGCAAGGGACAATTTGAGTTTGACGGTGTTCCTTATCAGTTCGACCGAAATACTGCCAATGACAATCATATACACGGTCTGCATCGTAATCAATCCTGGCGCTGCAGTGATATTGAAGAGGATGAAGAAGGTTGCAGTGTTACTACCGAGCTTTTAACAGAAAGTGATCCGCACTGGATGGAACAATTCCCCATTCCTTTACGTCTGGAGATGACGTATCGCTTACAGGGTGCTGTATTAAGTCAAACGCTGCGCGTAACGAATTTGGGTGAAAAAGCAGCTCCATTTGGCTTGGGATATCACACTTGGTTTATGGTGGACGGAGAACCTGAGCGCTGGCGCCTAAAGCTGCCTGTGAACGGCGTCTATGAGCAGGATGCTGAACAGCTACCTACAGGTATCATTACTTCGTTGGACGACTTGGAACAGCTCTCTTCGGGACTTTCTCTGAAAGGAACAAATCTAGATACGCTGCTGCGGGCAACGGAAGGCCCTGCTGAAGCTCTTTTGACCCGTGACGACGGTTATCAAATCCGCTACACAGCAGATGAGCAATACTATAAGTATTGGGTTTTATATACCAAAGGTGAATGCGACCAGTATCTTTGCATTGAGCCTTATACATGGCTGCCTGATGCGCCCAATTCACCTGATCCTGTCGGGGAAGCCGGGCTGATCCGTCTGGAGCCTCAGCAATCCATCGACCTCAAAACTCAGATTCATATCATATATCCGTAATTTTCCTCTAGTCACTTTTCTTCCTTCGGCGCATATTTTCATAACTCTGTCGCATACTAACCTCATCACAGCCGAAGGAGGTGACTACACATGAATGAAGCTAATCAAGGCAGAAGCCGTCGCAGTAACAACCTAGTTGTTCCTCAAGCCAACAACGCATTGCAACAATTGAAATATGAAGCTGCACAAGAGCTGGGCATCACCATTCCGGCAGATGGTTACTACGGTGACATGCCATCCCGTGAAGCTGGTTCTCTGGGAGGCTATATCACTAAACGCTTGGTACAGCTGGCCGAACAGCAATTATCAGGTCGTTCAGGTCAATAAGCGTCATTATTCCGCGTGAGCATTCCGTTCATCGTAATTTACCAAAATGCGTTATAACGGGCATATAACAAAGGCGGTCTTCCCTAGGAAGGCCGCCTTTTCTTTACTCTTTTTTATCAGGATTTTGCAAAATTCGATTCCAGTCGCTCCGAAGTGCAAGATATAGACGAACTAACCATTTCGATCTATATCTTGTTCATTGGAAGTCGCTTATGGGATTTTTGCAAAATTCTCATATAAATGTTTATTCCGAATTAGCCGCTCGGTATGTAGGCTTGTTGTAGCGGATCATGAGATTCGCCATGTTGTAGTTGGACTCCAGTGTTGCATCTACCAAAATCGTTCCTTGTCTGATGGCAAAATCGAAAGCAATCTCACCATGAGTCCAGCTACGCTTATGATTTAGCGTTTCTAGGGCCATACGCCGAAAATCCTCCCGATGCTTTACTGATAACCCCGGTTCTACTGCTGCAAATGTGCCACCTTTACCTGCAAGCGGATTATGACGAATCCCAAATTTCCCAACTACATTGTTACGTATTTGTACAAATACGATACCTGACGACAAACCCGCCAGTTCATTATCCAGTTCTTTTAAAACGATATCCATCTGCCTTGCCAACGACAATTGACCTACTTCATCCATTACAAAAACCCTCCTATATACCTTATCCAAAAATATTTAATAGGTCTTACGGCTCAATTATATGCGAAGATTTTTAACCTTACAATCAAAACCAACATAATTGGGTATTTATAACTATTTTCTAAGTATATCCATCATTTTAAATTTCGCCAACAGGTAATGTTAATTACACTTCGACATTTTGCGACTTTGTTCATCATCTTCTGCAAAAATTACAAAAAAGGCCTCCCTCGTGGGAGACCTCTAAAGTGTAAATCCGTTATTTTGTCATTTGTAAAAATTGCTCAATATCCTGAACAGTAACTTGCGCAGCATTACGCCAGAAGTCAGCCTGTGTTAAATCGGTACCTAAGTGCTTGGAAGCCAATTCTTCGACTGTCATGCGACCTGTATCACGCAGCAAGGCATCATATTGGTCGGCGAAGCCGTCAGGATTTTCCTTCGCAAAAGCGTAAATTCCTGCACTGAACATATACCCGAATGTGTACGGGAAGTTGTAGAATGGAGTATTCGTAATATAGAAATGCAGCTTGGATGCCCAAAAATGAGGATGAGCCTCATCCAGGACACCACTAAACGCTTCACGCTGCGCTTGTTCCATCAACTCGCTTAATTGTTGTGCTCCTACGACTCCTTTTTTCCGCAGCTCGTAAAAACGGGTTTCAAACAGGAAACGGGCATGAATGTTCATAAAGAAGGCTACACCACGCTGAATTTTATCCTCCAGCAAAGCCACCTTTTCCTGACCCTCGGCAGCTTCCAGCAACGCATCTGATACAATTAGTTCTGCCAGCGTCGATGCCGTCTCAGCTACGTTCATGGCATAATTTTGATTCAATGGGTGCAATTCATTCATCACATGCTGATGATAACCGTGTCCGAGCTCATGGGCCAGTGTCGAAACATTGGATGGTGATCCGGCATAGGTCATAAAAATACGGGTCTCTTTGCTCAGACGCAGAGATGTACAGAAACCACCCGGACGTTTGCCTGGACGATCTTCTGCTTCGATCCAGCTTTTCTCAAAAGCCATTTGGGCAAAGTCAGCCATTCTCGAGCTAAATTTACCAAATTGCTCAACAATCGTTACAGCAGCATCGTCGTAAGGGATTTTAGTGGTTGACGTCCCCAGCGGAGCTTCAACGTCATGCCAGGACAACTTCTCTAAGCCCAGCAGTTTTGCTTTCCGCTCCAAGTATTTGACTACAATAGGCTTTGTTTCATTAATAACCTGCCACATCGTATCCAGCGTTTGTGCAGACATACGGCTGATTTCCAGCGGTTCCTTAAGCACATCTGTCCAGCCTCGTTTTTCATATAGCTTCAGACGGAAGCCTGCCAAATGATTCAATGTATCCGCGCAATAGTCCTCTACCTGAGTCCATGCCTCTTCCCAACGTGCAAATACGTCTTTACGTACGCTGCGATCTGCTTCATCCAGCTTATTAGCTGCCTGACCTACAGACAGGTTTACGATCTCGCCATTTTCTGGCACAGGGATCGTCATATTTTTGACAATGGTATCATAAAAGTCGCCCCAGCCATGGTAGCCATCCACTGCCAGATCCAATGCAAGGCTTTCCAGCTCAGGAGCCATTTTTTCACGTGCTTCGTTCCGATATTCGGTCAGGACAAAAGAAATCGGCTGGATAGCTTCGCGCTCCATCCATTTCTGCCAAATGTCTTCACTGGTTTGTGCCAGCAAGTTCTGGAAAGATACTAAAGCACTTTTTCCTTGGGCATATAGCGTATTGACACGCGCCCCCAGTTGAACAGCCAGCTTGTCGTGCTGGTTTTGAGCAGTTAGACAAGAGACAAAGGAACCCGCCTGCGACGCACCATTAAACAGCTCCTGTATGCTATTCAGTACACTATCCAGACGCTCGGTATCCAATACCGTTTGTGGTACTTTGGCTGCTTTAAGCTGAGCTTGCAGTTGTTGGACCTTGCTTTCCATTTCTTCCAAAAATGCAAGAAATGAGGCAGAGGAAGATCCTCCGCTAAAAATAGATTCCAGATCCCATGTTTGCTTTAACGGTGTTTTCATAATAGTTCCACCTTTCTTTTTTGGCGAATTCTTGTGGTTTCATATACAATAAAGCTACATCGTGATAGTAAATCACTACAATTGGGAGGAAAACAGGATGAGACCCTTACAAATTTCGCCGGAAACGGCTGTGAAATTATCCGAAAAGCTCGGCATTCCGCTGGAACACCTTATGCATACACCCCAGCACATTTTGATGCAAAAGCTAGCCGAACTGGCTAAAGAAGAAACCGCTGACCCGAACGGCGGAGAATCGGACAAATCATGATCCCTTTTCATAAAACCTGGCCTTATGACATCGTCATGGGAGACGTTTATGTACAGTCTTGTCCGTTTTGCGACCATGATAATGTTTTGCTGCCCCTGAAGCCAAAAGAACTTAAGCTCATACACGAAGGTATGAAAAAGCTGCTTGTGTTTCCATGCTGCCATAACAAGGTTACTTTAGTGGATTGTGATGACGATTATTTGCTGTCAGATACCACATTGCGTCATCATTAATTCATGAGGCAGTTGTAAGATAAGATAACCCGTTTTACAAACAAGGTGTGAACCATGAGCCTAAATCGGCCATAGTGCACACCTTTATTTCTTCAGGAGGAGCTTGCGTCTTGCATTTCCTCTGGCAGTTGGTAATTTTTAGCCAGCATTTGTTCTCGCAGTACAGACCACTGTTCACGGGAAGCCCGGATCATGGCTGCATCCATAATCTTTTTGTCATTAATGACACGCGAAAACCAGCGTACCGCTTCGTTAAAGTTGCCTGTACGTCGATGCAATTCACCAATCAGATAAAGCAGTTTGGCATTATTCGCCCCGACACCCTCCAGCTCATAGACCCGAACATAAGAATCCAGGCTAAATTTGAGAAAGCGAAGCTCCTGCTCCTCATTTCCCTGGTATCTGTACATCCAAGCGATATGCTGTAATAGACTAGCTACTACGCGTTCCTTTTCTCCGATGACCTGGGCACATAGTAAACCCAGTTTATACGTTTCTAATGCCTCTTCCCAGCTACGATGCCCGCCATATTCGCGAGACTGCCAGCGATTACCGATTTTATCCTTGAATATCTTGGTTTGCTGTTCGCTTAACTGAACGGTAGAGTGCTCTGTCGAGGTAAATCCACAATGAGGACAGACCCTTACGACATAAAAATCCGGATTTTCATTCTTATAATAAGCACAAAAATCTGAATCCGTACGAATGGCCTTCTTTAGGCTTGGTCTGACACGGGATGTCTGAAATTCTTCTTCGCAATGTGGGCAAATGATTTTGATCTGATATAACGGTTCAAGTTCCAATGTTTTTACAACCCTCTCCAAAATTCGGCAATCCCCGAAAGCTTACGGGGTATTTACAAAATGATGCGCAGGACCAGACAAACGGTTAAGTATGATTGAACGAAGCGGCTCCTCAATGCCCGTATCCGTTAACGCACCTGCCATACAAGACAACCATGCCTCTGCTCGCTCCTCCGTTACGGGAAACTTCATATGTCTGGCACGTAACATCGGATGACCATATGCATCAGAAAAAAGGGACGGTCCTCCAAAAAACTGGCTCAGGAACATATACTGCTTTTCCTTAACCGGTTCCATGTCTTTAGGAAACAGGGGACTTAACAACGGATCTTTATAAACTCTCGGGTAGAAGGCCTCAATAATAGCACGAACACCTTCCGCACCCCCAAGGTTGTCATAAATGCTCAGGCTAGGGTTCACTTTTCCTCCAACTTTCTGTGCTATGGTAATAAATATACACCCGTATTATAACAAAAAACAAAAAATGACGCTAAAAATAAGCGTCATTTTATCAATTTAACATATGAAGAGGGTGTGCTTCGTTGCACACAGCTTCGTCATTCTATAAATACCACTAATAACTCCGCCAATCCTCTTCACCGGGATGGACGAGAGAGGCACGAATAACATACACAAAAGCACATACGAACAGACCAGCAACGATACTCATCCTGATCACTCCATCCTTAAGGTTATGGATCGTTGTTTTCCTATTTTAACATACTATTTACAAAAATACAGCATTAGATGTAACCGTATTCTTTGATTTTTTTGTACTCTTTGTCCATCCCCGACATAGGTATATTAGTACAACTCCAAAGGAGGGGCCTCTATGTCGCTATACCGTCGTTACTCGCTTCCTCTGCTCATCCTTACACTGCTATTCCTGTTTATGCTTATGGCTGTATACCCGCAATCTTCTCTGAATGCCGGGCTTCGGGGGCTTGCCATCTGGTGGGACGTGCTGTTTCCGTCTTTATTCCCGTTTTTCGTTATTTCCGAGCTTCTCCTCGGTTTTGGAATTGTTCATTTCATAGGTGCGCTGTTGGATCCGCTGATGCAGCCTCTATTCCGTGTACCTGGCTGTGGGGGTTTTGTCGCTGCGGTCAGCTGTGCATCCGGTTACCCGATTGGAGCTAAACTAACAGCCAAGCTGTGGGAGCAAAAATGGATCACACGCATTGAAGGAGAGCGTTTGGTCGCGTTTACCACTTCCTCTGATCCGATATTTTTGATCGGTGCGGTTTCCGTTGGCTTCTTCCATCAACCAGAAATTGCACTCGTACTAGGCGCGGCCCATTATGGTGGCGTGCTCATCATCGGGCTGCTTATGCGCTTCCACGGTTCCCGTTCAGGGGAAACAGGTACTCGCAGCGACCGCCAACCTACTCAAAAAGCCTGGTCGAAGTCCAAGAATACAAAAGCAGCAGATCGCAATAGGCAGCCTGGACCCCTACGCCAAGCATTATATGCCATGCATACAGCTCGTTTGGAAGATGGTCGCCCATTGGGTGAGTTACTTCGTCAGGCGATTACTTCCTCCCTACGCCTTATTATTGTCGTAGGAGGGCTAGTTGTATTCTTCTGCGTCATTTTAGAAGCTTTGACGAACTCCGGTTTAATGAGCGGGCTTCATCTGCTTACAGCAAGCCTATTGACTGCATGTGGTCTTCCTCCTACGTTAACGGAGTCCATTGTGGGTGGTATTTTCGAAGTCACTTTAGGAGCGCAAGCCGCAGGTAAAGCCACGGCAGCGGCGTTACCATTCAAGGTAGCCGCAGCCGCTTTTGTTCTCTCCTGGGGCGGGCTGTCGGTTCATGCGCAGGTTGCAAGTATTTTAAATATGACGGATCTTCGTTATTTGCCATTTTTGTTGGCCCGGGCTGCGCACGGCATCATCTCAGCACTGCTAGCTCTCGTGTTATGGCGGCCTCTTATGGGACAGGGAAGCTCTCCAGTCTTTTCTCCGATATACGACATCGCGTGGTCTCCTGGCTTCTCGTCCGTCATGTTGTTGCAAAGTCTGCTGTTTCTTGCCTTTATACTGGCTGGAATGCTTAGTCTCTCATGGTTGAGTGTGGGTACAAGTCGCTTATATGTACGTTTGAGAAGAACACACAGGCAATGAACGATTGTGTTCTTGCTCATAATTGATTATGATCGATATATACCCATGACAAAGGAGCTTTTCATCTTGAGATATTATGTTCTGGATCGCGGGGATCAGCACTCCATGGACTTGAGTCAGCAATTTCACCGTCTTGCCCAAGAAAAGAATTTCAAGCTGGATGCCGAATCGCCGGAAATCGTCGTGTCTATTGGAGGCGATGGTACGATGCTTCATGCGTTTCATACCTTCATCGACCGCATTCCGGATATTGCCTTTGTTGGTGTACATACCGGTCATCTAGGCTTTTACGCTGATTGGCGTGCGGACGAGCTGGAGGAGCTAATCCACCTGATGAGCCAAAGCGGATCTGAAGGACCGCTTAACCCGAGAATCGTTAAGTATCCACTGATTGAGTTGGAAATTCACAAGAAGTCAGGCAATGCTTCTTTTATTGCCTTGAATGAATTTACATTAAAAGGGGTGGATGGCACTGTCGTTGCCCAAGTAGATATTAACGATATCACCTTTGAAATGTTTCGCGGTGATGGTATATGTGTTTCTACCCCCTCAGGAACGACCGCCTATAATAAAGCACTTGGCGGAGCTATGGTTCATCCCACCATTGAAGCATTGCAATTGACTGAGATCGCTTCCATTAATAACCGCGTGTATCGGACACTGGGATCGCCATTGCTACTGCCAAAACACCATCATTGTGATATTTTTTCACGGAAAGATCAGCGTCTCTTATTGACAGTAGATCACCTCAACTTTCCTGTAGATGACTTAATTTCTGTTCGATGTCAGGTCGCAAGTCAGAAGATCAGCTTCGCTCGTTACCGTCCTTTCCCATTTTGGGATCGAGTACGCAACGCTTTTCTTAATTAGAACCTATAAAAGAGCCGAATCTGGCTCTTTTTTTAATTGAGTAGGTGATGCTAACCCCAATGAGTTTTTGTAAATTTGCTACCGTTATACCGTCCACACTGGTCATACCCCTTAGAAAAGAGTAACGGCAGAATAGATAAGTAACAGACACATGATTGTATTAATGATTTTATCGTATTTTGTAAATATCTTTTTAAAAGCTGAACCAAATATCGCCCACAGTAATAATGCCGCGCAACCTATGAGGATGGTTAAACATATTAAAAAGAGCATAGATCCTTTTGAATTCTGATATGGAAGTATGAAGCTGGACGTCGCTGTTAAAAAATATAAGATACTTTTTATATTGATAATTTGAAAAAACAAACCTGAAGAAAAGGAAAACTGGCGATACGTATCCTGATCATTACTTTTCTTAGGCAAAGCAATTTTCCATGCCAGATACAATAAATATGCCGCACCAACAACTTTAAAGTAAGGTTCTACTATAGGTAACCACTCATATAGTCGTGCAGTTAACAAGGATGTCACGACACCAAGAATAATAAATCCGGAAATAATTCCAATGAAGAAATGGATCGATCCTTTGAATCCAAATCTTCTTGCTTCATTCATCACCAACATATTACTGGGTCCCGGAGTAAAAGATGTAATAATGACATAGGAAAGGAATGCTGCAAAAATCATTTAGTTAATCTCTCCTCAGAATAAAAGATAGTTGAATAAGTTCCGTTATTCATTGTAATATAGGCCTATCTATCGGTAAAATTGAAATACATGAATTAATTCATTGATTTTTATGATGTCAATAGCAATAGGGATAACTATTCGATTAAAGTGGGTGAGTTATGGAAATACGTCATTTTGTCACATTCAAAAAAGTCATTGAATGGGGAAGTTTCACACAGGCAGCAGAATTTTTAGGTTACACTCAATCTACAGTGACTTCTCATATTCAGGCACTAGAAAAACATATTGGTGCCCCCCTGTTTGATCGAATGGGTCGAAAGGTAAAGTTGACGGATGTTGGGAAAAGGTTGCTGGGGTATACAGAAGAAATTTTAAGTACTTATAGCAAGATTGAAAACATTGCAAACGATGAGAAGGCTGTGCGAGGAGAGTTGAAAATAGCGGCTCCTGAGTCTTTAACGGTCTATCGCTTAGAACCTATACTAAGTGAATATAGGAAAAAATATCCTCACGTGAGTATTAAACTTAGTAATGCTACCTGTGGAGATAATCAAAAAGCGCTACTAAATGGGAGTGCGGATGTCTCGTTTGTCATGTTGCCGGAATTACGTGATTCTAATTTAACTGTCCATTTATTAAATAAAGAACCTATTGTCGTTGTAGGAAGCCCTGACTCTACGATGAATGTTTTAAATAAAAAGCTTACTGAGGCCTTGATTTCCAATGGGAAAGATTGTATTTACCGTACAATGTTTGAAAAATACTTAGAAGAGCGTGAAATTACTTCTTCTCAAATTATGGAGCTATGGAGTATTGAAGCGATCAAACAATGTGTAATGAGTGGGCTAGGTATTACTTGTTTACCTTTCATGACAGTTATAGAGGAACTTCATCAAGAAAAGTTAAAGATCATTCCCTGTGAGGGTGGCTTTCAAGAAATTTTCTCTCAAGTGGCTTATCACAAAAATAAGTGGATTTCTCCAGCCTTATCGGAATTCATTGCTATTACTTTAAAACATGCAAAAAGTTGGTCATAAGCCCTTGGCGACTTCGGAGGTACTTACACAACAAAACGGCCCCTGAAAATTCAGGAACCGTTTTGTTGTGGAGCTGTAAATGTTTTATTCTTTTTACTACCCTCAGCTCTTTCGGCTTTAGCAGCTGGCTGGGTCTGACGCTGGCCCTCAGGTTCACGAGAGACACGAACTTGCCGTCCCTCCCGATTTTCCTTTGATTGACGCTCATAGCGTGGTCCACGCGATTCCTTTTTATCGAAACTCCCTTGCTGATTGCGCTGTCTACGTGGTTCCCGGGCTTGCTGCCCTTCACCCGGATTGCGTCCATCCTTTGCTTCACGTGGTTCTCTTGGCTGGCGCGAATCGCGTGCTTCACGTGGCTCACGCTGCCGATTTCCTTCACGTCCTTCTCTGGATGGACGACTTTCGCGAGCTTCACGCGGCTGTCGCTCACGTACTTCCTGGGCATCCTTCGATTCCCGACGTTGCAACTCGCGTGGTTCCCGGGATTCTCGAGGCTGCTCCACTCGCGATTCCTCCGTAGCTGTGGAATCCTGCTGTGATTGCGGCCACTCCTGTTCTCCAGCTGTATGTTGCAATACTTCTTGCTGCTCTTCGGGTTCTAGCGTTCCTGCTTGTTCCCTTTGAGCATCTACCAACTGCTGAATATCTGGAGCAATGATTTCATCATTGACCCCGTTTTTATTAACCACTTCACGACTTTTTTGCAACACAAAATAGGCACAGCCAAAATTGCAGTATTCATTAATGTAATCGTCCAGTATCACTATAGATGTATCCTTATTTGCTTTGGGATGACCGTCTCGATAAAAGCCCTTCAGACGTAGCTGATTGTAACCCCAATCACCAATAATGTAATCATAGCGATCCAGCACTTCACTATACCGATCACGAAACGCTTCGGGATTCCACCCGTTCTTGTGATCCTGCAACAATTCATAGTTTTTACCACCGATTTGAAACAAGCTATTCTGACCGCCTTTCCCGGATCAAGCCTGCGAAAGGGCGCCTTCTTCCTTATGCTGAGCGGCTGACTTCACCTGCTCATGCGCTTGGTAGGAGCTGCGGACCAACGGTCCGGATTCGACGTGGCTGAATCCCCGCTGTAATCCCTCTTCCTTTAACTTCGCAAAATCTTCCGGTGGATAATATTTTTGCACATATAAATGTTTCTCGGACGGCTGCAAATATTGACCAATTGTCATAATGTCACAATCGACTTTGCGCAGATCATCCATGGTTTGTAAGATCTCGTCCCACTCTTCCCCGACACCTAGCATGATGCTTGATTTCGTTGGAATAGCCGGATTTAATTGCTTCGCACGTTGAAGCAGCTCCAGAGAGCGACGGTATTTCGCTTTAGCCCGAACTTTGTCGGACATTCGCTCCACCGTTTCAATATTATGATTCAGAATATCTGGCTTGGCATCCATGACGATTCGTAGCGATTCAATATCGCCCATAAAATCGGGAATCAATACTTCTACACTGCAAAAAGGTAACCGGCGGCGAATCGCACGAACCGTTTCTGCAAATATAGTAGCACCCCCATCTTTCAAATCGTCGCGAGCCACACTGGTTACGACACAGTGCTTCAAATTCATGTTTTCAGCCGCTTCAGCGACGCGTTCAGGCTCCTGCAAGTCCAGTTCCGTAGGCATTCCCGTATTTACTGCGCAAAAACGACACGCACGCGTACAAGTATCACCCAAAATCATAAATGTAGCTGTCCTATTGGCCCAGCATTCATATATATTAGGGCATCGTGCCTCCTCACATACGGTATGTAATGTCTTGGAACGCATCATGCTCTTGATTTCCTGATAGTTATCGCCTGTCGTAAGTTTAATACGAATCCAGTCGGGCTTAGCTTCCTTCACTTTTCTAGACAATGGCATAGACCTTCTTTCTGATAAGCTTAAGCTGTCATTGCCATACATTATAACATGAAAGCCATGGAAAAACCTCCATTCATTGTTCCCTTTTTGATATGACATTGATGCCGGAAAAAGTAAACTCTTTACATGGATAAAAGCGGCGGATATGGCTCAATCTAAACAAAAGCACCCTATTCACGCTATTGAATACGGGGCCTAGAATTTACCGGGCGATTAAGCCCTTCTATAGGAGGTCGGTTCACGTGCCTTACCCTACGCGGACAGCCCGAGCTGTTCGTTTGTTATCGCTGCTGTTATGCGCTACTACACTGACAACGGCCTGTCCGCTTCCTGCCCATGCCTTTGCCAATCACTTACAGTCCTCGTCCGCCAGAAGCAGCCTGACCGCAAATGTAGATGCTTCACATGCTCAGTCTTCGTCGTATACGTCCAGGCTGGCTCTATATCATTCCATCGAAGCCCTGACTGGAGTTCCTTGGTACAGGCTGGCCGCCATCGACCAGTATGAACGCACACTTACAGTGGCCCATCCCAGGGATCGCAAGCATGCGGAACGGATCATAGGTATTTTCATCACGGGACCAGTCTGGTCCGGCCTGATGAACCCTGATTCGGAGGATCAAAATCCGCGTTCCATTGAACTATTTTCCGGGCTGGGACAAGACGGTTCGGGTGATGGAATCGCTGACCGTAATAATGACAAGGATCTGCTATTCAGCATCGCATCTTATCTCGGAAAGTATGGAAACAACGAGGATGAATTTGGTATTGCCGTTTGGGAATATTACCATAACAGCCGCGCAGTTCAAAGAGTTCAGCAGTTTGCCAAGCTGTATCGGACGTATGGCAAACTGGATCTGGTCAGTCAAGCCTTCCCTCTTCCTTTAGGCAGCATTTATAGCTACCGCAGCACATGGGGAAGCCGTCGCAGCTGGGGCGGTTACCGTATACATGAAGGAACTGATCTGTTTGCTGGCTATGGAGTTCCAGTTCGCAGTACCTGCTACGGTGTAGTTGAAATGAAGGGCTGGAATCCCTTCGGCGGATGGCGAATCGGAATCCGAGATCTCAACAACCGCTATCACTACTATGCGCATCTTTCCGGCTTTGACAAAACCGTCCACAACGGAGACATCGTTACACCCGGCCAGACGGTTGGCTGGGTCGGAAGCTCGGGCTATGGAAAACCCGGTACCCAAGGCAAGTTTCCACCGCATCTGCACTATGGTATATATCGGGACAATGGCTGGGCAGATTGGTCCTTTGACCCGTATCCGTTATTAAGACAGTGGGAGCAGACCGAACGCAAAGCGCTCAAAACAGGAAAAACAAAAGGGACCTCCTCATAGGGTCCCTTTTGTTTTTCCTGAGCGTCTCACGTCAGTCCCCCTCTGCTCTATGGCGTTGGGGACTGACTGGAGGTGTTTTGGTCTTCCTGTACCTCTGGAACACTTACTGTGCTGGGATCTACAGCGCCGCTACTCTCTATGGAATGGGGAGGCAACGCCAACTGCGGAGCGGCTGCACCATTTTTACCCACTGGTTTCCCCTGATTGTCATAGTAGTACATCGGAACGTTGCCTACCACTAATAAATAAGAAACCGGAATTTCCGTCTCCACAATCTGAGGTTGCATCTCAAACGGTATAACCACGGACACTTCCGTCGTAATCCGAATGTACACTTCCACCAAGATCATGTTTATGCCCGCATCCTGTTGACGGGTATTTAAATCCACCTTGATTGCTCCATGCGGCTCCACCTTTAGGGGGACCGTTGGTCCATAAGCTGCCAACAGTGGACTGCCCAATGCCTGACCAATCGGAACACTCTCATCAAAATGGCTCATGCTGTCCATCGTTGCCTTGACTGCTTTGAGCGTGTCTGACGTAATTCTCATATGCTCTGCATAATTCAGAACAAAGCCGGAGGTTCTTCCTTGTGCATCCGTTCTCCATTCGATCAAATTATCAGCCGTCTTCCCCTGCTCTACCTGTGCTGTAATTGCTGAATTAATAGCCTCCGTCGCCATTTGTTTGACCCGTACTTTTGCCAGGTGCATCATAGGCGGCTTCAAATGCTGCTCCACATAAGCAGCCACCTGTATGATTCCCACCAGCAGCGCCAGTACCACAATCAAAAATACTCTACGTCTGCCGCGTCGCCTTCTATTGGGTGCGCTGTGCCATTGCGGTCTTCTCATCATCCGATCCCCCCGCAGCGTTGAACTTACCCTACAAGGATATGCAAGGGAGGGACGAAAAAGAAGCCGCCCGTCCGGCAGCTTCTCTAGATGGAATACATATACAATTGCAAATTTCAGGTGCACTTATTATTTGAAAATGTGGTCAATCTTTTCGATATCAGCCTGACTCAATTGGACATTTAGCGTCTTCAGATTCGCCAGCACCTGCTCCGGCCCCTTCGCCCCTGGAATGAGGGCATCAATCGAATCGCGGGTCAAATACCATGCGAGTACAACATGAGCAACCTCTGCATTCAACGCATTGGCAATCTCTCGTACCTGCTCCACTTTGTCCAAGTTACGAGCAAATGCATCTCCCTGAAACAGTGGATTTTTTGCTCTGATGTCTGTGAAGGTCATGTCTTTCGTATACTTACCACCCAGCAATCCTGAGGCTAGCGGGAAATAAGGCACAAACGAAATGCCATTTTCCTTGGTATAAGGCAGCAGATCCTTCTCAGCTTCCCGTTGAAACAAATTATATTGGGATTGGAGCACATCTACATAACCGTCGCTATTCGCATCCTTAAGTTGTTCAATGGAAAAGTTAGATACGCCAATAGCCTTGATTTTGCCTTCGTCCTTAAGCTTCTTCAATTCTCCGACTGCTTCTGCCTTCGGCGTAGCTTCATCGGGGAAATGGATATAAAACAGATCGATATAATCGGTCTGCAATCTTTTCAGACTGGATTCGACGGATTCACGTAAAAAAGCAGGCGAGTTGTCAAAAACAACCTCTCCGTTCACAAATTTGTGTGCCCCCTTGGTCGCAATGACCGCTTCCTCACGTTTGCCCCGCTCCTTCAGCACCTCACCGATCAATCGCTCTGAGTGCTCAGGTCCATAAATAAAAGCCGTATCCAGAAAATTGATGCCGTTGTCCAAAGCTGTGCGAACAACATCTTTACCCGTTTCATCATTCAAACCGGAAAAGAGATTATGTCCTCCCACCTTATTTGCACCCAAACCGATTGGTTTTACATATAGATCTGTTTTGCCAATACGCACTTGCTCTGCCAATTCACGTCATCTCCTTTTCGAAAGTTACTTCCATTTTATTATTAGACTCCAAAAAAAGCAAAGTGCGTACCTGGCAGTTGTCCTCATCCTTTAATCCCCGTCAAGGCAATCCCTTCCATAAAATACTTCTGTCCTATGGCAAAAAGAATAATAGCAGGCAAGACTACAATTAAAGATGCGGCCATCAAAACGCCCCATTGAGCCGAATATATTCCCTGAAATTGCTGCAGCCCAATCGCCAACGTAAATTTGCTCTCATCATTAAGGTAAACCAGCGGCCCCATAAAATCATTCCATGTATTCAAAAACGTAAACAATCCAATGACCAAAATCGCTGACCTCGACAAAGGCAAAATAATACGGGTGAAAATCGTAAAATGATTGCCTCCATCCACAAATACAGCTTCATCCAGTTCTCGCGGTAGAGTCATGTAGAATTGTCTTAGCAAAAAAATATTAAAAACGCCTCCACCAAAAAAAGAAGGTAATACCAATGGAACATACGAATTAACCATGCCTAATGCCTGCCAACCAATAAATGATGGAATCAGCGTGACTGCAAACGGCAGCATCATGCTGCTTAATAACAAGGCAAATACCTTATCTCTTCCCTTCCATCTCATTCGCGCAAAGCTGTAGGCAGAAATGGTACTCGACAGAAGTACACCCGCCAAAGTACCCGCTACGACGATAAATGTATTCACAAAATAGCGCCCAAAGGATAACTCTTCAAACGGCTGTAAAAAATTCTCGAATACAAAAGGCTCTGGAATCCATTTCGGCGGGATCAAAAAAATCTGACTTAAATCCATCATGGAGCTTCGCACCAGCCAGTAAAAAGGAAACATACAAAACAGTGAGCCTACTATGAGAATTGTGTAGAGCAAAACCCTGCTCCAACTCCAACCGCGTTTTTTCATGTTCATGCCCTCCCGCCTTCGTAATACACCCATTTTCGGGCCGTCTTGAACAGAAAGGCAGTGAATACCAAAACGACAATAAAGAGCACCCAAGCAATAGCACAGGCATAACCCATATTCGAAAAAGTAAATGCCTCGCGGAACAAATAAAAGGTATAAAACAAGCTGGAGTTATTGGGTCCACCCTGAGTCATGACGTAAGGTTGAACAAACACTTGAAACCCACCAATGAAGCCCATAATCGTATTAAAAAAAATAGTGGGCGATGTCAATGGAATTGTAATATACATAAGCTTATGAAGAGCGTTTCCACCGTCAATTTCAATGGCTTCATAATAATGTCTAGGTATATCTTGCAAGCCTGCCAGAAAAATAATCATGGTTCCTCCAACGGTCCACAAACTCATTAAAACCAGAGTAGGAACTACCGACCCTTCGCTATAGATCCACTGACTTTCAGGCAAATGCAGCGCACGCAGCACCACATTTAGCAAGCCAAGATCCGGATCAAACAGCCACATCCAGATCATAGACGATGCTATGAGTGGCACAATGGTAGGGAGATAGAAAACAGTCCTGAAAAAAGCCAGACCTTTTACCTTTTGATTAAGTAATATCGCCAAAAAGAAAGCTACAATAATTTGCAGGGGCACACTCAGGAACACATAATAAAACGTAACCCCGAGTGATTTATAAAAAAATTGATCCGTACCGTCAAATAAGTGGACGTAATTATCCAGACCGATAAAATGGGCCTGTGAAGCCACCTTGTAATCGGTAAGACTGAACCAGAGACTAGCGATCATCGGTCCCAGAACAAAAATGACAAAGCCGAGAATAGCAGGGGCGGCAAAAAGCCACCCCAACCAATTTTCCTTCTTACGAATAGAAGATAATGATTGCATTCTATCCCTCTCTTTCTGTCAAAACACTCACCCTATTCTTTTGGATACGTCCCCTTAAATTCCGCGTTGGCCTTTGCGGAAACCTCCCTAAATGCTTGCTCCACCGTTTTCTTGCCCAGCCATACCTGATCCAGCGCCGGGTTAATGATGGCATTGATTTTTTCCGAGTTTTTCAGATAATAGTCGTAAGAATTAACACCGTTATGCAGCGTTTGGTTCATGACAGCATCACGGTAACCATCGGCATGACCTGGTTTGACATCGGCCCATTTGCTAATCAAGTCTGGTTCGGTATACCACTTTTTCATGACAGGCATCCACAATCCGCTGGAATGCATGTCAAGTCCGCTTTCAGCATCCAGCAAGAATTTATAAAACATCCATGCTTCTTTAGGATGTTTGGTTTTGGCAGAAATCACTTCCGGTTCGCCAAACAAGATCGTTTTGCTGCTTTTCAGCTTGGGTAATACGCCTACACCAAAATTCACCTTCGATTCTCCAAGATCCAATTGAACCCACTGTCCATCCAGATCCATCGCTACACGCTTACTTTGCAGTGCTACGGCCGGGGAAGGTATATTTTTGGACTGAGTCGGCGACGGTGCCACATGATAAACGTTGATCAGATCAGCCATTTTCTGAACAGCTTCAATCACATCAGGGCTCTCAAGATTAAGCGAGTCCCCTTTGTCTGAAATGACACTTGCGTTATTGGAAGGCACAAGCAAATGCCACATCCATGTATCAAACCGAACTCCATACTGTTTAATGTTACTTGCATCGAAATTGGGACTGAGCGCATTATTTCCCGCTTTATCAATGGTGAGCTTTTGTGCTGTCTCTAAAAACTGCTCCCATGTCCAAGCCTCCTCAGCCTTTACTGGCGGCAAAGCAACACCAGCCTCATCAAACAAATCTTTATTGTAATAAAGCGCGAAAGCTTCCTCAGTTACCTTGATCCCAGCCACTTTGTCCTTATCCCAATAGATGACTGAATTAGGAATAAGACTTTCCTTCGTTAGCTCCTTATCCTCCTTCAAAAATTCATTTAAATTATATAGTTTGCCTTGTTCAGCCCATTGCAGAGCCTGTGCTTTATAAATGGGAAATACATCGGGTGCCTGATTGGCGGCAAACATCGTCGTTAATTTGGTTACGTAATCCCCGGGGATATGCATATAGTTAATTTTGATCCACGGATATTTCTCTGTAAATTTTTTAGCGATTTCCTGCTGAACCTTCTTTTCATTGGTGCTCCCCCAACTGGCATAGGTCAGTGTCACTTGCTCGTGACCCTGCAAATCAACTGGTTTGCTGCTGCTCTCATTTGAACTACAGGCTGACATAAGCCCAACGATCAAGCACATGCAGACGATCCATAATTTTCGTTTTAACATGAGTAACGCCCCCAAACCGTTTATTTTTTTATCTTTTCGTTTGTTGCTTCGTCACTAAACTCATTTTAGCAAACGCTTACATTTTTAAAAGTCGTACTCTCATTGGATTGGTGTCATTTGATTAGATCTATGAATTTCTCCGATGCGAACCAGGACGAATGTCCCTTTACCTGCTGGCGAGTGGAGCGTAACGCCATAATCCATTCCATATAATAGCCGTACTCTTCTGTCTACATTTTTAATGCCCGTTGATCTGATTTCTCCAGCTTGAATTCGGCGTATATGTTCTTCTTGAATTCCTAATCCATTATCCTCCACTTTAAAACACACCAATTGCTTCTCGATCCAGGCTGTGATCTTAATCAGACCCCCTGATTCCATTTCGGCGAAGCCGTGAATAATTGAATTCTCTACAAAAGGCTGCAAGAAAAGTTTGGGAACTTCCATCTGAAGCAAAATGGGATCAATATCATATTCCACCGTGAACTTGTCCTCAAAGCGATTCTGCATAATAAAAATGTATTTTTCCAGCCAATTCAGATCGGTTTCCAAACTCCATGTATCGTTTTTATTTCGAGTAGTAATTTGCAGCATTTCCGCCAGACTAATGATCAATTGGCCCAGTTCCTGCTGTTTATGTTCTAAGGCGATCCAATACATGGTCGTTAAGGTGTTATACAAAAAATGGGGATTCAGCTGTAAATTAAGTGCCATTAACTCCGACTCTTTGGCTCGTAGACGTGACTTGTAATTTTCCTCGATTAAATCTTTAATTTTTTCATTCATTTGATTAAACCGAATCACCAGGTCTCCCAATTCATCGTAGCCACGCACAGGAATTCGAATATCAAAATGCCCTTTCTCCATTACTTTCATCGCCTGTTTCATATCTGTGATGGGCTTACTGATGTAAACAGACAGTAAATAAGCAAGAATAACAGCAACAAGCATCATAAAGCCTAAAAAAAACACCGTGTAGGTGCGAATCGTTGATAGATGTCCCAATACATCTTCCATGGGAATGGCTATATAAGATACCCAGCCCGTCGTCTTCATCGCTTCGTAAACCAGTAATATGCTTTGACCTTTAACGTTTACCATTTTCATCCCTTGTTCCGAAGTAATGGCATCCTTAAGCCAATCCGCCACGGGCTCCCCCACTTGTTGCTGTCTATCCGAACTCATGACCATCCCGTTTTTATCATGAATCATGCCATAGGATAGATGTGCAAATCCGCTGCGGGCTGCATAATCTTCAAAACCCCCTTTTAACAAGTCAGGACGAAAATTCAATATAAGTATAGGTTTTTCCTTGCCCTCCGGAAGCGTATGAAAGGTTCCTGCATCATCTAATGCAGTCAAATGGAGCTGCTTTACCACAGCAAATAAAGAACTAAACTCATAGGAGCCTCGTTTTAAATCCTGCTGATGGAATGTATCGGCATACGAATAAGCGGGAATCCATTGGGTAGCCCCTTCTGCTTCCACCGCCGTTGTTGCCAACGGAGAAGAATAGAACGGCTGAACGGGAATATACATCCGATCAGTGCTTCCATATGCATAATTTTGCGTCATAATTTGGGAAGCATACACTTCCTCCATATTGCCAAAGTATCTGTACAAAGTTTTTGTAATGCTGCGATCAGCTCGTAACAGCGATGAAGAATCCGTAGTATCCACGTTCATAATGGTCTGAAGAAGATCATGGTCGATCGGAATCATATCTACGGTTTTTTGAATAGCTGTCAGCTTGTTATCCAGCAGCTGGTTATTACTACGCAGAACGCTTGTAACGCTATCTGTTACATTTGTAGTAATATTCCGTGCGCTCGTTTCAAAGTAAACGAAACCTAGGATCAAAACGATAAAACCAGACAACAAAAAATAGGACAGCATCAATTTCGTACGAAAGCTACTGTCCAAAAATTTTTGATACATATATTTAACTTGGCGCATCGTATCTTCCTTTCACCTAACAATCATTTGAATTTCCTACGAAATTCTTCCGGCGTGTGCATTACGTTTTTTTTGAACACTTTAAAAAAGTATTTGATATCTTTATAACCAACCTGTCTACTAATTTCTGCGACCTTGGCGTCTGTATGCAGCAGTAAGTGCTGAGCCTTTTGCATTCTGAGCTTCACCATATATTCCGTGAACGAGAGCCCAAAATAATTTTTGAACAGAATGCTAAAATAGGACGCATTATAGTGGAAGCGCCGGGCCACGATCTCCAGACTTAGGTCTTCATGTAGATGTGCATCTAGAAATTCCTTGCACTTGTTCATAATGGGTTCGCCTTTGGAGCCGCTATGAAGCTCAAGAATCAGCTCTTTTAACCATGTTGCAACACGATCCTCAAGATTCCGAAGACAGGTGGCCCCTTCGACAGCTTTGTTCAAACGTTCCGAGAAACGTGAGTAGACTTCCTCACTCCACCCTATATTTAACCGTTGTAAACTAACCAACAGAAGGTGTACCAATTTAGCTTTAAGCGCTTCAGGTGCAGGATACCCTTGTGTCATTTGTCCAATAAAATTTTTCACCTGACCCAATAGCTGATCGGGCTCTCCATTAGAGATAGCGCTTTCAATAAATTTAAAAAAGGCCCTTTGTTCGTGTGCGCTCATTTCCTGTACTGGCCGCTCATCATCTGAAACGACAAGGTTCAAATATCTGATGTGAGGTGTATAAAAACGCATGGAGATCAGGCCAACGGCCTTTTCGTGAGATTGGCTTATTTGCATTTCATCAAAATTAAAAGGGTGACCCCAAGCAAACCAGATTGAAATCGCTTGCTGTTGCTCCAACTTTTTCAGCCCAGCTTGAAGGGCGCTTTTGGCCTCCTTGCCTTCAGCCCTATCCTTCCAATTCACTACTGCAACCACATGGTCTTTACGGGATTCGAGTGGAAACACGACAGAAGACGCCCAAGGTCGCAATATTTCAACAACCGTATTACGGAGCTGAGAATCCCACATATGTATATCCTCCGGGTGGGCCGCCGATGCTCCCAACGCGAGAACTTCTCCTACCCCACGCCATCCAAAGTGACTCTTTAATAGGATTTTCTCATTAGGCTGTAATTTGTCTGTCACGCATTTGCTAAACAAATGCTCCACAAATGCAGGCATACTCTGCTCGATCTGATTCAACGCTGTTTGATTCCCAATCAGTGCTTCCTGCTCCTCTACAATGATCTTCTCCATATGTTGAATCACTTCAATGAGCTGCTGCGATTGCACCGGTTTCACCAAATAATCATTCGCCCCGTACCTCACCGCCTGCTGTGCATAGCTAAATTCCTGGTAGACTGTCACTAAAATAACTTTGGTCTCATGCTGACCAGATGTTCTCAATTGTTGAAGATATTCAATTCCATTCATGATCGGCATTTGAATATCTGTAAAAACGATTTGGATCGGTTTGGATAACGAAATGGTCAGAGCATCTTTCCCGTTCTTGGCTTCCCATACCTCGTATTCGGGACGTAGATCCCTGACCATGGCAGCCAAACCTCGACGCTGTCTAGTTTCATCATCCACAACAAGTACTCCCAGCGGGATCGAATTCACTGACTCCCCTCCTGTTCGTTTTCATACACGCATTTTTTTTCAGTATAACACTTACAGGTGGGAGCCGATCCTATTTTCTTTTTCGCTTCATACCGCGGATAGTCGTTTTCGTTGCCTGATCCACCCGATATGATTCCGTGATTTTTTGCAGTGCTTTGTTGAAGGTAAAATCATCTAATGTATTATGACTTAAATACGCCATGGTTACCTCAGGTAGCTTGATATAACAGATCGATATCGCCCATGCTACCGCCATTTGTACATAATAATCCTCGCGATGGGTCTGATCCAGTAAAGTAAACACCCGCTTCATATACTGTTCCTCAATATAAAAATTAAGAAGCATAACCACACCAAACCGAATTTCATATTCTTTCTTGGAGAATAGATAGGGCTGAATAAACTCCCATACCCGTTCTTTATGATGTTTCGTGATTTTCAATCCGGCACAGAAGCTGTCACATACGGACCAATTATCAATTTTAGGAACAAACTTGGCGGTATAACTCAAAACTTCCTCTATATCTGTTTTTACTGAACCAATCACCATACCTTGCAGCATTACTTCTTCGAAGTGTTCACTTTCAGCGGTCTCCAGGTAGAGACGCCAATCTCCTTTGGCAATATCTTGAGCTAGCTTACGCAGCACTGGCAGACGTACACCCAGCACATTATTAATCGTCGGAAGCAATGCAGCCGTAAATTTCTGAAAATCTGCATCCACGTATGACAGTATCTGTTCTCTGATTGTTTTCTCCATCGTTTCCACTCCCTGATTCTTAACGAAATGAAATACTCCACAAATAAATAGAGGCCACCGAACCATAAGGCGAATAAACTCGGCGGTACTCCTCAAATTGCTGCTTGGTCAATGTATCTAGATGGTACAACTTCATCATTCCCCGTCGAATAGCCATATCGCCCCAACTGACGACATCTGGACGCTCCATACAATTAATCAGCATCATTTCAGCCGTCCAAGGTCCTATCCCTTGCAGCGAGGACAATTTCTGGATCACCTGTGCATCGGAAAGCTCATATAATTCCTGTAAATCCAACAGGCCCTGCTCGATCGTTTGGGCTATATTTAGAATACATGTGGCCTTTTTCATGGTGATGCCACAGCTTTGAATTTCTAAAGCCGTCTGAACGGCTATATTTTGTGGAGTAATCACCCCTAACTTCTCCTGCATCCTTGCCCATATGGTTTGAACCGCCTTGGCCGATATAAGCTGTCCCACAATCGCATGAACGAGCGCCGCGAACAGGTCGGGAATGATGATCCGTTCTACCTTGCCCATTTGCGTCATCGCTGCACCAAGTACGGTGTCTACGTTTTTTAGATAATTGATTTCCTTTTCCCCATAGTCAAAGTTTTTGGTCATTACGGTTTGCATTCGTTCTCCCGCTGCCCCCTTATATGGTTCACTCTTGATTCAATGGCATAGACTGCTGTTGCATCAAGGTTCGAATCCTTCTTTGCTCACGTAGAGTTGTTCTTTCGGGAAAACATGGAGAAAACGTTCATAAACCGTCTTATAGGCAGCAGGATGATACCATTCTTCCAGCCCCAATGACTCGTACAGCGCGCCTATTTTTAAGCTACGCGTTCGTCTCCCCCCACTGCCGTCTCCCATAAAATAATCATCAATACAGACACGGTTGACCAGAGGCACGAGCTTGTCTGCAAAATGTTCACTGCTTGGAAGCATCGGAGCAATCGTAGCTTGCGTCGGTACACCTGCCTCCTTTAAGAGATGCAGCGTTTGGAGGCGAGCCTGGATGGGAGGAGCTTCCGGGGTAAAATGTTTGCGTATATCTTCTCGATCCGTTTCTACAGTCATACTCACACGAACACGATCCCCCAATCGGAGCAGTAAATCGGTATCCCGCCGTACCAGTGGACTGCGCGTCTGTAAAAAGAGAAAATCCGGTGTATCCTCCACCATCACCTCCAGCAGAGACCGGGTCACCTCTTCCTTGTACTCGGCAGGCTGATAAGGATCTGTGCTTGATGACATAAAAATCGTGACTTTACCTTTCGATTTGGCTCTGCGAAGCTCCTTGCGAAGAATATCTGCCGCCTGATTTTTAATATCAACCCATGTCCCCCAAGCTTCCTTCCGAAATGTGGAGACTGGCAATTGGCGTACATAGCAATACGAGCAACCAAAGGTACAACCTGTATACGGGTTCAACGAGTGTGTATACCCTGACAAGAAACCTGTCCCTTTATTCAAAAGAGTCTTGGGGGATTTGTAATACTCATTTTTCATACTGAACCGATGCCACACTTTCCTTTTCGAGCTGCAAAAGCTTCACCTTCATGTCCAAACCACCCCGATATCCGGTCATAGCTCCATTTTTACCAATGACCCGATGACAAGGGACCGTGACCAAAATTGGATTAGCACCGATGGCAGCCCCCACCGCACGAACAGAGGCTGGCTTTTGAATAGCGTTGGCAATATCTGAATAGGATACTGTTTCCCCATACGGAATATCACACAACGCATTCCAAACCGCCATCTGGAACGCAGTCCCATGAAAATCAAAGGGCAATGTAAATTGGGTGCGCTCCCCTTGGAGATATTCAATCAGCTCCTTGGCATAGGGCTGTAAAGCAGCATCCTCTTCAACTAAAGGACTGCCGGGAAATCGTCTTCCCGCCCATGAAAACAATTCCTCTACAGGTTGATTGGGCGAACCTACGTAACATAGTCCTTCCGATGTAGCTGCAATATATAAATTCCAATTCTCATGTGTCAACAATGACCAATAGATCGTTTTATTTATTTGCTGTGCCATGCTGTGTACCTCCATTTTGTGTCGCTTTCGATTTGAGTTGGCGATATTGCAATGGGGTGTAGCCTGTATTCTTTTTAAATAACGTAATAAAGTAAGGTGTATTGGACAGACCTACGTTCTCCCCCACTTCCGCAACAGATATATCTGAGCAAATGAGTAGCTTCTTCGCTTGTTCCAACCTGGTCTGCTGTATATATTCCATTGGAGTTATATGCATGATCCGCTTGAAGGTACGATGTAAATGATACGGACTTCCATGGCTTATTTCAGCCAAGATGTGCAATGTTAAGTCCTTCATATAGTTAGAATTCACGTATTCTGTAACCAGTGCGATCCATTCATGATCAGGCAATCGTTGTCCTGTCGGTTTACATCTTTTGCATGGACGAAAATGCTGGGCCAATGCCTGCCCTGCTGTTTTAAAAATACGGATGTTCTCTCTTTTGGGAGGTCGGGATTTGCAGGAGGGGCGACAAAATATTCCCGTTGTCTTCACAGCGTACAAAAATACCCCGTCATATGACTTGTCGTTTTCTACAATAGCTCTCCACTTGTCGTCAGTTATGGATAAATCGGATGTGCTCATTCAAATCACCTCTCTTGTGCAATGTGGCCTCCCCACATATCTATGGCAGAATTTTTCTAAATCCGTCTGTCTAAATTATAGACTAAATAGTGAGCATATGTACCCCTCTTGGAATGTAAAGGCAAGATAACGAAAAAAAGATGACTCCCCGCGGAGCCACCTTTGATCTTACTTATCTATCTTATTTAGGCTTGCAGCTTGCTCGGTTTGGCGGTAATCGTCAACTCATCTGAAGGAGGCTGATATTCCTTTGACCAATACTCGGCATTTGAAATACCTGCCTTCTCCGGGTCAAACACCGGGTCCAGCCCTTGCCTCCGCTGCTGTTCGTAATCCTTAAGCACAAGAAGAGCAGGCTTGGCCAACAGAATCATAGCAATCAGGTTCACCCAAAGCATAATGCCGACACCCATATCCCCCAGTGTCCACGCCAGAGCCGATTCCTTGACGACCGTTCCATAGAACGTCGAACCCAGGATAACAAGCTTTAGAACGAACATGGGCCATTTGGCTTTACGGTCGGCAACCAGGTAGGCCATATTCGTTTCTGCGATGTAATAATAGGCGATAATGGTCGTAAATGCGAAAAAGAACAAGGTAATGGACAGCAGACTCGACCCAAAACCCGGAAATACCGATTCAATAGCAGCTTGTGTATATTGGGTTCCCTCTTCAACACCCGGGAGATGCTGCACAATAAAATCGCCACCAGGTCCCTTCACGTTGTACATACCTGTGAATAAGACCATAAAAGCCGTAGACGTACAGACTAAAAAGGTATCCACATACACGGAAAATGCCTGAACTAGCCCCTGTTTTGCGGGATGAGACACTTCCGCGGCTGCTGCCGGATGCGCACCTGAACCTTGCCCGGCTTCGTTGGAGTAAATGCCCCGTTTTACGCCCCAGGCAATCGCCGTCCCTGCCATACCGCCGAACACAGAATCCACGCCAAAGGCACTGCGAAAAATCAGCGAAAATACATCGGGGAGCGCAGTAATATTCGTCATCATAATATAAAAAGAGACAAGGATGTAGCCAAGTGCCATAAACGGAATGACAACCTGAGCCACATTGGCAATCCTTTTTACACCTCCAAAAATGATAAGCGCCAGCAACACGACTACTACTATCCCGGAAACCTTCATATCCATGCCAAACGAGCTATGAAAAGCTACGGCAATAGAGTTCGATTGAGTTCCCGGCATCAGTAAACACATCGCGACCAACGCAGCAACCGCAAAAATGACGGCAAACCATTTAAAGCCTGTCCCTTTTTCAATATAAAAGGCCGGGCCGCCTCGGTACTGTCCATCGCGCTTTACCTTATATACCTGAGCCAGTGTGGATTCAACAAACGCAGTAGCCGATCCGATAAAAGCCATGACCCACATCCAAAATATCGCCCCGGGTCCACCCATACCGACTGCCAATGCAATCCCAGCAATATTTCCCGTCCCAACACGCCCCGATAGCGCCATCGTAAAGGCCTGAAAAGAGGATACACCTGCCTCTGAACTTTTCCCTTTAAATACTAGACGGATCATCTCTTTGAAATGCCTGATTTGTAGGAATCGAGTCATGATCGAAAATAATAGTCCCACACCCAAACAGACATATACCACAGGATTGCTCCAAATGACGCCGTTTACTGCCTCTGCCCACTGCTCTAACATTCCTTGTATTTCCCCCTGATCAATCAATTGATTTTCTAGTCTATGTTTTCAGAAAATTTGCATAATTACAAAAAATTATAGATTAGTTTTTACCCCCATACAAGTTAATTTAATTGACATATTGTCAATTACACGTGAGCTTACCGGCTACATAAAATGACGACAAAAAAGCTCTGATGATCCGGGAATGTGGACCATCAGAGCTTTATTCTTAAGACATCAGGCGATGCCCTCTTTCTCATTTGAAGCACTAGACAATTTCAACAGTGGGGACTGCTCCGTTACCTCTCCTTGAGCGATTGGGAGGATCTCAACATATTGGGAAGAGTTTGTAATGATAACTGGCGTAATCGTAGGATAACCCTCTGCCCTGATTTGCTCAACATCAAACTCAAGCAGTAGATCCCCAGCTTTTACCTCGTCGCCTTCTTTGATATGGGAAGTAAAATATTTACCGTCCAGCTTGACTGTATCTACTCCAACATGAATCAAAACCTCTGCGCCATGGGGTGAAACAATCGCAAGCGCATGTTTTTTCTTGAACGCCACAGTGATGGTTCCATCGAAAGGGGCCACGACTCTGCCCGTTGTCGGTTGGATGGCGATACCTTTGCCCATAGCCTCTGAAGCAAATGCAGCATCTGGAACTTCTGTTAGAGCTACCACAGTTCCTTCAATCGGGCTAAGTACCTCTTCATTGGAAACATCGGTTGGTGAGGTTGATTCATTAGCCGAATTGTCGGTGGTTTCTTCCGCTTCGACCGGGTCCTCAAATCCTAAAATATAGGTCAAAATTGCCGACACCAGAAATGAAACCGTAATCCCTAAGATCAATCCCGGGAATCCTTGTCCACCGGGGCCGTAAAAGATTGGTAAGGTCAGCAACCCAGGTGCGCCGGAGGCAAATGCTTGCGTTCCCGCTTGACCGATAATGGCACCACCGGCGGCGCCGCCGATAATACCTGCAATAAACGGACGTTTCAGTGGCAACGTAACCCCATAAACTGCTGGCTCCGTGATGCCGAATAAAGCGGTAAGTGTGGCGGAACCCGCCAGCGTTTTCAGCTTTTTATTTTTCGTTTTCAGCATAACACCAAACGCAGCGCCGGTTTGAGCAAAGACGGAAGCCGAAGCAGCGGGCTTAATGCCATCCCGGCCGTTGACAGCAATGTTATTAATAAATACAGGTATAAGCCCCCAGTGAACACCAAAAATAACGAGCAGCTGCCAGCAAGCACCAAGGATTGCTCCAGCCAGCAACGGACTAAAGCTGAACGCAGCAACGAGTGCGGTAGCGATTGCGTTGCCCACATACACCCCGACTGGACCAAAGACCATCAGGGTCAGAGGAAGCATAATTACAAGTAGAATCAAAGGTGTAATAAAGTTTTTAACGCTCTCGTGGATCACTCGATTGCACCATTTTTCCAGCTTACTCATGACGATGACGGCTAAAATGATCGGAATAACGGTAGATGAATAACTCATCATAACAATAGGAATACCGAAAAAGTCCGTAGGTGTACCTTCCGTTTTTAGCGTGACAATGGTCGGGTAAAGCAACCCTCCGGCAATGGTCAGGGCAACGAAGATATTACCACCGAATTTCCGTGCCGTTGTAACCGCTAACAAGAGAGGAAGAAAATAAAACAAACTGTCGGCCGCAGCATACAAAATCATATAGGTAGTGTCTTTCGGTAGCAACCAGCCGAGGTTGCTCGCAATCAGCAGCAGACCTTTCAGAATACCGGACCCCGCCATAACTCCGAGCAACGGTGCAAAAATGCTGGAAATTACGTCGATTACGGCGCCAAATCCTTTGTTGCCTTTAGCAGAATGATCTTCTTTTCCAGTTTCATTCAAAATATTGGATACTTTGCCGATTGCATTATATACCTCTGGTACTTTGTTGCCGACTACAACCTGGAACTGACCACCGCTTTGCTTTACCGTGATAATTCCATCGGTTTTTTCCAGCTTTCCCTTGTCTGCTTTTGCCTCATCTTTTAGCACAAAACGCAGGCGAGTGGCGCAGTGAACGAGCGATATTACATTTTTTTCGCCACCTACCAGGTGTACAATTTCCTTAGCCAGTTTTTCATTACTCATGATGGACACCTCCATGTTCTAAGGGGCTTTTTACATATTTAGGCACACAAAAAACCTAAGCCTTGAAAAATGGTGGGCACTTTAGTCCCGCAATTTTTCATGACTTAGGTTTTGCCTGCATAACCAGTAACAATCCCAGTTAAAACTTATTAAATTCCTGTTACTCTCATAATATAACCAATCTACCATATTTGTCAACAAAAACTTTTAATCGTCTATTCTTGGTCTTTTTTCGTTGAAAACGTTCGACTTATCTGTTCACCACCCGTTCAATATGCACGGTCAGATACAATTTTTCTTCGTTCGTCAATTCGTGGTTGTATTCTTTTTGCACAAAAGCTCCGATTTTCTCTGTACAAGCAGCCGCTTCCTTATGCTTTTCCTTAATCATGTCATACAAATGATCATAGTTATTTTCGTAGTGATTTCCCTTAAATACGCGCTGAGCGAAAAATTTCAGATGCGTAATAAAGCGGAAATAGCTCAGAGAGTCCTCGTCAAAATCGACCTTAAAGTGATATTTTGCAATATTGATAATTTGCTGGATAAACTTCGTGATACTCATGGTCGTAATGACTTCCTCGTTCATTTCAGCATTCACGATGTGAATCGCAATATAAGCTGCTTCGTCCACAGGCAGTTCAATACCGAGCCTTTGTTTGATTTGCTCCAACGTTTTCAGACCAATTACGAATTCTTCTTTATATAGCTGCTTGACTTCCCACAATAACGCGTTTTTGATTTCCAATCCTTCCCGGTATCTTTCAACAGCGAAATTAATATGATCGGTCAGCGAAACATAAATATTTTCGTTCAGCTTTCTGTTCAGATTATGCTTGGCATCATTAATGACTTCCTCCACAATCACGATCAAATCAAGCGGTACCTCACGCAACAACATTTTAAAGTTATCGGACGTCTGCTTGTTTTTCAGGGCAAATACCTTCTGAATTCTGGTTTCGTCTACTTTGTCTCCAGGCTTTTTCTTAAAAGCAATCCCCCGACCCATTACCACGAGTTCGGTACCGTCCGTCTGGTAGACGCTGATTACATTGTTGTTGATGACCTTTGCTATGTTCATCTCGATCCCCCGTTCCATATGCCAGCAAGAGCCACACTTGCTCCATCCTCTTTATTGTAAACAGAAAAAAAACCGAAGCACGCCAAATAAACAAGACTGTAACATCTTCTTATTTGTGGCTTAGGTTTTGCCTGCTACGCAGTAACAATCCTAAAAATGATGGAATTGCGTCAAGTATAGCCCGAAGAGGAACGATTGTCAACGCTTTCAATGAAGAAACGAAGATCGGAAATCCCCGTGGGCCCGGGACGTCCGATCCTATTTTCTTGTGGTACGATTATTCGCCCAGATTTTCGCCGTCGGAATGAATTACGTTTTTGTACCAGTGGAAGCTTTTCTTTTTAATACGTTTCAACGAACCGCTTCCTTCGTTGTCGCGGTCCACATAAATATAACCGTAGCGTTTTTTCATCTCTCCTGAGGAAGCACTGACAATGTCAATAGGTCCCCAACTTGTGTAACCGATAATTTCAACTCCGTCTTGAAGAGCCTCACCCATTTCGGCAATATGCCGCTTGAGATAGTCGATCCGGTAATCGTCGTTAACTTCTCCTTCAGGCGAAACCACATCATTGGCACCAAAACCGTTTTCCACTACGAACAGGGGCTTTTGGTAACGGTCATGCAATTGGTTGGCTGTGATGCGGAATCCTTTTGGATCGATCGTCCAGCCCCATTCGGACTTGTCCAGATATGGATTGGCCACGGAGCCAAATACATTACCACTGGTCATGTTCTTGACGATTTCCGGGTCTGTGCTGGTCGTCCGGCTCGAATAGTAGCTGAATCCGATATAGTCAACGGTATGATCTTTCAGAATGGCTGCGTCGCCTGATTCCATCTCAATGTTTAATCCATGATCCTTGAAGAAGCGCTTCGCATAACCAGGATATTCGCCGCGTGACTGTACATCAATGAAGAAGTAGGACTCGCGGTCTTTTTCCATGCCCTGATACACATCTTCGGGATTACACGTATACGGATAGAAGCTACCGGCAGCAAGCATACAACCAATCTTGGCATCCGGGATAATCTCGTGACACGCTTTTACAGCCAGCGCGCTTGCCACAAGCTGATGATGTGCAGCCTGATACTGAATCTGTTTAACGTTTTCACCTTCTTGAAAAACAAGACCGGCGCCGAGAAACGGCAAATGGAGAAGCATGTTAATCTCGTTGAATGTCATCCAGTATTTCACTTTATCCTTGTAGCGGGTGAATACTGTTTTAGCATAGGTTTCAAACAGGCCTACCAGCTTCCGGCTCCGCCAGCTTCCATATTTCTCGACTAGATCCACTGGCACGTCAAAATGAGCGAGGGTAACGACTGGCTGAATGCCATGTTTATGCAACTCGTCGAACAAGTCATCGTAGAATTGCAAACCTGCTTCATTTGGAGTAGCGTCTTCTCCTGTTGGAAAAATACGAGCCCAGGCAATGGAAATACGTAGCGCCTTAAATCCCATTTCTGCAAATAGCGCGATATCCTCGCGATAGTGGTGATAGAAATCAATGGCTTCGTGGGAAGGATAGAATTCGCTTTCAAGTGGAGTCAGCGAGGGAACATTCCCTTTCATTATGCTTCTTCTCTTCTCTCCGGTAGGCAACAGATCCACCAGACTCAATCCTTTACCGTCTTCCAAATAAGCGCCCTCGGCCTGATTGGCAGCAAGAGCACCGCCCCATAAAAAGTCTTTAGGAAAAATATAACTGGACATAAACGTTCTCCTTCCAAATGTGTGATAAAGGGGTTCCTAGAGGGTGGTGATGGATATAAAAAAACCCAAACCAGCCTGTATACACTTGCAGTGTAAACAAGCCAATTCAGGTTATGCCCTATCGGTAACATCCCATGAAAAGGTTATACGTATTTGATTGAAACTCTAACAAAGATTTGGGAACCTGTCAAATTCATTTGATATAATAACACGCAATTAACAAACCAACAGCATTACGTCAATCGCCTATTGGGTAATGAATAGAACCATGAAAGAAACCCCAGATAAACGACTTTACGAAAGATACCTGGCTGTTCGTCTTTGTCTGGAAGGGCACATGTTTTCGGAAATTCGCTAATTTAAGATATTTTGTTGCAAGAAATTTAGAAAATCCCTTTGCATAGAGCCAAGAGGAATAATTTTTTTGATTATCTTGAACCTCCAATGCTGTCCTTTAATGTTAAATGACCAGATTGCAGAAGACAGATATATAGAATGATATTTTTGTTCTTGTAAATCAGCTACTTCAAATTCAACTTTTTCTACTACTTTAGATGAAAATAGATTGAGGAAAAGGATGATAATCCTATCATTATTTAGGAGTAATATAGCTCGACTTGTACAAGCTGAAAGACTCTGAGGAGTTGAATAGCAGATAAGCATGTTAGGTTCTCTATGCGATTCAGTTAGCTTATTAATAGTTTTTTTGTTAATGAATATCATAATCAAATACCTTTCTATTTGTTACTATATAAACCGCAATTAAGATCATAACCTAACCAGTAGCCGACCACTTGTTTCTAGCGGTTGTTCATTGATTCGTTTCATAAACCGGCCGGCATGAACTTAATCTTATAAAACCTCTAAAAAAACACGTTATTCGCCACATTGGATTTAAGCCATAGCCCCCTCGACTGGATCAGGTTGGGACTATAGGGCGGAAGAAAGGCCAGGTGCAGGCGTGGATGTTCCTAGTCTCAATTGACAATATAAATAGTCCCATTTGATGTTATAAACCACACCAGCAGCCCCGTGTTCATTCTCTTAGTTTCGTTGTCTCATCGCCTCAAATAATAGCACCGTAGAAGCCATCGCTGCGTTCAGTGATTCCGCTTGCCCCTGCATCGGAATGAATACCGACTCATCCACCATGCGCGCGGTAGCAGCAGAAATACCTTGGCCTTCGTTTCCGATCACAAGCCAAGTGGAAACACGCAAATCTATGGTATAGCATGACAAGCTCGCATCCAGTGAGGTGCTGAGCAAGCGGGCACCTTTACTTTTGGCCTGCGGTAAAAGCTCCTCCAGACTGCCTTCAATCACCGGCAGGTGAAACAACGATCCCATCGTGGAGCGGATCGTTTTGGGATTGTACAGGTCGGCGCAGCCATGACCCAATATTACGCCTGCGGCTCCAGCAGCGTCCGCGCTGCGGATGATGGTGCCTACATTGCCGGGGTCCTGCACCCCGTCCAGCACCATCACCAGTGCATCCGGCTGCTCCAGCAATGCCGGGAATGCGCTGCGCTCCTCCTTACGCACGATGGCAAAGACCGACTGCGGCGTCTTCGTATCGGTGCATTTTGCAATGACCGCCGCTGACACGGGAACCCATTCCACCGGCTGGTCGGCTGGATCCAGGCCATTCAGCTCGGCGGGAATGCCCTTGTCCAAATCATAGGCGACGGTTTCGACAGCCGCGTCTGAACGCAGCGCTTCCTGCACCAGATGAATACCCTCGACAATATATTTATGCTGCCGTGTGCGATGCTTTTTCTCCAGCAGTTGCGCCCACTCTTTTACACGCGCATTATTCGGTGAAATGATTTCCATTCGTTTAACCTTCCATTTCTTTGTCCGTTTCTTAAAAATAAATAATGTATCACTTCACTTGTACTTGAACATCAAGCCTTCATTAGGCTACAAATGCCAGCTCCAGCTTGGTCAGATCATCCTTGTGGCCCACAATGACCAGTACATCACCCGGCTCCAGACGATCTTCGGCATAAGGTGAAATATTCATTTCCTGATTTCTACGAATCGCCATCACATTGCAGCCGAAGCGTGCACGTATGTCTAGCTCTTTCAGGTTTTTGCCAATCATGGAATCGGCGGCTCTCATCTCCAAAATACTGTAGTCCTTGGACAGCTCGATATAATCCAAAATGTTGGGAGATGTCAAATGATGAGCTACCCGTAACCCCATATCCCGTTCAGGATAAACGACTTTATCCGCACCTATTTTTTGCAGCACTTTCCCGTGCAATTCATTTTGTGCCTTGACCACAAGAGCTGGTACGCCCATGTCCTTGAGAATCAATGTCGTCAGAATACTGGCCTGTATATCTTCGCCAATCGCAACTACGATTACGTCAAAATTACGGATACCCAGCGCTCGCAGCGCTTCCTCATCCGTCGAGTCGGCAGATACCGCATGCGTCACAATATTCGACATTTCCTGTGTACGCTGCTCGTCCGAGTCAATAGCCAGCACATCAAAACCCATCTCACTCAGCGCACTGGCAACACTGGAACCAAAACGGCCCATACCAATGACCGCATACTGTTTTTTTGCCATTCCTTCTTTACCTCCCGATCACCATACTGTCCGTCATAGTATAGCATATCATGCTACAAACATAAATTTTGACATACTTATGCCAAATGCTTCTCCATGTATACTGGACAACAGCCCAAGCCATAATACATTCGACCACTACTACAACATACGGGAGGTACACATGCCCATTACAATGGATTTACGACAAGCAATTGTTCACAAAGTACACGGCAAATCAGAAGCTGATCTTACGAACATGATTATTGGGTCAGTGGACGGACCGGAGGCCGCTTTGCCTGGATTGGGTGTCATTCTTGAAATTGCTTGGAAGCATATGAGTCCAAACCAGCAGCACGATTTCGTCCATTTGGCACATGAACAAATCGATAAAATCAAACCCGTACCTTTAACCTAGCTCTAGCTATTTAACTTTTTGTTCCGATTTAATTGTGCTCATTATTTTACCCGTATTCTAAAATGAGAATAGTCCACTCGCATTAACATCGAGTGGACTATTCGTTGTATACACTAAATGACTGAGATCTAACGGTTCTGCATACTCAATCTTATGGAGCCATTTCCAAAAACTTAGCTGTCGGGTTTTTCTCCATAGCCGTACGCATGGCATACTCGTTTTCGAACAAGGCAACATAATTGCCCTTCTTATCCTTTACCAGCGTAGAGTTAATACGGAACTTGCTCGGATCAATCTGATCATCCACAATCCAACGTGCAAATTGGAATGGCATACGCTGAAGCTGTACATCAACGCCATATTCACCCTTCATGCGGTACTCAAATACTTCAAATTGCAGTTGACCGACAACACCTAGTAGCGTATCGTCAAAGCTTACCGTACGGAACACCTGAATCATACCTTCCTCGGTCAACTGGTCAATACCCTTCAGATACTGCTTGTGCTTCAAGGCATTTTTCACCGTTACCTTGGCAAAAATCTCAGGCGAAAAGGTCGGCAATTCATCAAACACAACCTCGCTACCTTGGCTGAGTGAATCACCAATACGGAAAATACCCGGGTCAAACAATCCTATAATATCGCCAGGAAAAGCCTCCTCGACAATATCACGGTCCTGTGCCAGGAACTGCTGTGGCTGAGACAGCTTAATCTCCTTGCCCATCCGTACATGCTTAACACTCATCCCGCGTTGAAACTTACCGGAGACAATACGCAAAAATGCAATACGGTCACGGTGAGCCGGGTTCATGTTCGCTTGAATTTTAAATACATAGCCGGTAAACTTTTCGTTTGTTGGCTCAATTTCCCCAGCTGTACTACGGCGCGGCTCCGGTTTAGGAGCAAGCTGAAGGAAGTTTTCCAAAAATGTTTGTACACCAAAATTATTAATCGCACTGCCGAAGAATACAGGTGTTAATTCTCCACGCTGTACTTTTTCCATGTCAAAAGGGTCACCCGCGACGTCAAGCAACTCCAAGTCTTGGCATAATTGGTCATGCAAATATTCGCCCGCCATCTCACGAATGATTGGATCATTGTAATCTTCCACTTTTTGTACTTTGATCGTGGAATGGTCATCTCCCTGAAACAGCTCGACCTGATTTTTGACACGGTCATAGACACCACACAGCTCGCGTCCTGTACCAATCGGCCAATTCATAGGCACCGAACGGATGCCAAGCACCTGCTCCAGCTCCTCCATCAAATCAAAAGGACTGCGTCCCTCACGATCCAGTTTGTTAATGAAGGTGAAAATCGGAATTCCACGCTTCGCACAAACTTGAAACAGCTTAATCGTTTGCGCTTCCACACCTTTCGCTACGTCAATCAGCATGACTGCACTATCTGCTGCTGTTAATGTACGATACGTGTCTTCACTGAAATCCTGGTGACCTGGGGTGTCCAGAATATTGATGCGGTGACCATTATAATCAAATTGCATTACTGAGGATGTTACAGAGATCCCCCGCTGTTTTTCAATCTCCATCCAGTCACTCGTGGCGTGTTTGCTTGCTTTACGCGCTTTAACTGAACCAGCAAGACGAATCGCGCCCCCGAACAGCAGCAGCTTTTCCGTCAGTGTCGTTTTACCCGCATCCGGGTGAGAAATAATCGCAAACGTACGCCGTTTGTCGACTTCCTGTTGAAGTATATCTGTTGTTTTACTCATTTCACATATCCCTTCATGATCAAATCCATTGCATTACTGCTCAAGCTATTCATAAAAAGGCCATGACGCACGCCTGTTTTCATAAGTTCATCGGCCCTATCAGCTATATTGCCGTTAGCTCCAGTATTCGGCGTACTCCGTTACCATATTCATTATAAATACGATCTATTTACATGTTTTAGCCTGCCTTTAACTTATAATCAGTTGCAAACTGAAAACCTGAGACTAAGCTATTATAGCACACTCGGAACGCAAAGCATCCCCTTACGTCCTGAACAGGACATAGGGGGATGCAGGACAAATCGGGATTACTGAACGCCGCCTACTCGCCAGATGACATTATCTTCATCCTGACCGCTAACCGGCCACCACTTGAAGCCATCCTGCTCCAATAGCTTGTGAGCACCTTCCGGTCCCCATGAGCCTGCAGCATAGGTTTCCAGCGTATCCGGGGCCTGCTGCCATGCTTTGGCGATTCGATCGACGAATCCCCATGCCGTGGCAACCTCATCCCAACGCGTGAAGTACGTCGAATCACCCTCAATCGCATCCATCAGCAATCGTTCATAAGCCTCTGGTGAGTTGATACCCACCATACAGCTTTGGCAAAAATCCATAGCCAGTGGCTCAATATCTGATTCGGAACCGGGTTTCTTGGCATTGATTTTAATGTAAATGCCCTCCATTGGATTGACCCGAATCACGAGCAAGTTCGGTTCTAGCTTATGCTTTTGACCGAGATACACGTTCGTTGGCATGCTCTTAAATTCCACAACAATCTCCGTTGTTTTTACAGGGAGACGTTTGCCCGTACGAATATAGAACGGTACGCCAGCCCAACGGAAATTATCAACAAACACGCGTGAAGCAAAATAAGTCTCTGTGTTCGACTGTGGATCTACCTTGTCTTCTTGGCGATACCCCGGCAACTGCTGGCCGCGATAACTGCCTTCGGTGTATTGGCCACGTACCACATTGGTTTTCACATCCTCAGACGTTTCAAAAGGGCGCAGCGAACGCAGCACTTTTACCTTTTCATCACGGATATCCTCAGGCAACAAACGACTAGGTGGTTCCATCGCAATCATCGTTAGCATTTGCAACATATGGTTCTGTCCCATATCCCGCAAGGCGCCGGAATGATCGTAGTAACCTCCGCGTTCCTCCACCCCTACCGTTTCACTAAGCGTAATTTGCACATTGGCAATATGCTTATTATTCCACAGTGGTTCAAAGAAGGCGTTCGCGAAGCGGATCACCTCAATATTTTGTACCATTTCCTTACCAAGATAGTGATCAATCCGATAAATTTCTTCTTCGGCAAATACTTCTCGTATTTCAACGTTCAATTCTTGTGCAGATTCGAGGTTATAACCGAATGGCTTCTCAATTACTAGGCGATTCCAGCCTTTTCCATCCATCATGCCGCCATCTTTCAAGCTCTTCGACACGCTTCCGAATAATTCAGGAGCCAAGGCCAAATAAAACAACCGATTTCCCGGTATGTTAAACTTGCTTTCTATAGACTCCGTCTGCTGTCTCAGCTCATGGAACCCTTCGACATTGTTTATATCCAGCGATTTATATTCAAAATGCTCGGCAAATGCCTGCCATTCTTGATCATTTTCTGCTTTGTAGCGACTAAACTCCTGTATGGAAGCATACAGGTCATTACGGAATTCTTCCTCTGTGCGCGGACGCCTTGCTACACCAATAACGGCAAAATCTTCAGCAAGCTTGCCTTCGCGGTACAAGCTGTAGATAGCAGGAAAAAGCTTGCGACGAGCCAAATCGCCCGTAGCGCCAAAAATAAACAGAACTGCGCCTTGCGTCACAACAGATTCTTTAGCAGGTATGTCAGCCATGAAGTACCTCATTCTTCCCATGTCAAGATTCCGCAATCCACAATCCCCGAAATCCGCATGTAGTATTGTGTATATTTATACAAGATCATACTTGATTTTCGAAAAACATGGAACTAAAGATTTGATGATATTTTATCATATCCTACATGGATAAGCTATCCGATGAATCATAAATTTACCTTATAAGTCAGTATTCAATCGTGATGAGCGGGAAACCGAGCGTTATACGTGTATTCTGCTGCTCCCTATCTTCATGTACAGCCATCTGCATCTGGACCTGATGCTCACCGCTTTGAATCATTAACGGCAGCTCTGGAGCTTCATAGGATATAGCCACAGTAGTCGCATCCGTATATCTTTCTTTGGCCTGCATGGAGATGTTCTCTGCTAAGCTCGCCTCTGTCAGTTTCAACAGTTGATCTTTGGATTCCTTTGTATGCAGCGAACGCTGAAGGGCTGTGTTCCACTGCGCTTGAATCCCCATAGATTTTAATTGCTCAGCACAAAGCTTATGAAGCTGAATCAACCGCTCACGTCCTGCATTATTACTCTCCAGTTGAACAACTACATACCATTGTCCAGTTTGACGTTCCATCACATTTAAGCGGATTCTTAGATCCTCACTATGACGAACAGAACGATAAACCGTGTGTCCATTTTCTACGAGTTTGTTTACTGTGGGTATATTCAGCTGATCGGCTATCTGTGCCGCCACATCTGCCGGCTCTTCATGGTTAGAAATCCAATCGCCTTGCCACTTCACAACCAGCTTATCCAACGTACCCGGGGCCTGGTCCGAGATGATTAACAATGAACGTAAAGCCGTTTCTGCTTCGCGGGAATCATATCGGTTTGTCTGAAGGGTTCCGTAGCGCCAGCCAGCCAGTACCAGCACCGTTCCTAATACCAAAATTGCAATAATCCCTTTTTTAATCAGCTCTGCTTTTAACATTATCGTTCCCCCCGCTCCACAACCATCCGATTCCCACACCTACGCTCTGGTTACTTTCTTTTTCGGCTGGTTTGAAATCTATCAATCTATCAATAGCATTCCCTTTGTCAAAGGTTTTATACACACAGCTACGGCAAAGCCCTTCTAAAATATTCATCTGCCTACTGGGTGTTCGACCATACATCGTAGGCACCGTAAGAATAGACTATGATCACAATGCATCTTACACCAAAAGAGGTGAAATCATGTTTCCGATTTATCCTGTAAATGAAGCCAATGTGGCACCTCATGGTGGACGTCTGGTCTGTGCCGTTATGCGTGATGGTACACGACACATCGGCATCTTAAGTGGGTGTAGCAAAGGCAAGCTGATGTTGAACGGATATCCATCCTCCTTTCCTGGCAGTCTCTACGCCGGGAGCTACAGTAACAAAGGAAAACAATCCCCAAAAAAGAATTCCTCTAAAAAGAAAAAAAGGAATCCTAAAAACAAAGCTCGTACCTCTGCCAAACTAAATGCCTTAATTAAGCCGCCTAACGAACCTCTGAGTCCATCCTTTCCTTATGACGCAGGCGGATTTGCTGGAAATGGCAGACCAGGCTATCGCGGTGGGTACGGCGGATATGGATACGGGGCAGGGCTTGCACTAGATCTGGCTTTAATCGCCTTTTTATTCCTCCTGATCTAAACACCTTGTTATGGAACACAAAAAACCGGAGGACTATTGTCGTCTCCGGTTTTTTGTATTCGTTTATTCTACATTCTACTCTGCTAATCCGTTCTTATAGGCATAGATCGCCGCCTGTGTACGGTCTTCCACTCCTAATTTAGCGAGAAGGTTCGTGACATGGAATTTTACCGTCTTAATCCCGATAATCAGCTCATCTGCGATATCCTGATTAGACTTCCCTTGTGCCAACAGGCGAAGCACCTCCATCTCACGATCAGTCAGTTCCGTATGCGCGGGTGCCTCAGCCTGTGGCTGGCGAAATCGATTCATCATCTTGGAGGCCACCTGTGACTCTAGTACGGACTGTCCGCGTGCAGCTGCACGGATCGCATCCGCTATCTCGGAAGCACGAGACGTTTTGAGCAAATAGCTGAATGCCCCTGCCTCAATGACCGGATACATTTTCTCATCGTCCAAATAACTCGTCAGCACAATCACCTTTGTCTCTGGAAGCAGACGAGTTACTTGGCGTGTCGTTTCGATGCCATCCATGCCATCCATGACCAGATCCATCAAAATGACATTTGGCTTGTATTCGGAAGCCAACCGTATGCCTTCTTCTCCGCTTCCAGCCTCGCCGACCACTTCAATACCTTCTTCCGTCCCCAGCACCGCCGCAAGACCAATCCGTACCATTTCATGGTCGTCTACCAGCAGTACGCTAATCGGTAATTCCGTTTCCATGATCATCGTTCCTTCCGCTTTCATCATTAATAACTGGCACGGACACCTCGATCCGTGTTCCTTTTCCCGGTGCCGTTATATATTGAATAGCTCCCCCAATTTCACTGACCCGCTCCTGCATTGTGGATAATCCATATGAAGTCTGCTTTTTCTCATCCAGTTCAAAACCAATACCGTTATCCCGAATCGTCAGCCTGATGGAATCCGGGCGTTGCACGATACGAATTTCCATGCGGGTTGCTTTGGCATGACGCAATGTATTAGACATCGCTTCCTGAACAATACGAAACAAGTGGTTCTCAATGCCTTTAACCAACTGTACTCCGCTTTCAATTTCAAAATCAATCTCCATCGGTACCTTTGCCTGCAACTCCTGTACCAAATCACGCAAACCCTGCTCAAGCCGTTTTCCTTCCAGATAGACAGGCCGCAGATGAAGTAGTAACGCCCGCATTTCGGATTGTGCCACGGAAGACATTTCTTCAATTAGCGCAACTTGACGCTGCGCTTTATCAAAATCCTTATCCAGCGTCCTCCCCACAGCCGTCGCCGTCATTGAAATAGCAAATAATTGCTGTGATACGGCGTCATGCAACTCTCTGGCCAGCCGCTGCCGCTCCTCCACAATCGCAGTCATCCGTGCCTGTTCTGCCAACTGAGCATTATCCGTGGATAAGCGTTGTAAAGACGTAACTTGTTCCTGCCATTTACGCCCGATCCGTTCCAGCTGCTCTCCCAGCCTGCCAAGCTCATCATGCCCTAGGGGCGGCAACTCACGTGCAGGAGTTCCCTTTTCCCACATCAGCAACGTCTCTCTCAACATTTCCAATCTGCTTTTAAAGCGGTAGCTCTCATAAAATCCGTACATTGCCCCTGTACCAATCAACACCAGTATAACGGCTCCTGCAACTTTCAATATCATGCCCCAGGTTGGGAACGACTTCACATATCCATATGTATACAGCATATAAAAGACAACTACGCCCACAACAACACACAGGAGGATACCTTCACCCATACTGCGGGTTACCATGTTGGACGTTTTTTTATGATTCATCCCGGTTCCTCCTGATTCAATAAAATCGGACGCGGACATCGCCCGCCAAGTACGAAACGACAAACTTCACTTTATACTCACTCTGCTCAAAATGGGGAGACTTCCAAACCAGTCGATTGAGCATCCCCGCCTCATGATCCCGGTCAAACTGAATCTGTCCGAACAATACGAGCATCTCCACCTCTACACCGTAATTATCCGGTAACGTGATGTCAATGTCACCGAAGATCCCTTGTAGAAATATGACGGACTCACGTTCCTCTGGGAGAGCCAACGTCAGGTCAGCATCCACGTCCCCAACCACATGCCATATGCTTGTGCTGCGCAGACTCCAAGGCACTTCATCCCATTTATGATTGGATATAAAATTGTGCTTGAATATGGAGCTTTGACCTTTATGCAGCTTCCTTGAACGTGAATAGAATACAGCTAATGATGCTAGTGTAACTACCACAAACAGGAACAAATGATCCAGCACTAACAGTCCAGCACCAATCGCGAGCATCGTGTAACCTTTTTTGATTTTGGAATTACGGATCTTATATATTCCGGCCAACATTAGGATCAGTGCAACCACGGAGAGGAACCCAATCCACTGACCGAATAAAATGATAATCCCGATGCCAATCCCTGCCAGTGCCAAGGCTGATTTTTTTCTCTCCATGCTGCACCCCCTTTATGTTTATACAGGACGGAAAAGCCATAGTGGCGCGACATTCCGCCATATGGCTTTCCCGGACCATACAGATTGAGCACGATCATCGACCAATGTCCATTCCATACAGCATATCATAATGTCTTGTTTCCGAGTAGTCAGTCCTTCTTCATATCGACTGGTTTAGCACCTGTCTGAATTTTGGACTTAAGCTGCTGAAGCTGCTCATCCACTTTAAACTGTTTTTCAGCCTCAGCTGGATTAATATATGCTTCTCCTGGAGCTTGACGGTAAGGAGCACGCAGTACGTCAGCTTCAGCTTCCATTTGCATGATTTTTTCTTCCATACGGTGGAAGCCCAATGAAGCAGACCCACTTTCAATCGTGTGCAAACTATTGATTTGAGACATTTGCTTTTTGGCTTTCGCCATTTGAGCACGGGATACCAACTCATTGCGCTTGTTGCGCATTTTATAGAATTCATCTTTCATGTCGTGAAGCTGTTGTACCAATTCTTTTGCTTGAAGCTCAGCTTGTGTATGCAAGTCGCGGTATTCGTCCTGCTTTTGCACAAAATAAATCTTCTCTCCCAACAGCTTGCGCGCTACTTCTTCCTGACCATTTCGTAATGCGGATTCGGCTTGCTTCTCACGCTCATTGGATACACGTACCGCTTCCTCCAAACGCTGTTTCATACGTCGTTCATTCGCCATTTGCTTGGCAACCGTTACCTCAGCCTCGTGAATTTCCGCCTCCATATCGCGCAAATATTGATTCAACATAATAATCGGATCTTCCACTTTATCCAACACTTCATTCACCGATGCTCTTGTCATATCCTTCATTCTTTTAAAGATCCCCATTATTTACGATCTCCCTTCTCGAATTGCTCTACTTTTTTGCGTAACTCTGCCAATTCTTTTTTCATTGCCTTTTTCTCAATATCTTCCATCATGGAATCCAAGTCGTTGTTCTGACCTGTGTTAAATTTGGATGAGTTGCGGGCATCTTGACCAAAAAACGGGTTCGAATTGCCGTATGCGCCGCCCTGATTGTAACCAGTTCCCTGCCCATACTGCGATCTTGTATTGTTACTGCCATAATAGCGCGGGTCCTGTTGATTATAGGGTCCGCTGTCAGGGCCAAATCCTCCATCGAAAGGAGATCTCGGCTCCTTGGAGATAACCAGTGCCGCAATCACATAAATCATAAATGTGGTTCCTGCTGTAATAAAGAAACTGATCACAACCAGAATACGAATCCATGTTGAGTCCATTCCTGTTGCGTCAGAAAGACCGCCACATACACCTGTTATTACTCTATCCCGGCTTGATCTGTAAATTCGGGTCATTATCAATTTACTCCTTCCCGCTGTTGTTCAGCTTGCTTTTCAGTCTCTCCCACTCTTGTTCAAGCAACGATCCACCGCCTTGGGCATCCTGTACATGGTCGCCCTCACCCCGACGTAAATCACGCAGACTCATCGTCTCTGCTTCCATATCGGCTACCCGGTCTTCCAAGCGGTTGAACATTCGGGGAACATTTCGTCCACCGTATGTACCAGCCCGTTCGTTCATTTGCTGCTGGAGTCTCAACGTCTGTACACGTGCCGCATAATACTGACGCTTGCTGTGTACCGTTTGATATTCTGTCTTTAACGTATCTAGCTGTTGTTCTAGCTCACGTAGTGATTCACGGCTCTGCTCCCACAGTTCTCTATACTGCTCTTCTTTTTCTGCATATAGCATTTTCTCCTGAAGGGCCAGCTTCGCGATATGTTCTTCATCAGCCTTCAAAGCCAGTAGCGCCTGTTCCTCCCGTTTGGTCTGCATGGACAATGCATGATCCAACTGCTGCTTCATCTGTCTTGTGTGCATCGCATACTGTTGATGGAGTTTTTCCGCTTCGGCAATTTCCTGGCGGGTATTATACAAGAACTGGTCAATTAGTTGCACCGGGTCTTGGCTTTGTTCCAAATGCTCATTGAAGGTCGCTACCGTGATATCTCGCATTCTTCGAAAAACACTCATTTGCGTCTGCTCCTTTCACAATTCGTATTGCCATAATTTATCACTTCGTTGCTACAATCTTTTTTCATTCGTCAAACTGCTAAATCAGTAACGTCTTCTGCGGTCACTCAGCAGGGAAACACCAAATATGATCAACCCGATTGCCAGTAGCGGTCCCAGAAGCCAGGACAGTTTGCCAAGCAAAATCAGTACCCCGAGTACAAGTACGATCCAGCCGAAGAGCGCATTTCCTTTTTTCACACCGTAGTAGCCTAGCATGACCATAGCTATCGGAATTAAGTAACCAATCAGATGTCCTAAAAAGTGACCGAAAAACGGAGTAAACTTACCGAGCAGCATAATCGAACCCAACACGATCAGTACAATGGCTAACCCATTCCCTTTGTTAACTCTCATCATCTCTCACCGCCTTTCACTGTGTCTTGCTTATGTTCTTATTGTACGCTGACTTAGCGTTCGACAAAACGGACCCCAGACGGTTTTTGAACCTAGACCTAAGTCGGGGATGAATATAGACCTGCGGCTATCACCCTCTATGCTGTTCTGCTGCACGGGCTATCGAGTGTTGCTCACCCGCTTGCTTGGAGCGTAGTGACAGGACAAGACAAGCCAGTAACGCTATAGCTGCAACCATATAAGGCAGGTTAATATGAACATCGAACAACAGTCCTGCAATTAACGGTCCAATCACATTACCCAAGCTTGTATAGGACGAGTTCATTCCTGCCACAAAGCCTTGCTCATCTCCGGCCTGCCGCGATAGAGAAGTGCTTACTGCTGGACGAAGGATATCCATAGCCAGAAAAATGATAAAGGTCGTCAGCATAATCATCACATACTGTTCAGCAAATAGGGTTAGAAAAATGAAAACGCCCCCAATAGCCAAACAGAGGTGAATTACTTTTTTCTCTCCAAAACGATTAATGATCCATCCAAATATAGTTGCTTGGACAACTGCTCCCATAATGGAGCCTGTCGTTATAATGATGGCAATATCCATTGGTGTAAAACCATATTTATGGTCAACAAACAGTCCAAACACTGTTTCAAAGTTCGCTAACCCAAAAGCAACGACAAATACAATGAGTAAACCCATGAAATATGGAGATTGATATGACTTGGCAAATTGCTGCAAAAGATTTTCTTTTTGACGTGGAAGCTCTCTATTAAATTGTTGCTTTTCCTTGCTTAAAGACTCAGGCAGCACTAACAGAGACAAGATAGCCGCTATTCCCGCAGCTCCTGCTGCCGCAAAGAAGGGAATGCGTATTCCATATGTGGCAAGCAAACCGCCAATCCCTGGTCCTATTATGAAGCCTGTGTTGATCGCTGCATTGATCATTCCCATTCCCTTGCCTCTTTCCTCAAACGAGGTCACATCAGCGACATAGGCCATAATAGAAGGAGTAAGCAATGCTGCCCCTGCTCCACCCATGATTCGTGCTATGAACAGGGTAGGAATGGAATTTGCCAGTCCAAAAACAAGCTCTGATAACATGAAGATGAACATCCCAGAAACAATCAACTTTTTACGTCCATAACGATCAGACAACTTTCCTGACAATGGTGATAACAAAAGCTGTGTCAACGCAAAAGCTGCAACCATCAGCCCCATCGAGGAACCATTCATCCCTAGCTCACTTATAAACTTAGGTAACACAGGGACAACTAAGCCAATCCCCATGAATGCCAAAAAAATGTTAAGCATCAATAACAGCATTGCTCCTCGATTTCTTGTGAGTATAGACATATTTCCACCCTTCCTTTTCCGTATCTCTTTATTTAATATTAGATAAACCTTATTATTTTTCAAAAACAATTGAAACTAAAATTGTTTTCTTAGTTTTCATATACAAAAATGGCCTCTTCAAATATGCAGCATATTGTTGAGGCTATTTTTTTATTTTTCGACCAATCCGAACAACAGAATATCTACAATAGAATAAGTTGCTTCCTCTACCGTCACACTGTTATCCAGAAAGAAACGCTGATCAAGCGTTAAATTTACAGATTCAATAATAAGCTTCATGATCAGAGCCTCATTTTTGTTCACTATTATTCCTTCTCGAATGCCTTCCTGAATTAATGTTCTAATCGGAGACCAGTCATTTAAATCGGCATGCACCCTTTTCCATTGCTCAGGATAATACTTTTTCATCTGGTCCAATATTCTTAAATCGTAAAACTTATAATACAGAGGCATGACCCTAATCGACTGCTTAATCTTGTCTAACAAAGATAACTCATTATTTTCGATAATTTGCTCAGTTTTACGAATCATATCATCATTAGTACGCTCAATAAGTGTTTCTAAAATAAGCGTCTTAGACGAAAAATGTTCATACAACGTACGCTTACTAATGGCGAGTCTTTTCGCAAGATCATCCATCGTAAATTTCAAACCATTTTCATGAACTTCCTCTACAAAAGCCTCCAAAATTCTTTCCTGCATATTCGTCCTCATTTCTTTCGCGCTCAGTAAACTAGAAAAGTTTTTTCAGTACCATCATCTTACGATAAGATCAAAGCGCTGGTCAAATCCATGTTAACCTTGTTGCCAAAATCATGAATATATAATAAAAAGGATGATAAAATGCCTTTAAGCATTTTATCACCCTTTTGTGTATACCGGCGAGAGGACTCGAACCTCCACGGTTTCCCACTCGATACCGAATACAATCTTGATAATACCTTGTTTAATGAAGGAAAATAAGCGCTGCTCGTCGATTTCGACCCGCAAGGTAATCTGTCGATGTACTTTGGTATTGAGCAGCGGGATCAACTTCCGTAGCTATGGTCTGCGACAGGACTAACTCAGTTGCTCAGTATCAAGGAATTTAGAATACTTGTACAACTTCTTTAATATCATCAATTTCCTCAAGAATTGCGCGCTCAATAGCAACCTTTAACGTAATCGTAGCACTTGGGCAACCATTGCAAGCTCCCAAAAATCTTAATTTTGCTATACCGTTCTCAACTTCGACCAGTTCAGCATCTCCACCGTCACGCAGTAAGAAAGGACGTAGTTTGAGAAGAACTTCCGATACTTCATCGAATAAAACTCCATTTTCATCCATTATGTCAAATCCTCCCATTTTTTTACCGACCGTCAATTCAGACCTTTTTTCACCCTAGATCGTCTGAGTGATCCTTTGCTTTTTGCCTAAGAGTGACCTCTTGATCCGAAAGTTCCCTTATAAGCGTATGAATAGAGTCTAAAGGTATCATCACACCACAACTTGCGCTCAATCCTGACAGCATATTGAAGCAGAACTGAAGTTTTCGTATCTCTCGGGTAATTTGAGCTAGTTCTGAATCGTCCGAATTTTTTTTTTTCATTACTAGCACCTCTTTAAAGAATGATAAAGGTTTGATCTATTAAATTAATGAATCAACCGATGCTTCCTTCCATCTCAAATTGAATCAACCGATTCATTTCAACGGCATATTCCATTGGCAATTCTTTGGTAAACGGTTCAATAAAGCCCATTACAATCATTTGTGTAGCATCTTGTTCTGTAAGCCCGCGGCTCATTAAGTAAAACAATTGTTCCTCGGACACTTTGGATACTGTTGCCTCGTGCTCCAAAGTAATCTGATCGTTTTTAATTTCATTGTACGGAATCGTATCTGATGTTGACATGTTGTCCAATATCAACGTATCGCACTTAATATTGGACTTGGACCCTGCGGAATCGCGGCTGAAGCTGGACAACCCTCGGTAGTTTACTTTTCCGCCCTGCTTGCTGATGGATTTGGATATAATCGTAGATGTTGTCTCGGGAGCAAGGTGAATTACCTTCGCGCCAGCATCTTGATGCTGATCTTTACCGGCTACGGCAATAGACAGGATGGACCCCTTGGCTCCTCGTCCTTTCAATAATACTGCCGGATACTTCATTGTTACCTTGGAGCCGATGTTGCCGTCCACCCATTCCATTGTGGCATTTTCTTCTGCCACAGCCCTTTGGGTTACCAAGTTGTAGATATTAGGAGCCCAATTCTGAATGGTCGTGTAACGGACACGGGAATCTTTCCGGCAAATAATTTCAATAACTCCACTATGCAGAGAACTGGTACTATAAATAGGTGCTGTACATCCTTCAACATAATGGACAAAGCTGCCCTCTTCGGCAATAATTAATGTCCGCTCGAATTGACCCATATTTTCAGAATTAATACGGAAATAACCTTGTATAGGAACCTCGCACTGAACACCCTTCGGAATGTATACAAAGCTACCGCCTGACCAAACTGCACTATTAAGCGCCGCAAATTTATTGTCGGCAGGAGGGATGATCGTCCCAAAATGTTGCTTAAACACTTCGGGGTATTGCCTTAATGCACTATCCGTATCAAGGAAAATAACGCCCTGATCCTCCAGTTCTTTCCGCATGCTGTGATAAACTACTTCCGACTCATATTGAGCGGATACGCCCGCCAGGAACTTTTGCTCCGCTTCAGGGATTCCCAGCTTGTCAAAGGTTGCTTTGATCTCGGAAGGAACCTCCTCCCAGGTCTTTCCCTGTTTTTCAGAAGGGCGAACGTAATACTGGATGTCATCAAGATTTAGCCCGGTCAAATCCGCTCCCCATTCAGGCATCGGCATTTTGTAGAATTGATTCAAAGCTTTCAACCGAAAATTGAGCATCCACTCCGGCTCTTCCTTGATCCGGGAAATTTCCCGGACAATCTCTTCCGTCAGACCTTTTCCAGATTGAAAAATAGACTGGTGCTTGTCGCGAAACCCATATTTATATTCGCCCATATCTGGTGCTTTTTTAGCCATTAGTATCACTCCTTTTTAACCTTTCAAGATTCATTTTGATTTGCTATGATCTGCCGAGCTTGCTTTCCACTAAATCTTTTAGGCGACTGCGAACACCTTCCAGCGGGATCTCCGAAATGACAGGAGCGAGAAATCCGAAAATAACAAGATGTTCGGCTTCACTCCGTGATATCCCGCGCGACATCAGATAATAGATTTGCTCTGCATTTACTTGCCCCACGGATGCAGCATGACCCGCGGTTACATCATCCTCATCTATCAGCAGGATCGGATTGGCATCGCCGCGAGCTTTAGGACTTAGCATAAGCACGCGTTCTGTTTGCTGACCATCACAATGGGTTGCGCCTTTTTCAATCTTTGTAATGCCGTTGATAATGGCCATAGCTTCTTCAAGCATGACTGCACGCGTAATCATCTGGCTTACCGAGCTTCTGCCAAAATGCTGAGCTTGAGTTGTATAGCTCGATTTTTGATTGCCCGTGCCAATAGCAATCACCTTATTGTCGGAGACCGCCCCGTTGCCTTGTAGCAAAGTCTTGGTATCGCTGGCGGTATAACCATTGTTCATCTCACCAATAATCCATTCCACACCCCCATCAGCAAGAACGACCGCCCGTCGCTGGGTGAAATCTGTTGTAGTTGCAGCAAGCTGATGAACCGAAGCTACTTGCACCTTTGAGCCCGCTCCCGCGAAGACCTCCGTCACACCGTTATGCAATACCTTGACATCATCACCACTCGATACACAATTATCCACATAAGTGATCTTGCTGTTGCTCCCTGCCACAATTAAGACGTGAGGAGCAAAACACACACCGCTTGTATCGTTAAGAAAGATCGCTTGAATAGGTGCTTCAACCTCTACACCGTCTGGGACATATAGAAAAACGCCACCACTCCATAAGGCACTGTGTGCAGCAGATAAACGATGTTCTTCTGGCTTTACTGCCTGAAAGAGATAACGTTGAACCAGCTCCTCATGCTCTTTTGCCGCAGTATGCAGATCCGTTAAAATGACTCCCTGGGCGGCTAAGCTCTCGGACAATTTCGTATACACTACATCCGAGTTGAACTGAACGATTAGTCCGCCTTTCACCGGAGAAGCAACCAAACCTCGAACAACCTCCGGCGCTTCCTCCAAACTAGACCACGCATTCTCAGCCTTGTAATCTCCACTTTCGTAGATATCCCATTTTTCGAGATTGATTTTCTCCACTTTAGGCAACTCCAGCGTCCCTGCCAGTTCGAGTGCGTGAACGCGGCGTTCAATCAGCCAACGAGGTTCATCCTTAGCGCTTGACCATGCGCGTAAATCGTCCACATTCATTGAAACTCTAGCTTGTATATCCACGTGCTGTTCCTCCTCTCCGGCTTTTAAGCTTCCCTTACCGTCTCATCCGTAATCCCAAGTTCCTCCTTCACCCAATCGTACCCTTCAGCCTCCAAACGGTGGGCAAGCTCCGGACCGCCAGATTTAACTATCCGGCCTTGCATCATGACATGCACAAAATCCGGGGTAATATAATTCAACAGTCGTTGATAATGGGTGATGATTAAAAAGCCTCTATCCGGGCTGCGCATCTCATTTACGCCATTGGCCACAATACGCAGTGCATCAATATCAAGCCCTGAGTCCACTTCATCCAGGATCACAAACTTGGGTTCAAGTAGCATCATTTGCAAAATCTCATTCCGCTTTTTTTCACCGCCAGAGAATCCCTCATTCAAATAACGATGCACAAATTCCGGGTTCATCTCCAGCCCCTTCATTTTGCTCTCCATTTCACGGATAAAACGGATTAAGGATATCTCATCGCCTTCTTCACGCCGTGCATTGATGGCACTTCTGAGAAAGTCCGAGTTGGTCACGCCAGCAATTTCACTTGGGTATTGCATAGCGAGGAACAAGCCTGCCTGGGCACGCTCATCCACCTCCATCTCCAGAAGGTCTTCATTGTCCAGCGTCACCTTACCGCCAGTAACCTCATATTTGGGATGGCCCATTAAAGCTGAAGCCAATGTACTTTTTCCCGTCCCATTAGGCCCCATAATCGCATGAATCTCTCCGCCATGAATCTCCAGTGTGAGCCCTTTTAAAATTTCTTTCCCTTCAATCTTGGATCTTAATTCCTCAATCCTTAATGTCGTCATTTATCGTAAACTTCCCTTCGGAGTATTCTTCGGCACGCGCCACCAAATCACTCATAAATTTTCCAATAGTCTGCAGCTCAACCTCTGAATAGGATTCAATGAATTGGTAAAACCTTTCTTCTTTTTCTTTGTGCAGTTCTTTATGCAAATGATAAACGTGTCTTCCCTTATCCGTTAAACTAAAGTAAATCTCCTTACGATTGCTGTTCAGTTGACTTCTCATAATGAAGCCCATTTCCAGCAGCTTTGCACTAATTTTAGTAATGCTAGCTTTGGACAACCCCATCTTCTCCACAATCCCGGTATGATTTATCGGTTCATAATCACCAATGCAATCAATAACGTGTACACTAGTAATATTGTTGGAGAGCATGTCAATCTGGTACTTTCTGGCCTGTTGCCGAAACGAGTTAAATTCTTGTTCAGTATACAGCTCATTCAGATGTAGCATTTTAATATATTGCTCGTAAAGATGACCTTTAAAATGATTTTGAAACTCCAATTTCCCAATCTCCCCTCTCTTGTAGTAGTTGCAGACCAAGTTCAGTGTCACCATTAGATTATTTTTTGTTCACTAGTGAACAAAATTATATTAACACAATTGATATTGATTATCAATATCAATTGTGTTAAATGTGACGCAATTTTGGAGGCGCTTTTCATGGGTTTGTTGTCATTGTCATCGGCCTCATGCTGTGTTTTGACTAGGGCACGTCCCGGAAATGGTTTTGCCTACCTCTGATCAATTCGGCAGCACCCGGATGGATATGGTAACCGAAGCCAAGTCCAATACCGTTGCCTATGAACGTCATGGTACACCTGCCACAGACCGGGGTCGCTACCGTAAAAAGAGGACAAAGGTGGTGCTTGACCGAGCTGTTTTAAAGCCGTACCGCAGCGTTTGGGTACGCTATCGTGAGCATGTATGGCAATGAATAATCCGTCAGTTACCTGTGTCTGGATATGTTATGGGGCCAAAGAGTATACCAAAAACTGTGGTTTTTGCTGGTGAATCCGAACAGGCGATGCTCCATTCTAGCCAGCACCGATCTGACACTGGAGGCGACCTAGATCATCGAACTTTATACCGCCCGGTTCAAAATAAATGCACCTTCTGGGCGCTAAAGCAATCCATCGGCGGATTCAGCTACCACTTTTGTAGCAAATCCATTCCGAAGCTCAACCGGTATTTGAAAAAGGATCGGGTTCACCCTCTGGAGTTGTTGGAAGAGGAGAAAGCGCAACGGGACATCCGCCTAACTGTAAAGATGAGAATGGTAAACGATAACCAAAATGGATCCCTAAGGGGCTTATGATAAAAGGAACCAAGAAAAGAGCCGAAATCTTGCTTCAGGAAGCCAGGAAGAATTATCATATGGAAGGACAAGCACTCGCGGTTGAAAACGAAGATATGCTGTAAGAGTAAAAGCGGCTACTCCATCCGGTAATAGCAAAAGGCTGTTCGCAGACTTTATGCTTCAATGGCTAGAGATGATGAAAAACAGTATCGGGCTTATCTCCTATATCTCCTATTCCGACACTGTAAAAGGCCGCGTAGATCCTTTTTCCGAGAGAAAGGGATGTATTGCTTGATGATTTAACTACAGAGGATTTTCAGACCTTGTATACCCATGAAATGAATGTGCAAGGTGTCAGCGCCAATACCGTTATTCATTACCACGCGAACATTTGCAGAGCCCTTCAGTATGCCGTGAAAATAAAGCTGATTGTGGCGAATCTCCCTGACTTAGTTGAAAGCCCAAAAAAGAACAATTACGTCGTGAGCTTCTACAATGCCGAGGAGCTGAATCAACTCCTCGCAGTAATTCGAGGCGAAAGAATTGAACTTTTCGTTATCCTGGCTGCCTTTTATGGGCTAAGCCGAAGCGAGGTCGTAGGATTAAAATGGTCGGCTATTGATTTATTGAATTGGACTATTAATATTAAACATACCGCCACATCGGGCAATTTGAATGGTAGATATATTGAAATTGAAAAGGACCGAACCAAGAATAAAGCCAGTCGCCGTATACTGCCACTGGTGGACACGTTCTATGAGCTTCTGATTCGTATGAAGGAATAACAGGAATCCTATCGCTTATCTTCTGACAATTCTTATTGTCTTGAATACCTGGAGTATATTTATGTAGATGTATTAGGGGTAAGCATGAAAGAAGTTCAGGAATGGTTAGGCCACAGCGATTATGCAACAACGGCAAATATTTATTCGCATTTTGAATACAACTCAAAGGTGTCTTCAGCTCAAGCAATGAGTGGGGTACTAAAGCTCAAATAAAAAAAGCCCACTAGAGATTATCTCTAATGAACTCTTTTAGTTAATACCGGCGAGAGGACTCGAACCTCCACGGTTTCCCACTCGATTTTGAGTCGAGCGCGTCTGCCATTCCGCCACGCCGGCATATTCAATTATGGAGGCGCCACCCAGATTTGAACTGGGGAATAAAGCTTTTGCAGAGCTTTGCCTTACCACTTGGCTATGGCGCCAGAGTGTAACAAAGCGGACGACGGGAATCGAACCCGCGACCCTCGCCTTGGCAAGGCGATGCTCTACCGCTGAGCCACGTCCGCATAAAGATGGCTGGGGATATAGGATTTGAACCTATGCATGACGGAGTCAAAGTCCGTTGCCTTACCGCTTGGCTAATCCCCAA